>NZ_JBHVLR010000019.1:0-151650 GCF_042797335.1 Nocardiopsis sp. NPDC057823 | reverse complement strand
GCCCCCCCTTTGCCCCCGGGGAGCCCCCGGGCCCCCCCGCCGGGGGGCGCGGGGGCCCGCCGGGCCCCCGGCGCCCCCGTCGTTGTGCGGGAACGGCCCGTTCCGGACATCCGGAACGGGCCGTTCTCCGTCACCGCCCCGGGGTCACTCCCACCCCGGGCCGGATCACTCGCCCCGGGCCAGCCGGGCCACGAGGGCGTCGATGACCGTCTCCGTCACCAGGGCCATGTCGACCGCCTCGGGGTCCAGCAGCCACTGCACCTGGAGGCCGTCCATGACGGCGATGACGGCGGCCGCCGCGGCCCCGGCCGGCGAGTGCCCCCCGGGGCCCGGGGCGCCCGCGGGGCCGCGCTGCTCGGGGCCCAGCCGGTCCAGGATCGCGCCCTCGATGTCCCGGCGCAGCACCGTGTAGCGCTCCCGGAACCAGCCCTGGGCCGGATGGTCCTCGGTGGCGCTCTCGGCCGACAGCACCGCGTACAGCTGGGTGGTGCCGGGACGCTCGGAGTTGCGCTTGGCGGTGGTCACCAGGTGGTCCAGCATCGGGCTGCCCCCGGGTGCCGGTTCGGTGTCGTCGCGCAGCTCCAGCACCGCCGTGAGCAGGCCCGTCTTGGAACCGAAATGGTGCAGGACCCCGGCCGGGGTGATGTCCAGCATCGTCGCGATGTCGGCCAGCGAGGTGTTGTGGAACCCCTGGGTGGCGAACACGTCGGCGGCCGCGCGCAGGATCTGCTCGCGCCGGTTGACCCGCCGCCGCGGCGGCGGTGGCCCGCCGTCGGGTCTGCTCTCGTCGGGTTCGGGGGGTGTCTCGCTCATGGCTGTTCTCCACTTCTCGTACCCGTGCCGGGCGGCCGCGGCCGGGGGGCGGGGCGTGCCGTCAACGTTAGCGACAACCCCCGGGCCCCTTCCGCCCGCCGAATACCGGGCGGGCGGCCCTCCCGCACACCGGGCACGGGGCGCCGTCCGTAGGGGCGTAAGGCTCGGCCCCGCGTTGTCGCCCGTCCGCCGCGCGCGGCCCCGGGCCCGCGTCATCCCCGCGCCGTGCGGGGAACCGCGAGCGAGGCCGCCACCAGGGCCGCCGCTGGCTGCAGGAGCAGGACCAGCGGGATCTCGGCGGCCGTGTCCACCAGGAGCCCGAGGACCGCGTCGTCGGCGAGGACCGGCGCGAGCGTGGTCGGCAGGGCGTTCAGCGGAAGCGCCGCCAGGGAGAGCAGCAGCACCAGGAGGGAGCGGATCCGCCGCCCCTTCGCCATCCTCCAGGCGTCCCGGATCCCCACGCCCAGGGGGAGACCGTGCAGCACGGCGGTCGGCAGCGACAGGTACACGGCCGCCAGGACGGGCAGGCAGAGCAGGACCAGGACCGCGGAGACCGCGCTCCCCGGCAGCGAGAAGCCGGTCAGCAGGGCGGGCGCGGCGGCCGCGAGGAGCAGCACGGCCGGTACGGCGCCGCACAGCAGCACCCACATGAACAGGGCGGGGAGGCGGCGGAGCACACCGAGCAGGGCTCCGCCGAACCCGACCGGACGGTCCACCCGGTGGCCGAAGCCGAGCAGGGCGGACAGTGCCAGGAACACCGGGAACCCGGCCGTCTGGCACAGCGCCGCGACCAGGTTGAGGCCGTCCAGCGGACCCACCGCTCCGGGGTCCGGGGGGTGGAGCTCCTCGCCGATGAGCACGGCGCTCAGCAGGAGCCACCAGGGCAGGAAGAACAGGGCCGCGGCCGCCACCAGGGACCCGCCGCCCCTCTGGAGGCCCTCGCGGACCAGGGCGAACGTGCGCGGCGGCGCGGGGGAGCGGTCCTCCGGGGGCGCGGGAGACGGGAGAGGCTGGAGAGGTGGGGGAGACGGCAGGGACACGGGGTGCTCCGGGGGATGGGGAGGGCGAACAGGGTGATGACGCCGACGGTCGTTCCCCGGTTGTCCCGCGGGGAGGCCCGGGGGTGCTCGCACCGGCTCGTTCTCGCCGGTGGGAGGCGGGGCGCCGTCCGTGCGGTGCCGTTCGCGGTTGCGCGTCGTTCCCGGCGCGCCCCGACATGGGACACGGGGCGGTGCCGACCGCCGCTCCCGGTTCGCCCCCGGGGCGTTTCTGCCGTGGGAGCGGGTGGGGCGGCTGGGGCAGGCGTGGGGTGTGCGGCTCGGAGGAGTGCGGGAAGGGTCGGCTTCGCTTCCGGGGCGTTCCCGCCGGGGGAACGGGGTCAGGCGCGGGGTGTGCAGCCCGGGGGAGTGCAGGAGGGGTCGGCCGCGCCGGTGGCCGGGGCGGGGGTGCTCCGGCCGGTGACGGCGTCGGCGGGGGGAAGGGGATCGGGGTCCGCGTCGCCGGGCCCGCCCTCGGGCGCGCCGCCCGAGCCGGTGTCCGGGCAGCCGGTCTCCGCGCAGGTGAGCAGGACCAGCCGCATCGACTCGGGCCCGGTGGCGGTCACGTCCAGTGCCCGCGGGGCGCCGTCCTCGCAGGACTCCGTCACCGGGCACACCCGCAGGTACAGGGTGCGCGCTCCCTCGGCCGGACCGCTCCGCCAGAAGGCGTCCACCTGGTGGTCGCCGATCCGGGCGTCCGCCCGGGAGCCTTCGTCGGGGACCGCCAGGTCCACCGAGAAACGGCGCTCGACCCCGTCGGACGCCTCGATGTGCACGGTCTCCGGGCCGTCCGGGGCCTGCGCGCCCGGGCCCGCGGCGCCCCACGCGGCACCGGACACCACGACCGTTCCCAGCAGCAGCGCCACCGGGACGGGTGCGGCGATCGACGGCCGGTCAGCCGTGCGCCCGGGGTCCGGGATCGCGGAGCGCAGCCCGCCGAGCAGCGCGCGCAGTCCGCGCGGGGTCAGGGTGGCGGGCAGTACCCGGTGCAGCGGCCGGCCGGTCACCACGGAGACCGGGACCGCCAGCAGCAGGGCGGGCAGCAGCGGGAGCAGCACGGCGGCCGCCGCGACCAGGTGCCACGGCGCCAGGTCCAGGAACAGGAGGGCCGCGGCCGGTGCCGCGAGGAGCACCGCCCACAGCAGGACGGCCGGGGCGGCGCGCACCGCGCGGCGACGGACCCCGGCCGGGTCCGCGCGGCGGCCCAGCACGGCGGCCGCGCCCACCAGCAGCACGGCGGCGACCGAGACCGGGGCGCCCGCCACCAGGGCGACCAGCGCGAGGACGGGCAGGACCGGCGACACCGGGGTCCCCGTCGCCGCCTCCGCCGACAGGGCGGCGCAGGCCGCGGCGGCGGACAGTCCGGCGGGCAGCAGCGGCGGCACCGCGGCGCGCGCGAGGTCGCCGAGCACGGCCGACGGCCGCAGACGACCGTTCCCGGTGCGACCGTCCATGGCGTTCCCCTCACTCGTGACCCGAAGGCAGATTACACATGCTCTCCGTGATCACGACAGCGCCCGAGGTCACACGGTCCCGGCCGAACGGCGTACCACCTCCGGCGCCGGGACCTCCACCACGTCCCCCGGGCCGCACGGGGCCCGGCCCGGCCGGAGGACGGGCGTCCCGTCGGGGCTCGGCGGGGCCTGCCCGGCCAGCCGCAGCAGCGCCCGCTCGGTGTCCGATCCCGGCTCGGGGCAGTACAGCATCACTCGCTGGTCCCCGTCCGGCACGTGGAGCACCTGGCACTCGAACTCCAGCGGCCCCACCGCCGGATGGTCCATCCGCTTGGTGAACCCGCGCCGCTGGCGCACCACCTGTGACTCCCACATCTCCCGGAACCGGGGCGAGGCCCCCAGCAGCGAGGTGACCAGCCGGGTGATGCCGGGGTCCCCCGGGTACCGGGCGTAGGCGGTGCGCAGGTCCGCCACCGAGTAGCGGGCGAAGCAGTCGGTGTTCTCGTCCTCCCAGTGCGGGTCCGGCTCGGGCCGGGCGAACATCCACTCGATGATGTTGCGCCGCTCCCGCGGCAGCGCCCCCATGTCGCCGATGAAGTGGACGGCCATCGCGTTCCAGGCCAGCACCTCGTACCCCGCGTCCAGCACGTAGGCGGGCGTGGTCGGCAGCCCGTCGATGAGGTACCGCACGGCGGTGGACACCTCGCGGTTCGGGGTCCGGGCGGCGGGGGCCTCCGCGTCGGCCAGGCGGAACAGGTAGGCGCGCTCGTCGGTGTCCAGCATCAGGGCGCGGGACAGGGCCGACAGCACCTGCCGGGACGGGTGCGGGCCCCGGGCCTGCTCCAACCGCACGTAGTACTCCACCGAGATGCCGGCCAGCTGGGCGACCTCCTGCCGGCGCAGCCCCGACACCCGGCGCCGCCCGGTGTCGGGCAGCCCCGCGTCGGCGGGGGTCAGCCCGGCGCGGCGGGCGCGCAGGAAGGCCGCCAGTCCGGTGCGGTCCATGATGTCTCCTCCCCCTCGCGTCCAGCCTGCCCGATCCCGGACCGGATGACAGTGGTACCGCCGGTACCACGCTGCGCGGTGCCCTTATGCCCGGGCCGCGGCCGGGCGCACGATGGCGGCATGAGCGAGACGAACACGAGGATCGCCCTGGTCACCGGGGCGAACAGGGGTATCGGATTCCAGACCGCGCGACTACTGGGGCTGGAGGGCATGACCGTGCTGGTGGGATCCAGGGACGCCGGGCGCGGTGCCGAGGCGGTGCGCGCGCTGGAGAAGGAGGGGGTGACCGCGCACCCGCTGGAGATCGACGTCACCGACGCGGCCGGCGTCGCGGCGGCCGCGGAGCGGGTGGCGCACGAGCACGGGCGGCTCGACGTGCTCGTCAACAACGCGGGCGTGGCCCTGGGCTGGGGCGCGGCCGGGGCGACCGACCTCGCCGCCTTCCGCGAGGTGCTGGAGGTGAACCTGCTGGGCCCGGTGGCGGTGACCGACGCCTTCCTGGGCCTGCTGCGCCGCTCGCCCGCGCCCCGCGTGGTCAACGTGTCCAGCGAGATCGGCTCGATCGGCACGCTGACCGATCCGGAGAGCCCGTTCTTCGGGATCAGCGGCGGCCTCCCCTACCCGGCCTCCAAGGCGGCCCTGAACATGGCGACCGCCCTGTACGCCAAGGAGCTGGCCGGTGCCGGGGCGAAGGTCAACGCCGCCAACCCCGGGTACTGCGCCACCGACCTCAACGGGTACGCGGGGACCCGCACCGCCGAGCAGGGGGCACGGGTGGTCCTGCACCTGGCGACCCTGCCCGAGGACGGCCCCAACGGTGTGCTGTGGGGGCACCTGGCCGGCGCGTCCGATCCGGACGCCCACGGGGTCCTGCCCTGGTAGGGGTGTCCCGCGGGGCCCGGGCGGCCGGGCCCCGCCGGGTCACCAGGCCCGGACGCCGCCGATCGGAGCGGGCAGCCGCTCGTTGAGCCAGGTCCAGGTCCCGTCGTTCTCGGTGAAGCGGCGCTGCACCCGCGCCACGTCGGTCAGCGGGTTGGCGAACACCTCGCGCCAGTTCCCCGCGGTGCGCTCCTCCAGGTAGAGGCTGCGGGCGTCCGTGCGCAGGCGCACCGCCTGCACCGTGTGGGAGGAGCCGTCGCTCAGCTGAATACGGTAATAGGCCATCGGAATTCCCCGATTGTGGTTCGTCCTCGTCGAAAAGGAAGAACGGTGCTTCCCGGAAACGGCGCGACATCCGCCGTATCGGTGATCGGTCTCCCGGAGTCGGCGGGCGCCACGACGGGCGGGCGTCGGCATGTGCGTGCCGGGACCCGAAGCGCTCCGGGGAACGGGACCAGGGTGCCGGGGGCACCGTACTGTCCGCTTTTCGGACTCTACTCCTCCATGATCCGGCCCGTGGCCGGAAATCGGACAAGGAGGCGGTGAAATCCCCATGATCTTCGGGTGATCCCTTTCTCGATATCGGACTTAAGGGCGCATTGTCTCCAATCGGGTTGAACGACTCGGGGGTTCCGGGCGTCCAACGGGACGGACCCGACCCGACCCGAGCGGGCCACGCCGAACCGAGGACACCCATGCACCAGCCGGCACCCGACCTCACGCCCCTGCGGGCGTCCGACCCCCGCACGATCCCGCCGTTCACCGTGCACGGCAGACTCGGCGCCGGAGGCATGGGGGTGGTCTACGGGGCGACCGGCCCCGACGGCCGGTGGGCGGCGATCAAGGTCGTCCGCGACGAGTTCTCCGGGGAGCCCGAGTTCCGGGCCCGCTTCGCCGCCGAGGTCGAGCTGATGCTGCGGGTGCGGGCGCTGTGCGTCGCACCGGTCCTGGCCCACGACTCCCACGCCGAGCACCCCTGGTACGCGACCGCCTACCTGCCCGGGCCCACGCTGGCCCGGCGGGTGCGCGTCGGCGGCCCCCTGCCCGCCGGGCAGGCCCGGGTGGTGGCCGCGGGCATCGCCGAGGCGGTCGCCGCCATCCACGCGGCCGGGGTCGTCCACCGCGACCTCAAGCCCGCCAACGTCATCCTGGCGCCGGACGGCCCCAAGGTGCTGGACTTCGGGATCGCCCGCGCCGCGGACCTCACCTCGCACACCCGGACCGGCGGCCTCATCGGCTCGCCCGCGTGGATGAGCCCCGAGCGCTACCGCGGCGACAGCGGCCCCGAGGCCGACGTGTTCGCCTGGGGCGCGGTCGCCGCCTACACCGCCACCGGGCGCTCCCCGTTCGGGGAGGGCGGCGCGGAGACCCTGATGTACCGCATCCTCCACGAGGAGCCCGACCTGGCCGGACTGCCGGCGGAGCTGGCGGAGCCGGTGCGCCGGGCCCTGGCCAAGGACCCGGCGCTGCGGCCCCGGGCCTCGGAGCTGGTGCACGCCGTGGCGGGAGCCCCCCGGGAGCAGGACGACACGACGATCGTCACCGGGCTCATCCGCGCCCACTGGGACCAGGGGGACACCGCGCCCGGCGGACGGCCCACGGGGGCTTCGCCGGGAGCCCCGACCCCGCCGCCGGGGAACGGCCCGTCAACGGTCCCGGGCGGGCCGCCGCCCCACGGGCCCGTACCGCCGGGGGGCCTGCGGCCCGCGGGGGCGGCGCCCCCTCCCCGCCGCAGGCGGGTGTGGCCGCTGGCCCTGGGCGCCGGGGCCCTGGCGGTGACCCTCGTCGGCGGGGTCGGCGTGACCGCCCTGCTGCTCGACGGCCTGAGGGGAGTGGAGGGCGACGGCGGGACCGGGGACTTCGACGCGGCGGTGGCACCGAGCGCGGAGCCCTCCACGCTGAGCGGGGTGGTCACGGGCAGCGGCTCCACCTTCCTGGGGCCGACCCTGGAGGCATGGGCCGCGCAGTACGGGGAGCGGCAGCCCGGGGCGGAAATCTCCTACCAGCCGGTCGGATCCGGGGCCGGAGCGCAGGAGTTCGTCGACGGAGCCACCGACTTCGGTTCCTCCGAAGCCCCTCTCACCGCCGACCAGGCGGCCGCCGCCGAGGAGGCCCGAGGCTGTCCCGTGGTGCAGTTCCCCGTGCTGACCGGTTCCGTCGCCATCATCCACAACATCGAGGATGGCGAGGAGGTGACGTTGTCGGCGCAGGCGCTGGCCGACATCTTCAGCGGTCGGGTCACAGACTACGGGGACCTGGCCGACAGCGAGTTCACCGGGCCGGACGGCTACTCGGGGCCCATCACCGCCGTCCGCCACGACGACGGCGCCTCCACGGCGCAGGTGTTCGAGCGCTACCTGGAGACGGAGGCGGAGTGGACCCCCGGCGGCTGGGGCGAGTCCGTGCGGGTCGCGTCCGGGGACGAGGGCGTGGCCGAGATGGTGGCCCAGACGCCGGGGGCCATCGGTTTCGCGAACGTCGCCCGCGCCCAGGAGATGGGCCTGTACGTCGCGTCCCTCTACGGGCCCGAGCAGCAGGTCCTCTTCCCGGAGGGGGAGGCGGCCCGGGCCGCCGCCGAGCAGATCGACCTGACCGGCGGCGACTTCTCCCTGACCGGCCGTGTGACGGGGGACGGCTACCCCATCATGCGGGTCAACCACGTGTTCGCCTACGAGTGCGGCTACGACGACGGGGCGGGGGAGGTCATGCGCGACTTCTGGACCTACTCCCTGGGCCAGGAGGGGGCGGACCTCGCGGAGGGGACCGGCAACATCCCGCTCCCCCCGGAGGTCGCGGAAGGCGTCCTCGAACGGGTGGCCCTCATCGGATCGTCCTCCTGACGGCGGCCCGGGACCGGAAATCCCCTTGCGCCGCACCGGCGCCCGGGGCAGGGTGCGGAGCGGACCGCCCCCTGGAGAAAGCGACCCCGACATGCCCGCTTCCGACATGCCCGCCCCCGGCACACCCGGCACCGCCCGCACCGCGGTCGTCTCCGGAGGGGGCACCGGTGTCGGCCTGGCCACCGCCCGCGCCCTGGCCGCCCGCGGCTACCGCGTCGGGCTGACCGGCCGTCGTGAGGGCCCCTTGGACGAGGCCGTCGGTGAGCTGCGCTCCCGCTACGGCGACGACGCCGCGCACCGCGCCGCCCTCGACCTGGCCGACCCGGCCGCCGTCGGCGAGCACCTGCCCGCCCTGGCCGAGCGCCTGGGCGGGGTGGACGTCGTCGTCAACAACGCCGGGGGACTGCGGCCGGCCCCCGACGACACCCTGGCCGGGATCGCGCGGGGCTGGTCGGACGACTGGGCGGCCAACGTCCTCACCGCCGTCCTGTCGACCGAGGCGCTCCTGCCGTACCTGCGCGAGGGCGGCGCCCGGGTCGTCAACGTCGGCTCCATCGCGGCGGTGCGCGGCGGCGGGGGCTCCTACTCCGCCACCAAGGCCGCCCTGCACGGCTGGACCTTCGACCTGGCCGCCCGGCTGGGGCCGACCGGGTGCACGGTGAACATCGTGGTGCCCGGCTACATCTCCCGGACCGGGTTCTTCGGCGGGGGGATGACACAGGCCCGGCACGACCGGCTGGTCTCCCAGACCGTCACGGGCCGGGCCGGGCTGCCCGAGGACGTGGCCGAGACGATCGCCTGGCTGGCCTCGCCCGGGGCCGGGCACGTCACCGGCCAGGTGATCCAGGTCAACGGCGGCGCCGTCATGGGCCGTTGAGCCCGACGCGGGCCTCCCGCGCCGCCACGGGGAGGGAGGCCCGCCTCCGGGTCAGGCGTTGATGCCGCCGTCGACGGGGAGCACCGCGCCGGTGATGAACCGGCCGCCCGGGCCGACCAAATGGGCGACCGTCTCGGCGATCTCCGCGGGGCGGGCGAACCGGCCCAGCGGCACCAGGGAGCGGATGCCGTCGGCGTTCGGGCCGTCCGCCGGATTGGTGTCGGTGTCGGTGGGGCCCGGGTCGACCTGGGCGACCGTGATGCCGCGCGGGCCCAGGTCGCGGGCCAGCCCGCGGGTCATGCCGGTCAGCGCCGACTTGCTCAGGGTGTACAGGGTGAGGCCGCCGAAGGGCACCCGGGTCGCCACGTTGCTGCCCACGGTGACGATCCGGCCGTCGCCGTCCATGTGGCGGGCCGCCGCTCGGGACGCCAGGAAGGGCGCCCGGACGTTGACCGCCAGCACCCGGTCGATCTCCTCGACGGTGTGACCGTCGTGGGGACCGACGGGGAAGACCGCGGCGTTGTTGACCAGGACGTCCAGCCTCCCGAACTCGGCGGCCGCCCGGTCGACCGCCCCGGTGACGGCGTCGGCGTCGGAGGCGTCGGCCCGCAGGGCCAGCCCGCGCCGCCCGTGCTTCTCGATCAGGGAGACGACCTCGGCGGCGGCCCGTTCGTCGCGTTCGTAGGTGAGGGCGACGTCGAAGCCCGCCTCGGCCAGCCGGACGGCGACCGCGGCCCCGATCCCCCGGCCGCCGCCGGTGACGAGCGCGGCCTCGGCGGTGTGGTGCGTGTTCTCGTTCATGGGAACGATCCTGGCCGCTGCGGGCCCGCGAGTCCGGCGGGAATCGGACGCGTCGTTCCGGCCGTATCCGGGCCCCGGGCCGTGCCGGATCCGACCCGGTCGGCCCGGCGCCGCCAGGCGGGTCAGGCCGCGGCGGCCAGCCGGGCGCGGGTCTCCATCAGGGCGAAGCCCAGCAGGTTGTGCCCGCGCCAGAGCGCCGGGTTCTCGGCGTTCTCGTGCGAGGCGGACATCCCGATGCCCCAGATCCGGTCCCGGGGGCTGGCCTCCACCAGCACCCGCCGCCCGGTGCCGAGCAGGAAGTCCCGCAGGTCGGCGTTCTGCCCGAACTTGGCGACACCGCCGTCCACCACGATGCCGAACCGGGCCGCCTCCCAGGCCTCCTGGTCGAACCCGCGGACCTTGCGGCCCAGCACCTTGGCCTCGCGCGGGTGCTCGCAGGCGAGGATCTCCCCGAGGACCTCGTCGTCGCCGAAGAGCCGTGCCTTGCCCGCCATCATGTAGTGCTCGGCGGTGCGGTAGAGGACCCCGTCCACGGTGAAGTCGGCGGGCCACCACTGCGACAGGCAGCTCGCCGAGACCTCGCCGGAGGGGTGGGGGTGGTGGCCCCAGAAGTGCAGGTACTTGATCCGGCCCTGGACCCTGACCAGGTCCGCCACGGAGCGCGCGTTCTCAGGGGTGTCCGACATGGGACGAGTCTCCCGGACACCGCGGACACTCCGCCACGCGTTTTCGGCGGTCCGGCGGGTCCTAGTCGAACTGGAAGGAGCGCTTGGCCAGCCCGTGCCAGAACCCGTCCACGGTCGACGCGGACCCGCGGTGGTCCGCGAGCCCGGCGCCCAGCGCGACGAACAGCGGCGCGAAGTGGTCGCTGCGCGGGTGGGCGATCGCGGCCGCCGGCGCCTTGTGCTCGAAGTCCAGCAGGGCGTCGACGTCGTGGTCGGCCACCGCGCGCCTCACCCAGTCGTCGAACTCCACCGACCAGGCCGGGGCGGTGCCGTGCGCGCTGCGGGACATCTCGCGCAGGTTGTGGGTGGTGAACCCGCTGCCGACGATCAGCACGCCCTCGTCGCGCAGCGGGGCCAGGCGCTCGCCCAGCCCCAGCAGCTCGACGGGGTCCAGGGACGGCATGGAGACCTGGAGCACCGGGATGTCGGCCCCGGGGTACATCTCCTTCAGCGGGACGTAGGCGCCGTGGTCCAGGCCCCGGGCGGGGTCCTGGCGGACCGGGCCGCCGACCAGGCCGCGCACCTTCTCCGCCAGCGCGGGCGCTCCGGGAGCCGTGTACGTGACGTCGTAGTAGCGTTGCGGGAAGCCCCAGAAGTCATAGGTGAGGGGGACCCCGTCGGCGGTCGCGCCGAGGGTGAGCGGGGCGTCCTCCCAGTGCGCGGAGACCACCAGGATCGCGGTGGGGCGGGCGATGCGGCCGGACCAGTCGGCGAGCTGCCGGGTCCATTCGGCGTCGTCGGCGAGCGGCGGTGCTCCGTGGCTGAGGTAGAGGGTCGGCATGCGCGCCGCTGTCGTCTCCATGTCGTCCTTCCGGGGTCGGGCCGGTCGACGACGAGAACAAGGTTGAGAGTTCAAGTATTCCGGGGGTGCAAGGGTGGCCGAAGTCGTGTGGCTGGACGACGGGCAGCAGCGGACCTGGCGGACCTTCCTGGCCGCCGTCCATCTCCTCGACGCCTCCCTGGACCGCCAGCTGCGGCGGGACTCCGGTCTCCCGCACACCTACTACCAGGCGCTGGCGATGCTGTCGGAGGCCCCCGAGCGGTCGCTGACCATGACCGAGCTGGCCAGGCTGCTGCGCTCCTCGCCCAGCCGCCTGTCGCACGCCGCCGCCAAGCTGGAGGACGACGGCCTCATCCGCCGCTTCCGCCGCCCCGGCGACCGGCGCACCACGTTCGTGGAGCTCACCGAAAAGGGCGAGCGGGTTCTGGAGGCCGCCGCCCCGGGCCACGTGGCCGAGGTGCGCCGGGTCCTGTTCGACGTGCTCGAACCGGAACAGGTCGGGCAGCTGCGGGCCATCGCCGAGGCGATGCTCGGCGTCCTGGACCCCGAGGGGGCCGAACCCCGGTACACCGACCCGGGGGGCACCCGGACCCGGAACTGAACCCCGTTCTGTCAGGGGTTTTGAGCAGGGGGTATCCGAAAGTCCGCGTTCTTTCGCAGGTTGCACTCTATGTGTCCGGCCGACTGCGGGTTACCATCCGACCACCCGGTAAAGACCGCGGTCTCAACGGTGCGACGCGGTACCTCCGGGTGACCCGCTCACAGAACACGGAGTTCCCATGACCCGAGCACCGCATCGGAGATCCATCCTCCCGCCCGCCGTCGGAGACGCCGCCGCCCTCATCGCACGGGTCGCCGTCGGCGTCGTCTTCGTCGCCCACGGCCTCCCCAAGGCCGCCGACCTGGAGGGGACCGCACAGGGCTTCGCCTCCCTGGGCATCCCCTTCCCGGCCTTCTCCGCCCTGCTGGGGGCGGTCATCGAGGTCGGCGGCGGCCTGGCGCTCATCGTCGGCCTCGCCCTGCCCCTGGCGGGGCTGGCCCTGGCGTTCATGATGGCGAACGCCTACTACTTCGCCCACCTGGGCGACCCCCTCGTCGGCGGCTACGAGTTCCTGCTGGTCCTGGGCGCGACCTCGCTCGCCCTGGGCTTCGCGGGCGGACGCTACTCCCTCGACAGCCTCCTCCCCTGGGGCCGTCGCGGGCGATCCCGTGCCGCCGAGGCGGTCACCGCCTGACCGAAGGGTGACCGGGACGCGCTCCCGGTGACCGGGCCGTCCGTGGCCGGAGACGGACGGCTCGGGATCGCGCACCACGGTGTTCCCCAGTGCACTCGCGCACCGCAGGGAACACTTTTCTCATTTCCGGGGACGCGGGTCGGGCGCGTTCTGCCGTTCTGTGTGGGATTCGGTTGTTCCACGGGTAATGAATAGGAACATCTCGATTCCGGATCATGGATCGGATCATCGGATGCCCTGACGACGCGTCCTTTCGCTTTTCGCGACCCCCGGCCGAACGGAGCGCAGTGACGACCACGCCCCCCACCCCCGACTGGCAGTTCCGCATTCTCGCGGAGAAGGCGAACGGAACCGTTCCCCAGGGGGCCGCCTGCCTCGTCTCGCCCCGCCACGTGCTCACCTGCGCCCACGTCGTGCGCAACGCTGTGGCACCGGGGCCGGCCGGACCGGGGAGCCGGGTGACACTGGACGCGCCCCGGGCCGATCCGGCCTGGCACTCCGCGGCCACCGTGGTCGACGGCGGCTGGTGGTCCGGTGACGCCAGCCCCTGGGACATCGCGGTCCTGGTGCTGGACGCGCGTGCTCCAGCGGAACCCGCACCCCGTGGAGCCCCCTGGCGGCCGGGGCGGCGGATCCGGATCGTGGGAGGGCCCGCCTCGGACGCCGGTCGGTGGCTGCACGGTGTCCTGCGCGGCTCCGGCGGGAGGTACGCCGAGTTCGCGCAACTCGATGTGGACACGGGTGCGGCACTGGGTGTCGTACGGGGGTACAGCGGCAGCGGTGTCCGAGATGAGGAGGAGGACACCCTGCTCGGGGTGGTCACCGAGCAGGCGGCGGAAGGACGGGTCGGCTGGATGATCCCCCTCGACGTGATCCCGCGCATCTGGGAGCCGGAGCCCGGGGCGGCCCCGCCCGCCGTGCCGCTCGACGCGAGGGACGAACGCCGGCTGCTGCGCGGGCTCGCCCTGAAGGTGTCCCGACTGCACACGGTCCTCCTGCCGGACAGCCGGGCCTCCTTCGCCCTGGGGCTCGACGAGCGCCTGCGCTCCTGGGTGCGCCTGGACCAGGACGCCTTCTCCTTCTCGCACCGGGTGGTCGAGGCGGCCCACCGGGAGTACGGGGTCCTGGAGGACGTGCTGGAGGATCTGGAGGCCCGGGAACAGGGGAGCGCGGGGATGCGCGAGGTGTGGTCCGCGGCGGCGCCGCTCCTGGGCCGGGCATGAGAGGTTCCGTTCCCCTCCTGGCCGAAGTGCTGATCGGCCTGTCGGTGGTCACGGATCCGGCCAAGCGGGACGTCCTGCGCTACTACATCGACGAATGGTGTTTCGAGGACCTCACCGGGGACGCGCGCATCGCCGCGAGCCGCCTGGCCGCGGCGGCCCTGCGGGAGAAGAGGGTCGCCCATCTGTTCCGGGCGCTCGGGTTCCTGGAAGGCTACGGACGCTCCTGGACCCGGGCGCGTGCCCGTGTCGAGTCGCTGATCCGGGCGGAGGAGGGGGAGTTCCTGCTGACCATGGCCGACCGGACGCGCGAGGAGGAGGCGGCCCTCCTGGTGGACCGGCTGAGGGAGGCGCTGACAGGCGAGCACCCGGTCGAGCGGCCCTGGGGGTACGGCGGCGCCACGGGAACCGGGTCGCCGGTTCCGGTGGTCGACCTGTGGGAGCTGTTCCTGGACCTGTCGGACCTCCCGGTCCGGGGCGGCCGGATCCCGCTGGCGGAATTCGTGGAGAAGGGCGCGGGCGACCTCGGGGAAAGGGCCGTTGAGCTGCTGCGGCGCTGGCTGGCCCTGTGCGGGCTGGCGTCCCCCGAACCGGAGGAGGGCTTCGCCGCCGACGCGGTGAGGGTCCGCACCACGGGGCCCGTTCCCGCCCGGTTGCTGGTCCGGATCGCACACGACCGCGGAGGCCGGTACCGGCTGGAGTGGTGGGCGGTGCTCAGCCGCAGCGTGGACGCCGAACCCGAGATCGGCCCGCGCCACATCCATCCGCGTCCGGTCGGGGCCGAGGAGTTCGGCGCCGTGGTGCACGGACTGTTCGTCCACCTCGACAACCGCTCGGAACGCGGGAACCACGACCGGGTCCGGATCGAACTGGTCGTTCCGTTGCGCATGCTCGCGGAGCTGGACGCCCCGCAGTGGGAGTCCCGGGTCGAGCCGGGGGGCGAACCGGTGCGGTTGGGGGCGAGGGCCGAGGTCGTCTACCGGGTGGAGGAGTTCTGTGCCGGGGACAGTGAGGATTATTTATCCGCAAGGGTTCAAGCGAGAAGGAAGTGGCATGAACTTCTCAGAACAGGAGCATCATTGATTTTCGACGTGGAGAGTGACCATCTTCCCCACGGGGTAAATGTTCCTGAGTACCTGTCCGGCGACGATCACGTGTTCTTTTCAGCGGGACACTATGAACGGGAGAGGTGGTTTCGTACCATGTCCAGTGCGGTCCTTTCCGGTGTGCCCGTCATCGCGTGGCGGAGAGGGGACCGGGACGTCGGCGATTTCCGCAGCGTGCTCGTGAGGGGAGAGGGAACGACGGTGACGCTCGACGTGATCGGCGCCCTGCCGCACCGCCTGCACCGGCAACGGCGCGGACGCCCTCCCGAGCCGGGGGAGAAGCCGATCCCCGACTGCTACAACGTCGGCCTCGTCTACCACGACGACCTCCCCCACCCCCTGGAACCGTTCATCCCGCTCTTCCCCGATTCCCCCTGGCGCCCCGATGAGAGCGGTGGCATCGCATCATGAACACACTCGGACCGCACGAAGGCGCGCAGGTCCGGGAGCCCCCGCCGGGCTGGTGGATCTTCCACGGGACCGGTCTCCCGGACCCCGAGGCCCGCTTCCCCGACCCCCCTCCCTGGCGCGAGTACGGTGGCGGACCGCCGCTCCCCGACCCCCCGGAGGGGGACGAGGGGGACCGCGTCCTGGGCGCGGTGCCCACGGCCCCGGAGTGGGGGGCCGGTGCCGACCCGGAGCGGGAGGACCTCCTCGACAAGGTCAACGCCGCACTGCTGCTGCGCCGGCCCCTCCTCGTCTCCGGACCGCCGGGCGTCGGCAAGACCACCCTGGCCTACCAGATCGCCCGGGAACTCGGGCTGGGGCGGGTTCTGGCCTGGAACATCAACAGTGCCAGCACCGTGCGCTCGGGGCTGTACAGCTACGACCCGATCAGCCAGATCCACGACCTCAACCTGGAGAACAGCGCCCGAGGGGGGACGGGGCACCAGGCCACCGAGGAGGAGATCCTGCGGGACAGCGCACGCCGGATCGGCCGCTACCTCAGGCTCGGCCCCCTGGGCACCGCCTTCCTCCCCTACCGGCGCCCCCGCGTCCTGCTGATCGACGACTTCGACCTCGGTGACTTCGACCTGTCCGGAGACCTGCTCAACCTGTTCGAGACCGGTGGCTACACCGTGCCCGAGCTGGAGCGCCTGTCCGAGGTCATGGCCGGGGAGGCCGTCCCCGTCGGCACCGACGACCCCGGCGCACGGGCCCCCGTCGTCCGGGGACGGGTGCTGTGCTCGGCCTTCCCCGTCGTGGTGATCACCTGCAACTCGGAGAAGGAGCTGTCCCCCGCCTTCCTGCGCAGGACCATCCCCCTGCGGATCGGGCTGCCCTCGCAGGAACGGCTCATGAGGATGGTGGCCCACCACTTCCGCTTCCACGGCGGCCCCCCGCATGTCGTCACCCAGCTCGTCGACGAGTTCACCCGCCGCGGCGCCGACGGAGGCCTGGCGATCGACCAGCTCCTCAACGCCATCCGCCTGGTCTCCACAGCGGCCCCCGGCAGCGAGTCCCTGGAACCGGACCAGCTGCGACACCTGACCGACATCCTCTGGCACCGGCTCACGGAATCCCCGGGATGAGCGGGCCGCCCCCCGATGGTGCGGCTTCGGACAAGGGAACCTCCGCGGAGCCGGCCGCCGGTGTGCGGACGTACGGATTGACCGGCGTCGAACTGGCCGACGCCCTCTACCTCGCGGCCCTGTGGGCCCGGGCCGGGCACGGCACGGGCCCACCGGAGCCCGAGGACGGCGCCGGCACCGACGCGGCCGAGGCCAAACAGGACGCCGATCCACCACCGCGTGAGCGGGTGGACGACGGCGATCCCCGACCGGCGGACCCCGAACGTGGGTCGGATCCGGGGCCCGCGCCGAGGACTTCCGGCTCCGGCCCCCGGGACGAGGACACACGGCCGCCGGACGGACCGGAGGAGGAGCCCGCACCGCGGAACCCGTCCCCCGGGGCCTCCCCCGTCACGGTCGAGGCGGCTCCCGACGGCTTCGGTGACCCCGACCCCGAGCCGGTGGGGGTCTTCCCCGCGGGCGAGACGTCCCTGCCCGCCTCCGCCTTCCTCGCGAGCCAGGCCTTGACCACCGCGCTGCGACCCTTCCACCGCACCCGGCGGTGCGGACCGGGCCTCGAAATGGACACGGAGGAGACCGCGCGGCGCTACGCGCGGGCCGTGCTGGCCTCCCGGGGCGGCCGCGTACCTGCTGTTCCGCCCGTTCTCCACCCGCCCGCCGCGCGTACGACCGTGGCCACGGTCGCCATCGACGCCGGCGCCTCGATGTCCCTGCACCAGGACGTGGCGGCCTCCCTGCTCTCCGTGCTGCGCGCCAGCGGGGCGTTCCGAGAGGTGCGCGACTACTACTTCGACTCCGGAGGCACGGACGCCTCCCCTCCCGTGCTCCGCGATCCCACGGGGGCGCCCGCCGGTCCGCTCCGCCGCCGAGGGGAGACGCACATCGGCCTGGTCGTCACGGACGGTATCGGGGCCCGCTGGCACGGCGGCGCCCTGCGCTCCTGGCTGGCCGAGACCGTGGCCCCGGCACGACTCGCCATCGTCCACATGCTGCACCCCCACCAGTGGCACCGCACGGGGACCCGTACCGTCCCCGCGATCCTGACCGCCGGGCCGACCGCGGACGGCCGTGGCCCGCGCGCCTTCGCGGCCCCCGACGCCCCCGAACTCGCGACGGACGACCGCGACCTGGGATCGGTGATCCCCGTGCTGTCGCTGCATGCCGAGGCCGTCCACGACTGGGCGATGTTCGTGATGGGACGCGGTGCGGGACGCCTGGCCGTTCCGGTCCTGCCCGTCGACCCGGCCGTCCTGCCGTCCCGCCCGCCGGCGGCTCCCGACCGCGTCCGGCCGCGGGACGCCGCGGGGATGGTGAAGCAGTTCGCCCAGGAGGCATCGGACACCACGCTCCGACTGGCGGTCGCGTTGGCCGCCGTACCGGCGCACCCCCGGGTCGTGGACCGGGTGGCCCGGCGGGTCCTGGGCGGTCCGGGGCGTGCGGAGCTGGCGGAGATCTTCTTCGGCGGGCTGGTGCGGGCGTTCCGGAGCGGGCAGGGACCACCCGGGCCACCCGGACCGGAGCACGGGGGGAAACGGCCCGCGTGGGACTTCCGTGAGGGGGTCCGCCAGGAGCTGCTGGCTCTCGGGCGGGTCTCCAAGATCCGTTCCCTCGTACTGATGGCGGCCCGGGAACTCAAGGCGGAGGACCCGCTCTTCGCGACCCTCGACAGGGCCCTGCGGGGGCGGGGCCGCCGGCCGGAGCGCGGTCGCGACTCGGATCTGTGGTGGGGGCAGGTGGAACCCGCCCTGACCTCCGCCCTCTTCACTGTCCGATTCCCGGAATTAGTGGATTTCTACCGCGGGAGTGGTCCTCGCTCGGGGAATCCCGGATCCGCTCGTGGGAATGTTGGTGAAGAATTCTTTGTCGGCTCCGCTCCTTCCGGTGGCGGCGCCGTTGAGCATCGGCCCCCCGACCGGAGGCGGCCGGAGACCCTTGAGGATGGATTGATGACCCGGTTCGATCAGAGAACTGAGAACCAGCAGGCCGGGGGCCTCAGGTCGGTGATGGGCCAGGGGCGCCCCGAAAGCGCGGCGTGGGTCCGGGTGCCGCATCGCAACCCGATGTTCGTGGGGCGTACCGGGCTTATAGGAATTCTTCGGGATAAAATCCTCAGCAACAGTCAGCAGGCCATCACGGCGCTCAATGGAATGTCGGGTGTCGGGAAAACGGAACTCGCCAAGGAGTACCTGCATCGCTATGCTGGCGAATACGATCTGATCTGCTGGATCCCGTCGTCGCACGACAACCAGATCCGCCAGACCTTTTCCGAACTGGCCGAACAGCTGGGGCTGGGGTACGAGGGGGCCGCGACCGGCCACGTGGTCCGCGGAGTGCTGGAGGCGCTGCGCCAGGGCCAGCCGTTCAGGCGCTGGCTTTTGGTGTTCGACAACGCGGAGACCCGTGAATCTCTCAACGAGTACCTCCCGGTGGCCGGGAGTGGGCACGTGATCATCACGTCCAGGAACCAGAGCTGGTCGCGGGGGGCCGCGGAGGGCTTCCTGCCGGTGACGGTGTTCAGCCGGGACGAGAGCGTGCAACTGCTCAAGCGGCGCGGACCGCGGGAGCTGACCGACACCGACGCGGAGCGGCTGGCGGAGGAGCTCGGAGACCTCCCGTTGGCGTTGAACCAGGCCGCGGTCTGGCTCAACGAGGTCCGGATGGACATCCACGAGTACCTGGACCGGCTGGCCGAGAAGAAGCAGGACATGCTCCGGCTCCTCGAACCCGTCGACCCGGACTACCCGATCCCGGTGGCGGCCGCGTGGAACGTCTCCCTGGACCGGCTGATGCGCGGCAACAGGGCCGCGGGCCAGCTGCTCCAGCTCTGCTCCTTCCTGGACACCGTCCCCGTCCCGCGGGACCTGTTCAAGTTCGGGCGCAGCATCGACGCGCCCCCGGAGCTGCTCCGGGCCCTGGGCGACCCGGCGCAGCTCGGCATCGCGATCCGCGACATCGGCCGGTACAGCCTGGCCCAGATCGACTACCAGCAGGACACGATCTCCCTGCACCGGTTGGTGCAGGGCGCGGTACGGGCGACCATGTCGCCCGAGGAGCAGGAGAAGATGCGCCACTGCGCGCACCAGCTGCTCGCCGGCAACGACCCGCGCAGCGACTCCCCGGAGAGTGCGCGGCAGTACGCCTTCCTGGCCTCGCACGCCTGGGCTTCGAGGGCCTGGGACTGCGAGGACGCCTGGGTGCGCGACCTGGTCGTGCGCCTGGCCGACCACTTCGAGCGGCGCGGTGAGTACGACGAGGCGCTGCGGTGGGGGGAGACGGCACACGCGGAGTGGACCGAGCGGCTGGGGCCGGACGCCCGGGACACACTGCGGATCGAGATCTACATCGCCCGGTCCCTGCGCGGCAAGGGAGATCTCGGCCGGGCCGGCGACATGTGCGCGGACACCATGCGGCGCATCGGGTCGGTGCTCGGGGAGGAGTCCCCCGAGTACATGGTGATCGAGGCCGACCACATCCGTAACCTCCGTATCTCCGGCGACTTCCGCCAGTCCCTGGCGCTTACCAAGGAGAGCTGGGAACGGCGGATCCGGCTGTTCGGGGACGACGATCCGGACACGCTGAACGCGGCGCACTTCCAGGCCTTCGACCTTCAGCTGGTCGGTCGGCTCGCCGACTCCCTGGAGCTGTACGCCGATGTCTGGGCCCGTAAGGAGCAGGTGCTCGGCGCAGAGCACGGGATGACCCGAGCCAGCATCGACGGCTATGCCGGTGTGCTCATGGAGACAGGTGAGTACCGCAAAGCCAGGGAGGTCCAGCAGCACCTGGTCGAACGGTCCGCCGTCCTGTTGGGGGAACGGCACAAGGCGGTTTTGTCGCTGCGGGCGACCCTGGCCGTGATGGTCCGGCGCGTCGGGCGGCTCAAGGAGGCCGCCGAGATCTCCGAGCAGGTGCTACGGCTCTGCCGATCGCAGCTGGGCGAGGAGAACAACAACACCCTGAGCGCCGCGCTGGTGCACTCGCTGTCCCTGTACTCGACGGAACGCTACACCGAGGCTCTGGAACTGGCGGAGAGCGCGGGGGAGCGGTACGCCAAGCTCCTGGGCGCCGAGCACACCAACGTGGCCTCCGCCGACGTGAACCGGGCCATCATCCTGCGCCGCCTGGACCGCCTGGTGGAGGCGCGTGAGCTGGACGAGCGGTCGATGCTGCTGTTCCGCGACAAGCTCGGCGTACATCACCCCACCACCCTGTCCTGTGCCATCAACCTGGCCAACGACCGGTTCCGGGCCGGAGATGTCGAGGGTGCGCTGGCGAGCGATGAGGAGACCCTGAGCGCGTGCCGGGAGGTGCTGGGTGAGCGGCACCCGCTGAGCATCCTGGCCTGGCGCAACCTGGTGGTGGGGCGGCAGGCCGGTCGGGGCGCCGACCGTACGGAGATCGACGAGGTGGAGCAGGCCTACCGGGAGGTCATGGGGCCGGACCACCCGGCGACCCTGAGCATCGGCAACCTCGTCCGCGGTGACTCCGACATCTTCATCAACATGCTGTGAGGCGTGCTTCCGGTGGCCTCCCCGAGCAGGAGGCCACCGGAAGGTCAGGGGGTTTCCGTTCGCGCTGCAACGACCAGCGGCGGCCATGCCTCCAGGGGGAGGGAGACCCGCGTACTCTCAGGGTGCTGGGAATCCCGTACCTGGACAGGGTGACCCGGCGCGAACCTGACTTCGACGCAATTGCTGTTGCCACCCTCCGAGTGCGAGGACTTCACCCATGCGCCGGGGTTCCGTGCCAGACCCTTCACCGATCGCCTCGCAGAGAGCTTTTCACCTGCTTCACACCGGGCATCATCGCCCACTTTCTTCCCGATCTCATCAGAGGTCGCTCCTGTTCTCCTCGCGGCCCTGACGGCGTGGCCCGCGTGCGGTATGCCCATATTGTGATGCTTTCGGGTCAGCCCTGTACATGCCCGCTGGGGTAGTGATCATGTAGTCCGTTGCGGAATTTGGACGAAAGGATCTATATGGCCAGGCTCGTACGGTTTCAGGTGGACGAAACCGACTCCGTGGTGGTGGAAGTCGATGATGGTGACGCCAGTTCGCAGGTGGGATCGAGCGACATCATCGAAGACGCCGCCGACGATTTCTCCGCCAAGCTCGGATCGGTGCGGAAAGCCGTTGAGGTCGCCCTTCGAGAACTGGGTGAAACCCTGAACCCGGAAACGATCAAGGTGAGCTTCGGCGTCAAACTCAACGCCCAGGCCGGGGCCGTGATCGCCAAGACCTCGGTGGAGGGAAATCTCCAGGTGGAAATGGAGTGGAAGCCGAAATCCACCGGTCCCGTGCCGGACTGACCCCGCTGCGGGGCGAGAGCGCTACCGCCGCGCCGCCTCCCGCTGCCGCCGCGCCGCCGTCACCGCGGCGCGGCCGCTCCGGCCGCTGCTTAACATGCTGGACATGCGCATTCTCGTGGTGGAGGACGACGACCGGGTCGCCCGCGGGCTGGTGACGGCACTGCGGTCGGCCTCCTTCGAGGTCCAGCGGGTCGCCACCGCGGAGCGGGCGCTGGCGGCGCCGCCCGCCGACGTGGTCCTGCTCGACCTGGGGCTGCCCGACGCCGACGGGATCGACCTGCTGCGGCGGCTGCGCGAGCGTCCGCAGACGGCGATCATCGCCGTCACGGCCCGGGCCGAGGAACGCGACCGGGTGCGCGGGCTGCGGGCCGGGGCCGACGACTACGTCGTCAAGCCCTTCGGGGTGGCCGAGCTGCTGGCCCGCATCGACGCGGTGCTGCGGCGCACCCGCAGCGCCCGTTCCGAGGTGGAGCCCGAGGAGCCGCCGGTCACCGTCGGGTCCCTCACCCTGGACGCCGCCTCGCGCACGGCCGCCGTCGGCGGCGAACCGGTGCGGCTCGCCCGCAAGGAGTTCGACCTGCTCCTGCTGCTGGCCTCCCGGTCGCCCTCGGTGGTGGCCCGCGACCAGATCCTCGACCAGGTGTGGGGCACCGCCTGGGAGACGTCCTCGCGCACCCTCGACACCCACATCGCCTCGTTGCGCGCCAAGGTGGGCCACGCGGTGCGGATACGCACCGTCCGCGGGGTCGGCTACCTGCTCGACGAGGCCTGACGTGCTGCGGCGCCTGCTCCTCATCCTGGTGCCGACCGCGTTCGTGCTGGTCGCCGCGGTCCTCGTCCCGTTGGGCACGGTCGTGGCGGGGCAGCTCACCCAGGAGATGTACGTGGACCGGCTCGGCGACGCCGGGAGGTTCACCGCGCTGGCCCGCACCGCGCTCGACACCGGGCGGGTGGACCCGCTGGCCCGGGAGATGGAGCGCTACGAGGAGCTGTACGGGATCCCCGCCGTCGTGGTCGCCCCCGACGGGGCGGTGGTCACCGGGTCGGGCGACCGCGCCCGGATGCGCGAGCTGCTGGACGCCGCGGAGGCCCGGCCCATCGTCACCGCGGCGATGGCGGGGGAGCGGCCCGCGCCGCCGGCCACGGTCTGGCCGTGGAGCGGGGATCCGCTGGTGGTGGCCGAGCCGATCGGCCGCGACAGCGAGGTGGCGGGCGCGGTCGTGGTCGTGTCGCCCACCGACCGGCTGGGGGCGGAGATCCTCGGTTCGTGGGCGCTGCTCGCGCTGTTCAGCGTGCTGCCGCTGACCCTGCTGGTGTCGGCGGTGGTGCCGCTGTCCCGGTGGGTGCTGCGGCCCATCAACCGGCTCGACGCGGCCACCACCGCGGTCTCCTCCGGTGACCTGGAGGTGCACGTGGACGCCGCGGGCGGGCCGCCGGAGCTGCGCAGGCTCACCGACTCCTTCAACACGATGGTGGGTGTGGTGAGCCGGGCGCTGGACCGCCAGCGCGCGTTCGTCTCGGAGGCCTCGCACCAGCTGCGCAACCCGTTGGCGAGCCTGCGGCTGGCGGTGGAGAACCTCGCGCCGTACCTGGAGTCGGAGGAGGCGCGGGAGGCGCACGCGGTGGCGATCGACGAGACCACGGTGATGCACCGGATGCTGAACTCGCTGCTGGCCGCCACCCGGCTGGAGAGCCTCACCGGCACGGAGCCGGTGGAGGCCGCCGAGGTGCTGCGCAGCCGCGAGGAGCGGTGGCGGGCGCTGGGGGAGGGCCGGGGGATCGCCGTCGAGACGGACGTCCCGGCGGGCCTGTGGGTGCTGGCCCCGGCGGGCGGGCTGGGCAGCATCCTGGACGAGCTGGTCAGCAACGCCCTGAGGCTGTCGGGCGGTACCCGGGTGGTGGTGCGGGCCGATCCGGGCGACCCGGTGCGCCTGCGGGTCCTCGACGACGGGGAGGGGCTGCCGGAGGCGGAGTACGCCCTGGCCCTGGACCGGTTCTGGCGCTCCCCGCGCCACCAGAACACCGAGGGCACCGGGCTCGGCCTGGCCATCGTCGCCGACCTGATGGGGGAGGCGGGCGGGCGTCTGGTCCTGGGCACGGGGCTGTCCGGCACCGGCCGGCGCGGTTTCGGGGTCACCCTGGAGCTCCCCGCGGCCGACCCCGCCCCCGACCGCCGGGACGCCGACTAGGGCCCGCCCTCCGGTGCCGCCGGAGGGTTCGCGAGGCGTCCGGCGGGTTTCCGGAGGCCCGGAGGAGGCGGCTCAGGAGGGCTTGTTCTCCCGGTACCACCGCTCGGCGCCGGGGTGCAGCGGGACCAGGCCCGTGGAGATGCCGGTGCGCACGTTGATCTGGGCGGCCTCGGGCCGCTGGGCGGCCAGCCGGGCCGCTCCCCGGTACACGGTGTCGGTCACCTCGAACACCAGGTCGTCCGGCAGGTCGGAGCGGCACAGCAGCAGGTTGGGCGTGGACATCGTGGGGCAGGCGGGCACCCCGTGGTAGGTGGTCGCGGGGATGGTCGCCTGGAAGTACGACTCGGGGTAGGCGTCGGCCATGACCCCCGCCGTGCCGCTCAGATCGATGAAGCGGACGTCCCGCTCCCGGGCCAGGCCGGCGATGGCGGGGGTGGGCAGCCCGGTCAGGGAGAACATGGCGTCGATCCCCCCGGAGGCCAGGGCCTCGGCGGAGGCGGCCTGGTCCATCAGCACGGTCTCGGCGGACAGCCCGGTCTCGCGCAGGATCCGCTGGGCGGTGAACTCCGTGCCGGAGTCCTTGGAGCCCACCGACACCCGCAGCCCCGCCAGGTCGTCCAGGCCGCGGATCGCCGACTCCTCGGGCACCACCAGGTGGACGAAGCTGTCGTAGAGGCGGCCGACCGCGCTGAGCCTCCCGCCCTCGGAGATCTCCGACTCGTGGTCGAGCGTGGAGTCCAGGCTCGACAGCCCCAGGTGCGCGTTGCCGTCCTCCAGCAGGTACAGGTTGTCGTGCGAGGCGTTGGTGTCCACCGTGACCACCTCGGTGCCGGGCAGCCGCTCCCGCATCAGGACGGCGATCTCGGCGCCGATCTCCCGGAACACGGCGCCGGGCGGGCCGGTGGCGATGACGAGTTCGGGCACGCGCACACCGGACTCGCGCGCGCACCCGGCGAGCACGGCGCCCACGGCCGCGCCGAGCACCCCCAGCAGCACACTCCTGCGATCCGGTCCCATGACAGCAGGGTAGGCGGCGCGGCACGGGACCCGCCCCGGCGGCCCGGGCTCCAGGGGCGGGGCCGCTCCCGGTCCGCTCCGGCGGGCGCCGAAACACGGCGAAACACGGCCGGGCACCGGGAAACACAGGCTTCACCGACGGACAGGACCGCCGAAACACGCCGTTCCTAGCGTCTGGGGCCATGGACACACCGCTGTATACACGCCCGGCCGGGCCCGCCGCCGACCCGGCCGGCTCCCGCCGGGACCGGGTCTACGCCCTGCTGCGGGAAGAGGTCCTCAGCGGCCGCATCGCCCCGCACACCCGGCTGGGCGAGGTGCGCCTGGCCGAGCGCTTCGGGGTGTCGCGCACGCCGGTCCGCGAGGCCCTGGCCCGGCTGTACTCCGACGGCCTGGTCGAGCGGCGTGAGAACGGCTTCCACATCACCGTCCCCGACCTCGCCGAACTGCGCGACCTCTACGAGCTGCGGGTCACCCTCGAACTGCGCGGCATCGCCCGCGCCATCGAGGACCCCGCCCTGCGGCACGACCCCGCGATCCTCCGCGCCCAGCGCGCACGCTGGGAGGCCATCGGGGCCGACCCGCCCGCCCCGGACGCCTCCTTCGTGCTGCTGGACGAGGACTTCCACACCGACCTCTCCCGGGCCTGCGGCAACCGGGCCCTCACCGACTCCCTGGTCTCGGTCAACCGGCGCATCCGCCGGGTGCGCATGTACGACTTCCTCACCGAGGACCGGATCGCCTCCACCATCACCGAGCACCTCGCCATCGTCGGCCACCTCCTCGACGGCGAACCGGACGCCGCCTACCGCGCCCTCCACGAGCACGTGGGGGGCTCCATGGAGGTCGTCCTGGAGCGCGCCCGGCGCGCCCTCACGCAGATGGCCCTGCACTCCGGCGCGTTCTGACCCCGCCCGTACAGGGCGCCCGCCCGGCGCCGCCGACCGGCCCACCGAACCCGGACCAAGGAGAGCCAGCGTGTTCGATTCCGTGCTCGTCGCCAACCGCGGCGAGATCGCCTGCCGCATCATCCGATCCGCCCGTGCCCTGGGGCTGCGCACCGTCGCCGTGTACTCCGACGCCGACGCCGGCGCCGCGCACACCCGGCTGGCCGACGAGGCGGTCCGGCTGGGGCCCGCCCCGGCCTCCCAGAGCTACCTCGACGCCGAACGCGTCCTGAGGGCGGCCGCCGACACCGGGGCCGGGGCGATCCACCCCGGCTACGGGTTCCTGTCCGAGAACGCCGCCTTCGCCCGCGCGGTGGAGGAGGCGGGCCTGGTCTTCGTCGGCCCGTCCCCGGACCACCTGGAGCGGTTCGGCGACAAGCACACCGCCCGCAAGGCCGCCGCCGCGGCCGGACTGCCCATGGTCGCGGGCAGCGACACCCTGCCCGACGCCGACGCCGCGGTGGCCGCCGCCGAACGGATCGGCTACCCGGTCATCCTCAAGGCCACCTCCGGGGGCGGCGGCATCGGCCTGCGGCCGTGCTACGACGAGGCCGGGCTGCGCGCCGCCTTCGAGCAGGTGGAGCGGACGGCCCGCACCCACTTCGGCGGGGGCGGGGTGTTCCTGGAGCGGTTCGTCTCCCGGGCCCGGCACATCGAGGTCCAGGTGTTCGGAGACGGGCACGGCCGCGTGGTCACCCTGGGGGACCGCGACTGCACCCTCCAGCGCCGCAACCAGAAGGTCGTGGAGGAGGCGCCCGCCCCCGGCCTGACCGACCGCGTCCGCGACGAGCTGCACCGCACCGCCCGCGAGCTGTGCGCGGGGGTGTCCTACCGCAGCGCCGGGACCGTGGAGTTCGTCTACGACGTCGACCGCGGCGAGGCGTCCTTCCTGGAGGTCAACACCCGGCTCCAGGTGGAGCACCCGATCACCGAGGAGATCACCGGCGTCGACCTGGTGGCGTGGATGCTGCGCCAGGCCCGCGGCGAGGACGTGCTGGCCGGAGTCCCCGACGAGGGCCCGGCCCGCACCGGGCACGCCGTCGAGGCGCGCGTGTACGCGGAGGACCCCGCCCACGACTTCCGTCCCAGCCCGGGCCTGCTCACGCGGGTGGAGTTCCCCGAGGGCGTCCGCGTGGACGGCTGGGCCGCCACCGGGCGCCGGGTGACCGGCGACTACGACCCGCTGCTGGCCAAGGTCATCGTGCGCGGCGGTGACCGGCGGCAGGCCTGGGACCGGCTGGCCGCCGCCCTGGCGGACACCCGAGTGGACGGGGTCCAGACCAACCTGGGACTGCTGCGCGCCCTGGCCGCCCACCCGGACGTGCGCGCGGTCGGCCACACCACCGCGACCTGCGCGGGGGTGGGCGACCCCGAGCCGCGGATCGAGGTGGAGCGCGCCGGGACCCTCACCACCGTCCAGGACTTCCCCGGCCGCACCGGCTACTGGCAGGTGGGCGTCCCCCCGTCGGGCGCCATGGACGACCTCGCCCTGCGGCTGGGCAACCGCGCCCTGGGCAACCCCGAGGGCGCGCCCGGCCTGGAGTGCACCATCGAGGGCCCGGCCCTGCGGTTCTCGCACGCCGCCACCGTCTGCGTCACGGGCGCACCCGCCGAGGTCACCGTGGACGGGGTCCCGGCCGCCCAGTGGGAGCCGGTGGAGGTTCCGGCGGGCGGCCTGCTCGACATCGGCCCCGCCCGCGGCCCGGGCATGCGCACCTACGTGCTGGTGCGCGGCGGCCTGGACGTGCCCGAGTACCTGGGCAGCGCCTCCACGTTCACGACCGGCGGCTACGGCGGCCACAGCGGCCGCGCGCTCCTGCCGGGCGACGTGCTGCGTCCCGCACCGGTCGCGGAGGGAGCCCCGGAGCCCGCCCCCGTCCCCGCGGAGGAGCGGCCCGTCCCGCCCGTCCCCACCGAGGGCGGGGCGCACTGGGACATCGAGGTGTCCGAGGGGCCGCACGCCGCCCCCGAGTTCCTCACCCGGGAGGGCATGGACGCGTTCTACGCCACCGCCTGGCGGGTCCACCCCCAGTCGGCGCGCAACGGCGTGCGCCTGTCCGGCCCCAAACAGGGCTGGGCCCGGCTGGACGGCGGCGAGGCGGGCCTGCACCCCTCCAACGTGCACGACACCGCCTACTCCGTCGGCGCCGTCAACCTGTCCGGCGACACCCCGGTGCTGCTCGGACCGGACGGCCCCAGCCTGGGCGGGTTCGTCTGCCCGGTCACCGTGGTCTCCGGCTCCCGGTGGAAGGTCGGCCAGCTCCGCCCCGGCGACACCGTCCGGTTCCACCCGGTCACCGAGGCCGCCGCCGAGCGCCTGCACACCGAGCCCGCCGCGGCGCCGCTGCTGCGCGGGGGCGGAGGCGACGGCGACGACGGCGTCCTGGGCCGCATCCCCGCCGGGGCGGACTCCCCGGAGGTCGTCTACCGGCGCGGCGGACACGACAACATCCTCGTCGAGTACGGGCCGATGGTCCTCGACCTGGGGCTGCGCATGCGCGTCCACGCCCTGATGACCGCCCTGGAGGAGGCGGGGACCGACGGCATCGTCGACATCACCCCGGGCGTACGCTCCCTGCACCTGCACACCGACCCCGAGCGCCTGCCGCTGCGCACCCTGCTGGGCCTGCTGCGGGAGGTCGAGCGGGACCTGCCGTCCGCCGCCGACCTGAGGGTGCCCAGCCGCACCCTGAACCTGCCGCTGTCCTTCGACGACCCGTCCATCCACGAGGCCATCGCCCGCTACGGCACCGCCGTGCGCGACGACGCCCCCTGGAACCCCGACAACATCGAGTTCATCCGCCGCATCAACGGCCTGGACTCGGTCGACCGGGTGCGCGACATCGTCTTCGACGCCTCCTACCTGGTGCTCGGCCTGGGCGACGTCTACCTGGGCGCGCCCGCGGCCACCCCGCTGGACCCCCGCCACCGGCTGGTCACCACCAAGTACAACCCGGCCCGCACCTGGACCCCCGAGGCCGGGGTCGGCATCGGCGGCGCCTACCTGTGCGTGTACGGCATGGAGAGCCCCGGCGGCTACCAGCTGATCGGCCGCACCGTCCCCATCTGGTCGGGGCTGGGCCAGTACGGGCCGTTCGAGCCGGGCGTGCCCTGGCTGCTGCGGTTCTTCGACCGGATCCGGTGGTACCCGGTCGGCCACGAGGAGCTGCTGGACCTGCGGGCCGACCTGCTCGCCGGGAGCCGCGGGCTCGAGATCGAGGACGGGGAGTTCGTCCTCGCCGACCACGAGCGCTTCCTGGCCGACAACGCCGGCTCCATCGCCGCCTTCCGGGCCCGCCAGGCCGCCGCGTTCGAGGCCGAGCGCCTGGCCTGGGAGGCGGCCGGGGAGTTCGACGACCGTCCCGAACCCGAGCCGGTCGCCCCCCTGGCGCTGGAGACGCCGCCGGGCGCCGCCGTGGTGGAGGCGCCGCTGGCCGCCTCCGTGTGGAAGGTGGACGTCCGGCCGGGCGACACCGTCGAGGAGGGCCAGCCGGTCGTCCGCCTGGAGGCGATGAAGCTGGAGGTCGTGGTGCGCGCGCCCAGAGCGGGAACGATCTCCGACATCCTCGTCACCCCGGGCCAGCACCTCGACCCGGGGAGCGCCCTGGCCGTCATCACGCAAGGAGAGACCGCCTGATGCACCGACCCACCGACCGCGTCCGCGCCGCCTACCGGCGGATCGCCGAGGCCGACCGCCCCGAGGTCTGGATCTCCCTGCGCCCCGAACCCGAGGTGGTGGCCGACGCCGCGCTCCTGGAGGAGCGGCTGGCGGCGGGGGAGGACCTCCCCCTGGCCGGGCTGCTGCTGGCGGTCAAGGACAACATCGACGCGGCCGGGCTGCCCACCACGGCGGCCCACCCGGGTTTCGCGTACACACCGGAGGAGAGCGCGCCCGCGGTGCGGAGGCTGGCCGGGGCCGGGGCCCTGGTCCTGGGCAAGACCAACCTCGACCAGTTCGCCACCGGCCTGGTGGGCACCCGCAGCCCCTACGGCGCGGTGCGCGGGGCCGCCGACCCGGAGCGGATCTCGGGCGGCTCCAGCTCGGGTTCGGCGGTGGCGGTCGCCCTGGGGATCGCGGACCTCGCCCTGGGCACGGACACCGCCGGCTCGGGGCGGGTGCCCGCCGCCCTCAACGGCATCGTCGGGATCAAGCCCACCCTGGGCCTGGTCCCGGCCTCGGGGGTGGTCCCGGCGGCCCGGCCCTACGACTGCGTCACCGTGTTCGCCCGCGACCTGGGCACCGCCCGGGCGGCGGTGGCGGTGATGTCGTCCCCGGCGGAGGACGACCCCTACTCCCGGCCGGTGCCCGCCGACGTGCGCCTGGCCCCGCGCGGGGCGGGCCGGGTGGCGGTGCCGTCCCCGGAGGGCCTGGAACCGCTGTCGGAGGCGGAGCGGGCGGCCTTCGCGGCGGCCGCGGCCGTGCTGGAGAAGACCGGCGCGGAGGTCGCCGAGGTGGACGTCGCCCCGCTGCTGGAGGCGGCCCGGCTGCTCTACGACGGCGCGCTGGTCGCCGAGCGGTACGCGGCCGTCGGGGACTTCCTCAAGGCGCACCCGGAGGGGGCCGACCCCACCGTGGCGGGCATCATCCTGGCCGCGGAGGACCTCCCCGCGCACCGGCTGGCCGCGGACCAGCAGCGCCTGGCCGCCTACCGGGCGACGGCGGCGGGGATCCTCGACGGGTTCGACGCCCTGCTGCTGCCGACCACGGTCGGGCACCCCACCCTGGCGGAGGTGGCCGCGGACCCGGTGGGGGTGAACTCCCGGCTGGGCACCTACACCAACTTCGTCAACCTGCTGGACCTGGCGGCGGTCGCGGTCCCGGCCGGGGAGGCGGAGGGCCGCCCGTTCGGCGTGAGCCTCATCGCCCGGGCGTTCGAGGACCAGGTGGCCCTGGACCTGGCCGGAGCGCTTACCGGGCAGGACCCGGGGGAGCTGCACCCGGGCGCGGGCGTGGAACTGGCGGTGTTCGGCGCCCACCTGCGCGGACAGCCGCTGCACCACCAGCTCACCGGGGCGGGCGCCCGGTTCGTGGAGGCCACCGCGACCGTGCCGGAGTACCGGATGGTCGCCCTGCCCACGGCCCCGCCCAAGCCGGGGCTGCAACGGGTCGCCTCCGGAGGGACCGCGGTGGCCTGCGAGGTGTGGAAGCTGTCCCCGGCGGCGCTGGGGGCCTTCCTGGCGGCGCTGCCCGCGCCGATGGCCCTGGGCGCGGTCACCCTCGCCGACGGGCGCACCGCGGTCGGGTTCGGCTGCGAGGCGGTCGCGGCCGAGGGGGCGCGGGACATCAGCGGGTACGGCGGCTGGCGCGCCTACCTGGAGGCGTCCCGGGACTGAGGCGGGGGCGGCGCCGCACGCGGCCCCCGCGGGCCGGGCCAGGTGCTCCCCGCTCCGGCCGCCGGGAAAAGGGGATGGGCGGCCGCGGAGCCGTTCCCACCGCCCCTCCGGGCCGGACTCGGGGCGGCCCCTGGGCACGGCACGGCCTCCGCACACGGCACGGGCCCGGACACGGGACGACCCTTGGGCACGGAACGGCCCCCGAACACGGAAAGGGCCCCGCGACATGGTCGCGGGGCCCGTTCGGGTCATGATCAGCGGCGCGGGCGTCGCCGCCCGCGCGGGGCCCGGTCGCGCCGCGGCTCGCGGGGCTCCGGGGACCGCACCGTGACCGGGACACCCGAGGGCTCGCGGGCCCCGGTCACCTCGGCCAGGTCGGCGGCGTTCGCGCCCCCGCCCAGGGTGCGCGGCTCGATCCGCGCCCGGCCCATCAGCCGGGTCATGTCGCGGCGCTGGCCGGGCAGCACGAGCGTGACCACGTTGCCGCGCTCTCCGGCCCGGGCGGTGCGCCCGCCCCGGTGCAGGTAGTCCTTGTGGTCGGTGGGCGGGTCGATGTTGACCACCAGGTCCAGGCCGTCCACGTGGATGCCGCGCGCCGCGACGTTGGTCGCGATCAGCGCGGTGACGTCGCCCCGCTTGAACTGGTCGAGGGTGCGCGTCCGCTGCGGCTGGCTGCGCCCGCCGTGCAGGGGCGCGGCCAGCACCCCGTTGGCCAGCAGGTGGTCGGCCATCCGGTCCACCGCGCGCTTGGTGTCCAGGAACATGATCACCCGGCCCTCGCGGGCGGCGATCCTGGTCACGACGTCCTTCTTCTCCGTGGGCGACACGTGCACGACGTGGTGCTCCATGGTGGAGACGGCGCCCTCGGACAGGTCGACCGAGTGGACCACCGGGTCGTTCAGGAAGCGGCGGACCAGGGTGTCGACGTTGCGGTCCAGGGTGGCGGAGAACAGCATGCGCCGCCCGTCGGCCGGGACCTCCTGGAGGATGGCGGTGACCTGCGGCATGAAGCCCATGTCGGTCATCTGGTCGGCCTCGTCCAGGACCGCCGACTCCACCTTGTCCAGCACGCAGTCGCCGCGCTCCATCAGGTCGCGCAGCCGCCCCGGGGTGGCGACGACCAGGTGGACGCCCTGGCGCAGGGCGCGGGCCTGGCGGTGGATCGGCATGCCGCCCACGACGATGGCCGAGCGCACCCCCACCGAACGCGCGTAGGGGTCCAGGGAGTCGGCGACCTGCTGGGCCAGCTCCCGGGTCGGGGCCAGGACGACCGCCAGGGGGCGCCGGGGCTCGGCGGTGCGCCCGTCCAGGCCGGCGAGCAGGGCCAGGCCGAAGGCCAGGGTCTTGCCGGACCCGGTCCGGCTCCGGCCCAGGACATCGCGTCCGGCCAGGGAGTCGGGCAGGGTCGCCGCCTGGATCTCGGACGGGGTGGTCAGGCCCTGCCGGGCCAGGGTCCGCTTCAGGGCCGCGGGCATGTCCAGGGCCTCGAAGGACTCCGCCGGCGGCAGCGCCGGGGTGACGGTGACGGGGAGGGCGAACTCCCCGGAGGGCCCGCCGCCGCCGGTGCGGGGGCGGGCGGCGGCGCGGGGGCGCTGCCGGCCGTACCCCCGGGCGGGGCGGCTGCGGGTGTTCGTACCGGTGCGGTACGGATGACTCATGTGTGGCCTTTCGCCGACGGCGTTCGCCGGGCGGGAGGCCTTGCGGCCTCGCAGGGGGAAACCGGGGTACGCCGGATGAATGAGACTGCCGAATGAAAATCGTGGGCGCTCGTCCGGCGGATGTGCCGGGGCGCGGGGCCGGTCGGGGCACGATGCCCGGAGAGCCGGCCGGGGAAAACCTGGGAAAAAGAAGAGCGACGGGGTCCGGCGCCCGAAGGGCGGACCCCGTCGCGGGAGGAGCTCGCGCTCCTGAGGATCAGACTAGATCAGGGTGATGTTCTCGGCCTGGGGGCCCTTGGCCCCGGCGACGGCGTCGAACTGCACGGCCTGGCCCTCGGCCAGCTCACGGAAGCCCGTGGCCTGGATGTTCGAGTAGTGGGCGAAGACGTCGGGGCCGCCGCCGTCCTGCTCGATGAAGCCGAAGCCCTTTTCAGCGTTGAACCACTTGACCGTACCGGTCGCCATATGGATGCCTCTCGTTCGAAGAAATGAAGAAAACCGCGTGTGACGATTTTCCCGTCACCGCGGTGATCTCCCGAAGAGATGGATCCATCGGGGGTCACGACTGCAACTTCTTAGAACGTAGCACACGGAAATCAGCTTGTCCCGGTGATTCCGGTGTGTCACATGGCACCGGCGGATGTGGTATCGAAACCGCCGGAAATGTGTTGGGCCCCGGCGGAGGACCGCCGGAGCCCGGACACGGTGGGATCTCCGTCCCGGGGCCTCAGCCCCGGTCGCCGCGCTCCTGCTCGGCCAGGGCGTTCATCATGCCCTTGTAGTGCCGCGACCTCGCCCCCAGGATGACCGCGGCCAGCGCGGTGGCGATCAGCGAGGCGGCCAGCACACCGGTCTTGGCGTGCGCCAGGTGCTCGGGGGAGTCCGCGAAGGACAGTTCGCTGATCAGCAGCGACACGGTGAACCCGATCCCGGCCAGCTGGGACATGCCGACGATGTCGATCCACTTCAGGCTCGGGTTCAGCTCGGCCCGGGTCACCTTGGTGGTGATCCACGAGCCGCCCGCGATACCGACGGCCTTGCCGACGACCAGGCCCAGGATGATGCCGAGGGAGGCCGGGTCGCTGACGATCGCGCCCATCCCGTCGATCACCACGCCGGCGGAGAAGAACGCGAAGATCGGCAGGGCCAGGCCCGCCGACCAGGGCCGCAGGATCTGCTCCACGCCGTGGCTGGGGTCGTGCGCCTCACCGGGCAGCGCCTTGGTGCGCATCAGCAGGCCCATGGCCACGCCGGCGATGGTGGCGTGGACCCCGCTCTCGTGCATCAGAACCCAGATCAGCGCCGCCAGCGGCACGTACACCACCCAGTTGGGCAGCCGCGAGGCGTTCAGCGCGGCGGCCAGGCCCTTGCCGCGCTGGAGGTACCCGAAGACCACCAGGCCGACCAGGGCGGCGGCCAGCATGAGCAGGTCGATGCCCGAGGTGTAGAACACCGCGATCACGATGATGGCGCCCAGGTCGTCGACGATCGCCAGGGTCAGCAGGAAGGTCCGCAGCGCGGGGGGCAGGTTGCGCCCCACGACCGCGAGGATGGCCACCGCGAAGGCGATGTCGGTGGCCATCGGGATGCCCCACCCGTGGACGGTGTCCGGGGAGGAGAAGTTGATCGCCGCGTAGATCGCGGCGGGCACGATCATGCCGCAGACCGCGGCGATGATCGGCAGCATGGCGCGGCGCGGGTTGCGCAGCTCGCCGTTCACGAACTCCTGCTTGAGCTCGTTGCCCACGACGAAGAAGAAGACGGCGAGCAGGGCGTCCGCCGCCCAGGTCTCCAACGAGAGGTTCAGGTGCAGGGACTCGGGTCCCACGGTCACCGATCGCAGGTTCTCGTAGACCCCGCCGAAGGGCGAGTTGATCCAGATGATCGCGACCAGCGCCGCACCGATCAGGAGGAAGCCCCCGACGGTGTCGCTGCGCAGTGCTTCGGCGAGTCGTGCGAGGGGCGTCCGGGACGTGGAGTGTGCCAGCGGGTCGATGCTCATAGGCGGCTTTCTGGAGTCGGCTGTCGGACCGCCGACCAGTCTTCCCGGCACACCTAGGACCCACGGTCCACGCCCCGTGCTCTGCGGGGACGATGGGAAAGTCCGATGCAGAGCATATACGCCCGTTTTTCATGAACGGTGTCCGGGGCGTCATGTACGCTTGTCGGCCGGTGTGCCGGGAAGACTGGTCGGCGGTGGCACAACTCTTATCCGGAAACGAGCAGGTGTCCGATGCCCGACACACACCTCCACGGTACGCACGTCTACCGCTCCGAGACCGGCGCCCGCGAGATCCGGACCTGGTGCGAGGAGCGGCTCGCCGCTTGGCCCGCGCTCACCGCGCTGCCCCCGCTCAGTACCGGCCTGGGCACCACCCGCGCCTTCACCGCCCCGGGCGGGGACGCCCCGCCGGTCGTCTTCCTCGGCGGGACCAACTTCAACTCCGCCACCTCGGTGGACCTGGCCAGGGTCCTGGCCCGCGACCGCGCGGTCACCCTGGTCGACCTGCCCGGGCAGCCCGGCCTCAGCGAGGGGCTGCGCCCCCGCTCGGGCCGGGCGTCCGCCTACGGCGCCTGGTTCGACGAGGTCCTGCCGATGCTCACCGGCCGCCCGGCGACCGTGCTCGCCCACTCGCTGGGCGCCGCCGTGGCGCTTTCCGCCAAACCCTCCGAGCTGGTCCGCGCCGTCGTGATGGTCGGCCCGGCGGGCCTGACGGCGGCGCCGGTGAACTCGGACCTGATGCGGGTCACCCTGCCGTGGATGATCGGGCCGCGCGACGACAAGAGCACCCGCCTGCTCGACTACATGAGCGGGCCCGGGTACACGTCCAGGGCGCGGGGGTCGGCGGTGCACCCGCTGGCGCCGTGGATGACCCTGGTCGGACGCCACTGCCGGACCAGCCTGGCCCCCGGGCCGCTGCCGATGGAGTGCCTGCGCCCCTGGGAGGACACCCCGGTGGTCGTGGCCACCGGTTCCGAGGACGCCTTCTACTCGCCCGCCCGACTGCACGGCCCCGCCCGGCGGCTGCTGGACTCCGAGGTCACCGTGCTGGAGGGGGCGGGGCACCTGGCCCCCTACGAGGTCCCCGAGGAGATCGCCGGACTCGTGCGCTCCCTGGACTGAGCGCGCCGCCGCCCCGGGTCCGTCCGGCCCGGGGCGGCGGGGAGGGCCCCGGAGGGCCCTGAGGGGGTCAGTCGCCGGCCGGCGCGGCCTCGTGCCGCTCGGCGCGGGAGGCCTTGCGGGCCAGCGACACGGCGACGATCGAGATGACCGCGGTGAACACCAGGTACCCGGCGATCGGCACCCACGAGTCGTCGTACCTCGACAGCAGCCAGGTGGCGATCAGCGGGGCGGTGCCGCCGGCCAGGGCGGCGCCGATCTGGTACCCGAGGGTGACGCCGGTGTAGCGGACCTGGGTGGAGAAGATCTCCGAGCACAGGGTGCCGATGGTGGCGGTCACCGGCGGCCAGAACACGCCCAGGCCCAGGACGGTGGCCAGGACCAGCAGGGCGGTGCTGCCCGTCCCCAGCATGAGGAAGTACGGGGCGATGAACAGGGCCAGCAGGACGGCGCCGGCCAGGTAGACGCGCTGGCGCCCCCAGCGGTCCGACAGGGCGCCCGAGACCGGGATCAGCACGCTGGCGACGATCGCGCCGATGGTGACCGCGTTCAGGGCCTCGGTGTTCTCGAAGTCCAGGGTGCCCGTGGCGTAGCTCACCACGAAGGTGCCGAAGATGTAGAAGGGGGCGGTCTCCACGACCTTGGCGCCCACGGCCACCAGCACCGCGCGCCAGTGGTAGCGGAAGGTCTCCACGACGGGCAGCTTGGCGACGGTGCCCTCCTCCTTGGCCTTCTGGAAGGAGGGGGTCTCGTCGATCCCGGCGCGGATCCACAGGCCGAGCAGCACCAGCAGGATGCTCGCCACGAACGGCACCCGCCAGCCCCAGGCCTCGAACTGGGCGTCGGGCAGCAGGGACATCAGGGTCAGGGCCAGGCTGGCCAGCAGCATGCCCAGGGTGATGCCCATCTGCGGGACGCTGCCGAACAGGCCGCGCTTGTTCGCCGGCGCGTACTCGTAGGCCAGCAGCAGCGCGCCGCCCCACTCGCCGCCGATCCCCAGGCCCTGGACGATGCGCAGGAGGATGAGCAGGATCGGCGCGAGGATGCCGATGGTCTCGTAGGTCGGCAGCAGGCCGATGAGCATCGTGGCCCCGCCCATCAGGGACAGGGTGATGACCAGGGTCTTCTTGCGGCCGATCTTGTCCCCGATGTGGGAGAACACCACGCCGCCCAGCGGGCGGATGAAGAACGTCAGCGAGAACGTCAGGTACGACAGCATCAGCGAGACGAGCGGGTCGTCCGACGGGAAGAAGAACTTGTTGAAGATGAGGGCCGAGGCGGTCCCGTAGAGGAAGAAGTCGAACCACTCGATGGTGCTTCCGGTCAGACTCGCGACGAGGACTTTCGTCCTGGGCGGCCCGGGCCGCGCGGTCTCCGTGCTCATGTCCGATCACTCCTGGTCAGATGGGGTTCCGCGGCCCGGGGAGAACCGCGAGTACGCCGGAGCCTAGAACGCGGTGGCACGGATCACCGTTGTGCGGACGGACGATATGAGGGCCCCGGCGGTGTCGGGAACGACAATCGGGGCCCCGCGGGGCGTCCGGCCGCCCGCCCCGTGACCGGTCGGAGATCCGGCGGTGGCCGGATCTCCACCTCACCTGCGGGCGCGCAGCGTCAGGGACGCCAGCAGCCGCTGGTCGGCGTCGTCCAGGTCCAGCCCGGTCAGGGTACGGATGCGGCGGATGCGGTGGCGCAGCGTGTTGGGGTGGACGTGCAGCAGCTCGGCGGCCCGGGTGACGTCGCCGAAGGTGTCCAGGTACACCGCCAGGGAGCGGCACTGCTCCTCGTCGAGGCCGTCCAGGCGGACGTCGCGCAGGTGCGGGCGCTCGGCGAGGTCGTCGATGAGCTCGCGCAGCACGACCGAGGAGCGGACCTCCTCGAAGGACGTGACGGTCAGCTCCGGCCGGTCCCGGACCACGTCCAGGGTGCGGCTGGCGACCTTCTTCAGGGAGGGCACGGCGCTCATCCGCGGGGCGACCCCGGCCAGGGCGGCCTGCACGGGGGTGCCCAGGTTCTGCCGCAGGGCCGTGACCAGGTCGCGGACCCACGAGGCGGGGGCCGGGTTCCCCGACGGCGCGGGCATGAGCAGGTACAGCAGCCCGCAGGCCGGGATGACCAGGGCGTCGCTGCGGTAGGAGGCGGCGTACACCGAAGCGGTCTCCGTCGCCCGGTCCAGCAGCCAGCCCCCCTGCCCGGCCTCCTCGCGCAGGGCCAGGGCGATCACGGACACCGGGGTCCCGGGGTCGGCGCCCAGGTGGCGGGCGAGGGCGTCGGTGTCGAACGCGCCGGTGAGCAGCCCGACCGCCAGCTCCGCGGGGTCGCCGCCGGAGCGGGCGCCGTGGGTGCGCATCAGGTGGGTCGCCGCCAGCCGGGCGGCGCCGAGCAGGACACGGGTGGTCGCGGCGGGCCGGGGCGCGTCGCCGATCTGCACCCAGATGCCGCCCAGCATCCGCCCCCCGGCCAGGACGCCCACCACCAGGCGGCGTTCGGCCCCCAGGTCGGGGCGCTCGGCCACCTCCACCACCTCTCCGGCGGCCAGGCGCTCGTTGACCCCCCACGCCCGCAGGTGCGCCAGGAACGACTCCGGGCAGCCGCGCCCCAGGATGGTCCGCCTCCGGAGCTCGTCGGCCCCCTCGTCCGCGGCGGAGTAGGCCAGGACCGCCCCGGCGGAGTCCTCGATGCTGACCAGGCCGCCGGTGAGCGTGGCCACCGTCTGGGCCAGGGAGAACAGGTCGCGGTGCCGGGGCTCGTCGCCGGGCGTCTCCAGGACCGCGCGGACCAGGTCGGCGAACTCCTTGCCGGTCAGCCGGGGGTCGACGGACAGCACGGGCAGCCCCAGGGCCCGCAGCCGCTCCGCGCCCCCGTCCGGGACGCCGGTGACGGCCACGGCCGCGACGCCCTCGGGGTTCCGGTCGGCCAGGGCGTCGGCCTCCTCACCGGGGACGACCGCCAGCGTGCCGACGGGCAGCGGTCCGTCGTCGTCGACGACCGTGACCGAGCGCACCACCGCGCCCAGACCGCGCGGGGCCGCCATGAGGCCGTGCACGGACTCGTCGAGGGCGTCCAGCAGGGACTTGAGGGTGCGTCCGGGTTCAGCCATGGTCCACCTCCGCGGTGTCCTCCTCCAGGACGACCTGGTCCAGGGTATGCGCGCCGATCGCCGCCAGTGTCGGGGCGTCGTCGGAGTGGGCGGACAGCAGGACGCCGAAGAGCAGCGCCCAGGCGCGGGCCCGGTCCCACACGTGCGCGTCGACGGTGCCCGCCGCGTCCACCCGGGCGCGGAACGCGGCCCGGCCCGCGGGACCGAACAGCATCCAGGCGACGGCCAGGTCGGTGGCCGGGTCGCCGGCGGTCAGGTCGCCGAAGTCGAGGACCGCGGCCAGTCCGTCCTCGTCCGGGGACACCAGGAGGTTGGCGGGGTGCAGGTCGCCGTGCAGCCACAGCGGCGGGCCGGACCACGCGGGCGCGGCGGCCAAGCCGTCCCAGAGCCCGGCCAGGAGCTCCCGGCGGGGCGGGTCCGCGGCCTCCAGCCGCCGGTGGAACCCGGCGGACCGGGCGGCCAGCGGCACGCCCCGGAACGGGTTGGCGGGTGCCTCCGCGGGCGCGGGCACGTGCAGCCGGACGGCGAAATCCGCCAGCGGCGCGGCCAGCACGTCCCGCCCGGCGACGGGGACCTCGGCGGCCGTGCGCCCCTCGAACCAGGGGACGACCGACCAGTGCCAGGGGTAGTCCCGCCCGGGGGCGCCGACGCGCACGGGCGCGGGCACCGGGGTGCCCAGGCGCGCGGCGATCGCCCCGAGCCACCGCTGCTCGTTGCGGGCGAGCGCGGCGGCCCGCTCCCGGCGCGGCAGGCGCACGGCCAGCGCGTCGCCCAGCCGCAGGATCGTGTTGTCCCACCCGTTGGCGACCGGTGTGAGGGGGAGGCCGGCCAGGTCCGGGTGCTGGTCCGCCAGCAGCCGCCGGACCAGCCCGGGGGTGATGTCCACCTCGGCCTCGGGGATGTTCATCCCCCCATCCTCCGCCACCCCCAGGAGTGGACCCCCGGGGAGGGCTCCGAGAAGCCGCCGGAATCCCCGGCGTACCAAAGGTACGCATGGTACCTTCGGTTCCATGAACGAGGTTCAGGTGGAGACCATTCGCCAGGTGCGCGACCACATCGCCGACGTCGTCGACAGAGCCGACAGAGACGACTCCCCGACGGTGATCACCCGCAGAGGCCGTGAGGTCGCGGCCGTGGTCCCCATCGAGATGCTCCGCCGCTACCAGCGGCTGGAGGAGCAGGAGATCCTCCGCCTCGTCAAGGAGCGCATGGCCGACCCCTCTCCCGGTATCCCGATGGAGCAGGTCATGGCGGAGATCCTGGAAGGGCCGGAGTGACCTACAGGACGATCTTCCGCCCCGAGGCCCGGGAGGAGCTGCGCAAGCTGCCCCGCACCGTGGCCATGAACGTGTTCCGCAAACTGACCGAACTGGAGACCGACCCTCTGGGCTTCGGCACCACGGCCCTGGTCGGCTCTCCCGAGGTGCGACGCCTCAGAGTGGGCGACTACCGGGTCATCTACACGGTGGAGCACGACCGGCTCATCGTATGGGTCGTCCATGTGGGGCACCGCTCCGGCGTCTACGACTGACACCGCCGGACGGCGGGCGCGCAGGGGAGCGGCCGGGACCCGGTGGCGGAGCCCGGCCGCGGTGTTCAGCGCTGCGGGCGCTCCTGGGCGCGGGCGGACTCGGTGTGCGAGCCCGGCTCGGTCTCGGGCAGCGGGACCGCCCGCAGGACCTCCTCCGCCTCGTAGAAGTCGGCAGGCGGCATCGCCCGCAGCGCGCTCACGACCTCCTCGTCGCCGCCCGCCTCCAGCGCGGCGGCCACGATGCGGTCCTTGTCCGCCGGAAAGTCGACGCCCTCCAGGATCCGGCGCAGGCCTGCCAGGCCGCGTTCGACCCCCATGGTCCCTCCCCCGTGCGCCGCGGGCCCCTCCCGCAGCGCACGGGGTGACTACCCGGGGCCCGGGAGCGTCAACCCCCGGCCCGCCACAGCCCGGTGACGGCGTCGACCGTGGCCACCACCGCGGCGTGCCGGGCCAGCCCCTCCAGCGCCGCGTCCTGCCGGGCCTGCTCGTAGGTGCCGACGGCGTCGGCCGCCACCACCACCCGGAACCCGTGCTGGAAGGCGTCCCGGGCGGTGGCGTCGACGCAGCAGTCCGTGGTGAGCCCGCACACCACCAGCCAGGAGACCCCGGCGGAGTAGAGCATGCGGACCAGGTCGGTGCCGTGGAACGCCGAGTAGCGGCGCTTGTCCACCACCTCCTCGCCGTCGAGCGGTGCCGCCCCGAACCACTCCGGGCCCGGGGTGCCCGCCAGGCACGGCTCCTCGGCGGCCGCCCGCTCCGGCGGGAGGTCCGCCAGCCCGCGCAGCCACCGCGAGGAGTCCCAGGGCTCGTCCGGGTCCTGCACGAGGCGGGTCCACACCACGGGAACCCCCGCCGCGCGGGCCCGGTCGACCAGCAGCCGGGTCCCGGCCAGGGCGGCGTCGATCCGCTCCCGGGCGCCCGCGTCCGACCGGGGCGGCCGCTCCGGGGCGGCGAAGTCCCGCTGCGTGTCCACGACGAGCACGGCCGCCTCCCCGGCCGGTCCGGGCGCCGGGCGGCGGTGTCCCGCGGTGTCGACGAGGGAGGCGGCGGTCACCCCTCCCCCCGGGCGCCGGCCGGGCGCAGGAGCGGCATCACCCGCTCTCCGAAGTCCGCCAGGTCCGCGTGGTAGTCGGGGAAGATCAGCATCAGGCCGTCCAGCCCGGCGAACTCGACGATCTCCCGGATGCGCTCCGCCACGGTCTGCGGGGAGCCGGTGACGAACGGGGTCTGGAACGCCTCGTCCTCGGGCCGCTCGGCGGTCAGCGACAGCGCCTTGTCCTGCGGCAGCCCCCAGGACACCTTCATGTTGACCAGCGCCTCGACATCCGCGCCGCGCCCGTACTCCAGCCTGCGGGCCTCGGCCTCCTCGTCGGTGTCGGCCATGACGACCGTCAGCATCGAGTAGGTGCGGATGCTCCGGCCCTGCTTCTCGGCGCGCAGCTTGACGTCCCGGCAGGCGTCGCGCAGGCCCGGCAGGTCCTGGGCGGTGAGGAACGAGCCGTCGCAGTGCCGGGACTGGAAGTCCAGGCCCGCCTCGGAGCGGCCCGCGGCGATCAGCGTCGGCCGGGTCGCGGGGTGCGGCAGCGACCGGCAGTCGTCCAGGCGGAAGTACTCGCCGTCGTGGTCAACCGCCTGCTCCGACCACAGCCGCTCCAGCACCGAGGTCCACTCCTCGGTCCAGCGGTAGCGGTCGCCGTGGGCCAGGGACTCGTCCCACAGGCCCATCTGGGCGAACTCCTTGGCGTAGGCGCCCACGACGATGTTCATCCCGGCGCGGCCGCCCGCGATCTCCTGAAGGGTGGTGAACATCTTCGCGGCGATCGCCGGGTGGAACAGGTTGGTGTGGACGGTCGCCCACACCTTGACCCGCTCGGTGGCCTCGGCCAGGCCCGCCATCATCGTGATGGACTCCAGGGTCCGGCCCCAGTGGTCGGTGGCGCCGCCGTAGCCGCGCCACTTGCCCATGGACATGATGAAGTCCAGCCCGTACTGCTCGGCCAGGACCGCGGCCCGGCGGTTGTAGGCGTAGGTCGCCTCCGGGTGCGGTGCGGTCTCGGAGACGATCCACCCGCCGCTGCCGATGGGCAGGAAGATCCCGTACTCGGTGTCGGCGGCCGGTGTTCCGCCAGATTCTGACAACTCGGTTCCCTCGCTCTGAATGAAATAGGGGGGGCACCGGGGCCGTCGCCCCGGTGCCCGTGGCCGTTCCCCGTGGTGTGGGGGGTACTGCTCGGGAGCGCTGCTCCTACTCCTCCTCGGCGGGCCAGCTCACGTTCCCGGCGACGTACACGGCCTCCAGGTAGTGCGGCTCGAAGAGGGGCTCCAGGTCGGGCATGTCATCGAGCACGCCGTTGTCGACCAGGTTCTGCGTCTCGGCCTCGGTCAGGTTCAGGTCGATGTAGCCGACGGCGGTCTCGTCGGGGGTGGAGGCGCGCACCAGCTCGCTCTCGGAGGCCCAGACCTGGAGGTTGTGGTCGACGTCGAACTCGCCGGTCGGGTCCAGCGCGGCCGCGTACTCCACGCACTCCCGCTCGTTCCCCTCCTGCCCGCAGTACTCGAACGCCTTGCCGATCGCCCGCAGGAAGTCCTCGACGACGGTCCGGTTCTGTGCCGCCCACTCCGGGTTAGTGGCCATCACGCCGAAGGAGCCGACCACGCCGAAGTCCTCGGGCAGCCACTCCCGGTACTCCTCGCCCATGGCGTCGAGCTGGTGGGGCTCGTTGGAGCGGAAGGCCGTCAGCGCCTGCACCTGGTCCCGGGGCAGGACGCTCGGGTCGTACCCGGACTCGACCTGCTCGATGGACTCCACGTCGACCCCGGCGGCGTTCAGCATCGCCTCCAGCGGGGCGGCCAGCATGCCGGGCCGGCCCATGGTCTGGCCCTCCAGCTCCTTGAGGTCCTCGACCTCGGGGCCGGTCAGGAGGGAGGCGATCGGCACGTGCCCGTAGGTGGCGATGCCGATGACGTCGTGGTCCTCCTGGTTGGCCTGGACGACCTCGGCCTCGTTGGCGATCGGCGTGAAGTGGGCGGTGCCCGCCGACACCAGCTGCGAGTTGGCCATGATGTCGCCGACGCCGCCCTGGATCTCCACGTCCAGGCAGACGGCGTCGAAGAAGCCCAGGCTCTCGGCGGCGAACACCTCCAGCTGGCTCACCGAGGCCTGGTAGAAGTAGCCGGAGATGTAGGTGATGGTGCCGGCGTCCCGGTTGGTGGAGCACCGCTCCTCGTTGATGGCGAGCTCGGACTCGGCGGGGGGCTCGGCCGCGGCCTCGGAGCCGCCGCAGGCGGCGGTCGCCAGCACGGACGCCGCCAGGGCCGCGGCACCGAGGTACCGGGTCAGGGGTGTGGTGGGGGTGGTCATCTGGGGGGCTCTTCCGTTCGTTGTGCGACGTGGGATCTACGGGGACGGGAAGTGTCGGTGCGCTGGGGGGCGCGGGTGCGGCGGGAGGCGCGGGTGCGCTGCGACTCGTGCCAGAAGAGCACGCGGCGCTCGACGGCCGAGACCAGCGCCAGCATGAGCACGCCCATGGTGGCCAGGCAGGCGATCGCGGCGTAGACGGAGTCGAGCTGCGCCGAGGAGGCGGAGGTGCGGATCAGGGTGCCGAGCCCGCCGCTGCTGCCCGCGGCCACGAACTCGGCGACCACGGCGCCCACGATGGACAGCGGCATGACCACGCGCAGCGCGGCCAGGGTGTAGGGCAGGCCGTAGGGGATGCGCAGCCGCCACAGCACCTCCAGGCGGGAGGCGTCCAGGGTCCGGAACACGTGCAGGACGGGCTCGGGGACCGCGCGCAGCCCGGTGGCGACGTTGATCAGCACGGGGAAGAACGTGATGATCGCGGTGACGATGACCTTGGGGGCCAGGCCGAACCCGAACGCCACCACCAGCCCGGGCGCCAGCGCGACCACCGGGGTCACGTTGAGGACGACGGCCAGCGGCATGAGGGCGCGCCGCACCACCGGGATCTCGGACATGAGCAGGGCCAGGACGAACGCGGTGCCCGCCCCGCAGGCCACCCCGATCAGGGCGATGGACAGGGTGCTCCAGGCGTTGGCGAGGAAGATCTCGGGCCGGTCCGCCAGGGTGGCCCCCACATCGGCGAGCCGGGGCAGGATGTAGGGGTGCTCGGCGGCCACCGCCGACCAGCCTATGCCCAGCAGCACCACGACGAAGGCCGTGGGCGCCCAGGTGGCCGGGTGCAGGGGGCCGCGCGGCCGGGGCCGGCGCCGGGTGGGAGCGGGACCCGGGCCGGGCGTCGGCCCGGGGCGGTCGGGGGCGTGGCGCAGGGGGGCGGTCGCGGTCATCTCGGTGCTCTCGCTCATAGCCGGACGAGGTCGTCGGGGGCGGCTCCGCTCTCCCAGGCGGACTGAAGGGAGGCGCGGACGCGGTCCTCCAGGGCGTGCATGCGCGGCCCGGTCACGACCTCCGCGTCCCGGGGGCGGGGCAGGTCGATCGGCAGCACCTCGTGCACGCGGCCGGGCCGGGCGGACATGACGACGACCTCGTCGGAGAGGGTGACCGCCTCGCGCACCGAGTGGGTGACGAAGACGACCGTCGTCGCGCGGCGCTGCCACAGGCCCAGGAGCTGCAACCGCAGGGCCTCGCGGGTGAACTCGTCCAGGGCCGAGAAGGGCTCGTCCATGAGCAGCAGCCGGGGGCGCAGGCCGAAGGCGCGGGCGATGGCCACCCGCTGGCGCTGGCCGCCGGAGAGCTCGTGCGGGTACCGGTGGGCCACGTCGGACAGGCCCACCGCCCGCAGCAGGTCGTCGGGGTCCTCGCCGTCGGCCCCGGCGCGGCGGTTGACCCGGCGGGGCAGGACGATGTTGCGGCGCACGGTCTGCCAGGGCAGCAGGGCCGGGGTCTGCGGGACCAGGCCCACCCCCTTGGCGGCGCACAGGGCGCTGGGGGTGGAGCCGAAGAGCGAGACCTCCCCGGAGTCGTGGTCCTCCAGCCCGGCGATCACCCGCAGCAGGGTGGACTTGCCGCAGCCGCTGGGGCCGATGAGGCTGACGAAGCGGCGGACCCCGATGTCCAGGTCCACCGACTGCAGGGCCGGGTGGGCGGGGTCGCCGCCGTCGTAGGTCTTGGTGAGGCCGCGGATGCGGATGCCGAGACCGTCCGAGAGAGGTGTCATGACGGCTCCCCGTCCTGGGTGCGCACGTGCGGGCACGGGGCGGCGGCCCGGGCCCGGGGCGTGTCGGAGACGCGCACGGCGGCTCAGTCCGCGTCGGGGAGTGGGGGGCCGGACGGCGGCCCGGCTGTCACGGTCGAGAAGTCCACGGGGGCACCCTCCTGTCGCTCCCCGGGTACGGCGAACCGGGGGCTGGCGGTTGGAGAGCGGGTGGAAGATCGGGGATCGACGGCCCGCGGGGGTCGTGTGACGGGTTGAGACGTTGACGTTAGGGAGCCGGCATTAACTCTGTATGAAGGCTCCGTCACGTACCGATATCGAGGACGCGTACTCGTAGGTCCGCGTCCAGTAGGGCGACGGTGATCCGGTGGGTGGCGAAGGCGCTGGGCAGCCAGGCGCCCCGGCCGAACAGCCGGGCCATGGGTTCGCCCAGCACCAGCAGTACCCGCGCCTTGGGGAAGTGCGCGTCCCGGATCCAGGACAGTTTGAAGGCGTCGGCGATGACCTTGTTCCGCTGGGACGACTTCACCTGGCCGGCGAAGGGCGAGCACTGCACCAGCAGGCTCGGCGGGTCTCCGTCGGCGCAGTCGACGCCGACCCGGACGCCGTCGGCGAGCGTGAACTCGCGAGGTGCCAGGTCAAGGCCGAGTTGGGCGGACAGGGCCCGGGCCAGTTCGGTGTTGTCGGGTCGCCGGGCGAGGGTGTCCGCGGGGTCGCGTACCGCTGTTTCCCTCATGGGAAGAAGACTTTAGTGCACAAGGGTCCCATCGGTCTCCGCCATTAGTCCTTTGTCCGCTGTGTTCAGGGGTGGGTCCGGTGTGGCCACCTGGGGTTTTCTCGGGGGCAAATTGTGATGTGTTTCACATATTTGGGAAATGGGCGGGTTCTCGCGGATCCCCGTACTGGTGGAGGGGTTGGTGGGGGAGGGGTGTGCGGGGCCGTGGGGGATGGGGGTGCCTCATTCCTTTCGGGAATGAAGAAGTTGAAAGGTGAACCATAATCGCGGGGCCGGTTGTCGTGGTGGGCTCGGGTCTTCGGGGGTGGATCTGGGCTTTTCGTGTATATGGGTAGCAAATGGACATATAAGGCAATCGAATGCCATCGCCGGGCGGGGGCCGGGACTGCGGTCCGATCCGGGTGTCCGCCCTGGTGGAGCCCGGCGCCCTCGGCCGGCGTCCGGGCACGGCGACGGGAGCCCCGGGGAGTGCCGCCCCAGGGCGGGTTCCGTGCACGGCGAGCGCCCGGCCGCCCCGGTCGCCGGCGCGCGGGGCGGCGGAGCGACGACCGGGGCGACCGGGCGGGGGGCGGGGCAGGGCGGAAGGTGTGCCGGTCCGCCGGCCGTGCGTGTTCTCCCGCGGGCCGTAAGCGGCCGAGGCCCCGGGGTCGAATCCGCGGACGGGCTGAGGAGGCCCCGGCCGGTCCTACGGCTTCGCGGATGGCTTCTCGGAGGAGGCCGCCCGCAGCAGCCGCAGCTGGCCCAGTTCTGCGGCGTTCTTCATCAGCTCGGCGTTGACCCACGCCGCCGTGTCCGCCACCGTCATTCCCGAGCCCTCGGGCCACGGGAAGGGGGCGGGTGCGTCGAGGGACACGGTCGGCAGTACGGTGGCCCACTCGCCGCGCAGCGCGGACAGCCACTCCACCACACCGTCGGGGCCGGGCCAGGCCACCGCCTCCCGGTCCCGGGGGACCCGTCCGGACAGGTGGTCCAGAGTGACGCCCCACCACCAGCCGATGTGCCAGGTCACCCAGCCGATGGTGGGGACGGGGATCGGGTCGGGCTCGGAGTCGGCCCAGTCGGGGACCCAGCCGTCCCCGGAGCGGTGCATCGTCCAGCAGAGGGGCGCGGGCTCCCACAGGACTTCCTCGGGGACCAGACGGTCCAGGTGGTACTCCAGCAGACCCCAGGTGAGGTCGAACTGGCGCTGCAACAGGTCGGTACGGGCGTCGTTCATGCCCGGCAGCCTCGCACACCGGACCTGCGCCGACCATCGGTTTTCCCGGCGGCGGCCTGGCGGCCCGGCGCGGCGCCGCCGCGCCGGACGGCCGTAGGGCGCGCTGGGCCGCCACCGGCCACGCCTTTCGGATACGCCCTACGGTGCCCGGCGCACCGGCTGCACCAGGTCGGTCACCCACTCCTCCTGCGGGCGGTCACCGGGGGTCCAGTACACCTCCCGGCAGACCCCGGCCAGCTCCAGGCCCTGCTCGCGCACCCAGTCGACCAGCGCCGCCCAGGTCTCCCCGATGCCGGCGACCTCGCCCCGGTGGGTGGTGACGGCGGCCTCGCCGCCGGGCAGCTCGGACACCTCCAGCCCGGACACCCCCTCCACCCGGGAGGGGAGCACGAAGCCCGCGGTGACCGTGATGCCGTCCCCGGCGGACTCGTCGTAGCCGTAGAACGCGACCCCGGGGCCGTGGTCGCCGACCCCGGCGGCCGCCAGGGCGTCAGCGGCCTCGGGGAACATCGGGCCGACCACGGGGCCGACGTTCTCCGGCCCGTGGCCGGGGGCCGTGCGGGTCAGCGTGGCGATCCGCTGCGGCTCCACCCGGCGCAGCTCGGCGGTGATGGTGTCGGACGTGGACATGGCGGGGACCTCTTCCCTGCGCCGGAGGTAGGCCTCGACCCTCGCCAGCCGGGCGCGGCGTTCGGCGATCTCCCGCCGGATGCCCTCCCCGGCCGCCTCCAGGATCTCCCGCTCCAGCCGGGGATCGGGGTCACCGCACACGATCCGCGCGATGTCCTCCAACCCCAGGCCGAAGCCGCGCAGCTGCACGATGCGGCTCAGCCGCGTCAGCTGCCCGACCTCGTAGAACCGGTACCCGGTCACGGGGTCGACCCGGGCCGGGGCGAGCAGACCGATCCGGTCGTAGTGCCGGAGCATCCGCACGCTCACCCGCCCGATCGAGGCGAACTCTCCGATGGTGAACATGACACCTCCACGTTCGGGGCTGACACGGTGTCAGGGTCAAGGGGGACGGGAGCCCCCTTCCCGCCGGGCGCGCGGGGGAATACTCGGCTGTGTGCCCCCGGTGGTATCCGGTAGACTCAGCCCTCGGTGGTGAACCCCCTGGTCAGGCGGGTCATGCCACGGGCCTCTAGCTCAATTGGCAGAGCAACGGACTTTTAATCCGTGGGTTCAGGGTTCGAGCCCCTGGGGGCCTACCCACAAAACCCCAGTTCAGAGCCCCTTTCCAAGGTCTCGGTCCTGGGTTTTCCTCGTTCCAAGTGCCCGCTGCTTGCTCGAAGCTCGCTCTTTTGTCTCCCCCGTGCCTCCCACCTCCCGAGCATCCTCGTTCCGCTCGCCGAGACGTCTGCCACCCCGCCCGCCCCGGGAAGGGGGCCGTCCGCGCCCACCATCGCCCCGCTGTGCCACTGGACACCCGTTGGTGGTCCTGGTGAGTGATGTGGACGTGCAGGCCCGCTGAATGCCGTTTATCGCCGCGCCCCGAAGCACCGTCGCTGACGTCTCCGAGGGCGGGGCGAGGGCTTTCCCGCCGGGGCCCGCCCCGCCCTACGTGAAGAGGAACTGCCCACTTGGGTATGTCTCTGGATTGCGAAGGGCCCACCCGCACCGGCTTTGACCTGCACTGCCGCGCCGAAAAGGGCGGGCCGTTCTAATGGGTCCAGTATCGGGCGGAGTCACAGGCCCTCTGAAGGGTCCAGTCACAGGCGGAGTCTCCGGCGGAGTCACAGGCCCACCCCCGATAAATGACGTTTCAGTTCCTTATGGCCAGGTAAGTACGAATGCGGTCGGCCAGCTCGGCGAACTCGTTCTCCACCGGTTCGGCCGGGCGCGGTCGGGGAACCGCAGGGAGGTCGAGGTAGGGGCGCACCAGTGCTCCGGCGATCCGGTCGGGTTCGGCGTCCACCGCATCCTCCGGTTCGAATGGCGCCGAGCGGTCTTGGTAGGCCTGCTCCCAGCGGCTTGAGGTGGCGGATGCTCCGGTTGCCCAGATGCTCTGCTCAGGGAAGCCGGGTGAGTTGGCGAGCAGGTCACCGCCTCGCCTGCGGCGCCCGTGGTCACCATCAGAAGTCGGCGCTGCGTGCAACGCGCGCGGTTCCGGGACAGTTCGGCCGGGGATGAAAAGCGCGGCCAGAGCTGTCGCCAACAGTGCTGCGGTCAGGGCCCACACGCGCCCGGCCATGCTGTTGCAGGGTCGACGGTGGCGGCCGGTAGTAAGGTGACGCATGATTTCCTCCTGCTGGTGTCAGGTGGGGGTCACGCCCCGTCTCGGTGTTCCAGCACCGGTCGGGGCATCTTCTTTTTCTTCGCTTCCGTTACTTTCGGGATGCCGTCAGCGGCTTCGTATGAGCGGTCTGTTCCTCCCCCCGGGTTCGGGTCTTGGCCACCCGGGAGGCGATCAACGCGCGACTAACCCCGAAGCACGCGGCCAGCGCCGCGTAGCTCTCCCCCGCTTCGTGCCGTGCCAACAGCTCGGCGTCGGGCACCCCCAGGTCCCGGGGCGGGCGGTGCCCGTAGCGGCGCACATGTCCTTCGGCTTTGCGCTGCAATGCTCGGCGTTTGCGCAGCCGGACCAGGTACATCACGTTCTGGTGCCGCGCCCCGGTGCGGTCGTAGCCCCACAGCAGGGACGGGGTCTCGCCCTCGTGCCACAGCGCCAGGAACGCCCGCCGGGCCCGCCCCAACGCGCGAGTGAAGGCGGCGGGGTCCATGTTCAGGGAGCGTTCGGCGCTGCGTCGGTCCTCGTGTTCGGCCAGGGCGGTGAGCACCTGGCGGTGGGCGGGTTTGAGCGCTGTCCAGATCTGGGCCAGGGCGAGGCGGTCGACGATGTGGTCCTCATGGGAATGAGCGGGTGCCGAGGCGCTGGTCCAGTAGCGCACGAACGCTCGCGTCAGCAGGGCCTTGTCCTTGCCACCCAGGCCACGGGCTTTGAGGTCCTGGTAGTGCTGGGCTTTCATCGCCTTCCACCCGATGGCGATCAGCTCCGTCTCCTCCGGCCGCTCGGAGGCGAGCTGGAGGTGTTCGGTGATGGCCTCCCACGCGGTCTCTGCGCGGTGCACCGGGTCCATGGCGTCCACCCACCGGCACTCCCTGGCCGCCCACACCGCCAACCGCACCACCTGGAAAGCCGTGTACCCGTGCCCCACCGGGTCATCGGCCTGGGGCGGCGGCAGCAACGGACCGAACTCACTTGACCCGCGCGGGGCATACACGACCGGCCCGCCCCTGCCGTCTGCCCTCGGTGTCGGTTGGGGGACGTCTTCGTTCGTGGCAATTGGTTTCGGCATCGGGACGGCGGCAGCGTTCACGGAGCACGCTCCAAGAGGGCTGGGGTGGGCGAAGAGCCATCACATATAGATATGCCTGACTCATACACTCATATATATGAGTGGTGAGATCAGATTGCCCCACTCATGTATATGAGTCAACCCCGCTGGCGAAGAAGCCGGAAAACCCTCAGTCCACAGCGGGGATGCGGTAGTCGAGCACGAACTGATCCGCCGCCATGATCGTGTCGCACACCTCCACCACACGCCCGGTGGTGGTCACGGCGTTGCGCGTCAGGTGGAAGACCGGGGAACCCGGGCTCAGGCCCAGCGCGCTCGCCTCCTGTTTGGTGGCCAGTCGCGCCCGCACGGTCTCGGTGTACTCGGCGAACTCATGGCCGTGCTCTTCGAGTCGTGCGTAGATCCCGCCTCCTCCGGGGTTCTCCTCGAACAGCTCGGGGATGTCCCGGGCCACGTCCCACGGCAGATACGACGTGGCCTCCTCCGTGGGTGTGCCGTCGCTGAAGTACAGGCGCCGGCGGGCCAGGACCTTGTCGCCTTCATCCACGCTCAGGCGCTCGGCGACCTCGGAGGGAACGGGCACCGGACCGATGGATAGCACCTGCACGGTGGGCTTGACCCCGGCCTGCTCGGTCTCGGCGATGTAAGCGGCCTTGCCCGCGCGGCGGTGCGAGCGCCGGAACCGGTCGGAGGACTTGCGGGTCACCGGCGGGCGCGACTTCACGAACGAGCCCTTGCCTTGGAAGGTCTCCACCAACCCGACGGTCCGCAACTGGGCGATGGCTTTACGGACCGTGCCCGCCGAGACGCCGTAGCGCTCCACCAGCACCGTCTCACTCGGGATCTCCGCTGCCGGGGCCAACCTTCCCGTCGTGATCTGCTCTTCGATGTCGTCCGCGATCTGGAGATACCGGGGCTTACCGGACCGCGCCCCTACAGTGCTCGCCATGGTCCTTCCGCGCCTCCTATGCTCCTGTACATGAGTAACAGCACCGGAGACGGGCCGTCAACGCCGCTGCACTCGGTGTCCGTCGCCGGAGCCGTCATTGACGAGGACGGTCGGTTCCTGGTGATCCGCCGAGCCGACAACGGCCGCTGGGAACTCCCCGGCGGGGTCCTGGAGCTCGCCGAGACTCCGGAGGACGGTGTGTGCCGTGAGGTCTGGGAGGAGACCGGCATCCACGTCGAGGTGGACCGCCTCACCGGCGTCTACAAGAACACCACCCGCGGCGTCGTGGCCTTGGTCTTCCGCTGCAAGCCCTCCGGCGGCACCGAACGCCCCTCCCCGGAGTCCACCGAGGTCGCCTGGCTCACCCCCGAGGAGGTGTCCGAGCGCATGGGCGAGGTCTACGCGATCCGCCTCTTGGACGCCCTGGACCCGGACACTCCCCATGTTCGCAGCCACGACGGCCACCACCTGACCCCGACCAGATGACCTTTCGAGGTCCGTAACTCCATGCATGGTGAAGGCCTCCAGTGCGGAGCGCGACGCCTCCTGCGATGCTATTGAAGGGATATCGCCGGTGATCGAGGCCGAGGTGAAGGTACGGGTGGACGACCCGGAGCGGGTGCTGGCCGCGCTACGTGAGCGGGCTCCGGGGGAGGAGGCCGTGTACCGGGATATGTACTACGACCTCCCGGACCGGTCGCTGACCGCTCAGGGGCGGGAGTTGCGGGTGCGGGTGATCGAACGTGACGGTTCGGAGCGGGTGGTGTTCACCTACAAGGCCCCGGCAGTGGACGAGGAGACCGGCTCCAAACCCGAGCACGAGACCCGTGCCCAGTCCGCGCAGGCCCTGGATGCCATTCTGACCGGCCTCGGATATGAGCACCTGGTGGCACTCACCAAGCACTGCACCAACTTCCCCCTGACCACCGCGACCGGGCGGGAGTGCCTGGCCACCGTGGTGACGGTCCCCGAGCTGGAGGGGACCTTCATCGAGGTCGAGACCCTCGTCGAAGAGACGAATCTTTCCGAAGGCCTGAGCGCCGTACGCGGCGTCCTCGCGGACCTGGGTATCGGCGAGGACGCTTTCACCACCGAGCAGTACACCGACGCCGTCCTCGCCCGCCGCTCACCCCGATGGCCGAGTGTCCGCCTCGACGGAACCCGTTAAGGGACGCTATTCCAGCCTCCACCACAAACCGCACGACAGAGGCCGTCACCGGCATCGCGGTGACGGCCTCCGTGAGTGGGCGGGTCAGGTGCCCGTCGCTCGCCCGGTCGACGGTGCGGCGTGGCGCCGGTAGAGCCACAACGACCAGGCGTAGCCGATGACGGTGATCGCTACCGTCCAGCTCAGCGCCCACACCGCGACGCTCCCGTCGGGGGCGCCGGCGAGGAGCCCCCGGAAGGTGTCGATGATGGGTGTGAAGGGCTGGTATCGGGCGAATCCCTGCATCCAGCCGGGGAGCGATTCGACGGGCACGAATCCGCCGCTGAGCATCGGCAGGACCATCAGCAGCAAGGGCAGGTTGCCCGCGGAGTCCGGTCTCTTCGCGGCGAGGCCGAGGGCAACGGCCAGCCAGGAGAAGGCAAGGCCGACCAGCACGGCGAACCCTGCGAACGCGAGCCAGTCCAGAGGATCGGCCGCGGGCCGGTGGCCGAGGAGGAGCGTGATGCCGAGTAGGACGGTGATGGCCGCGACGATGAGGATGGTCCCGCTCAGGGCGTGTCCGGCGAGTACCGATCCGCGGAAGATGGCCATGGTGCGGAAGCGGGCGACGATGCCCTCGGTCATGTCCATCGAGATCCACACGGCGATCATCTGCGGTGCCGATACGGCGGCCATCAGCAGGATCGCGGGGGTGATGTAGGCGAGGTACTCTTCGCGGGTGCCGCCTGTGGACATGCCCGCGCCGAGAGTCTGACCGAAGACGTAGACGAACAGCAGAAGAAAGACCGCGGGGACGCCGATGACGGTGATGGGGCCGCTGGGGTAGCGCAGGTTGCGCAGGACGTTGCGCCGCAGCATGGTCATCGTGTCGCTGACGGGCCGGGCGTGTGCGATGCTCATGCGCGGTTCTCCGGGATCGTGTCGGTCCGGTTGCGGGGGGCGCCGGTGAGGGAGAAGAAGACGTCGTCGAGGTCGGGGGTGACGATCTCCAGGTTCGCGACGGGCACGCGCGCGTCGTCGAGCCGGACGAGGAGGTCCCGGACCGTGCTGGGGTCGGTGCCCTCGTTCACCCGCAGGCTCAGCGTTCCGGCGTTCGTCATCGCGGCGGGCAGCAGTCGGGCGGCGGTGTCGAGCGCTTCCGGAGTGGGCAGCTCCAGCACGAGGTGGCCGCTGCCGACACGGCGCTTCAGCTCGGCCGGGGTGCCGTCGGCGACGATGCGGCCCTCGGCGAGCACTGCAACGCGCGAGGCGAGTTGATCGGCCTCTTCGAGGTACTGCGTGGTGAGGAAGATCGTCGTGCCCTGTTCGGCGAGGTCGCGCACGATGTCCCACATGATGACGCGGCCGCGCGGGTCGACGCCGGTGGTGGGTTCGTCCAGGAAGACGATGTCGGGATCGAGCATCAGCGACATGGCCAGGTCCAGTCGACGTCTCATCCCCCCGGAGTAGCCGCCTGACGGATACCGGGCGTCGGCGAGATCGAACCGGTCGAGCAGCTCGGCGATCCGGGTCTTGGCGCGTTTCTTGTCGAGGTGGGCGAGCCTGGCCATCATGCGCAGGTTCTCCTCGCCGGTGAGCAGTGCGTCCACGGCGGCGAACTGGCCGGTGACACCGATCGAGGCGCGGACGGCATCCGGGTCGGCCACGACATCGTGGCCCGCGACACGGACGGTTCCGGCGTCGGGGGCGAGCAGGGTGGTGAGGATGTTGATGACGGTCGTCTTCCCGGCGCCGTTCGGCCCCAGCAGGGCGAACACGGTGCCGGAGGGGATGTCCAGATCAATGCCGCGCAGGACGCGGTTGTCCTTGAACGACTTGTGGAGTCCGCTGATCCGGATCGCCGGGGGGTGGGTGTTGGGCATGGCCTTCTCTCTCGGTGCGAGGGTGCGAACCGCCGGGGATGGGTGCCCGGTCCAGACGCGACGCCCCGTCGGGGGCGTTCCGGGCACGCCCGATCGCCGCGTCTCGCGCTGTGCGCTGACGTCGGGTGGGAGCGTGCGGGAATCAGGATGGGGTGGCTGACGGTCGGCGCCGTCAGGTGCCCGGTGTGACCTCCGGGTCGGTGCCGCGGAGGGAAGCCCGGTGGGCCAGCCATTCCTTCTGTAGTTGCGGCATCCGCTCGGCGAGGAAGTCGTACAGTGCGGCGAGTTCCTCCAGCGTCTCGCGTCGGCCGGAGTCGTCGTCGACCAGCGCGACCCCCCGCCTGAGCAGTGCCGCCATGTCGAGGTAGCTGGCCGGATCGTAGTCCTGTTCGGAGATCAGGCGGTCCAGGCGGATCGAGATCCGGTCCACGCGTTCGCCGCGAGCACGGGAGCGCTCGACCAGGCCCCGGCCCTCCAGGAGTACGACCGCCTGCGTGATCGCGCTGCGGCTCGCCAGCAGCGCGTCCGCAAGGTCGTTGATGGTCTGCGCGGCGGGATCGCACACACCCAGGTATCCCAACAGGCGGCCGGCCACCGGCGGAATGTTCTGTTCCTGCACGTAGCGGCGGCCCAGGTGGTCGGCGAACGTCAGCTGCTCATCAGTAGGCATGGCAACACAGTAGCACTCATGGCTGTGATAACACAAAAAAGTGTCATCTTAGTTTTTACTGCTTCGCGGCAGAGGGTGGTGGGCGGGTGGTGGGACCTGCGGGTGCGTCGAGCCGGGTACCCGCGGATTCAACCTGTGGCTCAGCGGGTTGGTCGGTTGCTCGGTGGTTGCTCCGGTGCTGGGGGGCGGAGCGGTCTCCGGTGGTGGCGGGTGGTCTTGTGTGATGTTGGCGCTGCGGGGTGGTGGGGAAGCTATCTGGTCATAGCGGGGCATATCGGAGTGGCCGGAGCAGACTTTTAATCCGTGGGTTCAGGGTTCGAGCCCCTGGGGGCCTACCCACAAAACCCCAGTTCAGAGCCCCGGTTTCGGTCCCCGATCCGGGGTTTTCCCGTCCCCGGCACCCGCCGATCGCTCCGGACACGCTCCGCTGTCTTCGCAGTGTCCCCCGCCTCACTGAGCAACCCGGAGCAACACCCCCGTCCGGTGCCTTCCGCACCCGGATGAACCGGGGGTTGTCGAGATCGACCCGATCCGCCAGGCCCTCGCTGGAACCGGCTCCATTATTGCGGCGCGCGATGCAGGATGGGGCGTCAAGCCGCCGAGACGGTTACCGGCCAACGTCTGTCGTCGCTTCGACTCAAGGACCTCTGTGACCTCCTCCAACCCGTTCCCTGACCTGACCGGGCCCTGGCACCGGGCCGCCCGCGAACTCGCCGCCATCCCCGAACTCGGAGAGCGGTTGCGTGCGGGGATGGGCGGCAGAACCCTCGGCGGCCCGGTCACCATCAAAGACGTCCAGGGGTGGTTGCGGGTCATGGCCGCGCCCCGAGCGGGCGGCAAGATCTGGGAGGGAGCCAACCTGGCTGATGCCCTCCTACCGAAGGAGATCCCCCGGCCCGCCCTACTCGGCGACCTCACTTGGAACGACGAGAACGGCCTGGTGTTCCAGGCCCACCTGTGGGAGCGACTCGAAGGAGAGGCCCTCTCCCAGACCCCGGACCTGGACATCCCGATCTCGGTCACCGACCAGTGGTGGAACGACCTGCGTACCGCCTTGGATCGCCTGCACCGGCTACCGGTCCCGACAGGGCGCCAGGTGATGACGCAGGACTACATCGACCGCATTCCCCGCTTCATCCCCGCTCTCCAGGGCCGGGACCTGACGGTGGAGCGGTGGGAGACCTCCCACGGAGACCTGCACTGGGCCAACCTCACCGCCGATCCGCTCCAGATCATCGACTGGGAAGGCTGGGGGAGCGCCCCGGCCGGGTACGACGCCGCGGTCTTGCATGCCTACTCCCTCACCGAGCCCGCGACCGCGGTACGGGTGCGCGAGGTGTTCGCCGACGTGCTCGACAGCCCGACCGGGCGTCTCACCCAGTGGGTGATCTGCGCCGAGATCATCCAAGCCGCCGACCGAGACCCTCTTCACGGCCGCCTCAAACCTCATGTTCGACGTTTGGCTGAAGGGCTCCTCATCTCCTGACCGGGGAGAGTTGAGAGTGGCCCGAAACCCGGCACACCGGTACTCCATCACACCCGGCGTTACGAAGTTCCTCATCTGCCACGGGTCATGTGCACGTCTTGCCCACCCGCCGACGTGAGGCGCTCGGCCGGCAGCGTTCTGCCATCAGCCGAGACCCTCGCGCCTACCGTGGCATGGGCGCCAAGATCGTTGTATGCAGCCGACCTTCGTTCTCGTGCACAGCCCGTCCGTAGGTCCTTCGACCTGGCGCCCCGTGGCCGAATGCCTGACGGCGACGGGATACCGGGTGCGGTTGCCGTCCCTGCTGGACATAGGCGCCGGCGCTCCCCCGTTCTGGCCCCGTATCGTCAGCGCCGTCCGCGACGATCTCCGGCAGGTTCCGGCCGACAGCCCTCTCGTGTTGGTCGCGCACAGCAACGCGGGCTTGTTCCTCCCGCTGATACGTTCGGGCCTCGACCGGCCGGTGGTCGGTTCTGTCTTCGTTGATGCCGCGCTGCCGGCCCGATCCGGGCCGACCCCCGTCGCCCCACCACGGCTGTTGGAGTTCCTCCGCCCGATGGTCGTGAACGGCAGGCTTCCGCGCTGGACCGATTGGTGGGACGAGGCAGAGGTCGCCTCCTTGTTCCCGAACCCGAAGGTGCGGCGAACGGTCGTCGAGGAGCAGCCCACCCTTCCGCTGTCCTACTACGAGCAGCACATCCCTGTTCCCGAGGGCTGGGACGACCACCCTTGTTCGTACCTCCTGTTCAGCCCTCCGTATGACGGTCTTGCCGCTGAGGCACGCGAACGCGGTTGGCGTTCGGCGCACCTGCCCGGAACGCACCTCCACCAGATCAGCGATCCTGTCGGCACGGCCCGGCACCTCGTCGAACTCGCCGCTACGGCCTGATCCGCTTCCGGTGGTCATGCCCCTTGGGCGGTTTCACTTCATGAGCACACTGTTCCGTGTCAGGTGCGATGGAGGCGCTGGCGCAGGCTGGAAACCCAACGGATTCGGTCTCTGGCTTGGAAGGCGGGGCGGTTGCTCGGTGGTTGCTCCGGTGCTGAGGGCGGAGTGATCCCCGGTGGTACTGGGTGGTCTTGTGGGGTGTCGGCGCTGCGGGGCGACGGGGGAGATATCGGGGCATAGTGGGGCGCACCGGTGTGGCGGGGGCGGACTTTTGATCCGTGGGTGAGGGGTCGAGTCCCTGGGGGCGTACCCCTTTCCACCTGGGCGTTCCTCTTCTGTGAGGGGCGCCTTTCGTCGTTTCCAGGGGGGAGCCCGTAGGGAGTCCTGGAGTGCGGGACCGATCCGGGATGGCCGGGACGGCGGCGTGGCCGGGGTCAGAAGCGGAAGGTCTCCACGAAGCCCGGGAGAAGGGCGGCGTCGCCCTCCACGCGCACGCTGCCGTCGGCCAGTGCCTGCTCCGGGGTCCTGGCGCCGGTCATCATGGCGTGGATCCCCTGTTCGGAGACCCTCTCGATGACGAGGTCCGGGGACGGGTGCGGCCCGATGGCGGCGGTCAGGACCCCTTCGGTGATCTGTAGGCGGATGGTGAAGTCGCCCATGCGGACCTCGTAGCCGACGGTGCCCTTCCCCGCGGCTTCCGGCCGGTAGGTGGTGCGGAAGGCCATGGCCACCGACTCGGCGGTGACGACCTCGCCGGCGCGGGGCCCGGTCATCGTGGAGGCGCCCCAGCGGCCGAGCGCGATCAGCGCCGGTTCGAGCTCGCGCCCGTAGTCGGTGAGCTCGTAGACGACGGCGCGCTCGGGGTGGGGCAGTGCGCGGCGGGTGACCACGTCCGCCTCCTCGAGCTGTTTGAGGCGCGCCGACAGGATGTTGGTCGGGATGGACGGCAGGCCTTTGCGCAGGTCGGTGTAGCGCTGGGGCCCCGACAGCAGGTTGCGGACGATCAGCAGCGTCCAGCGTTCGCCGACCGTCTCCAGCGCGCGGGCCAGGCCGCAGAACTGTCCGTAGCTACGAATCGCCATGCCTCACACTCTACATCGAACTTCGCTTGACAAAGCGTGCTTGCAAAAGACAAGCTTGCTTTCGTGCTCGACCGGACGGTCGGTCCACAGGGAGTTGTGAGGAGTTGGGCGCATGGCGGCGCGCAAGATCGCGGCAGGGCTGTTCGTCTCGTTGGACGGCGTGGTGGAGGCGCCCGAGACGTGGCACTTCCCCTACCTGAGCGCGGAGATGCAGGCGGCGGTGGGCGGGATGTACGCCGAGGCCGACACCCTGCTGCTGGGGAGGGCCACCTACGAGGCCTTCGCCGCCGTGTGGCCGCACCAGAGCGGGGAGATGGCCGAGGCGATCAACGGCATCCGCAAGCTGGTGGCCTCCACCACCCTCACCGAGGTCGACTGGGCGGGCGCGGAACTCATCGGGGGCGACGTGCTCGCCGCGGTGAAGGAGCTCGCGGAGCGGCCCGGCGGCACGGTCACGGTGGCGGGGAGCATCAGCCTGGTGCGCGCCCTGCTCGGGGCCGGTCTCCTGGACGAGCTGCGCCTGCTGGTCCACCCCCTGGTGGTCGGCACCGGACGGCGCCTCTTCCCCGAGGGCACCGACCCCGTGTCCTTGGACCTCATCCGGTCGGCCGTCCTGCCCAACGGCGTGCTCGACCTGACCTACCGTCCCGCCTGACCCGCCCCCCCAGCCGAGAACCCAGAAGGAAGACACCGATGAACGACGTCCAGACCCAGGGCCGGACCGGCACCCTCCAGGTCCCCGGCGCGAGCCTGCACTACGAGGTCCAAGGGACCGGGCCGCTGCTGCTGATGATCCCCGGCGCGCCCGCCGACGCCGGAGCGCTGGCCGGGCTGGCGGCCTGCCTGGCCGACCGCTACACCGTCGTCACCTATGACCAGCGCGGCCTGTCGCGCAGCACCCTCACCGGACCGCCCGCCGACACGGACGTCACGGTCTTCGGCGAGGACGCCCACCGCCTGATCACCGATCTGGGCGACGGTCCGGCCTACGTGCTGGGCAACAGCGGCGGCGCGCTCACCGCCCTGGAGTTGGCCGCCCGCCACCCCGAACAGGTCCGCGCCCTGGTGGTGCACGAGCCGCCGCTCCCCGAGCTGCTGCCCGACCGCGACCACTGGCGGACGGTGTTCCGGCACGTGCACGAGACCTACCTCGCCCACGGCGCGGGTGCGGCGATGGGCGAGTTCATCACCACCGTGGACGGCCCCGACAGCGCACCTCCCGCGATGCCCGACCCCTCGCAGATGCCGCCCGAGGCGCTGGAGATGATGGGCCGCATCCAGGGGAACCTCGACCACTTCCTGTCCCACGTCCTGCTGCCGGTGCTGCGCTTCACCCCCGACGTCGCTGCGCTGCGCTCCGGCCCGGTCCCCGTCACCGTCGGCATCGGGAAGGCCTCGGGCGAGGGCGTCCCCGTCCTCTCCTCGCGGGTGCTGGCCGAACGGCTCGGCGTCGAGCCGCTCGGCTTCCCCGGCGACCACCAGGGTCTGGCGACCGATGCCCCCGCCTGCGCGGAGCTCGTCCACGCGGCCCTGGCCTGACCCTCACCGGGCGGGGCGGCCGCGCCGTGCCCTCCGGCGGGGGCCGGTCGTGGCGGCTCCCGCTCGCCGGCGCGGGCCGGCCCTCCCCGGCGGCCGCCGGGGGACTCAGGCCTCGTCGCGGTCCGCCGCGGCGGCCCAGTCGCGGATGTGGGGGTCGGGGTGGGCCCGGGCGGTCGCGCGTGTGCTCTCCAGGAGTCCGTGCAGGCGGGGCGGGTACGCCGTGCGGGAGGCGGGCAGGTCCAGCAGGACGCGGTGGCGCATCCGCAGGTCGGCGGTCTCGGCGAACAGCCGCATCGAGACCTCCAGCCAGGAGTGCTTGATATCCCGCGTCTCGTCCAGGGCGGGATCTCGTACGCCGTCGGGCCCGTACGCGGGGGAACGGTCCGCGCGCAGGGGAACGTGGGCGCTGTACCAGGCCCGCACGGCGCCCGCCCGCTCGGTGTCCGTGCCGAACCGCAGGTGGTCGACCAGCGCCGCCATCACACGGCGGCGTCCGAAGGCGTAGACGGCCGGTTCCACGAACCAGCGGCAGAAGCTGGGGTCCGGGTCGTACACGGCCGCCGCCATCAGCGGGGCGAACAGCTCCTCGGGCAGGCCCGCCCGTTCGAGCAGGGGCTTGCGCACCCTGTGGGCGAGGCGGCGGGCGTGCCGGTGGTCGGGCTCGCCGGGGACGTCCTCGTCTTCGACGCCCAGCAGCCGGGCCACTTCCGCCGCGCAGGTCAGGAATGAGCGCGGTTCCGCGCCGGTCTCGTCGTCTTCGGCCATGACGGCATTCTGGACCGGCCGCGCCGGCGGGTACAGGGCGGTCGGCGGCCGTACCCGGAGACCCGCGGAGCCGGTCCGCGGCCGAAGGGCCCGGTCACAGGCCGATGGCCGACTTGGGGCCCATGTAGGAGCCCGCCCCGGGGAACCCGTCCTCGACCAGCCGGGCGAACCGCTCACTGAAGCCCAGCCCGGCCAGGTCGCCGGTTCCCACGAATGCCACGCCCCGAATGGGCCGGGTGTCCAGACCCTCGGCGACCTCCCCGAGCGTGCCCCCGACGCGCTGTACCTCGAAGGTCATGTGGACGACGTGCAGGTCCCTGTCGGGGACGATGTGGTCGCACACGTACAGGAGCCGGTCCACCTCGACCTCCAGACCGGTCTCCTCGCGCATCTCGCGGACCAGGGCGTCCCGTAGCGGCTCGCCCTCCTCGACCCGCCCTCCGGGCAGGCTCCAGCGGCGCGGGCCGTCGGTGTCCTGGTCCAGGACGAGCACCTTCCCATCCTCTACCAGGAGGCCCGTCACGCGTATGTCCATGCCCGGACCCTAGCCGGGGAAGGGACTCCGTGAGGGGGCACCAGGAGACCCTGTACTCCCGGAACGGCGGCCGGGCCGGAGTATCCTGCTCCGCGCGTACCGCACCCGTCCGATCGTGCGATGGGGATCCGGGGACTCCGGGGGCGCCGCGGTGTCGGGGGTCCGTGTGATCCCGGTCCGCCCACCGGAACCGCCTGGAGGAGAACGTGTCCCACTACCGGCTCATCGTGGCCCTGCCGGAGCCGCCCGACATCTCGGCGGGTACCACCCTGGGCGACGCGCTCCTACGGGAGCTGCCGCCCCTGCTGGGGGAACCCGACTACGCCGGGGGAGACGCGGACCCGGCCGGCCGCTGGTGGGACTGGTGGATGGTCGGGGGCCGGTTCGAGAACGGGTTCCTGTGCACCGACCCCGACCACCCCCTGGTCCTGCCCGCCGAGGACGGCGATCCCCGCATGGTGACGGCGGCCCCCGTGTCCCTGCTCGACCTCGACGCGCAGCGGGACGTGCGGGCCCGGGAGGCGGCCGACCGGTGGGACCGCGCCAACGGCATCCTCCGGCGCCGCCCCGAGACCGAGACGCTCTCCGCGTTCGTCCTGCGGGGCAGGGAACGGGCCGAACGGGCGTGCCCCGGGTCGACGGCCGCGCACGTCCGGACACCGGAGTGGAGGATCGCCGAGGCCGAGCGGTCGGCCGCCCTGAAGGCCTACCACGCCCAGGACGCCGTCCGGGAGCTCAGGGAGGCCGGGCTCACGCACTTCCTCGGCTGTGCGGTCGACCACTACTCCGCTCCCCGGGAGGAGTTCGTGGAGGAGGCGCGTTGGAGCGCGGTACCGGGGTGGGCCCTCATCGACACGGGCGGGGCCTGGCACGGCATGGAGCACCTGTCCGACGCCGGCGACGACGAGGCGCGGCGGGCCCTGCGTGAGCATCTGCGCCACATGAACACGCTCTTGGACGCCCTGCCGGGTGACGCCTACCTGGTCACGGTCGACCTCCACGCGTGACGGGCCGGGGGAGCGGCCGTCCGCTCCGGGCGGGGCACGGCGGGACGGGCGCCGACCAGGGCCTGTCCCGAGACAGATCCAGGGGCGGGCCGGGGGATGGTAGGCCGGGGGAGGAGCCGGCGTTCCGGGGCGGACCGGGGGCCTCGCCCCCGGCGCCGCCGCCCTCCGCCGGGGTGGAGGGGGCGCACCGCCCGCCGCGGCACGGCGTCCTCCGCGTCCGCGGGCGCGCTAGCGTTGCCCGCTACGGGGCCGACGCCGAAAAGGCGACTCTGACGTTAGAGTAGAAATAAGGACGAGGAGCACAGCGATGCCCGAAGCGGGTCACATGCAGATCGGCGAGGTCGCCGAGCGGACGGGCCTGTCCCTGCGGACCATCCGCTACTACGGGGAGGTCGGCCTGGTCGAGCCCTCGGCCCGCTCCCGCGGCGGCTTCCGCCTCTACACCCAGGAGGACGTCGACCGGCTGAACCTCATCAAGCGGATGAAGCCGCTGGAGTTCAGCCTCGACGAGACCCGCGACCTGCTGGAGACCCTGGACCGGCTGAACGCGGCCGAGACGGAGCAGGGCGAGCGCGAGGCCCTGAGCGAGCGGCTCGACGCCTTCGAGGCCGCCATCACCGCCCGCTGCGAGGCGCTGCGCGGCCAGTTGGCCATGGCCGAGGAGTTCGCCGGGAGGCTGCGCGAGCAGCGGGAGCGGAGCGGCGCGGCCAGGTGAGGACGCGGCCGCGGGGCAACGGTGCCCGCTGCCGTCCGGGACGGGTGCCGGGGGCGCGGCGCTCGCCCGCGCCGTGCCGACGGCCCGGTGTGCCCGGCGGGGGTTCCCGCTGTGACGGTCGCCTCAGTCGCTCTACGTGACTCGAACCCTAACGTAAGGGTAAGTTTGGTCCAGGCCGTTCGCCGCGCCTGAACGCGGGACGGCCGACCGCTTCCCGACCTGCCTCAGGGGCACGGTCGGGTCTGCGGCGACGAGCCCTGCCCGGGGCGCCACGAGCGCCGGACCGGGCCGGGAACCCGAGCCTTCCGCGGCCGTGCGAGCCGCGGACGCACCGGCCCGCGCCGTCGCCGAACACCTGACCCGAACACCGCGGTCCTCGCTGTGGGCTGCCCGAAACCTGATGGGTTCCATGAATCCGCCCGTGAAGAAACCCCGGTCGCTGAAGTCCCGCATCCCGGCCGCCGCGCAGCTGCGCGCGGACGTGCTCGCCGGGCTCGTCGTCGCCCTGGCGCTGATCCCCGAGGCCATCGCGTTCTCCCTCATCGCGGGGGTCGACCCCCGCGTGGGCCTGTACGCGTCCTTCGTGATGGCGGTCTCGATCGCCTTCCTGGGCGGCCGCCCGGCGATGATCTCCGCCGCCACCGGCGCCATGGCCCTGGTCGCCGCGCCCCTGTCCATCGAGTACGGCGTCGACCACCTGATCGCCGCCACCCTGCTGGCCGGGCTGATCCAGATCGGCCTGGGCCTGGCCGGGGTCGCCAAGCTGATGCGGTTCGTGCCGCCCAGTGTGATGACCGGGTTCATCAACGCCCTGGCCATCCTCATCTTCCTGTCCCAGATGCCCTACCTGGCCGACTTCGACATCCCCGTCTACGTGATGGTCGCCGTCGGCCTGGGCATCATCTTCGGCCTGCCCTACCTGACCAAGGCCGTGCCCGCGCCGCTGGTCGCGATCGTCGTGCTCACCGTCGCCACGATCACCATGGGGATCTCCACCCGGACCGTGGGCGACGAGGGCGAGCTGCCCGACTCCTTCCCCGTCCCGCTGATCCCGGACGTGCCCCTCTCCCTGGACACCCTGGTCCTCATCGCGCCCTACTCCCTCACCCTGGCCCTGGTCGGGCTGATGGAGTCGCTGATGACCGCCAAGGTCGTCGACGACCGCACCGAGACCTCCTCGGACCACGGCCGGGAGGCCCGCGGCCAGGGCATGGCCAACATCCTCGTCGGCCTGTTCGGCGGCATGGCCGGCTGCGCGATGATCGGGCAGACCATGATCAACGTCTCCTCCGGCGCGCGCACCCGCGTCTCCACCTTCCTGGCGGGCGTGTTCCTGATGGTCCTGTGCGTGGGGCTGGGCGACATCGTCGGACTGATCCCCATGGCCGCACTGGTCGCGGTGATGGTCTTCGTGTCCGCGGTGACCTTCGACTGGCACAGCATCGCCCCGGCCACGCTCAAGCGCATGCCCTGGAGCGAGACCCTGGTCATGGTCATCACGGTGGCCGTCGTCGTGGCCACCCACAACCTCGCGCTGGGTGTGATCGCCGGGGTCGTGGTGTCGATGGTGCTCTTCGCCGGCAAGGCCGCGATGCAGGCCGACGTCACCAGCGTCCTGGACCCCGACGGCGGCACCCGGGTGTACTCCGTCAGCGGCGAGGTGTTCTTCGCCTCCAGCGGCGAGCTGGTCAACCGGTTCGACTACACCGAGCAGGGCCTGGACAGGGTGGTGGTGGACATGTCCGCCGCCCACGTGTGGGACTCCTCCGCCGTCGCGGCCCTGGACCGCGTCCGCGAGCACTTCCGCGGGCACGGGGTCGAGGTCGAGGTCACCGGCCTCAACGAGTCCAGCAGCAGGCTGCACCGGGAGCTGTCGGGCACCCTGACCGGCGGGCACTGACACGCCGCGCGGGCCGGGCGGGGGTCGTCGGGGTTCCGGCGGCCCCCGCCGTTCCGTGTCCTCGGGGCGGTGGTGCGCCGGTGCCCGCCGGGGCGGGGCCGCCTGCCGGCGGCGCGGGAGCGGCGGGGTCACGGCGTGAGCGAGCGCAGGGCCTCCAGGGTCTCGGACCATTCCCCGATGCAGCGGCTCAGCGCCTCGCGGTCGGTCGCCCCCACCGCCCTCTTCTGCTCGCGCACGTCGATCACCCGGTCCAGCCAGCACTGTTTCTCGTGCTCGTCACGGGCCCCGTCGTGCAGGGCGACGTAGCGTCCGGCGAGTTCGTCGCCCACGGCGAGGAACGTCCTCTGCAGCAGTACGAGGTCGGCACTGTGGCGATGGACCAACGGGGGGTCACGTCCCATCGTGTCGGGAGGGCTCCGGCGACGGTGGCGGCCGACCCCTCCGGCCGGAACGGGCGTGTCCCACCCGGGGGAGGAGGAAGGGCGACAGGGCACCAGAATACTACTCTTACGTAAGAGTAGGTAGGGGTTCCCGGGATGTGCGTACGTGACGTGCGGGCCGGAACGAGGCGGCCGGTGCGGAGGGCTGCTCGACGCGCGGTCCGGGGGCGGCCGACCCCCTGCGGGGGCAACGATCGGGGGGAGGTGCGGGTGCCCGTTCCAGGGAGTCGGCCCGTGCGTGGGCGGCGCCGACGGGCCGGTCCGCCCTGTTCCGCTCCGCCCGGTCCCGCACGGAGGTCTCCCCCGTGGCTCACACGGGCGAGCCCGGCTTCGCGGCCTACCCCGCGGGTGAGGTCTTCTCAGGCCATGGGCGGGTCAGGGGGGAGACCGGTCCGTAGGAGACGACCGCGTCCATGCCCGCGCCTGGCAGGCGGCCGCGAGGCGGGTGCCCCGGGACGTCCAGGAGGAGACGGTCATAGAGAAGGGGTAGGCAGGGGGCGGTGGCCGACCCCCGAGGCGGGCGGGTCGCCGCCGGAACCGGCCGGGGCCGGCCTACGGGCGGTCTTCGACCAGGCGTGCGCGGGTCTCCTCGCAGCGCACCCCGGAACGGGCCCGGGGCGCCGTCACCGCGGCGGCCCCGGGCCGGATCCTGCTCAGGGGGTGGGGTCGTACTGCTCGCCGGTCATCGGGTTGGTGGCCAGCCCCGTGGCCGGGTCGTAGTCGACGTCCATGCCCAGGTCCGGGTCGTGCAGCAGCCCGGTCTCGGGGTTGCGCGGCAGCCCGGAGGCGGGGTCGATCTCCCAGCCGGTCACCGGGTCGGTCTGCGGGGTCCCCTCCTGCCCGGCGACGCCCTCGGACGGGTCGGCGGAGGGCTCCGGGGAGGGCGCAGCGGGGGACTCCTCCGACGGCGGGGTCCCGGTCTCCTCCTGCTGCTCCTCCTGCCGGGGGGCCTGCTCCTCGGCGACGACCTCGCTGCGCCCCGCCTGGGACTCCGCGCCGCCCTGCGGGTCGAGCACACCCCAGCTCACCAGGGCCAGGATGACGATGCCCAGGCCCACGCGGTAGTAGACGAACGGCATGTAGCTGTGCGTGGAGATGAACTTCATCAGCCAGGCGATCACCACGAACCCGACCACGCCCGCGATGACCGTGCCCACGATCGTGGCGCCCCATCCGGCGTACTCGCTGTCGCCGATGTCGGTCAGCTTGTACAGGCCCGCGCCGAACACGGCGGGCAGGGCCAGCAGGAAGGCGTACTCGGCCGCGTCCTTGCGGTTGAAGCCCATCAGCATCCCACCGGTGATGGTGCCGCCGGAGCGGGAGACGCCGGGGATCAGGGCCAGGGCCTGGAAGAGGCCGAAGCCCAGGCCGCGCGGGATGTTGAGGTCCTCCAGCGTGCGGTGCTTGCGGGAGTAGTGGTCCGCCAGGCCCAGGAAGACGCCGAAGATGATGAGGTTGAGCGCGACCAGGCGCAGGTCCCGGAAGACGCTGTCGATCTGGTCCTCCAGCAGCAGCCCCAGCACCACGATCGGGATCGAGCCGAGGATGACGTACCAGCCCATGCGGGCGTTGACGTCGCCGCGCAGGCGGCGGTCGAACAGCGACCTGGTCCAGGTGGACAGGATCGCCCAGATCCGCTGGCGGAAGTAGATGACGACGGCCAGTTCGGTCCCGATCTGGCTGACGGCGGTGAAGGCGGCTCCGGGGTCGGGCCAGCCGAAGAAGGCGGACACCACGCGCAGGTGCCCGCTGGAGGAGATCGGGAGGAACTCGGTCAGGCCTTGGACCAGGCCTAGGACGATGGCTTCGAGAATGGACACGGCAGGGTCTGCTCCGGGTTGTCGCGGTGGCGTCGCCGGGTGGGAAACCAGGGGGCGGCCCGGGCACACCGGGACGTGTCCCCGGGGAAGGAACGGAAGCGGGAGCGGTTCCGGGGGATCGGGGCCGTTCGCGTCCGCGGCGGACCGGGTTCGGCGGGCGAGAACCCGGATCCCTGGTCAGAGGCAAGAATAGTGTGCTCCGGAAGGGTTATCGGACACGGGGCGTGGTGAGCACGGGCACTGTCCGTTTCACGGTGTCCGGTGGGCGGGCGGATCGGAACGCCGCCCGGGGCGGGAGGACCGGGCCGCCGGGTCCGGTCCCGGGGTGCCGGCCCGGACGAGGCCGTGCTCGTAGGCCGCGATGACGAGCTGGGCCCGGTCGCGTGCGTGCAGCTTGGCGAGCAGGTGCCCGATGTGGGTCTTGACGGTGCCGATGGAGATGGTCAGGGCCGCGGCGATGTCCTGGTTGGACAGGCCGCGCCCCACCAGGGTCAGCACCTCCGTCTCGCGCGCGGTGAGCACCCGCGGCCCCTGCCCGGCCGGGGGTGCGGGCCGGTCCACGTAGTGGGCGACGAGCCGGGTGAGGATGTCCGGGGCGAACAGCGACTCGCCCGCGTGGGTGCGCGCGACCGCCTCGACCAGCCGGGCCGGTTCGGCGTCCTTGAGCAGGAACCCGCTGGCCCCCGCGCCCAGCGCGGCGCGGACGTACTCGTCCAGCTCGAACATGCTGAGCACGAGGACACGGGTGGCGGCCAGGTCCGGGTGGCCGGTGATGCGCCGGGTCGCCTCGATGCCGTCGCCGCCCGGCATGCGGATGTCCATCAGCACGATGTCCGGGCGCAGCTCCACCGCCCGCTCGAACGCGCCCTCCCCCGTGTCGGCCTCGCCGACGACGCCGAGCCCGGGGGCACCGTCGATGATCAGCCGGAGGCTGTGGCGGATGAGCGGCTGATCGTCGGCGACCAGCACGCGGACCGGGCCGCCGTCCGCCCGCCCGCCGTTCCCCGGGCCGCCGTTCCCCGGGCCGCCGTTCCCCGGGCCGCCGTTCCCCGGGCCGTCGGCCAGTGGTCCGCCGGTCATCGGGCCTCCCCGTCCGGAACGGTCGCGGTGAGCCGGAACCCGCCCCCGGTGCGCTCGGCGCGCACCGTGCCGCCGAGCAGGGCGACGCGTTCGCGCAGGCCGGTGATGCCCCGGCCGGTCCCCGGGTGGGGCCGCCAGTCGGGGGCGGGGCCGTCGTCCTCGACCGCGACCACGACCGCGCCGCCCCGGCGGAGCACGGTGACACGGGCGGGCACGGGCCCCGCGTGGCGGGCGGTGTTGGCCAGCCCCTCGCGGACCACCGCGCACACGGTGAGCTGCGCGCCCGCCGACACCTCCCCGGTCCCGCCCAGGTCCAGGACGGCGGCGACCCCGCCGCGGCGCGCCGACTCGACGATGGCGGGCAGGTCGCGCAGGGTCTCGGCCGGGCGCAGCCGGGCCGGCTCGGCCTCCTCGCCCGGGGTCCGCAGCACGGTGAGCATGCGGCGCAGCTCGGTCGTGGCCTCCCGGCCCGCCCGCTCGATGTCGGCCAGCGCCCGTACGCGCTCCGCCTCGCCCTCCGGGCCGGCCGCGGTGCGCGCCGCCGCGGCGCGGACGGTGATCAGCCCGAGCCCGTGGGAGGCCAGGTCGTGCAGGTCGCGGGCGATGCGCAGGCGCTCGGCCTGGGCGGCGCGCTCGGCCGCCCACAGGGTCAGCGCGTCCTCGTGGGCGCGCCGCCGCCGACGGGAGTGCAGCACGGCCCAGACGACGACCGACACGGCGGAGGCGGCGATGGCGCACACCCCGGCCAGCGCCAGGACGCGGGGCTCCGCGCCGGTGGAGGCCAGCGCGAGGGCGAGCAGGGCCAGGGCGGCGGACGCGACGACGCCGGCGCGGGAGCGCAGCACGGGGCGGTCCGCCACCGCCTCCTGTGTCCGTTCCATCCGGCCGAGTCTAGGTTCCGCGGCCGCCGCCGCACATCCGACCACGGTCGGAGCGACCCGGGGAGGAGCCGGGGCGCACAAGACCCGCCCCCGGTCCGATGGCGGGGTCCGGCGCGGCCGCTGGAATGGCGGGCATGATCACGATCGAACAGCTCACCAAGCGCCGGGGCCGACGCCCCGTCCTGGACGGGGTCGGGTTCGAGGCCCGCCCCGGCCGGGTGACGGCGTTCCTCGGGCCCAACGGCGCGGGCAAGTCCTCCACCCTCCGCATCCTGCTCGGCCTGGACCGCGCCGACGGGGGCACGGCCCTGGTCGGGGGCCGCCCCTACCGGAGCCTGCGTGATCCGCTGCGCACGGTCGGCTCGATGCTCGACGGCTCGGGCGCGCACCGCTCCCGCACGGCCCGGGCCCACCTGGCGTGGGTCGCGCGCAGCAACGGCATCCCCCGGCGCCGGGTCGGCGAGGTGCTGGAACAGGTCGGGCTGGCGGACTCCGGACGGGTGCGGGTGGGCCGGTACTCCCTGGGCATGGGCCAGCGCCTGGGCCTGGCCACCGCGCTGTTGGGCGAGCCGGAGGCGCTGGTGCTGGACGAGCCGGTCAACGGCCTGGACCCGGAGGGCATCCGGTGGATGCGCGGCCTGCTGCGCGGCCATGCCGGGGCCGGGGGCACGGTGCTGCTGTCCAGCCACCTGATGGGGGAGGTCGCCGGGATCGCCGACGACCTCGTGGTCATCGCCGGGGGCCGGATCGCCGCGCGGGGGACGCTGGACGAGGTCACCGCCGGCCACCCGAGCCTGGAGGACGCCTTCTTCGCCCTCACGGGGGCCACGGGTGCGGGGGAGGCCGGGAGATGAGGTCCGCGGGCATCCTCGGCGCCGAGCTGCGCAAGGCCGCCTCCCTGCCCGCGACAGGGGTGGCCGTGCTGGTGGCGCTGCTGGGCTCGGCCCTGATCACGCTGCTCAACGCCCTCTCCGCCCGGTCCGGCGCGGAGGGCCTGACGTCGCCGTTCGAGGTCGGCTACGCGGCCGTTCCGCTGGGCACCGTCGGCGCGGTCGTGCTCGGTGTGGTCGTCGTCAGCAGCGAGTACACCTCGAACAGCCCCGACGCGGGCGGCGGCCGCCAGATCACCGCGACGCTGGCCGCGGTCCCCTCCCGGCTGCGCCTGCTCCTGGCCAAGGCCCTGACCGTGGTCCTGGCGGTCGCCGCGACCGCCGCGGTCACCATCCCCGCGAGCGTCGGCGTCGCCCGCCTCGTCATCGGCGGCGCCGCAGCCGAGACCGTCACCCCGGAGGAGATGCTGCACCGCTTCCTCGGGGCGACGCTCTACTGGGTGCTCACGGGGCTGATCGCCTTCGCGATCACGGTGCTGACCCGCAGCGGGGTCGTCCCGCTCATCGTCCTCATCGTGAACAGCTCCCTGGTCTCGTTCTCGCTGCTGCTCACGCGCCTGACACCGCTCGCGCACTGGCTGCCCGACATGGCGGGGCGCCGCCTCTTCGGCGGGCTGGGCACGGTCGAGGGCGGGCTGGACGCGGTGCCCGGGGCGCTCGTGATGGCGGCCTGGACGCTGGGGCTGCTGGCGGTGGCCGCCGCGGTGTTCTCCCGGCGGGACGCGTGAGCGCGGCCGTGCGCGGGGCGGCGCACCCGCGGGTACACGCTCCGGCGTCACCGGTGGCGCGCCTGTACGGGGTCACCGCCGCCGAGCTCGCCAAACTGGCCACCCTGCCCGCCGCCGTGGCGTCGGCCGTCGCCACGGTCCTGGTGGGGGCGGTGATCACCGCGGCCCTGGCGGCGTACGCCGCCGACCAGGGGAGCGCGGGCTCCCCGGTGGCCGCGGTGGTCCAGGCGGTCCCGTACGTGCAGGCGGGCCTGGTCCTGGTCGGGGTCTGGGCCGCCGCCCACGAGTACGCGGGGGCGCAGATCCGGACGTCCCTGGTGGCGGTCCCGGGCCGCGGGCTGCTGCTGGCGGGCAAGACCGCGGCGGCGCTGGCCGCGGTGACGCTCACCGCCGCGGCGACCGTCGGCGCGAGCACGGCGGCGGCCGCGGTGACCGGCCGCCTGCTCGGCGCGGGGCCCGTCTGGGAGAGCGCCGACCCGCGCACCGCCCTGGGCGCGGCGGCCCACCTGGCACTGCTGGGCCTGCTCTCCCACACCGTCGCGCTGCTGCTGCGGCACCTGGTCCCGGCGCTGGTCGGGATGCTGTCCCTGGTCCTGATCGCCTCCCCGCTGCTGGGCGGGCTCACCGAGCACGCCCGCTGGCTGCCGGACCGCGCGGGGGCGCTGCTGTTCGACCCGGCCGACACCGTGCTCACCGGGGCCACGGGCGCGCTCGTGCTGCTGGGGTGGATCGCGCTGGCCGGCTGCGCCGCCGCGGTCCGGTTCGCGCGCAGCGACCCCTGACCGCGGGGGCGGCGCTACCTCCGGTCGTCGCCGTCCCCGCGCCCATCCGCCGCCGGCGCCTCGTCGGGGCGGAGGGCGCCGAGGATGAGCGAGAGCCCGAACGCGAAGTCCTCGTCGGGGTCGTAGTCCTCGGCCAGGGCCTGGGCCGCGATGACCTCGGCCAGGTGCGGGTGGGACTCGGCCAGGGGGCCGTCCAGGATGCCGCCCGCGACCTCGGCCAGGCTCTCGCGGTCGGTGAAGGGCAGGCTCAGCTCCTGCATGACGAACCCGTACACGTAGCTGTCGATCAGGGACACCGCGCGCACGGCCAGGCCCACGGAGAAGCCCTGGGAGCGCAGGACGCCCAGGACGGTGTCGTGGTGGCGCAGCGTCGCGGGGCCGGGGTCGGTGCGGGAGTCCAGCAGGCCCACCGCCCAGGGGTGGCGGCGCAGCGCGGCGCGGGCGGAGGCGGCGCGGTCGCGCACGGCGGACCGCCAGTCCGAGGCCGGGTCGGGGAGGTCGATCTCGGCGAACACCGCGTCGACCATCCCGTCGAGGAGGGCCTCGCGGTTGGCCACGTGGTTGTAGAGCGACATCGCCTCGACGCCCAGCCGGCCGGCGACGGCCCGCATGGTGACCCCGGCCCCGCCCTTCTCGTCGGCCAGGGCGGTCGCGGCGGCGATGACGCGCTCCCGGCTCAGCCGGGGGTGCCTGGGGCGTCCGCGTTCGGCCAATGTGCCTCCTCGGGCCTTGCCAAAACTTACGGGGTAAGTCTAACGTTACTTACACCGTAAGTCAGTGCAGTGGTGCGAGGGGAGCAGGGCCATGCGGAAGGTGTGCGTCATCGGGGCCTCGGGCAAGCTCGGGCGGTACATGGTCGGGCACGCCCTGGACCGGGGGTACGAGGTCGTGGGCGTCTGCCGCGAGCGCAGCGTCCCCAAGCTCGCGGACTTCGCCGACCGGATCACCGTCGTCCCCGGGGACACGAACGACCGGGAGGTGGTCCGGCGGGCGGTCGCCGGATGCGACGGGGTGCTGACCGTGCTGGTGCCCTGGGGTGTCCGGCAGTACTCGTCGGGCACGGCGCAGGCGGTGCTCGACTTCGCCGAACCCGGCGCGCGGCTGGTCTTCTCCTGCGGCTGGCACGTCGCCCGGGACGGGCGGGACCGCTACACGCGGCGGTTCCGGGCGACCGTCCGCGTGGTCACCGTGCTGGCCCGCCTGCTGCGCGCCGTCGAGGTCGACGACCAGGTGGAGGCCGCCCGCCGGATCTTCGCCAGCGACCGGCGGTGGACCCTGGTCCGGGGGAGCGACCTGGAGGAGGGCGAGAGCCAGGGGCTGCCGGTGTGGAGCCGCCACGTGGGCGACCCGGTGCTCGCGAGCAACCTGACCCGGCGGGTGGACTTCGCCCTGTTCATGGTGGCGGCGCTCACCGACGACACGCTGGTCGGCGAGGCCCCGGCCATCGTGGGGCGGCTGACCCCCAGCGCCCTGGCGCACGCGGCCGACGGCGGCTCCCCGGCCGGGCACGGGGCCCCGTAGGCCCGGCGCCGGCGCACACGGAGACGACACCATGGCCGACCACGCACCCGCGCCCCGTTCCGGCGGACGCGCTCCCGCCCCCGACCTCGCCCGCGGGGTCATGCTCCTGCCCATCGCCCTGGCCAACGTGCCGTGGTTCCTCTACGGGGCGGCGACCTCCGGCGTCGGCGCCCACCGCACGGTCGCCACCGGGGCCGACGCCCTGTGGCAGACCGTCGCGATCGTCGCGGTCGACGGGCGGAGCTATCCGCTCTTCGCCTTCCTCTTCGGCTACGGCCTGTGGCAGCTCTACGCCCGGCGGCGGGGGAGGGCGCCGGACGGCGCCCCGGCGCTCCGCCTGCTCCGGTCGCGCCACCTCTGGATGATCGCCTTCGGCGCGGTCCACGCCGCGCTGCTCTGGTCCGGGGACGTCCTGGGCGCCTACGGCCTCGTCGGCCTGGTCGTGACCGGGCTGTTCCTGCGCCGCGCGAGCGGGACCCTCGTGGCGTGGGCCGCGGGGCTCGCCTGCCTGCTGGGCCTCGCGGCGGCGGCAGCCTTGGTGGCGGCCGCCGTCACGGCCCACGGACCGGACCCGTCGCCGGGGGCGGTGCCGCAGCTCGCCGGGATCACGCCGTACGCCGCGTCGGTCCTGCCGCGGCTGGGGATGTGGGCCGTCGTGACCGTGGGGCAGGGGCTGCTCGGACTCGTGGTGCCGATCGCGGTCCTGGTCGCGATCGTCTGCGCCCGGCACCGGGTGCTGGAGGAGCCGGGGGCGCACCGGCCGCTGCTGGTGCGCACGGCGGTCATCGGCATCGCGGTGGGGTGGGCCGGGGCCGTCCCGTCCGCCCTGGTCCACCACGGCGTGTGGGACCTCCCCGAGTGGGCGCCGGTCATGCTCAACGGGTTCACCGGGCTGTTCGCCGGACTCGGCTACGCGGCGCTGATCGCCCTCGTCGCGGCGCGGGTCACGGCCTCCCGCGAGCCCGGACCGCTCGTGTCCGCGCTGACGGCCACGGGCCGCAGGTCCCTGTCCTGCTACCTGTTCCAGTCCGCGGTCTTCGCGCCCGTGCTGTGCGCCTGGGGGCTGGGGCTCGGCGGCGTCCTCACGCAGTGGCAGGCCGCCCTGCTGGCGGTCGCGACCTGGCTGGTGTCGGTGGCCCTGGCGGCCGCCCTGGAACGGGCGGGGCGGCACGGCCCCGCCGAGCGGCTGCTGCGGACCCTCGCCCGTGGGCGCACGCCCGCGGCCCCGGCGGAGCCGGTGGGGTCCGCGGGGCCGGGGTGAGGCCGCCGGTCACCCCCGGGATTCGAGGCGGCCCAGCGGGGACCCCTCCAGGGCCGCGCACTCCCGCTTCCAGGACTCGTGCTCGACGCCGAGCGCGTCGCGCAGGTAGGCCGTGGTCAGGCGCTGTAGCAGCGCCACCCGCTCCGGGGACTCGTCGGTCGTCTCCGCCGCGCCGTACCCCGACACCCCGCCCAGGGAGTGGTGCGCGCCCGACAGTGTCAGCAGGCTCTTGCGCCCCGGGCTCAGGTGGTAGGCGTCGGTCCACCAGTCCGGCCCCCGCACGGAGAGTTGTGAGTGGTCGTCGTCCCCGGCCACGACCAGGGCGGGGGCCGCCATCCCGGCGAAGTCCGGGTTCATGAACGGGAAGTGCTCGGCGGCGAACGGTGTGAGGTCGTCCCCGCCGCGCCCGGCCGCCGCGAGCAGTACGCCCGCCCCGACCCGCGGGTCGGCCAGGTCCCCGCCGGGCACGCCGTCGGCGTCCAGCACCCGCGCGCCCAGCATGGTCCCGGCCGTCTGGGCTCCCCAGGAGTGGCCCGCGACGGCGACGCGGCCGCGGTCCGACCGCCCGGCCAGGCCGGGGACGGCGGCCTCCAGGGCGTCGAGACCGTCCAGGACCCGGACGAGGTCGTCCACGCGGATGCGCCAGATCTCGGGGGTGCGGGGGTCGTCGGGGACGAGTCCCAGCCTCCGGGAGTCGAGGTGGGTGGGCCGGACCACGACGAACCCGTTCGCGGCCCAGTGGTCGGCCAGCGGCGCGTAGCCGTCCATGGACTCCCCGAACCCGTGCGAGAAGACGACGACCGGCAGGGGGCCGCCGCCCGTGGCGGGGGCGGAGACGCGGACGTGCAGGTCCGTGCCGCGCCCGGGGGCGGGGAGGACGACGGGTCCGACGGAGATGACCGGGGTGGGGCCGCTCATGGTGATTCCCTTCGGCGGGCACGGCGGAGAGGCCCCCGTCCGTGCCACAATGAACAAGCGGAACGTTGCTCCGGTTGAATATACGGAACAGTGCTCCGTTTAACAAGGCCGTGCGGAGAAGGGGTGGAGAACAGTGGCGGACCGGGAACAGGGCGGCGGCGGAGCGCCGCGCAGGCGGGCCGACGCCCGGCGCAACGAGCAGGTCCTGCTGGACGCCGCGGCCGCCGTCTTCGTCGAGTCCGGCGTCGACGCCCCCGTGCGCGCGATCGCCGCCCGCGCGGGCGTCGGCATGGGCACCGTCTACCGCCACTTCCCGACCCGCGCCGACCTGGTCACCGCCGTCTACCGCCACCAGATCGAGGCCTGCGCCGAGGCCGGCCCCCGGCTGCTGGCCACCGCCGACACCCCCCACGACGCGCTGGTGGAGTGGGCGGGGCTCTTCGTGGGGTTCCTGGTCACCAAACACGGCCTCGCCGCCGCCATGCAGGGCGACAGCGCCGGGTTCCAGGCCCTGCACGCCTCCTTCCTGGACCGGCTCGTGCCCGTCTGCGAGGAGATCCTCCGCGCGGCGGCCGACGCCGGGCAGCTCACCGCCGGGATCGGCGCCTACGAGCTGATGCGCGCCATCGGCAACCTCTGCGCCGGCGCGGAGACCGACCCCGACTACGACGCCGAGCGCATGGTCGGGGTCCTCCTGGCAGGGCTCCGCGCCCCCCGCGGGGACTGACCGCCGCGGCGGACACGCCTCCCGGGCGGTCCGGGGCGCCCGGCGCGGGTATCAGGGTTCGACGGGGCCCGTCCGCACGGGGCGGGTCCCGGGAGCACGAAGGGGGCGCCATGGGGATCGAGCGCAGCGACCCGGGCACCGCGGGCATCACGCGTGTCCGGCGCGGGCGCGGCTTCCGCTACTACGGCCCCGGGGGCGAGCCGGTGACCGACGAGGCGCTGGTGCGGCGGATCAAGGGGCTCGTCGTGCCGCCCGGCTGGAACGACGTGTGGATCTGCCCCTCCCCGGACGGCCATATCCAGGCGTGCGGCACCGACGACGCCGGGCGGCGCCAGTACATCTACCACCCGGAATGGCGGCGCAGGCGCGAGGAGGCCAAGTACGACGACATGCTGGGCCTCGCCGAAGCGCTGCCCCGGATCAGGCGGACGGCGGACCGCCACCTGGACCTGCGCGGCCTGGTGCGCGAACGCGTCCTGGCCGCGGCGGTCCGGCTGGTCGACCTCGGACTCCTGCGGGCCGGAGGGGACGAGTACGCCGCCCGCAACGACTCCTACGGGGTGGCCACCCTGCTGCGCGAGCACGTGCACCGCACCCGCGGCACGGCCGTGTTCGAGTTCCCCGCCAAGGCGGGCCGGTGCCGGAGGTTCGAGTGCTCCGAACCCGGGGTGGTCCGCGTGGTCGCCTCGCTCCAGCGCGCCCGCTCCCCGGGCCAGGACCTCTTCGCCTACCACGTGGAGGGCGGCTGGCACGACGTGGCCGACGGCGACCTCAACGCCTACCTGCGCGAGATCACCGGGGAGGACCACACCGTCAAGGAGTTCCGCACCTGGCACGCCACGGTCCTGGCCGCCGTCGGCGTCGCGGTGGCGCGCCCCGCCGGCGACGGAGGGGTGTCCGACGGGCTGCGGGCCCACGTGGTGCGCGAGGTGGCCCACCGCCTCGGCAACACCGAGGCGGTGGCCCGCGACTCCTACATCGACCCCAGGGTCTTCCGCCTGGGCGAGCGCGGCGTGACGGTCGCGGACGCGCTGCCCGAACTGGGGGAGGGGGTCCGCACCGGGGAGCTCGCCACCCAGGGGGGAGTGGAGGAGGCCGTGCTGCGCATGCTGCGCGAGCACGGGGACGGGTGAGGGGCCGCCGTCCCGCGGACGGCGGCCCCTCTCACCCCCCGGCTACGCGTCGGCGTCGGCGAGCGCGCCGCGGACGGCGTGCGGGAGCTTCTCCTCCAGGAAGCGCGCCATGGCCTCCTCCTCCCGGAGGATGCCGGTCAGCCTCTCGGCGATCCCCACCTCGCCGAGCTCCCGGGCGGCGACGATGAGCGCCTTGTAGCAGGCGATCTCGAAGTGCTCGGCCGCGTAGTCGGCCAGCGAGTTCTTGACCAGGGTGTCCTTCGCCGGCTTGTTCGCCATCCCCTGGACGGCGCCCATCATCTCGGCGAAGACGGACTTGACCTTGGAGACCTTCCCGCCCAGGGACTGCACACAGGACTCGACCGTCTCCGCCTGGCGGCGGGTCTCCTCCAGGTGGCGCTGGATCCGCGCGTGCACCTCGGGCTCGCCCTCGGCGTCCTTGAGGTGCCGCTCCAGGGTCTCCTCCAGAGACCGCTCCATCGCGTAGGCGTCGTTGAGCCAGTCGATCAGCCGCTCGCGGCTCGTCATCGCGTAACTCTCCCGTCCCGTTCGTCGGTCCGCTTCGTCTTCCAAGCCCCGCGACTACCCCGCGGCGGATCCGGCAAACGGCGTGCCGGTCGCGGCCCTGTCGGTGCCCCGGGAAGGGACCGAATACGATCGCCGTTCGCGGGTAGCGGCCACGGACATGCACGAGGACTTCTCAGAGGAAGAGCGGGGCCCACCATGTTCCGTCACACCAAGGACCTGCAGTTCGAGGCCAAGCCCGAAGCCCCGGACGCCCTGTACGCCATGAAGCTCCAGGAGCTGATCGGCGGCGCCTACGGAGAGATGACCGTCGCCGTGCAGTACCTGTTCCAGGGGTGGAACTGCCGCGTGGAGGGCAAGTACAAGGACCTGATCATGGATGTGGCGACCGAGGAGATCGGCCACGTCGAGATGCTCGCCACCATGGTCGCCCGCCTGCTGGAGGGCGCCCCGGCCGACACCGTCGCCAAGGCGGTCCAGGACCCGGCCGTCGCCGCCATCGTCGGCGGGATGAACCCCCAGCAGGCCATCGTCTCCGGCGGCGGCGCCGTTCCCGCTGACTCCGCCGGTACACCCTGGAACGGCAAGTACATCGTCGCCAGCGGCAACCTGCTCGCCGACTTCCGCGCCAACGTCGCGGCCGAGTCCCAGGGCAGGCTCCAGACCGCCCGCCTGTACAACATGACCGACGACCCCGGGGTCAAGGCGATGCTCCAGTTCAACCTGGCCCGGGACACCGTCCACCAGAACATGTGGCTGGCGGCCATCGAGGAGCTCAAGGAGGACGGCCTCGAAGGCGACATCGCGCCCGACGCCCTCCTCGACGTGGAGGACCAGGAGCACGCCAACACCATCTGGGGACTGTCCGACGGCACGGCCGCGGCCGAGGGCCGCTGGTCCTCACGGCCCGCCCCCGACGGCGACCACGAGCTGCGCTACCTGGACCGGCCCGATCCCCTCGGCGGTCCGGCCTCCGCGCCCCCGCCCGATCCGAAGCTGTACGCGACCTTCGCCGAGCCGGGGGGAGAGGGCTCCGAGAAGGGCGCGTCCGGCGCGACCGGGCGCGAGGGACTGACGGACAAGATCAAGAAGGCCCTGGAGTGAACCTCCCGGCGGGCACCGGGACGAGGAGGCCGACGGGCCCGGGGAGGAGCACGGGGGAGGGGCGGAATGGCGTCCGGTGACCTGTGCCGCCCGGGAGCGCCGCCCCCGGCGACGGCACCGCCCCTGCCCGGGCCCGCGCTGTTGAGACAGGGATGGCGGGGGACGGTGTTCCTGCACTGGCCCGTCGAGGCCGGGCGCGTGGCGCACCTGTTCCCGCCGGGGACCCGGCCGGACGTGCTCGACGGTGCCACGTACGTCGGCCTGGTCGCCTTCCGCGCCGAGTTCACCAGGGTCCTCGGAGTGGTGCCGGTCGGGGCGTTCTCCGAGGTGAACGTACGCCTCTACTCCATCGACGGGCACGGGCGGCGGGGCGTGGTGTTCCTGTCCATGGACGCCGACTCCCTGCACAGCGTCGTCGCGGCCAGGGCCCTGCCGGGGGTCCCCTACATGTGGTCCGACATCGGTCTGCGGCAGGACGGCCCCGGCCGGTGCGCGGGGGCGGTGCGGCGCCGTGCGCCCCAGCGGGGCGCGTGGGCGCGGTGGAGCCTGCGGGTGGAAGAACGGCCGGTCCGCCCCACACCGTTGGAGCGCTTCGTCACCGCGCGCTGGGGGCTGCACACGCGCCGCGCGGGCCTCACCCACTGGGTGAGGGTCTTCCACGAGCCCTGGACCCTCCACCGCGCCCGAACGCTCTCGTACGAGGGGGACCTGACGGCGAGGGCCGGGGTCGGACTCCTCCCCGGAACCCCCCTGGTCTCGGCGCTGTGGTCCCCCGGGGCCGAGGCCGCGGTGACCCCGTCCCTCATCCCCGTGCGCTGACGGTGAGCACACCCTTCTGCGGTGCCCTCCCCGTCGGAAAAGACCGGTCAAAGGACCGGCCGGACGCGTGGGGCGCGGCCTAACGGGTAGTCGCCCGCCCATGAGACTCGGTGAACGCATCCGCAGGATCGAACGCGAGGACCGCCTGGACCCGGCGGTCTCCCGCCTGGCGGGGATCGCCGAACGCCTCCCCGCCGGGAAGGCGCGCGACCTCCTGCACGGGGTACCGCTCGGGCACCCCGTCCACCCCATCGCGGTGCACCTGCCGATCGGCACCTGGACCGCGGCGGTCCTGCTCGACGTGCTGCCGGGCGGGAACCGGCGCGCGTCCCGCGTGCTGATCGGGACGGGCATCCTCGCCGCCCTGCCCGCCGCGGTGGCGGGGCTGGCCGACTGGTCGCAGCTGCACGAGCGGCAGCGGCGCGTGGGCGCGGTGCACGCGGCCGCCAACGGAGCAGCCACCCTGCTCTTCGGGATGTCCCTGCTGTCCCGGCTGCGCGGACGCGAGGGCTGGGGCGTGGCCCTGGGCCTGGCCGGGGCGGGCGCGGTGGGCCTGGGCGGCCTGCTCGGCGGACACCTCTCCTACTACCGGGCGAGCGGCGCCAACAGCGCCGACGCCCTGATCGACCTGGTGCCCGACGGCTGGAGCGACCTGGGGCCGCTGGACGGCTTCCCGGAGGGGAGCCCGGGCCGGGCGGACGCCGACGGCGTCCCCGTCGTGGTGGTACGGGAGGGGGAGTCGGTGTCCGCCCTGCTGGGCACCTGCCCCCACATGGGGGCGCCCCTGGCGGAGGGGGACCTGGTCGACGGGTGCATCCGCTGCCCGTGGCACGGGAGTGAGTTCCGGGTGGAGGACGGGAGCGTCGTCCACGGGCCCGCCACCGCCGCACCGGAGGTCCTGGAGACGTCCGTGGTGGAGGGCCGGCTGATGGTCCGCTCCCCCGCGGCCCGCTACTAGGCCGTGCTCTTCGGACCTCCGCCGCGCTTCGGCCCGCCCGTCGAGTGGCGGAAGGTCCTCAACGGACGGCCTACGGCCACCGGCCTTCCTCGAGGGCCGCTCCTCCGGGACCTCCGGAGCCCCGCCGGGCGCCTCACGAACCCCCCGGCTGCACCGGACAGCGTTCCCGAAGGTCCCTGGGCGGTCGGGGTCAGCCGTCCGACCGTTCGGCGCCGACCTCGTAGAGGGGCTCGGTGCCCGCGGGCACCAGCGGGACGGAGGAGGCCACCACCGTGTCCGGGTACACGTCGACCCGGGTGAAGGCCGACCCGGCCAGCCCGCGGGTGACGTTCTCCGGGCCGAGCGCGTCGCCCGTGTAGGCGAGCGCCCCCGAGATCCACGCCGGGATCCCGGCGAAGGCCCCGGCTGCCGGGTGGTGCGCGTGCCCGGACAGCACCATGCGCACGTCGCCGCCGCGCAGGACGTCGGCGAGCTTCTCGGGGGAGCGCAGCCCCAGCGGGTCCATCAGGGGCAGCGGCGAGGGGATCGGGGAGTGGTGCAGGCCCAGGATCGTGCCCTCGGGCGCCGGGGAGGCCAGCTCCTCGCGCAGCCACTCCAGCTGCTCCTCCCCGAGCTCACCGTGGTGGTGGCCGGGCACCGTGCTGTCCAGGACGATGATCCGCAGGCCGCCGATCCGGTGGACGTAGTACAGGGGCGCGTCGGAGCCGGGTTCGTCCAGCAGGCCCGCGCGCAGCGCACCGCGCTCGTCGTGGTTGCCCATCATGTACAGGGCCGGAACGCCCAGGCGCTCCGCCACGGGCTCGACCGCCTCGCGCAGGATCCCGTAGGAGCGCGGGTCGCCCTCGTCGGCGAGGTCGCCGGACAGCAGCAGGGCGGCGAGGGGGATCCCCGCCTCCTCGACGGACCGCAGCGCCGCCGCCAGGTGGCCGACCGTGTCCTGGGTGCCGTGCAGGGGCTCGCCCGCGCCGACGATGTGGACGTCGCTGAGCTGGATGATGGTGTGGACGGGAGAGGGCATGGGGCCACCGCCGTGGATGCTCGTTCCGTGAGACCGGCCGTTCCCGGCGTCTCGTTGCACACCTCAGCGTCGGCGACCCCGGTGAACGCCGGATGACGGCGGCCCGGCGGCGGGCGAATGCCCGTCGACCCCCGCGTGGCCGTTTCCCCGACACCGACGAAAGTCGGCCGGACCCCCGACGAAGATCACCGGCCCGGGCCCTTGGCGCCGCCGAAGGCGACATCCGGAAGCGTTCCGCCGGCGGATGTGCCGGCGCGGGCCGGAAACCTAGCATCGGAGGTGTTCCGGCGCGGTCGTGCCGGGCGGAAGGGAAGGGACATGGACATGCTCACCCTGGCACAGGCGCTCCCCGGCGAGACGGCTCTTGCCGCGTTCGGACTCACCGCCGCACTGCTGGTGGCGGCGGCCGCGGTCGTGTTCGTCGTCGCCGCGGTGATCAGCATCATCGCCTCCCGGACCGACGGCGGCATGAAGGTCGTATGGCTGGTCCTCGTGGTCGTCGCCCCCTTCATCGGATCCGCGCTGTGGTTCCTCGTGGGCCGCAGGCGCGTCCCCGCCTGACCGCCCTACAAGGAACGGCCCGGACACGCCCCGCGGGGCGTGTCCGGGCCGTTCGGCTTCGCAGGTCAGCCGCGGACCGCGGCGCTGTCCGCCGGCTCCCGCTCGGAGCCCGGCTCCTCACCGCCCTCACCGGCGTGCAGGTGGCGGGTCTCCAGGGCGGCGCCCTCCACGTCGATGTCGGGCAGCAGCCGGTCGAGCCACCTGGGCAGCCACCAGGCGGCGTCGCCGGCCAGGTGCATGAGCGCGGGCACCAGCAGCATCCGCACCACGAACGCGTCGATGAGCACGCCGAAGGCCAGGGCGAACCCGATCGAGCTGATCATCACCGAGTGCGAGAACACGAACCCGCCGAACACCGAGATCATGATGATCGCCGCGGCCGTCACCACCGAGCGCCCGGCCCGGAAGCCCTGCACCACGGCGGTGCGGGAGGGCGCGCCGTGCACGTACGCCTCGCGCATGCCCGTCCCGATGAACAGCATGTAGTCCATCGCCAGGCCGAACAGGATCCCGGCCAGGATCGTCGGCAGGAAGTTCAGCACCGGCCCGCTGTTCTCCAGCCCGATGAGGCCGCCCAGCCACCCCCACTGGTAGACGGCCACCACGCCGCCGAGCGAGGCGAAGAACGACAGGATGAACCCGAGCGTGGCCACGACCGGCACGAACACCGACCGGAACACCAGCAGCAGGATCACCAGGGACATGCCCACGACCACCGCCAGGTAGGTCGGCAGCGCGTCGTTGAGGGTCTCGGAGATGTCGATGTTGCCGCTGGCCACGCCCGCGACGCCGAGCGTCCCGGTGCCCTTGATCGGCTCCAGCTCGCGCAGGTCGTGGACGAGCTGCTCGGTGGACTCGCTGGTGGGGCCCTCGACCGGGACCACCTGGAAGGCGGCGTACGTGAAGTCGTCGGAGAACGCGATGGGCGCCAGGGCCGCCACGTCGTCGAAGGCGTAGATCTTCTCGGCGACCGTGACCTGGTCCAGTTCGGCGTTCAGCTCGGCGGTCTCCCGGTCCGGGCCGCCGGTCAGCCGGGCGATCACCAGCAGGGTGCCGTTGGCGCCCTCGCCGAACTCCTCCTCCACGATCGTGTAGGCCCGGTACTGGGTGGAGTCGGTGGACTCGGAGGAGCCGTCGGGCATGCCCAGCCGCAGGTCGAGGGCGGGCAGGGCGACCACCACGAGGGCGGCCACGGCGACGGCGGCCCGCAGCAGCGCCCGGCCGGTCGACATCGGCCGCACCGTCTCCGCCGCGGTCGCCCCGCCGGACGCCCGCTCGGCGAGGCGGGCGCGCTCACGGCGGGACAGGATGCGCTCGCCGCGCAGCGACAGCAGCGCCGGGACCAGGGTGACCGCGACGACCACCGCGACGGCGATGGCCAGGGCGCCCATGGTGCCCATGAGCCCCAGGAACCCGATGCCGGTCAGGTTCAGGCCCAGCAGGGCGATGAGCACGGTCGTCCCGGCGAAGACCACGGCGTTGCCCGCGGTCCCGTTGGCCAGGCCGATGGACTCCCCGACCTCCACGCCCTGCTTGAGCTGGCGGCGGTGGCGGTTGATGATGAACAGCGCGTAGTCGATGCCCACGGCCAGGCCCAGCATCAGGCCCAGGATCGGGGTCACCGACGCCATCTCCAGCACCCCCGACAGCGACATCGCGATCAGGGTGGCGATGCCGACGCCGACCAGGGCGGTCAGCAGCGGCAGGCCCGCGCCCACCAGGGTGCCCAGCATGACCACCAGGACCACGGCGGCCACGACCAGGCCGACCACCTCGGCCGGGCCGAACAGGGCGGGCAGGCTCTGGGCCAGGTCGCTGTTGAAGTCCACCGTGGTGCCGGGGACCGGGTGGTCCTCGAAGACCGCCATCACGGCGTCGCGGGTCTCCTGGGAGACGTCCATCTGCTCCGCGGTGAACGAGACCATGACCTGGGCGGTGTCGCCGTCCTCGGAGACCAGGCCGACGCCGGAGGACATCTCCATGAGGGCCTCGCCGCCCTCGATCCTCTCCATGCCGGCGTCGATCTCGGCCTGCTGGCCGTCGAAGAACTCCTCCGACTGCTCCAGCATCCCGGCGGCCTCGGCCGCCTCGCGGCCCGCGTCGAGCTCGGCCTGGCCGGCCTCGATCTCCTCGCGGCCCTCCTCGAGCTCCCGGACCCCTTCGGCGCGCTCGGCCTCGGTGGCGAACGGGTCGACCGCGTCCGCGACCCCGGGGACCTCCGCGGCCTGTTCGGCGCGGTCGGCGATCGCCTCGCGCTGCTCCTCGGTGAACTCCGATCCGTCCTCGGTCCGGTAGATGACGGCCCCCGAGCCGCCGGCCAGGTCCGAGAACTCCGCGGAGCGGAGCCGGTTCACCTCGTCGGTGGGCGTCCCGGGGATGGAGAAGCCGCCCTCCAGCTCACCGGAGAAGAGGAAGAACGCGGCGCCGGACGCCATGAGCAGTGCCAGCCAGACGGCGATGACGGTGCGTGCGCGGTGTGCGCACGCCCGTCCGAGTCTGTAGAGGAGTTCAGCCATTGAGTGTGCCTTCACAGAAAAGGGGCCGATGGGGAGCGCGGACGCGCTCAGGCCGTGCCGTAGCCGTCGCGGGTGACGGTGAGGATGCGCTCCAGCAGCTCGGACCAGACCCGGCGGGAGCCGTCGTCGACGACCCCTCCGGTGATCCGCTGCCAGTGCTCCACGACGACGGAGCCGCCGCCGATGATCGCGCCGCACATGAGGTCGACCGTGAGCGGGTCGGCCTGCGGGTGGCGGCGCATCACGATCGCCGACAACCGCGTGCCCACGTCGGTCATCGCCCGCTCGAACAGGGCGGCCCGGCCGGCCGAGGGCGTGCCGTCGCCCTGTTCGACGAAGTGCTTGAGGCGGGTGATGGGGGTGAGCAGGTCGGTGCCGCGGATGGCGTCGGCCAGGGAGTCGAAGATGTTCGCGTCACCGCCGTCGGGTGCCGCGTCGAGGTTGGCGCCGATGCCGTCGACGATCTCCTCCAGCATCCGGCCGAACACCTCCAGCAGGATGTCGTCCAGCGAGCGGAAGTGGTTGAACACCGTCCGCCGGGAGACGTCGGCGCGCTCGGCGAGCTGGTCGACGGTGAAGCCGGTGTCCCCCCGCTCGGCCGCCAGCGCGGCCGCGGCGTCGATGATGGCCCGGCGGTGGCGGGACTTCAGTGCCTCGCGCCGGTCGGTAGCGGGTGGAATGGGCCGATCGTTCACTGTTCCACGCTAAACACCGCAATGCACTGAGTGCAACGACGCACTGAGTGCACCCTGTCACATCCGCCCCGATGTCGGTGCCGGGCCCTAGCCTGCGGTGCGGACGGAGAACGGGCCGGAGGAGGGTGTGATGGGGGCCAAGACGGGCCTGCTGGTGTACGCGGACGGCGACACCGCGGAACTGCTGCGGCGGGTGCGGCCGGACGCCGCCGACCGCGAACGCACGGACGCCCTGGTGCGGCGCCTGCACCCGGGTGCCGAGGTCGCCGCGGACGGCGGGTACAACCTGGCCGAGGGCTCCTATCCGCCCGAGGGCACGGTGAACGCGGGGGTCTGGCCCGGGCTGGACGTCATCTGCGGCAGGGCGTTCATGTGCGACCGGCCCTCGGAGCTGCCCGCGCACCTGGTAGCGGCGAGCGCCGGGCGGCGGCTCGTCCTGCACGCCATGCACAGCGTGGTCGACTGGCTGGCCTTCGCCGTCTGGGAGGACGGCCGACTGTTGCGCTCCTTCAGCGTGTCGCCGGACGGCGGGGTCATGGAGGACATCGGCGAGCCGCTGCCGTTCGAGGCCCCCTACCGGTCCGGCGACCGCCCGGCCGACGTCGTCCCCTGGCCGGGGGAGGAGGAGCCGTACCCGCTGCCCTTCCACCCGCTGGAGTTGGGGGAGGACGCGCTGCGGGCCCTGTGCGGGTTCGTCAAGGAGGGCATGCCCGAGCCGGACGACGCCGACGCCTTCGCCATCCGCCTGCACCGTTACCGGGTGCGGTTCCCCGCCGACCCCGACACCGCGGAGCGGCAGGCCGAGGTCCACCGAGCCGTGCACCCCCTGGGACGGCCGCGCTTCTACCGCACGGGTCCGGACGGCTCCCTGGTCGAATTCGACGGCCCCTGAGGGGGAACGCTTTTTCCGAAGCCCTTCACGGGTCGATGTATTCCAACGGAAAAGCGTGCCGGAGACAAGCATCGCGGATCACGATGGATCCCATGAAAAGAATGCATTGGACGCCCGGGATTCGCGTGCCGACCATGAATACATGACGAATCCCCTTTCCGTCTCCGGACAGAATGCGGCCGGCCGCGAACGCCGCCGCGCCACCTCCTCCGCCCTCCCGGTCATGGCCGTGGCCGCGGGCCTGTCCGTGGCGGGCAACTACTTCGCCCAGCCCCTCCTGGGCCTGCTCGGCTCGGAGCTGGGCATGTCGACGACCACCGCGGGCCTCACCGTCGCCGCGGCCCAGGTCGGCTACGCGGTCGGCCTGGGCCTGCTGGTCCCCCTCGGCGACCGCTACGCGCGGCGCGGCCTGGCCGCGACCCTGCTCGCGGCCACCGGGCTCCTCCTGGTCCTGGCGGGCGCGGCGCCCACCGGGTGGCTGCTCCTCGCCGCCACCGCCCTGGCCGCCGTCACCTCCGTCGGAGCCCAGGTCCTCGTCCCCTTCGCCGCCGAACTGGCCCCGCCGCACCGCCGGGCCCGCGACATCGGCGTCGTCATGGCCGGTGTCCTCGCCGGCGGCCTGATCGGACGGGCCGCCTCCGGCCTGGTGGCCGAACTCGCCGGGTGGCGGACGGTCTACTGGGTCACCGCCGTCCTGCTCCTGGCCGTCGCCGCCGTCGTGTGGCGGGTCCTGCCCGGCGGCGGGGGCGACCGCGGCGAGGCCACGCGCCCGCTGCGCCTGTGGCGTTCCACCGCGGCCCTGCTGGTCGACCTGCCCGCGCTGCGCCGGCCCATCGCGACCGCCGCGCTGGCCATGGCCTCCTTCACCGTCCACCTGACCGTCGTGACCCTGCTCCTGGTCGACGCCCCCTACGGCTGGACGCCCGCGGCCATCGGGCTGGTCGGCCTCATCGGCGTGATCGGCCCCCTGGCCATGCCGCTGGCCGGACGCCTGGTCGACCGCGGCCACCCGCGCGCCGTGCTGGTCACCGGGCTGGTGCTGGCGGCCACGGGGTGGGCCGTGATGCTCCCCGCCCAGAACGGCGGCATCGCCTGGCTGCTCGTGGGCCTGGTCCTGCTCAACGCGGGCCAGACGGCGGTGCTCAACGCCTCCCAGACCACCGCCTACGAGCTGCGGCCGCAGGCGCGCAGCCGGATCAACGCCGTCTTCATGACCCTGTTCTTCGCCGGGGGAGCCGTCGGCGGGGCGCTCGTCCCCGTGGTCTGGGTGAACGCCCACTGGACCGGGGCCTGCCTGCTGGGGGCCGGCCTGGTCGCCCTGGGCCTGCTCGTCGCCCTCGCCCCACGGCGCCGGGGCTGAACCCCCGCCGTCCCGGGCCCCACGGCCGCCGCGTGGCCCGGCCCCGCGGCGGCCGTACGCTACCGCCATGGAACTCCAGCAGATGCGCTACGTGGTCGCCATCGCCGAGACCAACAGCTTCACCCGGGCCGCCGAACGCTGCCTGGTCGCCCAGTCCGCGCTCAGTCACCAGGTCGCGCGGCTGGAGCGGGAGCTGGGGGCCAGGCTCTTCGAGCGCACCAGCCGCCGGGTGCGGCTGACCGCGGCCGGGGCGGCCTTCCTCCCCGAGGCCCGCCGCTGCCTGGAGGCCGCCGAACGCGCGGCGGCGGAGGTCGCCGCCGCCGTCGGCGAGGTGCGGGGACCACTGGAGGTGGGCCTTATCCCCACCGTCGCCGCGGTCGACGTCCCCCGCGCCCTGCGCGACTTCCGCCGCAGGTACCCGCAGGTGCGCATCGGCCTGCGGGTGGGCGCCAGCGACGACCTCGTCGAACAGGTCAAGGCGGGCGAGATCGAGGTGGCCTTCCTGGGGCTGCCCACCACCGCCCGGCCCCAGGGCGTCAACGTCCGCGAGCTGGGCCGGGACCGGCACGTCGCCGTGGTCGCCCCCGACCACCCGCTGGCCGAGGGGACGGAGGTGAGCCTGGAACGGCTGGTCGACGAGGTGTTCGTCGACATGCCCGCGGGGACGGCCGGGCGCGTCCAGTCCGACCAGGCCTTCGAGGCCGCGGGCCTGGACCGCGACGTCGCGTTCGAGGTGAGCTCGGCCGAGTACATGGCCAGGCTGGTCGGGGAGGGGCTGGGGGTGGCGCTGCTGCCCGCCGCCTATGTGCCGCAGCTGACGGGGGTGACCACCCTGGAGGTCACCGACGCGACGGGGCGCGTGGAGTACGTCGTCTGGGCGCGGACCGGGACCACGCCCGCGGCCCGCGCCTTCCTCGACATCATCGACACCGCCGGCGCGGCCGCGGACTGAATCCGCCGTCCGGGCCCGCCTTCCGGTTTCGCCGTCCGGGCCCGCCGCCCGGACCCGTCAGGCGGGTCCGCCGCCCGGTCCTGCCGTCCGGTCGCGCCGCTCGGGCTCGTCAGACGGGTCCTCCGGCCGGTCCCACCTTCCGGTTCCGTCAGCGCACCCGCACCCGCACCCGGGCCCACGGCCCGCATCCACAGCCCGCGTCCGCGGCCCGCACCGGTGTCAGCGGGTGCGCAGCCACGCCTCCAGGGTCAGCAGCCCCGGGTGCCGGGCCCGCAGCGCGGCGAGGTCGGCCCGGAACCCCTTGCCGTTGATCCACGCGTACATCTTGGCGACCTCCGGGCTCCGCTCCCGCAACCCGGCGTCGGACAGCCGCTCGAAGCGCGTCGGAACGCCGTCGGCCGCGGCGAACAGCTCGGCGATCCGCCGCACCGGGAGCTCGTCCCCGGCGATGTCGATCCGGCGGCCGGTGAACTCGGCGGGCGCCCCGAACACCGCCGCGGCGATCCGCCCGATGTCGGCGAGCGCGATCAGCTGGAGTGGGGTGTCCGCGTCCAGGGCGACCGGCACGACCCGCTCCCCGGCCCCCGCCGACTCTCCGCCCCCGTGGTCCGGCCGCGGCAGCGCGTACCGCCAGTTCTCCATGAAGTACACCGGGCGCAGCACCGTGGCCGGGACCCCCGCGGATTCCACGTACGCCTCGATCTCCGCCTTGCTCTCGAAGTGCGCCACCCCCGACCCCTGCCCGGCGGCCGCGGCCGAGGTGTAGACCAGGTGGGCGGCTCCCGCCGCGGCCGCCGCGTCGGCGACGTTCCGGCCCCTCCGCACCTCCGTGGCCGGGTCGGGGGCGGCCAGGTCGCAGGGCTGGACGCTGAAGACCCCGTGCACGCCCCGGGCCGCCGCGCGCAGCGACCCCGGATCGTCCAGGTCGCCGGCGACCGGTTCCGCACCCAGCGCGGCCAGGGCCCGGGCCGCGGGGGCCTCCGGGGAGCGGACCAGGGCGCGCACGCCCCATCCGCGGTCGAGCAGGGCGCGGGCGACGGCGCCGCCCTGGCCGCCGGTCGCGCCCGTAACCAGAACGGTCCTCTTCTCCTGCACGCCGATTCCCTTTCTCCTTTTGTTGAATTTCCGGGACCAGCATCCCGGGGAACCTCCGGGCGCGTCCAATATCCTTTTTTCATTCCAGCGATCGAAAAAGCGGATGGACGGCGGCGGGATCCCCGGAACCGGGTCCGGTTCGGTAGCGTGGGCTCCCGCCGCACCCCCAGGAGGACCCATGTCCACCCCGCCCGCGCCGGTCCGCAACTGGGCCGGGAACCTCACCTACGCCAGCCCCCGCATCCACCGGCCCGCCGACCCCGAAGCCCTGCGCGCCCTGGTCCGCGACACCCCCCGGATCCGGGCGCTGGGCAGCGGCCACTCCTTCAACCGGGTCGCCGACTCCGACCACGACCTGGTGCGCCTGGACGGCCTGCCCCGGGAGATCGACGTGGACCCGGGGACCGCCACCGTCACCGTCTCCGCCGGGACCCGCTACGCCGAACTCGCCGCGGAGCTGCACCGGCAGGGGTTCGCCCTGGCCAACCTGGCCTCGCTGCCGCACATCTCGGTGGCGGGGTCCTGCGCCACCGGCACCCACGGGTCCGGGGACCGGCTGCGCTGCCTGGCCGCCGCGGTGCGCGGGCTCGAACTCCTGGGGCCCGGCGGGGAGACCGTGCGGCTGGGCCGGGAGACCGACCCGGAGGTGTTCCCGGGCGCGGTGGTGGCCCTGGGGGCGCTGGGCGTCGTCACCCGGCTCACCCTGGAGGTCGAACCGGCCTTCGAGGTGTCCCAGAGGGTCCGCCTCGACGTGCCGCTCGCGGAGGCCGCCGCCGACTTCGACGCGGTGTTCGGCGCCGCGTACAGCGTCAGCCTGTTCACCGACTGGAGCGGGGACACCGGCCGGGTCTGGCTCAAGCACCGCGTGGGCGAGCCGGAGGGCGCCTGGGCGGGAGGGCGGCCCGCGGACACCCCGCAGCACCCGGTCCCGGGGATGCCCGCCGGGCCGGCCACCGAGCAGCTGGGCGCGGTCGGCCCCTGGTCCGAGCGGCTGCCGCACTTCCGGTCCGGGTTCGCGCCGAGCGCGGGGGAGGAGCTGCAGTCCGAGTTCTACCTGCCGCGGGCGGCGGCCGCCGAGGGCTTCGCCGCCCTGCGCGGCCTGGGGGAGCTGATCGCCCCGGTTCTGCACGTCTCCGAGGTGCGCACGGTGCGCGCCGACGACCTGTGGCTCAGCCCGGCGTACGGCCGCGACTCGGTGGCGTTCCACTTCACCTGGCGGCGGATGCCGGAGGCGGTGGCCCCGGTGCTGGCGGCGGTGGAGGAGCGCCTGGCGCCCCTGGGGGCGCGGCCGCACTGGGGCAAGCTCAGCACCCTGCCCCCGGCGGACGTCGCCGCCTCCTACGAACGGGCCGCGGACTTCGCCGGGCTGCTGGAGCGGTTCGACCCGGAGGGGAAGTTCCGCAACGCCTTCACGGACGCGTACTTCCCCCGGTCCTGAGGCTCCGGTCCCACCCGGACCCGAGGACCCCGTCCCGAGGCCCCGCTCGAATACGGGGCGCGGTGACCCCCGCACCGAGCCCTCCCCGGTCCTGAGGCCCCGATCCCACCCGGGACCCTCCCGCCCCGCCCCGGGGCTCAGCCGTCGATACGCACGCGGCGGGACCCGCCGTCGGACAGGAACGCCGACAGCTCCTCGGCCTGTTCGGCGACGGCGTCCCGTTCCGCCGCGGTGAGCGGGCGCAGCGGGGCGACGGACACGGTGTCGTCCCTGCTCGTCCAGGTCGCGGTGACCCGGCCGTCCACCAGCACCACGCGCTCGCCGGCCACCGACAGGCCGCGGTGCTCGTCGTCGATGATCCGGCCGCGGTACTGGTAGCCCAGGACGGCGTTGTCGAACGCGGGGAGGAACCGCACCGGCGCGGGGGTGCCGGGGTCGGGCAGCGGGGCGCCGGGCAGGTCCAGCAGCTCGCGGCCGTTCGCGTCGCGGAAGGACACCAGCTCGTCGCGGACCGCGGCCACCGCGGCGGGCAGCCCGGCCACACCGCACCACGCGCGCAGGTCGCTGGAGGTGGCGGGCCCGTAGGCGGCGAGGTAGCGCCGCACGAGCTCCCGGCCGACCGGGTCGGTGCCGCCGGGGTCGTGGGGGGCGGGCTCGCGGCCGGTCCAGTCCGACAGGAGCGCGACCCGCACTCCCCCCTTGGTGCGCCACAGTCCGCGCGGCGGGGTCTGTACGACCGGGATCAGCGCGGAGACCAGCATCTCGCCCAGCGCCCGCCGGTGCCCGCCGGGCCAGCGGTCGATGACCGCGTCGACGAGTTCGGCCGTGGTGCGGGGCTCGCCGTCGGCCAGCACCGCCCGGCCGGCGGCCTCCAGCTCGTCCAGGTCCACGCCGTCGAGTTCCCGGCGGTAGACCCCGGTGACCTTCTGGCGCAGCATGGTGTCGAACCGGGAGCGCCAGGCCAGCACGTCCTCCGCGACCATCAGGTGGATGGTGCGGCGCATGAGGGGGAGCCGCACCACGCGGCGTCCGGCCAGCAGGTCCGACAGCGCCGGCGCCTCGAACCCCCGCAGCCGGGACCACAGGCCGACGAACGGCTCCTGCGGCTCCTGGGCCTGGAGCCCGCACAGGTGGGACACCATGTCCAGGGCCGACCGGTCGGAGGGTTCGAGCAGGCCCTGCCGGGCGAGCGAGGCGCGGTTGAGCGCCCGGTCGTCCAGAACGGTCATGGCGTGTACCTCCGTGCGTCCCTCCCGGCCCGCGCCGGGACGCCGCGTCCCCCACGGCCTGGGACCACCCTCGCAGGCGAAGAGGTCAGGTCCGGTCCTCTACTCCCGTGCGGTGTCCCACCAGTCGAGGACGCGCAGGGCGTGGAAGGTGAGTCCCCTGGACGGCTCGCCCGGCGGGGCGTCCACCTCGAACCACACCCGGCCCTCGTGCCGCTGCCGCTGGTGCCAGGTGCCGTCGGCGTCGCGGGCGGCGCGGATCAGCCCGACCGCCTCGGCCAGCCGCGGGTCGGGCGCGGTGCCCTCGTGCAGGGACGCCGCGCGGAAGTGGTCGGCGGCCCTGAGCACGCTGTAGTGCCAGCGGAACGGGTAGGCGAGGTGCGTCGCCCACGGGTGCGGCTCGCCTGTGGACAGCCGCCGGAACAGGGCGCGTTCGAGCAGGTACTCCTGCGCCGCGTGCCGGGCCTCGCGCAGGGCGGCGGTACCGCCCGTGCGGACCTCGTGGTCGAGGATGCCCCGCACGGAGTTCAGCGTGGAGTGGAACGAGGAGCGGGTCGCCCCCTCCACCCACATGCAGTTCCAGCCGCCGTCGGCGAGCCGGTGCCGGGGGAACCAGTCGGCGATCGCCGACACGTCGGCGCCCAGCCAGGCGCCGTTGGCCAGGGTGTAGGCGTTGATGCAGGCGTCGACCTCGCCGCTCCAGTACGGAAGCTCCTCGTACTCCCAGCGGGCGTTGCGCGCCAGCAGGCCCGCGGTGTCCGGCCGCAGCGCGCCGGGCTCCACGCCCCATTCGCGCAGGGCGTTGAGCGACCAGGTGGTGGCCGTCCAGGGCTGGCCGGGTTCGTCCCGGGAGGCGTCCGCGGGGAAGTAGGCGCCGCCCGCCCACAGGCCGTCGGGATCCTGGCGGGCGAGCAGCGCCGCGCCGAAGCCCTCGTGCGGGACCCGGGCGCGGGTGGCCCGCCACACCTCCTCCGGGGCGCGCGCGAGGTCGCGCTCCACGCGCCAGCGCAGGCTCGGGTCGGAGTCGAGCAGCCAGTCCAGGACAGGGGTCTCCACCATGGGGGGAGGCTACTCCGGGGCGGCGACGAAACGGCTCAGGGGCGCAGGAGGTGGTCCCCCGCGAGCACGATCGCCTCGCGGTGGGTGCGGCCCGGGTGGTCCACGGCGATGAAGTGGCGGCCGATCGCCAGCGCGAACGCCAGGGTGCAGCGCGCCTCGACCTCGTCCGGGTCGTCGATGAACCCCGCGAACATGGTGCGCAGGAAGTCCATCCGCACGTTGTCGACCCGGCGCAGCCGCTCGGCGACCGCCGGGTCCTGGCGGGCCCACTCCCGGACGGCGAGGTCGATCCGGTGCAGCTCGTCGGTGAAGGTCAGCAGCCCGGCGCGGCGGATCTTCTCGGCGGGGCTCCCGCCCTCGGCCTCGACGCGGGCCAGGACGTCGTCGGTGCAGCGGCGCTCCCACTCGTCGAGGAGTTCGGCGAGCAGGGCGGGCCGGCCATCGAAGTACCCGTAGAACCCGCCCTTGGTCACGCCGAGCCCGGCGGCCAGGGTCTCGACCCGGACCGCGTCCGGGCCGCCCCGGGCGAGGGCGTCGAGTCCTGCTTCGATCCAGCGGCCGCGCGGGGTGCGGGCGGTGGGCGGCACCTTCTCACCACCCCCGGGATGTCGTGCTCATGATGTGTACGCTACCGTACAAAAGAGATATACGGCTGCGTATAGAACGGGGGGCCGCCATGGCCCGGCGTACGATCTCCGACCACACCGCACACCCCTGGCGCATCCACGACCTGGCCCCGGACTTCGAGGTCGAGGACGTGTGGGCGTTCCGCACCCCCGGAGCGGGCCCCGGCGACTTCCGCGCCGTGGTGGAGGCGATCCGCTCGTCCGGCGGGATCGGCCGGATGCCCCCGGCGGTGCGGTTCCTGTTCGCCGTCCGGTGGCGGCTCGGCGGGCTCCTGGGCTGGGACGACCCGGGGTCGGGCGTGGGCGGGCGGGTCCCCTCGCTGCGCGACCGCCTCCCCGACGACCTGCTCGCCGCGCCTCGGGGGGAGGACCGGGACGACATGCCCCTGAAGGCGGTCTACGAGACCGACACCGAGGCCGTCCGCGAGCTGGCGAACCGGACCGTGCACACCCTGATGCACCTGGGCTGGGCGCGCGGGACCGACGGCGACCACGAGCTGCTGATGGCCGTCCTCGTCAAACCCAACGGCCGGTTCGGGCGGCTCTACATGGCGGCCATCGCGCCCTTTCGGCACCTCATCGTCTACCCGGCGCTGACCCGCGGCTGGGAGCGGGCCTGGGCCGAGCGGAACGGAGGGCCGGCATGACCGGGCGGGCGGAACAGGACACGGCGGAGCGAACGGAGCAGGGCATGGACACGGCACCGAAGGCGAAACGGAACGCGCGGACCGGCAGGGGGCCGCTGCTCTGGGGGAGCGGCATCATGATCGTGCTGGGCGTCGGGCACCTGGCCCTGCTGGCGTTCGTCGACGGCGCCGTCATCGCGGCCTGGGCGGAGCGGGGCCTGTGGGCGGCCGTCCCGCTCGACCTCGGGGGCGGCGCGGAGCCGGCGGCGGCGCAGCTGCAGAACTCGCTCACCTTCTGGGCCGGTCCGGGGAGCTTCTCCGTCCCCCTGGTCCTGTTGGGGGCCTTGATCCGGCACCTGGTCGGACGCGGGGTGCCCGTCCCCTCGTGGGTGGGCTGGGGGACCGCGGCGTGGTGCGTCGCCGGCGGCGTCCTGCTCGTGCCGTCGCCCTACTTCCTGGGCGCCGCGGCGGGCCTGCTCGTCGTCCTCGGGGCGCGGCGGGACCGGCTCCGGGAGTCCGCGGCCGCCGCGTGACCGGCCCCGGACCGGCCCCACGGGCCGCGCGGTCCACACCGGCCGCACGGGCCGCGTGGTCCGCACCGGCCCCACGGGCCGCACCGACCGCGTGGTCCGCACCGGCCTCACGAGCCGCACCGGCCGCACGGGCCGCCCCGACCCTACGGACCGCACCGGCCGCACGGGCCGCCCCGACCCCACGGTCCGCGCGGGCCGCGGTCGGTCCGGGCCGTTCGGGAACCCGCCGCGGGTACGGCCTCGTTGACCCTTGCGAGGGAGCCGGGTCCCGGGCCGCGAGGCGGCCTCCGCCGCTCTCCGGGAAGGACGCGTCATGGTCTTCAGGTACCTCCTCTCGGTACTCGGGACCGGATGTCCCAAGGTGGACACCGTGCTGGACGACCCGCACCGGCGGCCCGGCGAGCTGCTCCAGGGGCGCCTGGAGCTGACCGGGGGCGAGCTGGACTGGGAGGTCGCCGAGGTGGCGCACGTCCTCGTCGCCCGCTTCGGCGACGGCGAGGAGTCGGAGTTCGCCCGGGTGCCCCTCATGGGCGCGATGACCCTGGACGCGGAGCGGCGGCTGGTCGTGCCGTTCGCCTACCGGGTCCCCTGGGCCGCGCCGCCGACCCGCCTGGACGGGACCGACCTGGCCGGGGTCGAGCTGGGCCTGCGCACCGACGTCGTCATAGACGACGCCCTCGACGAGGGCGACCTGGACCCGGTTTACGTCCACCCGCTGCCGCTGCACGAGCGCCTGCTGGAGGGGATGGAGCGCGCCGGGTTCGAGCGGCGCGGCGGGCACGCGGCCCGGGGCGGCCTGCCCGGCGACCCCGGGAGGGCGCGCTTCCACCGGGCGCTGCGCTACACCGACGGCACCGTAGACCTGGACCTGCTGCTGTCCACCGCCGAGGAGGGCGTGGCGGTGGCGTTCGCGGCCGACGGGATGCTGGCGGAGTACGCGGCGGGCCGGGCCGAGCCCCGGTGGTTCCACGCCCGCCACGAGGACGCCGACCGCGAGGACTGGCGGCGCCGCGTGGGCGAGTGGATCGGGTACACCCTGGACCGCGACGGCGACGGCGAGGCGTACGCGCGCAAGGGCGGCGCGGAGGGGTGAGCCCGCGGGCGCCCTCCGGCCCGCCGACGCCCTCCGCCGACCCACCGGTCCCCGCGCCCTGTCGGAGCCCTCCGGCAGGATCGGGGCCATGACCGAGGACACCTTCTGGCTGCTGGTCGACGAGGGCCGCGCCGCCGCCCCCGGCCCGGACCCCGACCACCTGGCCGACCACCTCGTCGGGCTGCTGTCGCGCGGCCCGGTGTTCATGATCACCGGCTTCGCCGAGCGGCTCTCCGAGGCCCTGTACCGGCTGGACCGGCGCGAGTACGGGGAGGACCTGTCCTCCGACGTGTTCCTGTACACCCGCGCGGCGGTCGTCGCCGACGGCCGCGCGGCCTACGAGGAGGTGCTGGCCGACCCGGTGCTCTTCGCCCCCTACGCCGAGGAGCTGATCTGGGCCGAACCGCTGCTCTACGTCCCGGACCGCGCCTACAAGGATTTCACCGGCGAGGAGTGGCAGCGCGAGACCCGGTACTCCTACGAGTCCTACTCCAACCGCGGGGGCTGGACCGGCGGGGCCTGAGCCCGGAACTCCGCGGGGCCGGTGACCAGGGCGACCACCGTGGTCCCCGGGCGCAGGCGGCCGCGGGCGGCCAGGTCGTAGATCCCGGCGAGCATCTTGGCCACGTAGACCCGCTCCGGCTCCAGCCCGTGCCGGTCCCGGAAGTCGTCGATGAACGCCCGCAGCCCGTCCGGGCACCGGGCGTACCCGCCGAAGTGGTAGCCGGTCTCGACCTCCCAGTTCCCGCCGGACACCCCCGCCTCCCGCTGGAGCCGCCGCACCTCGTCGGCGAGGAAGCCCCCGCCCTTCAGCACCGCGAACCCCAGAGCCCGCCGCCCCGGGCCCAGCCCGGCGGCGACCCCGGCGAGGGTGCCCCCGGTGCCGCAGGCGCAGCACAGCACGTCGAAGTCGGTGTCGATCTCCGCGGCGACGGGCACGCACCCCAGCACCGCCTCGGCGTTGCTGCCGCCCTCGGGCAGCAGGTGGAAGTCACCGAACCGCTCGCGCAGCCCCGCGATCACCCCGGGCGTGTGCTTGTTCCGGTAGGTCGCCCGGTCCAGGTGGACCAGCCGCATCCCCTGGGCCGCCGCGTACTCCAGCACGGGGTTGAGCGGCCGGTGCTCCTCCCCGCGGATCACTCCGACGGTCGCGAACCCGCAGGCCCGGCCGGCGGCGGCCACCGCCCGGATGTGGTTGGAGTAGGCGCCGCCGAAGGTCAGCAGGGTCGTGGCCCCGGCCTCGTGCGCCCGCACCAGGTTGCGGTGGAGCTTGCGCCACTTGTTGCCGGGCACCTCGGGGTGGATGAGGTCCTCCCGTTTGATCAGCAGCCGCACCCCGCGCAGCCGGGGGTCGCGGACCTCCTCCAGCGGGGAGGGCAGTCGGGCCGTCAGGTGGCCGCACCCGGTGGACTCCATCCCGCCAGCGTAGGGACCCCGGCGCGGGCGGCGGGACCCGGTCCCGGGGCTCCCTATCCTGGTGGCCATGGCAGAAAACGCCGGCCGGACGCCGTTGAGCGGGGAACTCGCCCAGCGGGTGGTCGATCTCATCGCACCGACGATCAGCCACAACATCAACGTGATGGACGAGCACGGCACGATCATCGCCTGCCTGGACCCCGAACGCCTCGGCACCCTGCACCGTGGCGCCCAGCGGGTCATCGCCGAGGGCCGGCCCGTCCTCATCACCTCGCCCGAACCCGGCACCTCCGACCGGCCCGGCGCCAACGAGCCGCTGGTCATCGACGGCGAGCTGCGCGGCGCCGTGGGCATCACCGGCGATCCCCGGGAGGTCGCCCCGCTCGCCCGTGTGGTGGCGCTGACCGTGCAGCTGCTCATCGCGCAGGAGGACGAGCAGGACGCCGCCACCCGCCGCCACACCGAGGCCCGCGACCTCATCGCCGCCCTGGCCTCGGGCACCGCCTCCGCGGAGTCGGCGCGGGCCCGGTTGGCCGCCGCGGGGCTGGCCCCGCCCTGGTCGCTGGCGCTGTGGACGGCCGGGGCGCCCCGGCCGGACGCGGCCGCGGCCCCGCCGCCGCTGGCCGACACCGCGGTGGCCCGGCTCAACACCGATCTCGGCCACCGGTCGGCCGTGCTGCACGGCGCCCTGTGGCTGGTGGGCTCGGGGGCGGCGCCCGACCTCCCCCTGCCCGCCGGCGTCCGGCACACCGCCACCGAGCCCACCGACGACGTCGAGGCGCTGCTGGCCCACGCCGAGGAGTCGCGGGCGCTGTGCCGCTACGCCGGGCTCATCCCGGTCCTGGGGGACACCGAGCCGTGGTCGCGCGACATCGCCGTGGCCGTGGCCCACCTGCCCCGGCGCAGCCTGGAGCACCTGGCCGGGCGCGCGTCGGTGCTGAGCGAGGCGCAGCGGCGCACCCTGCTGGCGGTGGCGACGACCACCTCCATGCAGGCGGCGGCGGACTCGGTGTACGTCCACCGCAACACGCTGCTCCAGCGGGTGGAGCGGATCCGCGCGACCACGGGGGCGGACATCCGCCGCGCCGACCACCTGGCCGCGTTGCAGATGGCTCTCTACGCGCGTGAAGCCTTGTGCGTTTCGCACACAGACTGAACAAGAAGTCACAGGAAGTCTGGGCGAGACGACGTCGAATCGCACGGGGTTTCTTCTTAGGCTCTCCGACATGTCCAACGCGTTGCACGTACATGACCAGGACTTTCCCGTCCGTGTCGCCATCGTCCCGGACTCCTTCAAGGGCAGCGCCCGGGCCGTGGACGTGGCGGCGGCCATGGAGAGGGGCGTCCGCGACGCCTTCGGCGCGGCGGGCATCGAGGCGACCGTCCACACCCTCCCGTTCGCGGACGGGGGAGAGGGGACCCTCGACGCGCTCCTGGGCGCCTGGGGCGCCGAGGCGCTCACGGTGGACACCACCGACGCCCTCGGCCGACCGGTGCGGGCCCGCTACGGCCTGTCCCCGGACGGCCGGACCGGGGTCATCGAGGCGGCCGAGGCCAACGGCCTGCCGCTGGTCTCCGACGTGCCCCTGCGCCCGCTGACCGCCACCACCCGGGGTATCGGCCCCCTGGTCACGGCTCTGCTGGACGCCGGGGTCGAGGAGATCCTCCTGTGCATCGGGGGATCGGCCACCACCGACGGCGGCACCGGCCTGCTCCGCGCGCTCGGCGCGCGCATGCTGGACCGGGACGGGCGGGAACTCCCCGACGGGGGCGGGAGCCTCACCGAACTGGACCGGTTGGACACCTCCGGGCTCGATCCGCGCGCCCGGGCCGTACGCTGGCGCATCGCCTGCGACGTCACCAACCCCCTCGTCGGCGACCGGGGGGCCGCCGCGGTCTTCGGGCCGCAGAAGGGCGCCGGCCCCGACGACGTGCGCGTTCTGGACGCCGGGCTGGACCGCCTGGCCGAGGTCCTCGCGCAGGCCACCGGCGAGGACGTCCGCGACCGCCCGGGCCTGGGGGCGGCGGGCGGCCTGCCCGCCCCGCTCACGGCCCTGCTGGGCGCCGAGGTCGTCCCCGGGTCCCGCATGGTCGCCGACGTCCTGGACGCCGAACGCCTCATGGCCGCCGCCGACCTCGTCCTGACGGGGGAGGGCCGGTTCGACGGCCAGTCCCTGGGCGGCAAGGTCGTCGACGCGGTCCGCCGACTCGCCCCGGCGGGACGCCCCGTCGTGGTCATCGCCGGAGACGTCTCGGTCACCCCCGAGGAACTCCGGCGGTCGGGCGTCACCGCCGCCTTCTCCACCGCCCGGGGCCCCCGCACCCTGGAACGGATGAGCGAGGAGGTCCTCGCCGACATCGAGTGGACGACCTCCAACTGCTGCCGGCTCCTCGCCCACCACTTCGCATCCCGCACGCCTAAGGAACACCGACCGTGACCTCGTTGCTCATCCTGCTCGTCCTGGTGGCGGCCATCGTGCTCGTCACCGCGCGCTGGAAGGTCAGCCCCTTCCTCGCGCTCATCGGCGCCGCCCTCATCGGGGCCTTCGCCTACCGCATCCCGATGGGCGAGGTCGTCACCACCGTGACGACCGCCTTCGGCAACACCCTGGGCAACATCGGCCTGGTGATCCTGTTCGGCACCATGATCGGCGTGATCCTGGAGCGCTCCGGCGCCGCGATCGCGATGGCCGAGGCGCTGATCAAGGTGCTCGGCACCCGCTTCCCGAACCTGACGATGTCCCTGATCGGCTACATCGTCTCCATCCCGGTGTTCTGCGACTCCGGCTACGTCATCCTCAACTCGCTGCGCAAGGCCGTGACCCTGCGCACCGGCGTGTCCACCCTGGCCACCTCGATCGCGCTGATGACCGGCCTGTACGCCACGCACACCATGGTCCCGCCGACCCCGGGCCCGCTGGCCGCCGCCGAGAACCTCGGCGTCTCCGACAACCTGGGCATGATCATCGCCCTGGGCCTGCCGGTGGCCGCCGTCGCCGCCGTCGCCGGCCTGGTCTTCGCGAGCACGTTCTCCCGCAAGGAGTTCACGCCGCTGCCCGCGGAGAACGACGACGACCTCACCCGGCAGTCCTACGAGGAGCTGCGCGAGAGCTACGGCCGGCTGCCCGGCGCCTTCGTCTCGTTCCTGCCGATCGTGGTGCCGCTGGCTCTGATCTGCACCTCCTCGATCGTCAAGCTGCCGAGCCGCCCGCTCGGCGAGGGGGTCGCCTTCGACGTCCTCGGGTTCCTGGGCACCCCGGTCATCGCCCTCATCATCGGCCTGGCCGTCGCCGTGCTGCTGCTGCGCGGGCACGGCAAGCTGGAGCGCTTCAACGACCACGTCCAGGAGTCGATCCGGGTCTCGGCCCCGATCCTGCTCATCACCGGCGCCGGCGCCGCATTCGGCGGCGTGCTGGCCGCCTCGCCGCTGACCGGCTTCCTGTCGGACAACCTCAGCGGGCTGGGCCTGGGGCTGGCGGTGCCGTTCATCATCGCCGCCGCGCTCAAGACCGCGCAGGGCTCGTCCACGGTGTCGATCGTCAGCACCTCGGCCCTGATCGCGCCGATGCTGGGCTCCCTCGGCCTCGACTCCCCGGAGGGGATGGTCCTGAGCGTGCTGGCGACCGGTGCCGGAGCGATGGTCGTCTCGCACGCCAACGACTCCTACTTCTGGGTCGTCTCCCAGTTGAGCCGGATCCCGGTGGCGACCGCCTACCGGACCCTCAGCGTGGCGACCGCCATCGAGGGCACCGCGGCCTTCGCGACCATCTGGGTGATCGGGCTCTTCCTGCTCTGACCCCGCGTCCGTGAGCTTCGGGCCCCCGCCGTACGGCGGGGGCCCGAAGCGTTCTCCGGAGCCGTCCGGGGCTCCCTCACACGCCCGCCCGCAGGGGCGCGAGGGGGCAGTACTCCCCGAGCAGGCGGCAGACCGCGCCCAGTGCGGCCACGGCGGCCGCCGTGACGGCGAGGACGCCGCCGAACGGCGCGGGCAGCTCCATGGCCAGCACGAGGACGCCCATCACCAGGACGAAGACCCCGAAGCCCCGGCGCAGCGCGGCTTCGGGCACCCGGGAGGCCAGGCGCGTGCCGACCAGCGACCCCGCCACGGCCGCGGCGGTGACGGCGGCGACCAGCGCCCAGTCCGGGCTCACCGAGGCCAGGTAGCCGGTGAGCCCCGCGAAGGACTTCATGGCGATCACGAGCAGGGAGGTCCCCACCGCGACCGGCATGGGCAGGCCGCCGAGCAGTGCCAGGGCGGGCACCACGAGGAAGCCGCCCCCGGCGCCCACCAGCCCGGTCACGGCGCCGACGGCCAGGCCGTCGGCGAGGATGCGCCACAGCGGAGGCTCTCCGCGCCGCTCCCCGCCCCCGGCGGGGGACCCTCTGCCCCGCAGCATGGCGGCGGCGGTGGCGACCATCATGAGCGCGAAGGCCACCATCAGGACGGTGCCGGGTACGTGCCCGCCCGCCAGGCCGCCGAGGAAGGCGCCCCCCATGCCCGCGGCGCCGAAGAGCAGCCCCGTACGCCAGCGGACGTTGCCGCGGCGGGCGTGGGCGAACGCGCCGACCAGCGAGGTGGCGCCGACCACGACCAGCGAGACCGCGATGGCCTCCTTGGGCGGCAGGCCCGCGACGTAGGCCAGCAGCGGGACCATCAGGATGGACCCCCCGCCGCCGAGCAGCCCGAGCGTGAGGCCCACCACCGCGGTGAGGCCGACGACGAGGATCATCGGGAACTCCACACTTCACTCCTTCCGTGGCCGGGACCGGGGCCGCCGGGGCGGCCCCGCCCGGACGGGGCCGCGATGGTCAGGCCGCCGTTCCGGCCGCCGCGGCGCCTCCGCGCGCCCAGTCCGCCCAGCCCGCGTAGCTCCCGTCGAGTTCGACCACGTCGTATCCGGCGCGGCGCAGGGCCGAGGCCGCCACGGAGTTGCGCACGCCCGCCTGGCAGTAGGTCACGATGGTGCCCTCGTCCGGCAGTTCGTCCAGGTGCCACAGGACCCGTCCGGCGCTGAGCCGCCGCGAGCCCGGGATGTGCCCGGCGGCGTGCTCGGCCCGGTCGCGCACGTCCAGGAGGAGCGCCGCCCCCGCGTCCTCCAGGTCCGCCGGGGCGACGACCGCGGGCACCGCCGCTGGCAGTCCCTCCAGGGTGGTGGTGTAGCCGCCGACGCGGTCGATGCCGACCCGCAGCAGGTGGTCGCGCACGTCCCGGGCGGTGTCCGCGTCGGGCACCAGGAGGACCAGCGGCAGGTCCTCGGCCTCGGGGTCGTACGCCCAGGCGCCGTAGGTGGCGGCCTTGGCCGGACCGGGGATGTTGAGCGCCCCGGCGACGGTGCCCCGGTGCACCTCGGTGTGGGGCCGGGTGTCCACGAGGACCGCTCCGCCCGCGCTCAGGGCCGCGGCGATCTCCCCGTTGTCCAGCTCCCGCGGCGGGTCGAGCGGGCCGAGGACCCTCGGGCCCCGCCTGTTCTGCCGCTTCATCCGGGCGAAGTAGGCGTGCGCGTCGGGCTGCCCGTCGAGGAGCTCCGCGACGAACCCCTCCTCGTCACCGTCGCGGAGGTAGGGCGCCCACCAGGCGTTGAGGCGCTCGTACCCGACGGTGGTGGACGGCAGGGCGCCCAGGGCCTTGCCACAGGCGCTGCCGGAGCCGTGCCCGGGGTGGACCTGGACGTGGTCGGGCAGTGCCAGGAAGACGTCGCGCAGGCTCGCGTACAGCAGCCGCGCGCCCTCGAACCGGGTGTCCTCCCCGCCCGCGGCCTCGTCCAGCAGGTCGGGTCGGCCCAGGTCCCCGGCGAAGACGAAGTCGCCGGAGAGCAGGTAGCCGGGGTCGTCGCTGAACGCCCCGTCGGTGACCAGGAACGACAGGTGCTCCGGCGTGTGTCCGGGCGTGTGGCGGGCCCTGACCGTGATGTTACCGACGGTGACGGCGTCCCCGTCGCGGAGGCGCTCGGCCTCGAAGCCGTACTGCCAGTCCGGGCCGCCCTCCCCGGAGACGTGGACGGTGGCGCCGGTCGCCGCCGCGAGTTCGCGGGTGCCGGAGAGGTAGTCGGCGTGGATGTGGGTCTCGGTGACGGCGACGATCCTCATACCGTGGGACCGGGCGAGGTCGAGGTACACGCCGATGTCGCGGCGGGCGTCGACCACGACCGCCTCCCCCGTCGCCTGGCAGCCGATGAGGTAGCCCGCCTGGGCCAGGTCTTCGTCGTAGATGCGTTCCAGCAGCATGGTTCCTCCTGGGTGTGGTGCGGTTCGCTCCCCGGGTACTCCGGGGGGTATGCGGTGGAGCCGGTGCGGCCCCGGTGGTCCGGAAGCGCTCCGGGTGGAAGGGGCGGGCCGTCAGCCGCGGGCGCCGAGCCGCGCGAGCGAGTCCTCGATGTCGATCCGGTTGCGGGGCCGGTTGTAGGGCAGCCGGGCCAGGGCCATGCCCATGGCGCAGGTGTCGGTGACGGCGGCGAAGGCCAGGCCGGCCCCGACGAACCCGGCGACCGCCACCGCGGGCGGCCACAGCAGGGAGGCGAGCACGGAGGCCAGCACGGCACCCCCGGCGACCAGGCGGACCTGGCGCTCCAGGGACCAGCGGGCCCGTCCGCGCACGACCGGCGCGCCCTGGGCCTCCCACGCGTTCATGCCGCCCTCCATGACGACGGTGTCCGCCAGTCCGGCGGCGGCCAGCCTGTCCTGGCACTGCCGGGCCCGGTGCCCGGACTGGCAGACGAGGACCAGGCGGCCGCCGGCGTCGGTGACGATGCGCTCCAGGTGCGCGTCCACGCGCTGGAGCGGCAGATTGATCGCGCCGGGGATGTGCGAGCCCTCGTACTCGGCGGGGGTGCGCACGTCCACGAGCAGGGTGTCGGGGTCGGTCTCGACCAGGCTGCGGACGCTGTGCACGGCGATGGTGCGGTCGGTCATGTGTCTCCTCGTGGTCGGTGTCCGGGGAGGCCGGGTACTCCCGGGGGTATCCGGGAGGCGGATGTCTCCCCGGGGCGCGCTGGAACGGGGCCGTCCCCCGGTCCGCGGCGCACGGGCTGAAAAGTACCCCGGGGGGTATGCGGAGGGCGCACGTGTGCGCCGACCGGGAACCCCCGGGGGTATGCGGAGGGCGTGCCCGTGCCCCGGTTCGGGGACGCGGGCACGCCGGACCGGCGGACCCGCCCGCGTGGGCGGGTCCGTCAGGCCAGGGCCAGGAAGAGCTTCTCCAGCTCGGCCTCGCTCATGGGCGGCTCCTCGCCGCGCTCGCGGGCCGCGTTGCAGTGCCGCAGGCCCGTGGCCACGATCTTGAAGCCGGCCCGGTCCAGGGCACGGGAGACCGCGGCCAGCTGTTGCAGCGTCTCGGTGCAGTCCTCGCCGTTCTCGATCATCGTGATCACGGCGTTGAGCTGGCCCTGGGCCCGCCGCAGGCGGGTCAGGGCGTCTCCGAGCATCTCCGGTTTGAGGTCCATGCTCATCCCCTCTCGCCGCCCAACATACCCCCGGGTGTATGTCGCGTCCAGTCCGGAGGGAGGCGGGTGACCCGTTCCACGGCCTCCGGGGACGCCGGTCACCGGTGCTCCCCGGGACGGCCGACGGTCGCGCTCACCGCGTTGGCCGCCACCACCGCGGCGATGGCCGCCCAGTCCGGCCAGGCCGGTCGCTGGCCCAGGACCACGAGTCCGGCCAGCGCCGCCATCACCGGGTGCACGCTCATGAACAGGCCGAAGAACCGGGCGGGCACCCGCCTCAGCGCGTACAGGTCGCCCAGGAACGGCACCGTGGAGGACAGCAGGCCCGCCGCCACCGCGCACCCCAGCGCCGCCCACGTCGGCGGCTGGTGCCACAGCACCCACACCCCGACCGGGAGGAAGGCCAGCGCGGAGACCCCCGCCGCGGCCGCCGACCCCTCGATCCCCGGCACCCTCCGCCCGACCGTGCGGTTGAGCAGGATGTACGCCGCCCAGCAGGCCGCGGCCGCCAGCGCCAGCACGACCCCCAGGTGGTCGCCGCTGGGCTGCGGCCGCATCAGCACGGCCACCGCGCCCCCGGCGGCCAGCGCGCACACCAGGTCCGTCCACCGGCGCGAGGAGGCCAGGGCCACCGCGAGCGGGCCCAGGAACTCCAGGGTCACCGCCAGCCCCAGCCCGATCCGGTCGACCGCCGAGTACAGCGACAGGTTCATGCACCCGAAGACCAGGCCCATCGCGACGACCGGCCGCCACTGGTCCCGGGTCAGCGTCCGGAGCCGGGGGCGCCCCACCGCGAACAGCACCGCGGCCGCCACCCACTGGCGCACCGCCACCACCCCGGCCGGGCCGATCACCGGGAAGGCCAGCGCCCCCAGCGAGGCGCCCACCTGGTTGGACACCCCGCCGCCCAGCATCACGGCCACACCGGCCAGGCGCCCGCGGCCGTCCCGTCCCGCGCCCGCCGGGCGCACCTCCGTCGACGTCTCCATGCCCGGATCATGCGGCCCGGCCGCGCATGCGCAAAATGCATGCGACGCCCCTCGCATACGCTGATCGTATGGATGTCGAGCTGCGTCACCTGCGCTGCCTGGTCGCCATCGCCGACACCGGGACCTTCACCGACGCCGCCCTCCACCTGGGCGTCTCCCAGGCCGCGGTGTCCCGGGGCCTGGCCGCCCTGGAACGGGCGCTGGGCACCCGGCTGCTGCACCGCACCAGCCGCGAGGTCACGCCCACCGCCGCCGGGCGGCGGGTGCTGGCCCGCGCCAGGACCGTCCTGGCCGAGGTCGACGACCTGGTCACCGAGGCCACCAGCGGCCACCGCCGGCTGCGCCTGGGCCACGCCTGGTCGGCGGTCGGGCGGCACACCCGCAGGTTCCAGCGGCTGTGGGCCGAACGCCACCCCGACGTGGAGCTGCACCTGGTCCGCACCAACACCCCCACCGCGGGGCTGGCCGAGGGCGCCTGCGACCTGGCCGTGGTGCGCGCGGCCGTGGACGGGCGCCGGTTCGACGGCGCGGTCGTGGGGCACGAACGCCGTGTCTGCGCCATGGCCTCCGACGACCCCTGGGCCCGGCGGCGCTCCGTGCGCCTCGCGGAGATCGCCGACCGGCGCGTCCTCGTCGACCGCCGCACCGGCACCACCACCGCCCACCTGTGGCCCGCCGACCGGCGGCCCGCGCTGGAGCACACCCAGGACATCGACGACTGGCTGGCCGAGATCGCCACCGGCCGCTGCGTCGGCATCACCGCCGAGGGCACGGTCGCCCAGTACCGCCGCGACGGGGTCGTGTTCCGGCCGGTGCGCGACGCCCCGGCCATCCCGGTCCGGGCGATCTGGCGGCCGCACGACCCGCACCCCGCCGCCTTCGCCGCGGTCGCCCTGCTCGCCGAGGTGTACGGGCAGGCGCCGCCCCCGCTCCCCGCCACGGCGGGACGGGCTACGGCTTCGGGGTGAGCCGGCCCAGGCCGGACAGCGCGCCGGTGACGTCGGCGCCGCCGCCGTTCAGGGCCGAGTCCAGGAAGGCCAGGCAGGCCGCCTCGGTGATCCGGGCCGTCTCCTCCCGCCCCAGCGACCCCACCAGGGAGGGCAGAGGCGGCAGCAGGAACGGGGAGTCGCTGAACCCCAGGTGCGCCGTTCCCGGCACGGTGAGCTCGTACCCGGGTCCGGCGGAGGCCGCGAAGGCCGCGTCCAGCTCCCGGGCGTAGCGGGCGTCGCCCTCCTCGCTGCCGGTCCCGGACGCGGCCACCAGGGCCAGCAGCGGCTGCGGGAGGGAGGCGTCGGCGGACAGCCGCGGCAGGCCGTCCAGGTTCACGACCGCGTGGTAGCGCGGGTCGTCCTCGGCCGCCAGCAGGGCGGCCGCCCCGCCCAGGGAGTGCCCCGCCACGGCCACGCGGCCGGGGTCGGCCAGCCCGGCCGGCGGGCCGCCGTCCGCCTCCAGCAGCCGGACCAGTGCCAGGTCCAGGTCGGCGGCGCGGATGTCCGCCCACTCCCGGGCCAGCCGGTCGTCCCGTGCCGGGTCGCCGGTGGCCGCCACCGCTCCGCGCACCTCGGTGCCGTCGTCGAGGACCACCACCGCCGAGTCGTAGGGGTGGTCCAGGGCCGCCACCACGTAGCCGTGGGAGGCCAGGCCCTCCGCCCACACCGTGTTCTGGGTGCGCACGCCGCCCAGCCCCGGGGAGAAGAGCACCACCGGGTGCGGGCCTGCGGCGGGCGCGGCACCGGTGACCGCTCGGGCGCGGGCGGCGGCCGCGTCGGAGAACACGAACCCCGGCAGGCCGAACCCCGCGGCCAGCCCCTCGGCCACGGTCTTCGCCTCGGCGGCGTCGCGCCCCAGGTAGGCCGATGGCGCACGGTCCCCGGCGCCGTCCGGGGCGGCCGGGTACCAGACCCGGGCCACGACCACCCGGTGGTCCCGCGGGTCGTCGGTCCAGGTCTCCTCCCGGTCGGGGTCCTCCCACTGCACGGTGACCGCGCCGACCGGGTACGGCCCGGAGGGCTCGGGGAAGGCCGGGACCGGGACCGACCAGGCGGCCAGCCCGCCCGCCCCCGCCGCGCCCAGGCAGGACGCCAGGACCAGTGCCGACGCGGCGGCCCGCAGGGCCGGGCGGCGCACCGGCCGCGGCCCCCGCAGGCGCAGGGCCCCCAGGAGGAGGGCGGCGAGCGCGCCCGCAGCGATCGGGAGCCACTGCCAGCGGGGTCCGGCCGGGACCCCGGCCGCGGTGCAGGCCGCCACCAGGGCCATCCCCGAGACGACCGCCGGCCGGCGGACCCGCTCCGGCAGGCACAGGGTGAGCAGCAGCAGGGCGATCGCCCCCAGGAGCAGGGCCTCCGGCCAGGTCATGGACGTCCCCTCGGGTCACGCCGGACCGGCCCCGGCGGCGGTCCCGCGATGACACTACGAGCGGGTGCGGGAGCGGCGCATCGGCCCCGGGGAGGTGGTCGCAGGCGCGGGCCCCGACGATCGTCGCCGACGAAGGTCGGCCGCACGGGCGGGCCCCGGGACCCCGCCCGGACGGCGGCCGGTTCCCCGGCCGCCCCGTGGCGTTCCGCGATCCCTCCCCGGGGCACTGGTGTACTCGCAGGCAGCGGCCGGCCGGCGGCCGCGGACGAGAAGGAGGAGCACCCCATGGAGTTCGCCGAGCACCAGCAGGAGATCCTGCGCAAGCCCGCGTTCGGGCACGTGGCCACCCTGGGACCGGACGGTGAACCGCAGGTCAGCCCGGTGTGGGTCGACTGGGACGGGGAGTACCTGAGCTTCAGCCAGACCACCACCCGGCAGAAGCTCAAGAACCTCGCCCGGGACGGCCGGGTGGCGGTCTCCGTCCTCGACCCCGACAACCCCTACATGTACGTGGAGGTGCGCGGAGTGGTCGACCGGGTGGACGAGGACCCGGACAAGTCCTTCATCGACCGGATGGCCCACAAGTACCTCGGCACCCCGTATCCCTGGCACAGTGACGAGGAGAGGCGTGTCGTCGTCCGCGTCCGCCCCGAGCGGTTCGTCGGACGCTGACCGGACACGCGGTCCGCCGGGCCGCACGGTGGGCGCCGGGCTCGGGAGAGGAGCGTTACAGGTGACCGGGGAACGGAGGGAGGAGGAGCGGATGGGGCTGCGCGAGCGCAAGAAGGCGGCCACACGGCGCGCCCTCCGGGAGGCCGCCGTGCGGCTCACACTCGAACACGGCCTCGAGAACGTCACGGTGGAGGAGATCGCCGCCGACGTCGGGGTCTCCACACGGACCTTCTTCAACTACTTCGGGACGAAGGAGGAGGCCCTCCTGGGCGAGCTGCCCCGGGAGGTGGACGAGAGCGCCGCCCGGGAGTTCGCCTCGGGCGGCCCCACCGGGGACTTCACCGACGACCTCGTCGGGCTGCTCATCGCGTTCCTCCTCGACGTCGACGACCTCCCCGCCCAGCGGGAGGAGATGGGGCTGCGCAAGCGGCTGATGGACCGCGAGCCCCAGCTCGTCCCCGGCGTGCTGGCCAGGTTCCACGACATGGAGCAGGTGCTGGCGCGGGCGATCGCCGGGCGCCTGGGCGAGCCTCCCGAGTCGGACCGGGCCCAGCTGGCCGCCGTGACCGCGATGGCCGTCATGCGGCACACCATGCGCCGGCTGCACTATTCCGAGGAGGAGGACGCCGAGGGCATCCGCGCCCGGGTCCGCGACTCGTTCAGTGTCCTGGGCGAGGTCTACGGCCGCCGCTGAGCCGGGCCGCGGCGGCCGCCGTTCGTCGTACCCGGCCCGTAGTGTGCTCCATGACTCACCGGTCCGGGGGGAACGGCGGGCGCGTCGGCCGCGTCTCATCGCCGGGCACCCCGCCGGGGTGTCCCCGGGCCCCGTCAGGGGCGTCGGGGGGATGTCAGGGACGCTCCAGGGCTCTCCCCGATGGGCAGCGGCGCCGCGGGCGGGCAGGCTGAGGATATGAACGAGAAACTCCAGGGCAAGCGCTTCCGGCGCAGCAACGACAACCGCTTCCTGGCCGGTGTGTGCGGCGGTATCGCCGACTACCTCGGCATCGACGCCAACATCGTCCGCCTCGTTTTCGTCGTCCTCACCGTGCTCGGCTTCAGCGGCGTCTTCGTGTACATCCTCGCGCTGCTGATCATGCCGGCCGAGGGCGAGCAGCACTCGCTGCTCGAACAGATCATCCGAAACTTCCAGGGAAAGCCGGGACAGAACTGATGTGGAGCCTGCGAGCACATCCGGGTTGGGAACGACGCGACCTCCGGGCCCAGCGGCCCGACCACGAGGCCGAGGAGGAGCGCGAGAACCCCGGCGAGTGCCGCGCCGACGCCGCGGGCCGTCGGCCCCGGTCCTAGGGACGTTCCCGGGCCGGGGACCGGCGCCCCGCGGCGGACGGCCGCGGAGCGCGGGGCCGGACCCCTGGTCAGGCCGGGGCTTCGCTCTCCTGCATCCTGCGCGTGACCTCGTCGCTCATCCGCGACCAGGGCAGGGCCAGCAGCAGCGCGAACACGATGCCCAGCACACCCGCGCCGACCACGACCGTTCCGGTGCCGAAGAACTCCGCGAAGAAGCCGCCCGCCAGGATGCCCAGTCCCTGGGAGACCTGTAGACCCGCGGCGACCAGGCCGAAGGCCCGCGCCCGGCCGTCCGGCGGGACGCACAGCACGAACGCGGCGTTGGCCACGAACTGGTAGGAGGCGGTGGCGCCGGACGCCGCCAGCGCGACCACCATGAGCCACAGCGGCGGGTCGAACAGCCACACCAGCAGGGGCACCGACGCCAGCACGGCCAGCGGGCCCAGCAGCCGGAGCCGGGTCACCGGCGGCACCAGGCGGGTCAGCACCAGGCCGCCCACGAGGGCGCCGATCGACGTCCCCGCCATCACGACGCCGGCCGCGGTCTCACCGCCGCCCGCCTCGGCCGCCAGCGGGGTCGCCAACCCGTAGGGGACCATGTAGAGCCCGGCCAGCCAGGCCATCAGGGCCAGCGTGCGCAGCCGGGGGTCGCCGAAGACCAGCCTGGCCCCGCCGGCGACCACCGTCGCGAAACCGCCGCCCTCCTCCTTCTCCGTGCGCTCGGGGGCGGGCCGCGCCTTGACCCCGAACCGCACGATGAGCGCGGTCACGACGAACAGCGCCCCGTTGCACATCACGGTGGTGTGCGGTCCGAACAGGCCCGAGGTGAAGCCCCCGGCCATGAAGCCCACCAGGATCCCGACCTGGGCGGTGAGCTGGATGATCGCCGTGCTGGCGACGTAGCGCTCGCCCTGGATGATCTCGGACAGCATGGCGGCGCGGGCGGCGGCGAAGGGGAGCGCGGGCAGCACCGAGCAGAACAGCAGCAGCCAGACCGCCCACAGCGGCAGTCCCGGGATGCCGATGGAGACGATGAGCACGGCGCGCAGGAGGTCGCAGACCACCATCACCCGGCGGCGGGGGAAGAGGTCGGCCAGCCCGGAGAGGAACGGCCCGGCGATGAGCGGGGGGAGGAAGCCGAGGGCGATGGTGAAACCCGCGGCCAGGGGCGAGCCGGTGATCTGGTAGACGAGGATGCTCGCCGCGATGTTGAGGAGGTTGGTGCCGATGGTGGCGATGGTGTGGGCCGACCAGATGGCACGGAACTCCCCGAGCGCCATGACCTCGCGATAGCTGCTGCGCCAAGCGTCCTTCTGGGGGGAAGACGGGGGCTCGTGGCCCTCGTCGTCAGGTGTCTTGTCGAGGCGCGGATTGGCCATCCGGCACTCCCTTACTGTTACAGGGTTGAAATCACGCTGTGTCGTGTCCCAATGACCAACCGTCCCGGAACGTGAGCTTCCTCGCAAGGCGTTGCAAGGAATTCGTGTCTGATTCGTTGCTGGGGGTAATGGATCGTCGGGTCACAGGGCCTTGATCCCTATCGGTACTCGGAGCCGTTTCCACCGCTCGCTGTGGAAACGCCGAAAAGACAGGGGATCCGGGGTGCGCGCCAGTAGTCCGCGGCCGCGGATCCGTGTACGGAGAGCGCTCGGAGCGGTACCCGGTCCCCTCCGGGGGTGGGGGTTTCGGTCGGTCGCGCAGCGCCCATCAGGGCGACCCTGATCAGCCCCAGCCCAGCTCGTGCAGGCGTTCGTCGTCAATACCGAAATGGTGCGCGATCTCGTGGACGACCGTGATCAGGACTTCTTCGACGACGTCCTCCCGGGTCTCGCAGATCGCGCAGATGCCGAGCCGGTAGATGAAGATCTGGTCCGGCAGCACGCCGAAGTAGGAATCCCCCCGCTCGGTCAGCGGAATTCCCTCGTAGAGGCCGAGCAGCCCGTCGGGCGACTCGTCCTGGACGGTGATCACCACGTTGTCCATGAGGCCCGCCAGCTCCGGCGGGATCTGGTCGAGCGCGTCGGCGACCAGTTCCTCGAACTCCCTGCGCGTCAGTTCCACCACAACCGCCATTGTGCCGCCCGGGCGCCGCCCCGCCGACCCCGCGTCCGGGGGCGGGATCGACATAACACTCTGGTCGGGAGGAAACGTTGGGAACGGTCCCCGTCAGCGGCATGATGGGGGGGTGTTGTCTTGGGAAGCGATCCGCGCGTACGACTTCCGCGGCGCCGCCCGGCGCCTCCGCGAGGCCCTGTCCCGGATACGGGCCGGCCGGGCCTGGCGCTGGAGCTGCGTCGTCGTCGCGGGCCTGGTCGGCGGATGGCTCGGTCTGGCGCTGGCCGGCCAGGTCGTCACCCCGATCGGACCCGCGGACGTCACCCTGAGCCTCAGCCCCCAGTGGCGGGGCGAGACCGTCGTCAACGTGGCGCCCCTGGGGCAGCTCGCCTTCGACACCCACAGCGCGCCGCTGCGGCTGGAGGCGACCATCTCCGACATCCGGCTCTCCGCGGCCCAGGAGATGTTCGCCGACCCCGACGCCATCAACCGGATGGCCGCCGGGATCGGCTCCGACCTGCGCGAGGGGGTCATCGCCCTGGTGGTCCGGTCGATCCTCGCCGCGGCGCTGGGCGCGGCCGTCATGGGCCTGCTGCTGTTCCGCAACGCGTGGCGGGCGCTGGCCGGGGCCGGGGTCTGCCTGGCGGTCCTGGCCGGGTCCGGGGCGGCCGCCGGGTACACCTTCAACCCGAGCGCCATCGCCGAGCCCCGCTACACCGGCCTGATCGCGGGCGCCCCCCAGGTCGTCGGCAGCGCCGAGGAGGTCGTGGGCCGGTTCAACGAGTACCAGGAGCAGCTCGCCGGGCTGGTCGGCAACGTCGCGATGATCTACGAGGCGACCTCGGGCCTGCCGGTGTACGAGGAGGACGAGACGGTCATCCGGGTGCTGCACGTGTCCGACATCCAGCTCAACCCGGCGTCGTGGAGCATCATCCGCACCCTGCGGGAGCAGTACGCCGTCGACTTCATCGTGGACTCCGGCGACCTCACCGACCGGGGCAGCGCCGCCGAGGACGTGTTCGCCGACGAGATCGGCGAGCTCGACGTCCCCTACGTGTGGGTGCGCGGGCAGCACGACTCCATGGGCACCCAGCGCGCGGTGGCGGCCCAGCCCAACGCCGTGGTGCTGGACGGGGAGATCCGCGAGGTCGGCGGGCTCACCCTGTACGGGGCGGGGGACCCGCGGTACACGCCCGACGCGACCCGGCTCAACCCGACGGCCGAAGGCGTGGCCGCGCTCGGCGAGGAGCAGGCGGCGGAGGTCATCGGGAGCCGGGAGGAGGTCGACCTCGCCCTCCTGCACACGCAGACGCAGGCGGCGGCGTTCGACGGGGTCGTCCCGCTGGTGCTCACCGGCGGCGACCACCTGCGCTCCACCCGGGTCTCCGACGAGGGCACCCGGTTCCTCGTCCAGGGCTCCACCGGCGGCGCCGGGCTGCGTGGCCTTGATCACGGCCGGGGGCGGCCGACCCCGTACCAGGCCTCGGTGCTGTACTTCGACGCCGAGACCGGGCGGCTGCAGGCCCGCGACGACATCGACCTGGGCGGGCTCGGGCTGACGTCGGCCCAGGTCGAACGCCACATCGAGGCCGACCCGGACCGGCCGGTGGGCGAGCCCTCGCCGGACGCCGACGAGGAGTCCGACGATGGCGGACGGGACCGCTGAACAGCCCGTACGGACGGCGTCGCCGCAGGTCGGGACGCTTTCCCCGGAGTGGGCAAATCGCTTTGGTGTTGGTGGGAATCTCCCCTATGCTGGACCTGTCACACGGGCCCCCATCGTCTAGCGGCCTAGGACGCCGCCCTTTCAAGGCGGTAGCGCGGGTTCGAATCCCGTTGGGGGTACGAGGCGGTTCGACCACTGTCGGATGTCTGGCAGAATGGAACCGCGGACGCGGACCGGGGAGCCCCGGGAAGCGACCGAAACCAGGTCCTGTGGAGCAGTTAGGAGTGCTCGCCACCCTGTCAAGGTGGAGGCCGCGGGTTCAAATCCCGTCAGGACCGCGCTCGCCGATCTCTCGGCGGTACGGCTAGGTAGCTCAGTTGGTACGAGCGTCCGCCTGAAAAGCGGAAGGTCGGCGGTTCGACCCCGCCCCTAGCCACACACACTGAGCAGCACGAACGCCCGGAAGCCACACGGCTCCGGGCGTTTTTGACAGCTAAGTGACAGCAACCCGGTCATCCGAGCGCATCCCCGAGCTTGCCCAGCGCCCGCCGCTTGTCGTCCAGCGAGGCGTGCGCGTAGATCGTCATCGTGACCCCGATGTCGCTGTGCCCCACGATCTCCCGGACCACCTGCGGCGGCACCTTCAGGTTCAGCAGCAGCGTCACGCACGTGTGCCGTAGGTCGTGGAAGCGCATCCCCTCCAGGCCCGCCGCTCGGCGCAGTGGCTCCCAGCTCCGGCGCAGGTTGTCCGGCTCCAGGGGAGTGCCCCGGCGCGAGGGGAAGACGAGTCCGTGTTCCTCCCAGTCGGGGAAGGCGTCCGAGCGCTCCGCGAACTGGCGCTTCCGGTGCGCTTTGAGAGCGTCCACGCAGAACCCCGGCAGCGGCACTGTGCGCGCCGAGTCCTCCGTCTTGGGCGGCACCAGCGACAGCTTCCCGCCGACCCGTTGGAGGGTGTGGACCACCTCCAGGCGGCCGGCCTTCAGGTTGATGTCACGCCAGCGCAGCCCGAGCAGCTCCCCGCGCCGCAGGCCCAGGCACAGCGCCAGGACGTACAGCGCGTGGAACCGGTCGCCCTCGGCCGCCTTGAGCAGCCGCCGGGACTGCGTCACGTCCAGGCCCCGGTTCACCGCGTAGCGCGGGGGAGCGACCTTCACGAGGGACGCCACGTTGCGCGGGATGACCTCCTCCCGCACCGCCGTCTGGAGTGCGTTGCGCAGCACGGCGTGAACGGACTGCACCATGCGCGCCGACAGCCGGTGACCGCAGCACTCGGGCCGGGGGAGCGCGCAGCACCGGGGGCGCTCCCGGGCGGCGTCGGTGCCGTTGCGGCAGCACTGGCACAGTTGCCGAATGTTCGTGACGAAGGTCCGCACGTCCCGGGCCGTCAGCTTGGCCAGCCGCTTTTTCCCCAGGCCGGGGACGAGGTAGCGGCGTATGACGCCCTCGTACCCCTGCACCGTCTTGGGGCGTCGCTCGGCCCGCACCACGTGTTCTAGCCAGTAGGCCAGGTACTCGGCCACCGTCCAGTTCTCGGAGGCGACCGGGATGCCCCGGTCGGAGTCGGCCAGGAGCCGGTTCAGCTTCGCCCGCGCGTCGGCCTGGTCGCGGCCGTAGCCCTGCACGCGCTTGTACGTGCCGTCGGTGGTCAGCGCGTACCCGGCGAAGGCCCACCGGCCGTCCTTGCGCTGCCAGACGCTTCCCTCGCCGTTGGCGGCACGTCGGCGGCCCCTGCGGCGGCCCTTGCCCTCTGCGGCGCTCACGCGGCGTCCTCCAGGGCTTCCAAGCACTCGGGGAGCGCGGCGACGGGCACCAGGCGGCGGCGCCCGATCTTGACCGTGCGGAGCGTGCGGGAGCGGATGAGGTTGTAGACCATCCAGCGGCTCACGCGCAGGCGCTCGGCGGCCTCTTCGACGGTCAGGAGGAGTTCTGTCATGGTCACGCTGCTTCCTGTTCGGGATTTGCCGAATGTTCGGGGTCCAGGGCGGCGGCGAGCTGGGCGCGGCGCTTGAGCGATTCACCGACCGCTCGGAGGAGGCGGCGTTCGCGGGGGGCGACGTCGGGGTCTGTGGGTCGGGCGAGTTCCCAGGCGTAGGAGCCGGAGGCGATCGTCAGCGGTGCGGGGCGGGGGTTGTTCGCGTCGCCCTGGTCCTCGTTGGCCGGGTCGACGCCCAGGGCGTTCAGGATCCAAGTGAGGCGGTCGGCTTTGTGGTCGGCGAGGGTTTTGCCGGACCACTTGCGGGAGACCAGGACGCGGCGGCCCGCGTAGCCCAGGTGTTCGCGGCGATGGGCCTTGGAGCGGCAGTATCCGGGGCGCATGCCGGGCTTGGCCTCGTCGGGTTGGACTCCGTAGCGGAGCCAGTTGGAGCAGCGGGGCGAGCACGGCTCGAAGCGGAGCGCGTCGAGGAGCCGGTCCACGTGCTGTTCCTGGCGGGTGGTCTCGGCGGCGTGGCAGTCGGCGATGTCCTTGGTCAGGTACTTGGCGAGGTAGCGGACGCACCGGTCGGCGTCGGCGGACCCGGCCACGACCCCTTTGGCGTCGACTTGTCGGCCGAAGCGCACCACGTGATGGGGCTGGGCGTCGGGGTCCTCGTCCAAGGCGTCCAACGCCTCGTCCCACGTGGGGAGCAGTTCGCCCGTGGCCGGGTCGAAGAAGGTCCCTGCGGATGCGTCCCATTCGGGAAGGCGGTCGCCGTCGAAGCGGACCGTCTCGGCGTTGGGCCACCACACCTGGTGGTAGGTGGCGGCGGCGATCTGGCGCAGCTCAGCCCGTGGGAGGGTTCCCCGGGTGGCCATGTGCAGGTGCGGGGCCAGACGGCGTTGGGGTTCGACAGCGGCGAAGTACTGGACGTCGAACCCGGCGACCCGTCGGAGGTTCTGAACGAACCGGTCCACGAGCTTGGAGAAGTGCAGGGCGTCCCGGGCGGCACGCCGGTAGTCGTAGGTGGCGAAGTCCACCGGTGTGCCGTCGGAGCGGACCCGCCCGTAGGAGTCCAGGGTCAGGGTGATGAAGAGCGAGGGCCGGAACACCTTCCCGGACTCGGGGTCGGTGTAGGCCCGCCCGACCGTCTTGCGGGTCATGGGCCGCTTGGGCAGGTCGGGGGCGTCCTGGCGGCGTTTGGTGGAGCGCACCCGGCGCGGCTTGGCCGTGGCGGTGTCCGAGGAGCGGGTGACCGAGCCACGGAGTCCGGAGGCGGTGATTTCCTCGTCCAGGTCGGCTATCGCGGCGTCCAGCGCGGCCAGGTCCTCCACCGAGGCCGCCCCCGTGGCGGCGACCCGGTCCCGTTCGGCCGTCACCACGGCCCGCTGTTCCACCCAGGCCCGCTGGGCGTCGGTGGGCGGGTCGGGTTCCACGACGGGTTCGGTGTCCAGGTGCCAGCCCTCTTCGCACTGGGTCCGCCGCAGCGACCGCTTCCGTTTGGCACAGGCCGGGCAGCGCGATTCCAGGGTGGAGCCGCACGGCACGTCGATCACCGTCGTCTCACCAGTGGCGATGTCCGTGCGTCGCAGGGAGACGGGGCGGATGCACACTCCGTGGTCGGCGGCGACCTGTTCGGCCACCTCACGAGCCAGGGGTTGCGCGAGGCGTTCGGCCCGGGTGGACTTACCGGTAGGCGTCGGCATCAGCCCCACCGCCAACCCGTGTAGGGAAGCTCGGCCGCCTCTAGACTCGTGTCGTGACGAGACCTCGTTGGAACGTGATCGCCGGTTGGTCCGTGGCTCTGACCTATGTGTTCCTCATGATGTGGTTCTTCACCAGCCTGCCCATGGCGCTGGGACAGACCGCTTTCCTCGCCCTTGTGATCGGACTGGGCTGGTGGAAACGCCGCTCGAACCATCACCCGGTCACCTCCTCGCCCGCGAAAGAGTCACGTCCGTAGTTCCTCGCCATCGCGGTGATGTCCTCGTCCGATACGTACGCGGCCCGGACCCGCACCGGAGCCGGTGAGCCCTCCAGGCGGACGTAGGCCACACCGGGAAGCGTGGGGTCGATCAGGTGCGCCTCAGCGCCGCGTTCCCGGGCACCCTCTCCGAGGACCATGTCCACCTGTGAGGCCTCGTCCAGGCGCAGGGCGACCTTGTCGGGGAAGAGGTTGCGGAGGTTCATGACTTCCTTGCGCGGGTCCTGGAGTGCGGCCAGGACGGCGAAGCCCACCGAACGGCCCTGTGAGGTGAGGGTGGCTATCGCGTTCTCCGCGCGGCGGCGCACGTCCCGGTCGGGGTGGTAGGCGGTCAGAAACGCGACCTCGTCCAGGACCACGACCACGAAGGGGTCATTGGTCGTGGGCACGTGGGAGCGCAGCTTTCCCGCGTAGCGTTCGGCCCTGTCCTGCATGTCGGCCACGGCCCGTTCGAGCAGCGCCACCGCGGACTCGCCGTCGTCGGCGTAGTGGGCGAACAGGTCCTGCCCGTAGGACAGCTCCATACGCTTGGGGTCGATCGCCCACACCTGCGCCGTACCGTTCGCCACGGCGGGCAGCATCGCCCTGACGGCCGACCAGATCACCGAGCCCTTGCCCGAGCCGGTCACACCGACCACCAGGACGTGTGTGCCGTGGAGCTTGAGCACCCAGGGCGAGCCGTCCTCACGCCGCCCGACGGGAAGGGCGTCGAGGTCCACGTGGTGGGGCATCGGGAAGGCGTCGAGGGGTTCGGCCAGGGTGTCGTGCCGGGGGAACTCCAAGGTGATGTCACGGGGGCCGTTGACGGTCACCCGGCAGGAGGGGGCGGCGAAGCCGTGCGCCAACTCGGACACCCGGTGCTCGAAGTCGGCGGGAGCGGTGCCGGCCACCAGGGAGACCCGCACCCGGTCCGCCCAGGTGTCACAGGTGACGCGGCGGATGCGGGGGAGGTAGCGGCGTTCCTGGTAGGACTCGGCCAGCCCGGAGATGACCAGAACCGGTTGCCAGTGCCGCCGGTAGACGGTGACGTGCCGCCACCACGCCAGAACGCGCAGGATGACCCAGCGCCGGTGCGAGTCCGGCCAGGCACGCCACCACACCAACGAGACCACGGAGGAAGCGCCCCAGAGCCCGGTGAGACCAGGCCACCCCAACCACCACCAGGCGGCGACGGAGACGGACAACCCGGAGACCATGACGGGGAACCGGAACGGCAGCGCGACCAGGAACCGGACCAACCGCCAGATCCAGGAGGCCAGGACGACGATGCCAGGGGTTTCCACGATCGGGGTCGTGAACCGCACCCCCTGGGCGGGCGTTGGGAGGGTCGGGGAGGTCTGGGCGGCACCCACCTTGGGCTGACGCAGCATCACGCCCCACCGCCGTTCGCGGCCTCGGCCTCTGACAGGAGTCGGTCACGGGCGACCCGGGCGCGTTCGGCGGCACGGGCGGCGTCGGGGTTGCCGTCCCGGTTCGCGATGGCGGCGAACACCCGGGCCTTGAAGTCGAAGAACGCGGCCCGCTCGGCCTTGGTCGTGCGCGGCTTGTCGAACTCGGACAGGAAGGCCCGGACCAGTTGGGGGCCGGTCAGCTCGGACAGGTCGGGTCGGTTTTCGGACATACTGAAGACACCTCTTCTGAAAGTTGGGAAGCTTCCGGGAGGGTTGTAGGGGCGGCTAGGTGTTGCAGCACCAGGCCGCCCCGTCTCATGTCACGCAGGGGGTCAGGCGGCGTCCTTGGCCGGGGCACGACGAGCGCCCGCAGCGGTGCCGGGAGCCTTCACCCCACGGGCGCGCAGCGAGTAGGCGACCCGGGGGCGGCGACCGTTGTCGTCCACGTAGGGCATGACGGCCATGTGCTCGAACTCCACCGGCCGGAACGGCAGCCCGGGGACCTCGTCGGGCAGGGTCGGGCAGTGCTCGGCGGCGATCTTGACCTTGACCGACTTGGCCTTGCCCCGGGCCTCGGGGTCGGCGTCGATCACGTCCACCGCCCACAGCGGCAGCCCCGTGTCCTTGTCGAGTTGGGGCCGCTTGGTCTCGAAGTCGGTGATCGGCTCCACCCCCAGCGCGAACGCACCGTGCGGGAACACTGTCCCGAACTCGACGGCCAACGCACCCTGGATAGCCATGCGGACTCCTCACCGCGCCTGTCGGCGCAAACGAAAGTGTGTGGTCGGCCGCACCCCTCCACAGCAGGAAGGACGGTGCGACCTACCACACACTAATCCGCACTTTTTGTTTTGTCTAGTACGTGAAGTACTAGCTAGCACTCAGAGTGCGCCCACCCTCCTCGCAAGGCCGGTGAGTGCCGACCCGGCAGGGTCCTGAATCGCCATGAGGTCGCCGACAACCTGTCGCACGATCGGATGCGAGTGGACCTGTTCGGGCGTGACCCGCTCCGCCTCCTCCAGGGTGGCCACGGCACCGTCGACGTTGCGGCGCTGGAGCTGGGCACGGGCGACGTCGATCAGGAAGCGGCCCCGGCGTTCCGGCGACAGGACCGACACATCCACCTCTTCCGCCGCTCGCAGCGCCACCCCGGCGTCGCCCAGGTCCACGGCCACGGACACCTCGTGCAGGCCCACGTTCGCCGGACCGAACTCGGTATTGAAGTCGTTGCGCTCTCCGCCGATGGCGTCCGCGATCCGCTTGGCCTCGGCCACGTGGCGGTAGGCGACCGTCGCCTTGTTGCCCCGGGCGGCGGCGACCGCGCGTTGCAGCGTGAGAGCCCCGTAGACGGACATGGCCTCGGGGTTGCCCTCCGCAACGAGATCGCCTAGCGCCTCGCACGCGGTTTGTGCAGTGGCCTCCACCTGGTCGTAGTGGCGCGCACCCTGGAAGGTCAGGCACAGGCGGAACTCACCGGCCGCCATGAGGAGCGGGTCTTCCGCCCGCTCGGCGGCAGTGATGGCGCGGTCGGCAGCGATCCACGCCGCTTCGTACTCGCCCAGGCGGGAGAGCGTGGAGGAGCACGCCCGGTACGCGGCGTTGAGGAGCCGGAACAGCTCCAGGCGTTCGCCGTTGGGCACCGAGCGCGCGGCCGATTCCAGGTCGGGGATGAGCGATTCCAGGACCTCGGTCAGTTCCGTGTAGGCGCTGGCGTGCGTCAGCTCCCAGGCGTGATCGACCCGCCGGCGCAGGTCGTCCAGATCGACCGTCGCGGGATTGCGGCGCAGCAGCGCGGCCAAGGCATGCGACCCGCTCAGGACCAGGCGCAGGCGGCTGCTACCCGGAGGCTCCTCGTTGGAGGCGGCGACGATGGGGGCCTCGGCGGCCAGCTCAGAGACGGGGATCTCCAGGACCTCGGCCAGCTTTTCGAGGACCACCATGCGGTCGACCTTGCGCACCCCGCGTTCGACCTGGGACACCCAGGTCTCGGAGCGGCCGACAAGTCCGGCGAACTCGCGCTGGGACAGACCGCGTTGCCTGCGGTGCTTGGCCACCTTGCGGCCGAGCGCCTTCTGGTAGTCGGTGCTCACTCCTGAACACCCTTGGCGTCCATCAGGGCGAGGAAGTCCACGTCCACGGAGGACAGGAACGCGCCGCGGGCGTCCAGGAACCGCTTCACGTGCGGCTGCTCCTCGTGCGCGTCGAAGGCGGCGCGGTCGGCGTACAGCTCGTAGAAGATCCGCTCCAGCGGCTTTCCCTCCACCGTGTGGACCGCGTACACGAGCGTGCCCGGCTCGTTCTCACGGATGAGCGGAAGCGTCTCCGCCACCAGGGCGTCGAAGCCGTCGGCAGCGGCATCGTCCTTGAGCGTGAACCGCACAGACAGGCCGAACATGGGGCACTCTCCTCACTTGGACTACAAGACCCGTACTTATTGTGCGCGCAAACGGGTGCACTACACACGCATTCCATGTACGGTAGCCGTACTAATAGTACTAGTCATGCAGCTCAGTGTCTGCCCCCTGCGCTCAGAGCACGAGGTGAAACCCCATGTCCCTCCATGCAGACAAGTCCAACAGCACGGTGACCGTCCACCACGGGTGGTTCTACGGCCGCCCTGACCAGGTCGCGGCTGTACGCGCGTTCGTCGCCGACCGCCTGGGCGACTGCCCGGTGGTGGACGACGCGGTACTACTCACGAGCGAGTTGGCGACCAACGCCGTGCAGCACTCGCCGTCCGGCTTGCCCGAGGCCGGATTCGGAGTCCTCATCGAGCACGAGCACGGCCGCAGCGTGCGCGTCACCGTGCACGACGGCGGGTCGTATTTCGACGCCCCGTATGTGGCGCAGCCCGAACCCGACGCCGAACACGGTCGCGGCCTGTTCCTTGTTGACGCTCTTGCCGACTCATGGGGCAGCTACGCCACCCTCTCCGGCCGCAAGACCTGGTTTTCTTTCGTCTCTTAAGGGCTTCAGATATTCAACCTTCCTGATTGGGGCCTATCAGAAAACCTTCTGTTTTCGACTGCCATTCGACGGAAAAGTTTTTCGGCCATATCTGCCTCTCGGATTTTATAACAATTGTTTTTTCTACTAGAGGGCCCCAGGAAAAGTGAGCTCCTGCGAGATTGATATCACCAGAAAGGGTGGCCCCTTCAAAGGTGGCGGTGTTGCCGAACCTTGCGCCACTAAAAGACGCTCTATTGAAAGACGCCCCCTCAAACCTGCCCGTATATTGGACCTTAATTGCTTTCATGCTGGCGTAATTCTGGAAGCTCACCTCTTCAAAATGGGCATCGCCTGTGAATTTGGACCCCTTGAAAGATGTGGTTCCGTGAAACCTCGATCTATCGAATACTCCCGCATCGGCAAAGTTGGAAATCACGAACTCCGCTTTCTTTTTAAAGTCACATTCGATGAATATGGAAGACTTCTTAAATTCGCAACGGGCGAAGGCGGCGTTGCCATCAAATTTGCACCTGTAGAAATGGCCGCCGTTTTCAAATTCGGACTGGCTGAAATCGACACCTCCCAAGAAGGAGGTGTTCTCAAAATCCAGGTCTCCTCGGATTTTGCACTCTCTGAAGTCTGCATCTCCCAAGAAGGTTGCATTATTGAGCACGCAGCGTTCTAGAAACTCGACTCCACGAAGTGTTGCAGTGCCTGTGAACTGGCAATCAGAGAAGTCTGTTTGATTCGTGAACCTAGCTTGCTCGAAACTGGCTGAACCTAAACTTGCTTTGGAAAAATTCGTCCTTCCATGAAACTCTGCTTTCTCGAAGTGGCTTTTAAATGTAGTGCATCCGCTGAAATCAATATCGATTAGAGTTGCTCTTGAAAGGTTCAGCCTCATTCCTGGCCAGTACTGGTCTTCCTGACTCGTGCCGTTCGGTGTCTCGCGCAGATGGAGGGCCAAGATGTCTTGCGCTGCAAGGCGGACTTCTCGTTCTTGCTCGTGATGGTTGAATATTTCCTTTTGAGGATCATCTCCCTCTTCCAGATCCTCCCGTTTGGGGTTAAAAGGCATTCTTAAATAAGCGCATATAATGTTAATTATTACTTGCCTATGGCGAGGGTTGTCCTGCGCTAGTCGTTCGAGTGTGTAAAGTCCAGATAGGCGAGTTGGGGCGCTTTCTGAGGAAATTTGATTGGCGGCGTTTGCTTGGAGCTCAGTGATCCTCTTCTCTAGTGCATCATTGGCGTTTTCTTTAGATACTTCAATTTCGTGAAGAAAAGTTTGTTCTCCCAGCCACTGTCGTCGCGCTGATATCAGTAGTGCCATCGCTCCGCCTGTTCCTGCTCCCACGGTTAGGCCTGTTCTGATGGCGTCTATCCTCTGCCCCTCTTCTGCTTCGGAGAGTAGCCAGTATATGGATGCCCATGTCGATATTAGGACGACTATAGAACCGATCAATAGCCACCAGAAAGATATGGTCCTAGGCTTGTCCGGTTTATTTCTTGTTGAATTGGCTAGCAGGAAAGGCGTGACTATTAACACGACTCCAATGATTGAAAATATATAACGCATTTCGATGATTTTAATGAATTTATAAATCTCCGCATAGGGGATAAAGTTGCTTAGGTGTAGAAATATTAGGCCTGTGGCTATAAGGGCAGTCGCTGTTTTTTTCTTCATTGGGTTCTTTGCCGAGTTGGGCTGTAGGGGATCAAGGCGACGGCGCGAGCGCCGTCGCGGCGGCCCTCGGCCGCCGCTCGGGCTGCGGGCTGCCGCCCGGTCCCGAGCGCACGGCCGTAGGCCGCACGCACTCCACGTCTCTCGGACAGGCCCATAGGGAGAGCAGGGCCAGAGCTGCCCGATACAACCATGGTGACTCAGGGCATAGCTTTCCGTCAGGGCATTTGGTCCCAATGGTTGATGACGTGCTCAGATCCCGAGGCACCCGATAGCGGGGTGCGACTGTCTGGGGTGACCGGCTCCGGCGCTATCGGACGCCTCGGCCCGGAGATGTGGTGGCCGACATCCTGGGGCGGGCCGGGGGCGGTGGGGGAGGAGCACGGGTGCGGCGTCGCGGTGGCGCGCGGCCTGTGGCCCTGGTCGGGGGAGGCCGAGGAGGGCGCACAGTGACAGCAGCGGTGACAGCAACGACAGCAGCCGGGAGTAGACTCGCCCGGACCACACCGGACATGCGCCCCGCAGCGCAGAGCAGGGGCGGTCCGCCTACCCCGCCTGAAAAGCGGAAGGTCGGCGGTTCGACCCCGCCCCTAGCCACAACCTCAAGACATGCGAAAAGGCCCCGCCACCTGTGCGAACAGGCGGCGGGGCCTTTTTCATGCCTCGGCGGCCGGCGGCGGGTCTCGGTGGGCCGCTGTGCTGAATGCGTGCCGAAACTCCCGGGCTCAGGGGCGGCGGTAGTGCTCCTCTCCCACGAGGCACTGGGCGTGGGTCTCCTCGAATCCCCCGGTGGTGGGGCGCGCCGCGGGGGTGCGGGGCGGGTGGGGGCCGGCGGGGTTAGGGTCGGCGGGACGCCTACGGGGAGGACGGGGGTCGGCGTATGGCCGCGGGAGAGGCCCACGAGCGCATCGCGGAGGACCTGCGGCGGCGCATCCGGGCCGGGGAAACGGAGCCGGGGGAGCCGCTGCCCGGAGAGGCGGAGCTGGCCGACGGCTACGGCGAGGCGCTGCCCGCCGTGCGCCGGGCCCTCGGCCTGCTGCGGGCCGAGGGGCTGGTCGAGGGCGGGGACGGGCGCGGGGACGTGGTGCGCAGGCCCCGCCGCGCGGTCCGCCGCTCCAACGACCGGCACCAGTGGGAGAAGGACCGGGCCCGGACGGGCCTGGGCGAGCGGCTGTCCACCGGCGCCACCGAGCGCGACACCGGCCTGGAGGTCGACGACCTGGTGTTCAGCGCCGCCTACCACCGGGTGGAGGCCGACGCGGAGCTCTCCAGCGCCCTCGGCGTCCCCGCCGGGACGGCGCTGCTGGAGCGCCTCTACCGGACCCGCCACCGGGACGAGCCCGCCCCGTTCAACCTGGTGCGCTCCTACCTGGTGGTGGACCACATCGAGGGCAACCGCGACCTGCTCGACGAGACGAGGGAGCCCTGGCCCGGCGGCACGCAGAGCCAGCTGCACACCGTGGGCATCGAGCTCGACCGGATCGAGGAGCGGGTGACGGCCCGCCTCCCGACCGGGGAGGAGGCGGAACGGCTCGGCCTGGGCGCGGGCACCGCGGTCATGGTCCTGCACAGGACCTCGGTCGACACCCGGGGCCGCGCCGTCGAGTGGTCCGAGGTCATCCTCCCCGGGGACCGCACCGAAGCGGTCTTCACGACCCCGCTGGAGCGCTGGTAGCCGATGCCCCGACTGATCACCGTCATCACGGCCGTCCACGCGCCCGGGGCGGGGTTCCTGCCGGAGGCCCACCGGTCGCTGGCGGAGCAGGTGCTGCCCGACGGCTGGGAGTGGCAGTGGGTCGTCCAGGAGGACGGCGAGACCGACGGGGTCCGCCCGTACCTGCCGGACGACGGCCGGGTGAGCTTCGGTCAGGGGCGGGCCGGCCGGGCGGGCATGGCGCGGACCCTGGGCCTCAGCCGGGCGGAGGGCGAGTTCGTCAAGGTGCTCGACGCCGACGACCGGCTCACCCCGGGGGCCCTCGCCCGGGACATCCGGGCCCTGACCGAGGGGGCCGCCTGGGCCACCTCGCGTGCCCTGGACCTGCTGCCGGACGGCACCACCGAGGGCTTCGACAGCGACCCCGAGGAGGGGCCGATCGAACGCGGCGCCGTGCTGGACTTCTGGAAGGCGCACGGCTTCCGGGCGCAGGTCCACCCCGCCACTCTGTGCGTGCGCCGGGACCTGCTGCTGGCCCTGGGCGGGTGGATGGCCCTGCCCGCCTCCGAGGACACCGGGCTCCTGCTCGCGCTCAACGCGGTCGCCCGCGGCTGGTTCACCGCCGAACCCGGCCTGCTCTACCGCAAGTGGCCCGGCCAGGTGACGGCTGCGGCCGCCCACCGGGACGAGGCCGAGCGCTCCGCCCGCATGGGCGTGGTCCGGGAGCGCGCGGAGGCACTCGCCCTGACCGGCTGGGAGTACCGCGCCCCCGCCGGGTGAAGCGGTGCGGCGGGATCCCTAGTCCATCAGGCCGTGCTCCCAGGCCCAGGCGGCGACCTCCACGCGGTTGCGCAGGCCGAGCTTGGCCTGGATGGCGGACATGTGGCCCTTGACGGTGCTGACCGAGATGAACAGCTCGTCGGCGGCCTCCCGGTTGGTCCGCCCCCGGGCGACGGCGCGGGTCACCTCGGTCTCGCGCTCGGACAGCGGGTTCGCAAGGGCCCGGCCGGGCGCAGCGGCGGTCAGGTGCCGCAGCAGCCGCAGGGTGACCGCCGGTGAGATGAGGGCGTCCCCGGCGTGCGCCGACAGGACGGCCTCGATGAGCAGGGCGGGCCCCGCGTCCTTGAGGACGAAGCCCACGGCCCCGCCCCGCAGCGCTCCGTAGACGTACTCGTCGAGGTCGAACGTGGTCACCACGACGACCCGCAGCGGGTCGGCCACACCCGGGCCGGCCAACAGCCGGGTGACCTCCAGGCCGTCCAGGCGCGGCATGCGGATGTCGACCAGGCACACGTCGGGGCGCAGGCGCCTGGCCGCCTCGACCGCCTCGGCGCCGTCCGCCGCCTCCGCCACGACGGTGAGGCCGGGGTGGCTCTCGATGATCCTGCGCAGGCCGTTGCGGATCATCGCCTGGTCGTCGGCCACCAGTACGCGGACGGTCATGGGCTCCTCCGGTCGGCGAGGGGCAGGACGGCGACGACGGACCAGCCGCCCCCGCCGCGGGGTCCGGCCTCCAGTGTGCCGCCCAGGGCCCGGACCCGCTCGCGCATGCCGACCAGCCCGTACCCGCCCGGCCGCGGCCGAGGGGGCGGGCCCGGGGCGTCGTCCGCGACCTCCACGGTGAGCTCCTCCCCGTCCCGGGTGACGCGGACGGTGACCTCCCCGGCGTGCGCGGCGTGGCGCGCGACGTTGGTCAGCGACTCCTGGACGACGCGGTGGACGGCGGCGGCGACCTCGGGCGGCCACGCCGGTTCGTCCTCGGGCCGGTGCAGGCGCACCGGGGGACCGCCCCGGCGCTCGAACCGCTCGACGAGGTCGGTGAGCCGCTCGGCGGGGGAGGCGAGGGAGGCGCCGTCCTCCTCGCGCAGCAGGCCGACGACGCGGCGCATGGCGGCCAGTGCCTCGGCCCCCTCGGCCTCGATGGCGGCGAAGGAGTCCCGGCTCCTCCCGCCGTCGGGACCTTGAGGGGCCTCGATCCGCCCGGCCTGCGCCTCGATCACGATGCCGGTGATGTGGTGGGCGACCACGTCGTGCAGCTCCCTGGCCACCGCCAGCCGTTCGTCGCGGCGCACCCGCTCGGCGGCCCGCCGCCGGCGGGCGGCCAGCAGGCGGGGGCCCAGGCCGGCCGTGAGGCCGCCCAGCCACAGGACCAGGTTCAGCCACACCACGGGCATGCCGGAGGAGGAGCCCACCTCGGGGAGGGCGGCGATCCCGACCACCGCGAGCCCCCCGGCCGCCACCGCGCAGGCCGGGCGGACCGGCAGGCGGCCGACGGCGGAGGCGGTGAGCACCGCCAGCGCGAGGGCCGCGGCCGGGCCGGGTTCCGCGGGCAGTCCGAACCACCAGGAGACCGGTACCGAGGCCGCCGCCACGGTCAGCCCGGCGGCCGCCGCCACCGCCCGGCCGCGGCGGCGCAGCAGGGCGATCACGCCCACCGCCGCGCCCGCGGCCGCACCCGGCCACCAGTAGCCGCCGCCCCAGGTCGACGCGATGCCGTACGCCTGGAAGGCGATCGCCGCCGCGAGGACCGCGGCCAGGGCCGCGTCCGCCGCCCGGCCGCGCCACCGGGACCGCCCCGGGGAGCCGTTTCCACTGTTCACGGGGTTCAGCCTAGGGACGCCCGGTCCGCCGGCGGACCGGCCGAAAGTACTGTCGCGGCGACCGCGAACCCTTCCTTCGGCCGGTGCCCGGAGCCGAGGCGGCCCGTCAGGCTCGGCCCCATGGCAAACGAACCCTCCCTCCCGGGGCGCACCGCTCCGGACCCGCCGGCCCGGACCCGCCTCGTCGCGCTAGACGTGCTGCGCGGAGTCGCCATGTGCGGGATCCTCGTGTCCAACATCCGGCTGATCGCGGGCACCGCCGCCGCCACCGTGGAACCGCCCATGGGCGCCGCGCACGTGTGGCTGGGCCTCCCGGTCCTGTCCCTGCTGTTCGGCATCGGCTTCTCCCTCCTGCTGGAGTCCGCCCGCGACCGTGCTCCCCGCCCGCGGCTCGTGCTGCTGCGGCGCCTCCTGGCGCTCCTGGTTATCGGCCTCCTGCACCGGCTGCTGTGGCCGGGGGACATCCTCAGCGTCTACGCCGTCGTCGGCCTGCTGGTCCTGCTGCCCTCGTCCTGGCTGCCCCGGTGGGCGGTCGCCGGGGCGGCCGCCGCGCTCGTCCCGACGGGGCTGCTCCTCGGCATGGGGGGTCCGCTGCTGGTCGCCGGGCTGTTCCTGACGGGGTCGGCGCTGGTCCGCTACGGGGTGGTCGCGCGGATCGACCATTCCACCCGAGGGCCGGTCCTGGTGGGCCTGGCCTGTGCGGCGGGAGCGGTGCTCGCCGGGTGGGCGGCGCCGGCCGCGGCGGGGCCCGGGCCCGTAGCGTGGCAGATCCTCACGGCGGACCTGCTGCGCACCGCGACGTACGTGTGCGTCCTGCTGGTCCTGCTCAGGACACCGCTGCGGCCGGTGCTGGCGGCCGTCTTCGCGCCCCTGGGCCGGATCGCCCTGACCCAGCACCTGAGCGCCACACTCCTGGTCCTGGGCGCCGCCCACCTCCTGGGCCTGCCGATCGCCGACTCCCTCCCGGTGGCGCTGGCGGTCGCCGGGACGCTCCTGGCCGCGCAGTGGGTGTTCGCCGTCCTGTGGCTGCGCCGCTTCCCCCAGGGGCCGGTGGAGTGGCTCTGGCGCCTGGCCACCTGGGGCCGGCGAGGCACCGTCGCCGCTCCCGGGGCCGTCCCGGCGGGCTGACCGCCGCGGCGGACACGGCGGCGCCCCCGCCCCCCGGGGGGATCGGGGGCGGGGGCGCCGGCCGTCGGGCGGAGCGGAGGCCGTCAGTCCCGGACTGCGTCGCCTGCGGTGCCGCCGGCAGCGTCCCCGGCGGTGTCCGGGGCGGTCTTCTCCCCGTGGTTGATCACACCGTCGTCCTCGCCGGAGAAGAACCGGCGGCCGTACATGAGCAGGCACAGGACGATGCCCACGGCGAAGCCCCAGGCGGCGCCGTTGAGGGCCAGGACGGCGCCGGTGACACCGGCGATGCCCAGGTCGGTCCTGCTGCGCGCTTCGAGGATCCCGACCTTGACGCTCACGAACCCCTGGATGATGAGGGTGAGGGCGAGCGCCACGCCGAGCACGGGTTCGACGAGCGACACGACCGGCAGCAGCCACAGGCCGGTGTTGGTGCCCCAGCGGAACGATCCGGCGCCGCTGAAGATCGACTGCATCGCGTCGCGGCCCTTCTTGTACCGCTCGGAGATGGCCACGTGCATCGCGGCCCACAGCGGGCCGCACATGGTGACGTCCGGGCCGATCACGCCCATGACGGCGTTGCGGGCGCCGAAGATCAGGTGGGCGCGATTCGGGTTGTAGCGGACCTTCTCGTCGGTGCGCACCTCGGCGGCCTCGTCGAGGACGGCGCGGGCCTGGAGCACGTCGCCGAAGACCACGATGTAGGCCGCGGCCACGGTCGGGATCACGGTGACCAGCATCGTCAGCGGGGGCAGGCCCACGCCGAAGACGGTGTACTGCGTCCACAGGGTGACGAAGTCGGGGGTCGCGAAGCCCCACTCCAGGGTCGGCCAGGGCGCCTCGCCGAACAGCGGGGCGACGACGACGGCGAGCAGGATGCACGGCAGGATGCCCAGGCTCCCGATCAGCCGCAGCACACGGCTGCGCTTCTGCGCCGCGGCGAAGCCCTTGGAGTAGAGCAGGACGAAGGCCAGCCCCACGGCGATCGAGATCGTCCAGGGGAACGACTCGAACCGGCCGCCCTCGGCGAACACGCTCTGGACGGCGGCGAAGCCCGCGCCCACGACGATGCCCGCGCGCAGGGCGTTCGGGATGAACCGGACCACCTTCGCCGCCAGTCCGGTCACCCCCAGCGTGATCGACAGCGCGGCGAGCACGAGCTGGAAGGCGATGAGCGCCTGGACCCGTTCGGGGCCCTCGGGGAACTGCTGGCAGTACACCATGAGCAGGGGGATGGCCGGTGTGATCCAGCCCGGGACCACGGGGTCGCCGAGCAGGTGGTGGAGCAGGTAGAGCACACCGTTGAGGACGACCACGGCGAGCGCGGCCTCGAAGGGCATCCCGAGGAGCTCGACCAGCAGGGGGATCGCGGACAGGTCGACCGCGCACATGACCAGGCCCTGCGTGTAGTCCTGCCACTGGAACCGGTAGTGGACGAACGGCAGGCGGACCTCGAACGGCCCGGCCTTCCAGTGGGGTGAGGCGGCGTCCGGCCCGGTGGATCTCTTACTCATTGTTCAGTGCTCAGTGCTTTCGTGCGGTCCGGGCACGATGGCGCCCGGGATGACTTCTACGCGGATCGCCGGGTCACTCGTCGAAGACGATGACCTGGCGCACGGCCTTTCCGTCGGCGAGCTCGTCCATGGCCTCGTTGATCTCGTCCAGGCGGATCCGGCGGCTGATGAGCCGCTCCACGGGCAGGCGGCCCTCGCGCCACCACTGGGCGAAGGTCGGGATGTCCCGGGCCGGGACGGCCGAGCCCAGGTAGGAGCCGATGACGGTGCGCGCCTCGGCGGTCATGGTGAGCGGGGAGAGCCGTGCCGTCGCGTCGGGGCCGGGAAGGCCGACGGTCACCGTGCGGCCGCCCGGGGCCGTGGCCGCGAACGCGGTCTCGAACGCGCGCGGGTGCCCGGCGCACTCGATGACGTGGGACGCCCTGATGCCCTGCGCGGACACCTCCTCCGGGGTGTAGGCGCGGGTGGCGCCCAGCTCCCGGGCCAGCTCCAGCTTCTCGGGGACCGTGTCGACGGCGATGACGTCGCCGGTCACCTGCGCCGCGGCGGCCAGCAGCGCGGCCATGCCGACACCGCCCAGGCCCACGACCATGACGCTCTCGCCCTCCCCGGCCCGCACCGCGTTGAGCAGCGCGCCGCCGCCGGTGAGCACGGCACAGCCGAGGACCGCCGCGACCTCCGCGGGGACGTCGTCGTCCACGGGGACCAGCGAGGCGCGGTCCACCACGGCGTGGGTCGCGAAGCCGGAGACCCCCAGGTGGTGGTGGACGGTCTCGCCGTCGCGGGTGAGGCGCCGGCCGCCGTTCAGCAGGCGCCCCTCGTTGTTGGCGACGCTGCCCGGCCCGCAGGGGAGGCGGCCGTCGGTGCGGCAGCCGTCGCAGTCACCGCAGCGGGGGAGGAAGGCCATGACGACGCGGCGGCCCACGGCGAGGTCGGTCACCTCGGAGCCGACGGCCTCGACCCGGCCGGCGGCCTCGTGGCCGAGGAGCATGGGGACCGGGCGGACGCGGTTGCCGTCGAGCACCGACAGGTCCGAATGGCACACCCCGGCCGCCTCGATCCGCACCCGCACCTCGGTCGGCCCCGGATCGTCCAGCTCCAGTCGCGTCACGCTGACGGGAGCCGAGCCGGCGTACGGCCGCGGCATCCCGATCCGCTCCAGCACCGCTCCGGTGATCCGCATCGTCGTCCGTCCTTTCTCGTGTGGTCCGCGTACGCCTCAAGACGAGCGGAAGCCCGGTCGGAACCGACATATGCGGCTTGACCAGGCAACTTACAGAAAGTTAACGGGCCGGTGATGTAGCACACGATGTGCTGGAGGCCATTGATCCTCCTACGATGTGTGCATGGAGCACACCATGCGGCGTTCCCGCGAGGACCTGCTGCGCGTCCTGCTCGACACGGCCACCGACCTCGCGGCCCTGCGGGACGTGGAGGCCGTCCTCCAGGCGATCGTCCGCCGTACCCGCGCCGTCGTCGGCGCGGACATGGCCTACATCAGCCTCAACGACCCCGAGCGCGGCGACACCTACATCCGCCAGTCCGACGGCGTCACCACACCCGCGTACCGCGCCCTGCGGATGCCGCTCGGGGTCGGGGTGCTGGGACAGGTGGCCACCGGCCTGGCGCCCTTCCAGACCACCGCGTACCTGGACGACGCCTCGGTCGTACACGACCCCGAGGTGGACGAGATCGTGCGCGCGGAGGCGGTGGAGACGATCATGGGCGCGCCCCTGACGGTCGCGGGGCGCGTGATCGGCGCGCTCATCGTGGCCGAGCGCCGTGCGCGCCGCTTCGGGCCGGAGGAGGTCAGCTGCGTCGAGTCGATCGCCAAGCAGGCCGCGGTGGCGATCGACAACTCGCTGCGCTTCGAGGAGACGGCCCGCCAGGCGGAGCTGTTCAACGCCGAGCACAAGCGCAGCGCCGCCGAGCTGCAACTGGCCACCCGGATCCTGGAACTGGACCGCAGGCTGCTGGACGCGGTCATGGTGTCCCCCGACGTCGGGCGGGTCCTCACCGTGGGGCGGGGAGCGCTCGACGACGACCTGTACCTGCGGGACACCTCGGGCGCGCTGATCGCCACGACCGCGGACCCGGCCGGCGGGGTCCCCGAGTCCGGGACCGCCGTCGCGGTCACCGCGGCGGCCGAGACCCTGGGCAGCCTGCACACGGGGCCGGTCCTGGGCGCGGACGGCAGGGCGCTGCTGGAGAGGGTCGCCGTCCACGCCGCCCTGGCCCTGCTCTTCAGCCGGGCCGAGGAGGACACCGACCTGCGCGGCCAGGACGAGCTGATCGACGACCTCCTCTCCGGGACCGGCCTCCCGCACGACCGGCTGGAGCGGCGGATGCGCCGCTGGGGCCTGCACACCGACGACCGCCTGTGGTGCGTGGCCCTGGACGTGCCCGCCGCGCAGGCGCGGCGGTACCGGCAGGTCCTGCGGTCGGCCCTCGGCCGGACCGTGATGACCGCGCACTCCGACCACCTGTGCCTGGTGACCGCCTCGCCCGACTGGGAGAACAGGCTGCGTACGGCGTTCGCCGGCCAGGGCCGACCGCTGCGGGCCGGTGCGGCGGGCCCGGTCACGGCCCCGGGGGACCTGCCCGACGCGCACCGGCGGGCCTCGCTCGCGCTCGGATCGCTCATCACCCTGGACCGGGACGGGGTGCTCGACGGCGACCGGCTGGGCATGGTCCACGCGATCCTCGACCTGGCCCGTACCGGGGGACTGCCGGAGTCGCTCACCCGCGGCGTCGACCCGCTGCTGGCCTACGACCGGGAGCGGGGCACCGAGCTGGCCCGCACCGCCTTCTACTACCTGGAGACCGACGGCAGCGTCGCCCGGGTGGCCGAGCTGCTGCACCTGCACCGCAACACCGTGCGGCAGCGGCTCACCCGGATCGGCGCCCTGCTCGGCCCGGGCTGGGACGCCTCGCCGCGCCGCCTGGAGACGCACCTGGCGCTCCAGGTGCGCGACGCCCAGGTCGGCCTGCGCCGCCCCGGGGGCACGGCGCGGCGGACGGACCCGGGGACCGCGCCGCCCGGCTGACCCGGGAGCCGCGCCCTCCAGCGCCCTCCCGCGGCCGTGCCGCCCGGCCTCGGCGCCGCCCGGCCTCCGTGCAGGTCGGCACCGCCGGTGGCCTGAATCGTGGGGTACCCGTCATTGACGCCCCCGGGCGCGCGGCGGAAGGCTCGGAGCACGGGACGCGCCGCCCCCGCCGCCGGGGGTCGGCCGACCGCCGCGGCAGGTTCCGGACAACGAGGGAGCGCGCATGACCACCTACGGCATCCTGGTCTTCGACGGGGTCGAGGAACTCGACTTCGCCGGCCCCTGGGAGGTGCTGGCCACCTCGGCCCTGGTGCGGGACCGCGGCGACCGCGTCCTGCTCATCGCGGAGACCGGCGACGCGGTCCGGTGCGCCAAGGGCCTGCGCGTCCTGCCGGACCACGCCTTCGGCGACCACCCCCCGCTGGACGTGCTGGTCGTGCCGGGCGGCGCCGGGGCGCGCACGACGGCGTCGGCGAACCCCGCCGTGACCGGCTGGGTGGCCGCGGCCTCGGCCGCGGCGGACTGGACCGCCTCGGTGTGCACGGGCGCCTACCTCCTGCACGCGGCGGGCCCCGCGCGCGGGCGGCGCGTGGCCACGCACCGTGCCTGGGAGGACGGGCTGGAGGCCCTCGGCGACGTGACCGTGGTCCGCGACGCCCGGTACGTCGTCGACGGGGACCTGGTGACCAGCCAGGGCGTGTCCGCCGGGATCGACATGTCCCTGTGGCTGGTGGGGCGGCTGTACGGGCGCGACCACGCGCGCACCGTGAGCCGGCTGATCCAGTACGAGCCGGCCCCTCCCTACCTCGCCGACGAGCCCCCGCTCCCCGCCGGGGCGGACGCCTCCTGACGCCCGCGCCGCCCGGCCGGGAATCGCGTTGCGGGCGCGGCGGCCGTTCCGGCAGGCTGGGCGCCATGGACGAGAACGGTGCGGACAAGGGGCTGAACCCCGACGGGACGATCGCGCGCGAGGGCGCCATGGACCGTGTGGCCCCGGTGTTCGCCCCGGTGGTCGAGGCCGCCCGGGAGCGGATCACCGCGGCCTACGGGGACGCCCTGCACGGCGTCTACCTGTACGGCAGCATCCCCCGCGGGACGGCCCGGCCGGGCCGCTCCGACCTGGACCTGATGCTGGTGTTCCACGAGCCGCCCACCGGCGCCGACCGGGAGGCGGCCCGGAGGATCGAGGCGGAACTGGACGCCGCCTTCGAGCAGATCGACGGGGCGGGCATCCTGCTGGAGGACGCGGCGGCGGTCCGCGCCGACCCCGACGACAACGGATTCTTCGTCGCCTGCCTGTGCACCCCGATGCTGGGGGCCGACCTCGCCGACGAGCTCCCCGCCTACCGCCCCACCTCCCTGCTGGCCCGGGAGACCAACGGCGACCTGCACCTGTTCCCCGAACGCTGGCGGGCGGCCGCCGACGGCGGGGAGGACCCGCGCGCCGTGGTGCGCCGGGCCGCCCGCAAGACCATCCGCAGCGCGTTCACCCTGGTCATGCCGTACTGGGGCGGCTGGACCAGCGACCTGGAACGCTCGGCGGAGATCGTCGCCCGGTACCACCCGCGCTGGACCGCCGACCTGCGGCGCACCGCCGCCGCGGCCCTGGACCCCGTCCCCGACCGGGGGCTGCTGCGGATGATCACCGACGACCTCGCACCGAGCGTCGCCGAGGAGTACCGCCGGGCCCACGGCGTGAAGACGCCGAGGTGACGGAGGTGACCGGGGCCACGGCCGGTGGGCGTTTCTTCGAGTAGTGTCCGGTTCCGTGAGCCACGTGACCGTTTCCGACGGAACCCGCATCTGGTACGACGTCCTCGGCGAGGGCGACCCCCTCCTGCTCTTCAACGGCCAGGCCCTCGACCACGAGATGTGGGACGGGCCGCACGCCGCCCTGGCCGAACGGCACCGGGTGGTCCGGACGGACTTCCGGGGCACCGGCGGCAGCGACGCCCCGCTCGACTCCCCGTACTCCCTGGACCTGTTCGTCCGGGACGCGCTGGAGGTGCTGGACGCGCTCGACATCGGGCGCGCCCACGTCTACGGGTTCTCGATGGGCGGCAAGGTCGCTCAGCGGATGGCGGCCGCCCACCCCGAGCGCGTGGGGGCCCTGGTCCTGGGCGCCACCGCCCCGGGCGGCCCGAACGAGGTGGAGCGGCCCCGCGAGTCCACCCTGGCCCTGCGCCAGGCGAGCACCGCCGCGGGCGCGCGGAAGATCGGCCCGCTGTTCTACACCCCGCAGTGGGCGGACGCGCACCCGGACACCGTCGCCCGCATCCTGCCGCGCGGCCCGCTGCGCGCCCAGCGCCTGCACTTCGGGGCGAGCTCCGAGCACGACGGCTGGGACCTGCTGCCGGACGTCCAGGCGCCGACGCTGGTCGTCCACGGCGAGGACGACGAGCTCACCCCGGTCGGCAACGCGGTCCTGCTGGCCGAACGCGTCCCGGACGCGCGCCTGCTGGTGCTGCCCGGGCTGCGCCACGGCTACCTGCACGAGGGCGGGCCCAAGGCCACCCGCGAGGTCCTCGACTTCCTCGCCGCCCACCCCCTCTAGCGGACAGCCTCCGCGGCCGCGGCCCGCCCCACGCGGCGGCCCGTCCGCGGACGGCGTCGGCGCCCGTCCGGGGCGAAGGCGTCGCGGCCGTCGGCCCCGGGGGCCTCAGGGGGTCGGGGGCGGCGGCAGGTCGCTGCGCAGCCGGTCCAGCAGGCGCCGGTCCTTCTTGGTGGGCCGTCCCGCGCCCCGGTCGCGGCGGATCACCGGGATCGTCGCCTGCGGCGGGAGCTCGGGGGTGTTGTCCACGTAGCAGCGGACCGCGATCGGCGCGGCCACCCGCTTCTCCAGCACGTGCCCGACCTCCACGATCCGTGTGGTGCCGTGCAGCCGCACCCGCACCTCGTCGCCGACCTTCACCGTGGAGGCGGGCTTGGCCGGGCGGTCGTTGACCCGCACGTGGCCGCCCCGGCAGGCCTGGGCCGCGTCGGAGCGGGTCTTGGTGAGGCGGACGGCCCACAGCCAGCGGTCGACCCGGGTGCTGTCGGGACCGGACGGGAGGGGGACTGCGTCGCTCACGTGTGCGGCTCCTTCGGTTCGGACGGGCTTTCGGGGCGTCATGAGTCACTTTATGGGGACGGCGGTACGAACCACTCCGAAGTCACGCTAGAGTTGTACCTGCAACGAGGTCCTGTGGAGCAGTTAGGAGTGCTCGCCACCCTGTCAAGGTGGAGGCCGCGGGTTCAAATCCCGTCAGGACCGCACGCGAAGGCCCGGTGTCCCAGGACGCCGGGCCTTCACCGTTGTCCGGGGAGGAACACGATGACGTACCGGTACGCGGTCGAGCGCACCGACCACTCGGCGCTCGCGAGCGGCCACGTGCTCCGCTCGGCCCCCGGGTTCCCGGGGTTCCCCGTACGCCTGGCCGACGAGCTCTTCCAGCGGGCCGCGGTGCACACCGGGCTCCCGGCCGTACGGCTGTGGGACCCCTGCTGCGGGAGCGGCTACCTCGCCACCGTCCTGGGCCTGCTGCACCGGGAGCGGATCGCCTCGGTGCGCGCCACCGACGTCGACCCCGACGCGGTGGAGCTGGCCGGGCGCAACCTGCGGCTGCTGACCGCCGAGGGACTGGCCGAGCGCGAGGAGGAGCTGCGCAGGTCGGCCCGCGACTTCGGCCGCCCCTCCTTCGTCGAGCGGGCGGAGGACGCCCGCGGACTGGCGCGGGGACTGGCCCGGGCCGGGGGCGACCTGCCGCACGAGGCGGCCGTCGCCGACGTGTTCTCCGACCCCGGACCGGTGGCCGCCGACCTGGTCGTCACCGACGTCCCCTACGGCGAGATGACCGCCTGGGCGGGCGAGGCGCCAGGGGAGGACCCGGTGGGCGCCCTGCTCGCCTCGCTGGGCCGGGCCCTGCCCCCCGGGGCCGTCATCGTCGTGACGGCCCGCACGCGCCGGGTCCCCCTGCCCGAGGGTGTGCGCGCCCTGGAGCGGGTCAGGGTCGGCGTCCGGGCGGCGGTGCTGGTGCGCGCCCGGGACGTCGCCTGAGCCCGCGTCAGCCCGACGCCTCCTTGAACGCCCGCGAGGTGTACAGGCCCACCGCCAGCGCCACCAGGGCCAGCAGCACGAAGCCGATGGTGTAGGCGCCCGTCGCCTGGTAGATCACGCCCATCACCAGCGGCGGGAAGTACCCGCCCAGCCCGCCGGCCGCGCCGACCAGGCCGGTCACGGTGCCCACCCGGGACGGCTCCACCAGCTTGGCCACCAGCGCGAACACACCGCCGGTGCCCAGGCCCAGGGTGATCGCGATGAGCACGAACGACACCCCGGCCGGGAACTCCGCCGGCGGGTGCAGGGCCAGGATGACGGCGCACGCCGCGGTGCCGAAGAACGAGATCAGGCACACCTTCACCGCGCCGATGCGGTCCGAGAGGATGCCGCCCGCCGGCCGCGCCGCCACCGCCGCGACGGCGAACCCGGCGGTGCGCATGCCCGCGTCCGACTGCAGGTAGTCGTAGGACAGCGTCAGCAGCGTCGGCAGGTAGGTGGAGAAGGCCACGAAGCCGCCGAAGGCCACCGCGTACAGCAGCGACGCCTGCCAGGTGGCCCTGAGCCGCATGGCCTCGCGCATGCGCGGCAGCGAGGGCCCGGTGCGCGGGGTCCACCCGGGCGCGTTGCGGCAGAAGAACCACATGACCGCGCCCATCACGGCGAGCGCCGCGCACATCAGCAGGTGGGTGGTGAACAGCCCCACCGCCTCGACCAGGCGCGGGGTGAGGAACGCCGACAGCGCCGTGCCGCCCATGCCCGCGCCGAACACGCCGGTGGCGAACCCGCGTCGGTTCGCGTCGTACCAGGCGTTGACGAACGGGATGCCGACCGCGAACGACGTGCCCGCGACCCCCAGGAAGAAGCCCCACAGCAGCAGCATCCCGAACGACCCGCCGGACAGGCCGACCAGGAACGTCGGGACGATGCTGACGAGGCAGACCGCCGTGAACATCACCCGACCGCCGTAGCGGTCGGTGAGCGCCCCGACGGGGATGCGCCCCAGCGAGCCCACCAGGACGGGGAACGCCACCAGGAGGGACGTCTGCGTCGGGGACAGCCCCAGGTTCTCCGAGTAGGTCTTGGACAGCGGTGCGATGAGGTTCCACGCCCAGAACGTCAGCGCGAACGCGGCAGTGGCCAGGGCGAGGTTGCCGCCCGCCGTACCGGAACGCGTCGCCCGTCGCCCGACTTCCGCTCGCATGGCGGCTCCCCGTCTTTCGGCACCGATCTCGGCGATTCGAATGGATCTGCCGCGATTGTCGCCCGAACCGGTGTGGGAAGCGTGACTTTCCGAGCCGAACAGGCATATTCATTAACGGAATGTGGCGGGTGCGGGAAGTGCGCTGTTGAACGGGGTGTCATCTTCATGGCGGCAAATGGCAAAGCGAGCGACTCGCTGCTCCGCCTCGGTACCTACCTGACCGGATCGGAGTCCCTGGACGGGAACCGCGCCCAGGTCAGAAAGGGTGGCCGTGAAGGTGACGTCTTCTACCGGGACCGCTGGAGCCACGACCGCGTCGTGCGTTCCACGCACGGTGTCAACTGCACGGGTTCCTGTTCTTGGGATGTCTATGTAAAAGACGGGATCATCACTTGGGAAACCCAGGCGACCGATTATCCGTCGGTGGGTCCCGACCGCCCCGAATACGAGCCCCGGGGCTGTCCGCGCGGTGCCGCCTTCTCCTGGTACACCTATTCGCCGACCCGCGTCCGCTACCCCTACGTGCGGGGGGTGCTGGCCGAGATGTACCGGGAGGCGAAGGGCCGGCTGGGCGACCCGGTCGCGGCCTGGGAGGAGATCACCACCGACCCCGCCAAGCGCCGCCGCTACCAGCGGGCCCGCGGCAAGGGCGGCCTGGTGCGCACCACCTGGGCGGAGGCGCTGGAGATCGCGGCCGCCTCGCACGTGCTGACGATCAAGCGCTACGGCCCGGACCGGATCGCGGGCTTCTCGCCCATCCCGGCGATGTCGATGGTCTCCCACGGGGCGGGCGCCCGGTTCGTCAACCTGGTCGGCGGCTCCATGCTGTCGTTCTACGACTGGTACGCCGACCTGCCGGTGGCGTCACCGCAGGTGTTCGGCGACCAGACCGACGTCCCCGAGTCGGGGGACTGGTGGGACGCCGCCTACCTGGTGCTGTGGGGCTCCAACGTGCCGGTCACCCGCACGCCGGACGCGCACTGGATGGCGGAGGCCCGCTACCGGGGCCAGAAGGTCGTGGTGGTCTCCCCGGACTACAGCGACGCCACCAAGTTCGCCGACGAGTGGCTGGCCCCGCACCCGGGCACCGACGGGGCGCTGGCCATGGCGATGGGCCACGTCATCCTCAGGGAGCGGTTCGTCGACGCGACCGTCGACCGGTTCGACTCCTACGCGCGCACCTACACCGACCTGCCGTTCCTGGTGGAGGTCGAGGAGAGGGACGGGCGCCGGGTACCGGGCAAGTTCCTCACCGCGGCCGACCTGCCGGGCGCCGAGGGCGTCGCCAACGCCGACTTCAAGCCCGTCGTGTGGCCGCGCGGGGAGGACGCCCCCTACGCGCCCAACGGGACCCTCGGGCACCGGTGGGGCGAGGACGGCGTCGGCAAGTGGAACCTGCGCCTGGAGGGGCGGGTCCCGGAGCTGACCTTCTACGAGGAGGGCGCCGAGGCCGTCGAGATCGCCCTGACCCGGTTCGACACCCCCACCGGAGAGGCCGGCGTCCTCACCCGGGGCGTGCCGGTCCGCCGGGTGGGCGGACGCCTGGTCACCACCGTGTTCGACCTGGTCCTGGCCCAGTACGGGGTGGGGCGGTCGGGCCTGCCCGGCACCTGGCCCACCGGCTACGACGACGCCTCCCAGCCCTGCACCCCCGCCTGGCAGGCCGAGCTGACCGGGGTCCCGGCCGAGCGGGCCGAGCGGATCGCCCGCGAGTTCGCCGACACCGCCGAGGCGAGCGGGGGCCGCGCCATGATCATCCTGGGCGCGGGCACCAACCAGTGGTTCCACGGTGAGAACGCCTATCGGGCCTTCCTGGCGCTGCTGCTGCTCACCGGCTGCCAGGGGGTCAACGGCGGCGGCTGGGCGCACTACGTCGGCCAGGAGAAGTGCCGTACCGCCACGGGCTGGGCGGCCTACGCCTCCGGCACGGACTGGTCGCGCCCGCCCCGGTTCATGGCCGGGACCTCCTACTGGTACACGCACACCGACCAGTGGCGCTACGACACCTACCGGGCCGACGCCCTCACCACGCCGCTGGGACCGGGGAGGCTGCGGGGCCGCCATACCGCGGACCTGGTGGCGGCCTCGGCGCGGATGGGGTGGATGCCGTCCTTCCCCACGTTCAACCGCAACCCCGTCCACCTGGGCAAGGAGGCGGCCGAGCTGGGCAGGGACCCCGCCGAGTACGTGGCCGACCAGCTGGCCGAGGGGACGCTGCGGTTCGCGGCGGAGGACCCCGACGACCCGGCGAACTGGCCCAGGACCCTCACCGTCTGGCGGTCCAACCTGTTCGGCTCCTCGGCCAAGGGCAACGAGTACTTCCTCAGGCACCTGCTGGGCACCCACTCCAACCTCCGGGCCGAGCCCGCGGGCCCCGGCGACCGGCCGGCCGAGGTGACCTGGCGCGACGAGATCCCCGAGGGCAAGCTCGACCTGCTGCTGTCCATGGACTTCCGGATGACCAGTACCACGCTGCTGTCCGACATCGTGCTCCCGGCCGCGACCTGGTACGAGAAGCACGACCTGTCCACCACGGACATGCACCCCTACGTGCACGCGTTCAACCCGGCGATCGACCCGCCCTGGGAGGCCCGGACCGACTTCGCGATCTTCCAGGAGCTGGCCAAGGCGTTCAGCACCCTGGCCGCCGAGCACCTGGGGGAGGTCACCGACCTGGTCGCGGTCCCGCACCAGCACGACACACCCGGGGAGCTCGCCCAGCCGCACGGGGTCCCGACGGACTGGAAGGCCGAGGGCGTGCGCCCCGTCCCGGGGCGCACCATGCCCGGCATCGTCGCGGTGCGCCGCAACTACTCGGCGATCGCCCAGAAGATGGCGGCGCTGGGCCCGCTCGCCGAGACCAAGGGGCTGCCGGTCAAGGGCGTGTCCTTCACCCCCGACGAGGAGGTGGAGTGGCTGCGGGAGCGCAACGGCACGGTGCACGGCGGGGTCGCGGACGGCCGCCCCGCCCTGGACACCGACGTCAAGGTGTGCGAGATGATCCTCGCCCTGTCGGGGACCAGCAACGGCCGGCTGGCCGCCCAGGGGTTCGAGCGGCTCGCGGAGCGCACCGGCACCGACATGGACGAGCTCATCGCCCACTCCGCCGAGCGGCGCGTGGTGTTCGCCGACGCCCGCACCGGTCCGACGCCCGTGGGCACCAGCCCCGAGTGGTCCGGCAAGGAGTCGAGCGACCGCCGGTACTCGCCGTTCACGATCAACCTGGAGCACGACAAGCCCTGGCACACCCTCACCGGGCGCCAGCACTTCTACCTCGACCACGACTGGATGCACGAGTTCGGCGAGGCGCTGCCGGTGTACCGGCCGCCGCTGGACATCTCCCGGCTGTTCGGGGAGCCCCGGATCGGGCCTACCGGCCGGCGCGAGGTGGTCGTGCGCTACCTGACCCCGCACTCCAAGTGGTCCATCCACTCCGAGTACCAGGACAACCTGCTCATGCAGACCCTGTCCCGGGGCGGCCCCACGATCTGGATGAGCACGGCCGACGCCGAGGCCATCGGCGCCGCCGACAACGACTGGGTCGAGGCGGTCAACCGCAACGGCGTGGTCGCCGCCCGCCTGGTGGTCTCGCACCGCATGCCCACCGGGACGGTGTACATGTACCACGCCCAGGAGCGGACCATCGACGTGCCCCTGACCGAGACGACGGGCCGCCGCGGCGGCATCCACAACTCGCTCACCCGGCTGCTGGTCAAGCCCACCCACCTCATCGGCGGGTACGCGCAGTTCACGTACGCCTTCAACTACCTCGGACCGACCGGCAACCAGCGCGACGAGGTCACCGTCGTGCGCAAAAGGACGACGGAGGTGCGTTACCGGTGAGCACCGCGCAGGGGAGCGCCGGGGAGCGGGCGGGACGGCGGCCCGTCGGGCGCGTCATGGCGCAGGTCGCCATGGTCATGAACCTCGACAAGTGCATCGGCTGCCACACCTGCTCGGTCACCTGCAAGCAGGCGTGGACCAACCGCAGCGGTGTGGAGTACGCCTGGTTCAACAACGTCGAGACCCGGCCCGGCCAGGGGTACCCGCGCACCTACCAGGACCAGGAGAAGTGGCGGGGCGGCTGGGTGCGCACCCCCCGGGGGCGCCTGGTGCCGCGGGCGGGAGGGCGGCTCAAACGGCTGGCGACGATCTTCGCCAACCCGGTGATGCCCTCCATCCACGACTACTACGAGCCCTGGACCTACGACTACGACACGCTCCTCAGCGCGCCGCTGGGCGATGACTTCCCGGTCGCCTCGCCGCGTTCGGCGCTCACCGGCGACCCCATGCCGGTCACCTGGAGCGCCAACTGGGACGACGACCTGGCGGGCGGGCCGGAACTGGCCCGGCACGACCCGATCGTGAAGAAGCTCGGGGACAGGGTGAGGTTCTCCTACGAGGAGACCTTCATGTTCTACCTGCCGCGCATCTGCGAGCACTGCCTCAACCCGTCGTGCGTGGCCACCTGCCCCAGCGGCGCCCTGTACAAGCGGGCCGAGGACGGCATCGTGCTGGTGGACCAGGACCGCTGCCGGGGCTGGCGGATGTGCGTCACCGGCTGCCCGTACAAGAAGATCTACTTCAACCACAAGACCGGCAAGGCCGAGAAGTGCACGTTCTGCTACCCCCGGGTCGAGGTGGGCATGCCGACGGTGTGCTCCGAGACCTGTGTGGGGCGGCTGCGCTACCTGGGGGTCGTCCTCTACGACGCGGACCGGGTGGGGGAGGCCGCCGCCGTGGAGGACGAGAAGGAGCTCTACCGGGCCCAGCTGGACGTGTTCCTCGACCCCGACGACCCGGCGGTGCGCGCCGCCGCCGCCCGCGACGGCATCCCGGACCGGTGGGTGGAGTCGGCGTCCCGGTCGCCGGTGTACGCGCTGGCCAAGCGGTTCGGGGTGGCGCTGCCGCTGCACCCGGAGTACCGCACCATGCCGATGGTCTGGTACGTGCCGCCGCTGTCGCCGGTGGTGGACACGCTCACCTCGACCGGGCACGACGGCGAGGACGCCGGCAACCTGTTCGGCGCCATCGACGCGCTGCGGATCCCCGTGGAGTACCTGGCCGAGCTGTTCACGGCGGGCGACCCGGAACCGGTGCGGCTGGTGCTGCGCCGGCTGGCCGCCATGCGCTCGTACATGCGCCGGATCAACCTCGGCCGGGAGCGCGACGCGTCCATCGCCGAGGCGGTGGGCATGAGCGGCCGCGACATCGAGGACATGTACCGCCTGATGGCACTGGCCAAGTACGACGAGCGCTACGTCATCCCCACGGCCTACGGGGTGGACGACGCCGACCGGGGGGTCATCGACGAGATCGGGTGCAGCCTCGACTTCGAGGGCGGCCCCGGCATGGGCGGGATGGGCGGGGTGCCGTTCGGCGAGGCGTCCGGGCGCCCCGACGCGGCCTCGGTCGAGACCTTCCACGCGCTGTCGGACCGGCAGTCCAGCGACGAGCACACCACCAAGAGGGGGAGGGTGAACCTCCTCAACTGGGACGGGAACGGCCGGCCCGACGGGCTCTTCCCGCCCCGTGCAGGCGACCACGACACCGACGGCGGAGGCGGCTCCGGCCGCCCCGCGTGAGGGGGTTGCAATGAGCACCACCACCGACAGGACCGGGTCAGAGGGGACCGCGCCGGCGTCCGGGCGGGAGAGGACGGGCTGGCTCGGAGCCGGCCGGTCCGCACGGCGGGTGCACCGCAGGGCGGTCACCCACCAGGCGGCGTCCATCCTGCTCGGCTACCCCGACCAGGCGTTCTTCGAGCGGCTGCCGCTGGTGGCCCTGGCGGTCGCGGAACTGCCCCGCGGGACCGTGCGCGAGGCCCTGCACGAGTTCTGCGAGCACGCCTGCGCCACACCCGAGCTGGAGCTGTGCGCCCACTACGTCGACGTCTTCGACCTGCGCCGGCGCAGGTCGCTGTACATGACCTACTACACCGACGGGGACACCCGGCGGCGCGGCCACTCCCTGGCCGAGATCAAGGCGGTCTACCGGGAGGCGGGCTGGGAGGTCCTCCCCGGCGAGCTGCCCGACCACCTGGCCGTGCTGCTGGAGTTCGCCGCCCGCGGCTCCGACTCCCGGGGGGAGGAGCTGCTGCTGCGGTTCCGGCCGGGGCTGGACCTGCTGGCCCGGGCCCTGGAGGAGTACGGGACGCCGTACGCGCGTGTGGTGGACGCGGTCCTCCAGACCCTGCCGCCGCAGCGCGCGGCCGACCGGGAGGCGGCGGACCGGCTGGTCGCGCAGGGGCCGCCCGCCGAGGACGTCGGGCTGGAGCCCTACGGGGTGCGCAACCCGCTGCCGGTGGTGGACACGGGCGCCGGGCCGGGCGGTTGCGGGGACGGGGGCCGCGGCCCGGTGCCGCACCCGCGCGCGGCCCGGGACGGGGAGGCCCGGTGAGCGGGTACGGCGGGGCCGACCTCTTCCTGTGGGGGATCCTCCCCTACGTCGTGCTCGTCATCGTGGTGGGCGGCCTGGTCTGGCGGTTCCGCTACGACCGGTTCGGGTGGACCACGCGGTCCTCGGAGCTGTACGAGTCGCGGCTGCTGCGCATCGGCAGCCCGCTGTTCCACTTCGGCCTGCTGGTGGTGATCGTCGGCCACGTGGTCGGCCTGCTCGTCCCGGAGTCCTGGACGCGTGCGCTGGGGGTCTCCGACACCCTGTACCACGTGACCGCGCTGTCCCTGGGGCTGGTCGCCGGGGTGTGCACGCTCGCCGGGGTGGCGCTGCTGGTGTGGCGCCGCCGCACCACCGGGCCGGTGTTCAGCGCCACCACCGCCAACGACAAGGTCATGTACCTGGTGCTGGTGCTGGCGATCCTCACCGGGCTGGGCATGACGGTGTACTTCGCCGGGGTGGAGGTCGCGGGCGGGCACTCGCAGGACTACCGGGAGACGGTGTCGCCGTGGTTCCGGTCCATCTGGATCCTCAGCCCGGACATCGCGGCCATGGCCGCGGCGGAGCTCCCGTACCGGGTGCACGCGCTGATGGGGCTGGCGCTGTTCGCGCTGCTGCCGTTCACGCGCCTGGTGCACATGTTCAGCGCGCCGGTGGGATACCTCTTCCGGCCGTACGTGCTGTACCGCACCCGGGACGTGCACGCGGGCGGGGCCGGGCAGGCCGAGCGCGCCGGCCGCCGCGGCTGGTGACCGCGGGGCCGGAGCACGGCCCCGCGGGCTTTCGAGGAGGAGGCCGAGCATGGAGATCTTTCCGGCGTTCCCGCTCCAGGAGTGGGACGACACCAAGCAGACCATCCACCGGTTCGAGCAGATCGTCGGCAAGGTGCGGCTGCACCACAGCCCGCGGCGCAACCACTGGTGGAACGTGCCGTTCCACCTGACGGGGAGCGGGGTCACGACGCGGCCGATGGGGCTGTCCGACGGCAACCCGGTCTTCACGGTGGACTTCGACTTCGTGCGGCACCGGCTGGTCGCCGCGACGGTGGACGGGAAGGAGGCGTCGTTCCCGCTCCAGGGGCAGAGCGTGGCGACGTTCTACCTGGCGCTGCAGTCGGCGCTGGACTCGCTGGGGGTCGACGGGAGCATCCCCCACGCCACGCCGTTCGACCTGCCGGACCACGGGCGGCCGTTCTCGCAGGACACCGAACACGCCGCCTACGACCCGGACAAGGCGCTGAAGTACTGGCAGGTGCTGAGCCGGGTGAACCTGGTGCTGGAGGAGTTCGCCTCCGGGTTCTCCGGCAAGACCAGCCCGGTGCACCACTTCTGGCACACCTTCGACATCGCGGTCACCCGGTTCTCGCCGGAGCCGGTGCGCCAGCCCCGGGAGGCCGGGGGCCTGGTGCGCGAGGCGTACTCGCGGGAGGTGGTGAGCTCCGGTTTCTGGTTCGGCGACGACAAGACCCCCGAGCCGTGCTTCTACTCCTACACCGCGCCGGAGCCGGAGGGGCTGACGGAGCAGCGCCTGCGGCCGGCCGCCGCCGAGTGGGTGGAGAGCGGGTCGGGGCACCTGGCGCTGTACCGGTACGCGGACGCGCGCAAGGAGGCGGACCCGGTCGGGTCGGTGCTCGAGTTCCTGGAGAGCGCGTACCTGGCGGGGGCCACCCTGGCCGGGTGGGACGTCGCGGGGCTGGCGTGCCCGCAGGGGATCACCGACCCCTACGCGGGCGGGCGCACCGGGGACTGAGCGGGTCCGGGGCCCGGCGCCGGGGCGTGCCCGCAGGAGGGGCGGGGTGTGGGCGGGGGGTCCGAGTGGGAAAGTGGCATTCGTGAGGTGTGCGCACCGGGCGCGCACGGACGAGGGAGAGCCATGGACCTGACGGTCGTCGACGTGCCGGACCGTTCGCGGTACGAGGTCAGCGTCGATGGGAAGGTGGTCGGCTTCTCGGCCTACCACCGCCTGGAGGACGGGGTGCTGGCGCTTCCCCACGTGGAGGTGGACCCCGTCCACCAGGGGCGCGGGGTGGCGGCCGAGCTCATGCGCCGGTCGCTGGACGACGTGCGGGCCAAGGGGCTGAAGGTCATGCCGGTCTGCCCCTACGCGCAGGCGTACATCGCCAAGAACGAGGAGTACGCCGACCTCGTGCAGTGAACGGGAACGCCCACCCGGCAGGGGATACCGGGATGAGGGGGACGCGCGGGCGCTTTCGTGATTTTCCGTCCATGTGATTGCATCCGTGTTCTTTCGGTCACGGCGAATGACCGCTAGTGTTCTGGGTCACAGTGGCGGTCATTGTGTTCGAGAGGGAGCCCCCCATGTCCATCGTCTCCATCGAGCCCGCCACCGCCGAGCGGTGGGACGACCTGGAGAACCTGTTCGGGCCGACCGGAGCCTACGGGCACTGCTGGTGCACCTTCTTCCGCAGGCGGGCCAAGGACTACACGGAGAGCACCACGTGCGAGCGGTCCAGGCGGGGTGCGGACAACAAGGAGGAGCTGCGCAGGCTCACGCTCGACGGCCGGATCCCGGGCCTGCTGGCCTACGACGAGGAGGGCCCCTGCGGCTGGGTGTCGGTGGCGCCCCGCGGCGACTACATCCGGCTGTCCCGGTCCCGGACGCTGCGCCCCGCCGACCCGGGCGAGCCCGGGGTGTGGTCCCTGGTGTGCTTCTGGCTGCCGCCGCGGCGCCGCCGCCGCGGGATGGGCGGCCGCCTGCTGGACGGGGCGATCGAGTACGCCCGGGCGCAGGGGGCGCGGGTGCTGGAGGCCTACCCGGTGGACACGGCCGGCGGCCGGGCGCCCAGCGCCGAGGTGTACGCCGGAACGGTGGAGATGTTCCGGCGGGCCGGTTTCACGCTGGCGGACCACCACACCAGTGAACGGATCATCGCCCGGCTGGAGCTGAAGCAGGAGTAGCCCCCGGGGGTGCTCGCACGGGGGCCCGGGCCGTGCCCGAGGCCCCCTTCCTTTGCCCACCCGGTACCCCCCTGGGGTAATGTGCGGAGGGACACGTTCATCGCGGGCGGTTCCGCTTGACGAATTCATACCCCCTAGGGGTATAGTCGGTCGTGCTGGGACAGTCGCACGTCACTACAGGAGGCGAAATGGCCACCACGACCACCGCTGTTTACACCGTCGACGGCATGAGCTGCGGCCACTGTGTCAACTCCATCACCCAGGAGGTCGGCACGGTCGCCGGCGTCACCGACGTCCAGGTGGACCTGGGCTCCAAGAAGGTGACCGTCACCGGCGAGGGCGCCGTGGACGACGCCGCCGTGCGCGCCGCCATCGACGAGGTGCGCGACTGAGACGCGGACGGCCACGGAGCCGGGGCGCGGCGCCCGCGGCCTCGTGGCCGGAGCCGGCCCGCGGGCCGGACCCGTATCCCGCCGAAGGAGGGGGACAGGACGGATGAGCGCACCGGTCGCACCGGTCGAGCTGGCGATCGGCGGCATGACCTGTGCCGCCTGCGCCAACCGTGTCGAGAAGCGCCTCAACAGGCTGGACGGCGTCACCGCCACCGTCAACTTCGCCACCGAGAAGGCCAGGGTCTCCTTCGACGGCGAGCCCCTGGCGGTGGAGGAGCTGATCGCCCAGGTCGAGAAGGCCGGGTACACCGCCGAGGTGCCCCGCCCTCCCCGGACCGGGCCGGAGCCCGGCTCCGAGCCGGACGACCCGGCCCGGCCGCTGCGCGACCGGGCCGCCGTCTCCCTCCTGCTGTCGGTGCCGGTCATCGCGATGGCGATGGTCCCCGCGCTCCAGTTCACCTACTGGCAGTGGGCCTCGCTCGCGCTGGCCGCCCCGGTCGTCGTGTGGGGCGCGCTGCCCTTCCACGTCGCCGCCTGGAAGAACCTCAGGCTCGGCACCGCCACCATGGACACCCTGGTCTCGCTGGGTGTCTCCGCCGCGTTCCTGTGGTCCCTGTACGCGCTGTTCCTCGGCTCCGCGGGCGAGCCGGGCATGACGCACCCGTTCGAGCTCACCATCGCCCGCACCGACGGCTCCGCCAACATCTACCTGGAGGTCGCCGCCGGGGTCACCTCCTTCATCCTCCTGGGCAAGTACTTCGAGGCCCGGTCCAAGCGCCGGGCCGGCGCCGCCCTGCGCGCCCTCATGGAGCTGGGAGCCAAGGAGGCGGCCGTCCTGCGCGGTGACCGCGAGGTCGCCGTGCCCGTGGACCGGCTCGTGGTGGGCGACCGGTTCGTGGTGCGGCCCGGTGAGAAGGTCGCCACCGACGGGACCGTGGAGGAGGGCACCTCCGCCGTCGACATGAGCATGCTCACCGGCGAGTCCGTGCCGGTCGAGGTCGGCCCCGGCGACGCCGTGGTGGGTGCCACCGTCAACGCCGGCGGACGCCTGGTCGTGCGCGCCTCCCGTGTCGGATCCGACACACGGCTCGCGCAGATGGCCCGCCTGGTCGAGGACGCGCAGAACGGCAAGGCCGAGGTCCAGCGCCTCGCCGACCGGGTCTCGGGGGTCTTCGTCCCCGTCGCCATCATGATCGCCGTCGCCACCCTCGGCTTCTGGATCGGTGTCGGAGAACCCGCCACCGCCGCCTTCACCGCGGCGGTCGCGGTGCTCATCATCGCCTGCCCCTGCGCCCTGGGCCTGGCCACGCCGATGGCCCTCATGGTCGGCACCGGACGCGGCGCCCGGATGGGCATCCTCATCAAGGGCCCGGAGGTCCTGGAGACCACCCGCGGCATCGACACGGTCGTGTTGGACAAGACCGGCACCGTCACCACCGGCACCATGGCGCTGGTGGAGGTCGTCGCCGCCGAGGGCGAGGACGGAGACGAGGTGCTGCGGCTGGCCGGGGCGCTGGAGAACGCCTCCGAGCACCCCATCGCCAAAGCCGTCGCCACCGCGGCCGCCGCCCGCGGTACCCTGCCGGTCCCCGAGGACTTCGCCAACGTCGAGGGCCTGGGCGTGCAGGGCGTCGTCGACGGCCGCACCGTCCTGGTGGGCCGTCCCGCGCTGCTCGGGGAGCGGTCACAGCCGCTGGGCGAGGACCTCGTCCAGGCGGTGAAGGAGGCCCGGAACCAGGGCCGCACCGCCGTCGCCGTCGGCTGGGACGGCGCCGCCCGGGGTGTTCTCGTGGTCTCCGACACCGTCAAGCCCACCAGCGCCCAGGCCGTCGAGCAGTTCCGCGCCCTGGGTCTGACCCCGATCCTGTTGACCGGTGACAACGAGGCCGTGGCCCGGACGGTGGCCGACGAGGTGGGCATCGAGGAGGTCATCGCCGAGGTCATGCCCCGGGACAAGGTCGCGGTGGTCGAACGCCTCCAGGCCGAGGGACGCACCGTGGCCATGGTCGGCGACGGCGTCAACGACGCCGCCGCCCTGGCCCGCGCCGACCTGGGCCTGGCCATGGGCACCGGCACCGACGTCGCCATCGAGGCATCCGACCTCACCCTCGTGCGCGGCGACCTGCGAGCCGCCGCCGACGCCATCCGCCTCTCCCGCCGCACCCTCAACACCATCAAGGGCAACCTCTTCTGGGCCTTCGCCTACAACG
>NZ_JBHVLR010000018.1:0-151921 GCF_042797335.1 Nocardiopsis sp. NPDC057823 | reverse complement strand
CCCCAAACCCCCAACCAATTCGACCCGGGGGGGCCGTTTTTGTTTAAAACCCCCCCCGGGGGGGGGGCGGCCCCCCCCCCCCCCCCCGCGGCGGAGCGGTCCTACAGCCAGCCGGGGACCACGAAGACCCCCCAGGTCAGCAGGGGCGCCACCAGGATCATGGACATGCCCCACTGCATGAGCCGCCGGAAGACGCGGTCGCGCTGGTCCGGGGCGGAGTTGGCCACCACGAGCGCCCCGCTGGTGGAGAAGGGCGAGGAGTCGACCACCGAGGAGGAGATCGCCAGGGCGACGATCATCCCGACCGCCCCCACCTCGCCCGCCAGGAGGAACGGCACGGCGAGCGGGATCAGGGCGCCGAGGATGCCGGTGGTGGAGGCGAACGCGGAGACGGCTCCGCCGATCACGCAGATCAGCAGGGCCGCCACCAGCGGGACTCCGATGGCGGCGACGCTGCCGCCCAGGAAGTCGATCGTCCCCATGCGCTCCATGAGGCTCACGTAGGTGACGATCCCGCAGATCAGCAGCACGGTGGACCAGGCGACCCGGTCGACGGCGCCCTTGGCGCTGCGGGGCGAGAAGACGCTCAGCACCACCGCCACGCTGATCGCGGTCAGGCCGACGTCGAGGCCGAAGGCGAGCACGCCCACGCCCAGGGCGACGATGCCGAGCAGGGTCAGCCCCCGGTCCCGGTCCAGGGCGATCGGCGCCTCCTGCGCCACGGCGGTGCCCCCGCCGCCGGCGTCGGTCCTGGTCGCGGTGGCGGTCCGGGCCGCCGTGCCGCCGGAGGCCGGGGCGGCCCCGCCGCCACCGTCCCCGGTTCCGCCCCCGTCCCCGGTCCGGGCGGGGGCGGGGGCCGTCCCGGCGGCGGGGACGTCGCCCTCGCGGCGGCCCAGCAGTTCGCGGCCGCCGAACATGAAGAAGACGGCCACGCTGAGCAGCAGGTTGAAGACGAACGACGCCGCGAAGAGCAGCGGCGGCGACCCCTCCAGGCCGTTGCGCGCCACGACGCCGTTGGTGATGGTGCCGAAGATGCTGATGGGCGAGAACCCGCCCGCGCTGCCGCCGTTGATGATCAGCAGGCCCATGAGCACCGGGTCGATCCGGTGGCGCCGGGCGAAGCCCAGGCCGATCGGCGCGACGATCGCGATGGCGGCGGGGACCACCGCGCCCGCCGCGGTGAGGGCCGCGGTGACGCCGAACATCACCCAGGGGATGAGGGCGACGCGTCCGCCGACGGCGCGGACGGCCACTTGGACCAGCCAGTCGACGGTGCCGTTGTTCCGGGCCATGGCGAACAGGAAGGTGACGCCCACCAGGACGACGAACAGGTCCCCGGGGAAGCCCCCGAACACGTCGTCCGTGGCCTCCCCGGCGACGGTGAGGGCGACGACGAAGGCGGCGAACAGGGCGAGGGCGCCCATGTGGACGGAGGTGACGGTGGCGAGGAGGAAGACCAGGACGAGAACGAGGATGGAGATGACTTCTGCTGGCACGTGCGCGGCCCCCTTGTGAAGGCTCGACGGCGGAGAGTCGGTCGAACATGGCCCGGTGGGCCGGATGCGGCGGCCGCGGGGGTCGGGGGGACCGGCGCGTGGCTGACACCGACATCACTGTGATATTTCACTATGTGAAATATTGATTCTGCTTAGCAGAAGTATGTCTTCCGGTTTTGACTGCGTCAACTGTTGCTTGAGATGTGAGTCACAGTAAAGTGGCGCCACGGGGGGCTCGCAAGGGGGTTGTGATGGTCGGCGTGAACTTTTAGGATCCATTTAGTGGAATCAAGTTTCCACAATGCGGATGCTCTCCGAGAGGATCGCCATGGATGACACCACCGGACGCCACTTCCTCCAGATCCCCGGCCCCAGCAACGTCCCCGACGAGGTCCTGCGCGCCATGTCCGCGCCGACCATCGACCACCGGGGCCCCGACTTCAGCGCGCTGTTCGGCGAACTCCTGCGCGACCTGCGACCGGTCTTCGGCACCGCCGAACCCGTCATCGTCTACCCCTCCTCGGGCACCGGGGCCTGGGAGGCGGCCCTGGTCAACACGCTCTCCCCGGGGGACCGCGTGGTCGTCTTCGAGACCGGCCACTTCTCCACCCTGTGGGGCGGGATGGCCGCCAAGATCGGCCTCGACGTCCAGGTGATCCCCGGCGACTGGCGGCGCGGGGCCGACCCCGACCGGCTCGCCGAGGTCCTCGCCGCCGACACCGGGCACGGGATCAGGGCCGTGTGCGCCGTGCACAACGAGACCTCCACCGGCGTGGTCAGCCGCATCAGGGAGGTCCGCGAGGCCATCGACGCCGCCGGCCACCCCGCCCTGCTGCTGGTCGACACCATCTCCTCGCTCGGCTCGGTCGACTACCGCCACGACGAGTGGGGCGTGGACGTCACCGTCTCCTGCTCGCAGAAGGGCCTCATGCTGCCCCCCGGGCTCGCCTTCAACGCCGTGGGCCCCAAGGCGCTGGAGGCCTCCCGCACCGCGCGCCTGGCCCGGTCCTACTGGGACTGGGCGCCGATGCTGGAGGCCAACGGGCGGGGCTTCACCCCCTACACCCCGGCCACCAACCTCCTCTACGGCCTGCGCGAGGCGCTGCGCCTGCTGAACGCGGAGGGGCTCCCCGCCGTCTTCGCGCGGCACGACCGCTACGGCCGGGCCGTCCGCGCCGCCGTCCGCGCCTGGGGCCTGGAGGTGCTGTGCGCGGACGAGCGCGAGTACTCGGGCGTGCTCACCGGGGTCCTCGTGCCCGAACACCACGACGCCGACCACGTCCGCAGGGTGATCCTCGACCGCTACGACATGTCGCTGGGCGCCGGGCTGGGCCGCCTGGCCGGACGGGTCTTCCGCATCGGCCACCTGGGCCACACCAACGACCTCACCATCGCCGGGGCCCTGGCCGGGGTGCAGATGGGGCTGGGCCACGCCGGGGTGAAGGTCGCCGGCGACGGCCTGTCGGCGGCACTGGAACTGCTGGACGAGCACTGACCCGTCCCCGCAACGGACACAGGAGCGATGGAGGCCACATGACCAGCACCACCGACACGACCGCCGCCGACGGGCTCGCGGGGGAGGCCGCGGACCTGCTCCGCAGGGAGGGGGTGACCGACGCGCGGTTCGACGACTACTCGCGCCACCTGTTCTCCCGCGACGCCAGCATGTACACCATCACCCCGCTGGGGGTCGTCTTCCCGCGCGACGCCGACGAGGTGGCCGCCGTGGCCTCGGTGGCCGGCCGCCTGGGCGTCACCCTCACCCCCCGCGGCGCGGGCACGAGCCTGGCCGGCCAGACCGTGGGCGCCGGTCTGGTGGTCGACATGTCCCGGCACATGCGCGCCGTCCTCGACCTCGACCCCGAGGCGCGCCGGGCCCGCGTCCAGCCCGGCGTCGTCCAGGACGAGCTGAACGCGGCGGCCGCCCCGCACCGCCTGATGTTCGGCCCCGACACCTCCACCAGCAACCGCGCCACCGTCGGCGGGATGATCGGCAACAACTCCGCGGGCAGCGGCTCCCTGCGCTACGGCATGACCATCGACCACGTGCGCACCCTGGACGTGGTCCTGGCCGACGCCTCCCGCACCACCCTGGGGCCGCTCACGGCGGAGCGCCGCGCCGCCCTGGCCGCCCGCCCCGGCCTGGAGGGCGACATCCACCGCGGGCTGGCCCGCGTCCTGGCGGAGAACGCCGACGCCATCGCCACCGGCTTCCCCGACTTCTGGCGGCGCGCCTGCGGGTACCGGCTGGACCGGCTCGCCCGGGACCCCGACTTCGACCTCGCCCGGTTCGTCGTCGGCTCCGAGGGCACCCTGGCGCTGGTCACCGAGGCGCTGGTGGACCTCGTCCCCAGACCGGCGCGGACCGTCATCGCCGTCGGCCACTTCACGAGCGTGCCCGACGCGATCGCCGCCACAGGGGACGCCCTGGAGCTGGAGCCCGCCGCGGTGGAGCTGATGGACCGCACCATCCTGGACCTGTCCCGGCAGCGCATCGAGTACGCCCCGCTGGGGAGCATCCTGCGGGGCGACCCCGACGCCCTGCTGTTCGTCTCCTTCACCGGCGACGACGAGGCCGAACTGGTCGACCGGCTGCGCCGGCTCGCCAAGGCGTGGAAGGCGAACGGCCACGGCTACCACACCCTGGAGGCGGTCACCCCGGCCCAGCAGTCCGCCCTGCTCAAGGTGCGCAAGTCCAGCCTGGGCCTGCTCATGGCGGCGGGCAGCGGGACCCGGCGCCCGCTGGCCTTCGTGGAGGACACCGCCGTCGACCCCGTGCACCTGGTCGAGTACACCACCCGGTTCAAGGAGATCCTGGACCGGCACGGGATGGAGGCGGGGTTCTACGGCCACTGCTCCGTGGGCTGCCTGCACATCCGGCCCTTCGTGGACCTGGCCGTCCCCGGCGAGGCCGAGCGGATGCGCGCCGTCGCCGAGGAGGTCCGCGACCTGGTCACCGAGTACGGCGGCGTGAACTCCAGCGAACACGGCGACGGCCTGGCCCGCAGCGAGTTCAACCGGAAGATCTTCGGGCCCGACCTGTACGCGGCGATGCAGGACGTCAAGCGGATCTTCGACCCGGACGACCTGCTCAACCCCGGCAAGATCGTCAACGCGCCCCCGATGACCGACCACCTGCGCGACGCCGCCCTGCCGCCGGCGCCGCCCCTGCGGACCCGGCTGTCCTTCGAGGTCGTGGGCGGCATGCGCGGGGCCGCCGACCGGTGCATGAACATCGGCCTGTGCCGCAAGACCTCCACCGGGGCCATGTGCCCCTCCTACATCGCCACCCGCGACGAGGAGCACGCCACCCGGGGGCGGGCCAACGCCCTGGTCAAGGCCCTGTCCGAACCCGACCCGGCCGCCGCGCTGGGCGGCGAGCGCCTGCACGAGGTCCTGGACCTGTGCCTGATGTGCAAGGCGTGCAAGAGCGAGTGCCCGCTCGGCGTGGACATGGCCAAGCTCAAGAGCGAGACCCAGTCCCACTACCACGACGTGCACGGCGTCCCGCTGCGCACGCGCATCTTCGGCTCGGTCCGCACCCTGTACCGGCTGGGGTCGGCCACCGCCCCGCTCAGCGGCCTGCCGAACCGGTGGCCGGTGCTGCGCCGCCTCATGGAGCGGGCCACCGGCATCACCGCCCGGCGGCCCCTGCCGGCCTTCGAGCGCCGGAACCTGGTGCGCTGGTTCCGGCGCCGGAGCGCCCCGGCGGGCCCGGCGCCCATGGGGGAGCTGACGTTCCTGGCGGACTCCTTCGCCACCTATACCGAACCGGGGATCGGGCGGGCCGCCGTCGAGCTCCTGGAGCACGCCGGGTGGCGGGTCCGCCTGGAGAGCCGGGGCTGCTGCGGGCGCTCCAGCCTCTCCAAGGGCCTGGTCGACGACGCCAAGGCCAAGGTCGGCGGCCTCGTCGGGCTCCTCAGCGAGGGCGCGGCGGCGGGCACGCCCATCGTGGGCTGCGAGCCCTCGTGCGTGCTCACCCTCAAGGACGAGGCCGCGTCGATGCTGCCGGGCGACCCCCGGGTGGCCGACGTCGCCGGGCGGGTGCGCCAGGTGGAGGAACTGCTCACCGAGGCCCTGGACGCGGGCCGGATCGCCCTGTCCGCCGACTCCTGGCCCGCCGGTCGGCGTATCCTCTTCCACGGGCACTGCCACCAGAAGGCGGAGGTGGGCACGGGCGCCACGGTGGAGCTGCTGCGCCGCATCCCCGGCGCCGAGGTGGTCGAACTCGACGCCGGGTGCTGCGGGATGGCCGGGTCGTTCGGGTTCGAGGCCGAGCACTACGAGATGTCGATGAAGGTCGGGTCCGACCGGCTCTTCCCCGCGATCGAGGCGGAGGGGGAGGACACCGTGGTCGCGGCCACCGGCGTCTCCTGCCGGCAGCAGATCGGGCACGGGACCGAACGGCGGGCCTGGCACCCCGTCGAACTGGTCGCGGCGGCGCTGGCGCCCCGGGACCCGGACGGCGGCGGCACCGGGCGGCGGTGACACCGGACGGCGGGGCCCCGACCGGAGCCCCGCGCGATCGAGACGAGGGAGGGACCATGGACCGGTCCACCGCGACCGGCACCGGCACCGGCACCGGCACCGGCGCCGGAACCGGCGACCAGCGCATCGTCAAGCCGCCGAGCATGGTGGACCTGGCCGCCCGCTCCATCCGGCGGATGATCCTGGCCGGGGAACTGCTGCCCGGCGACCGGGTCGTGGAGAACCGGCTCACGCAGCAGCTGGGCATCAGCCGGCCGCCCCTGCGCGAGGCCCTGCGCCGCCTGGAGCACGAGGGGCTGATCCGCCAGTCCCCGCACCGCGGCGCGGTGGTCACCCCCCTGACCCTGCACGACGTCTACGAGATCATGACCCTGCGCCAGCGGCTGGAGCACATGGCCGTCGAACTGGGGGTGCCCGTCACCGACCCCGGACGGCTGGAGCGCTGCCGCGCGGCGCTGCGCCGCATGGAGGCCGCGGCCGACGCCCTGGACGAGGCCGAGCTCTCGGAGTCCAAGTTCGAGTTCCACACCGCCGTCGTCGGCCTGTCGGGCCACCGGCGCCTGGAGGAGGCCTACCGGTCGATCCAGTTGCAGATGCAGCTGTGCATGGTGCTCAACAGGCACGCGCGGGCGCACCGCAACGAGACCGCCGCCAGCAACGTGCTGCGCCACCACCGCCTGCTGCGGGTCATCGAGGAGGGCGACCCGCAGGCCGTGCTCGCCGAACTGGCCCGGCACGGCGACCGGACCTTCCTCGACGACCTGCCCGGCGACCTGGAGACCGGCAGCGAACAGGCCCTGGCCTGGCTGAGGAGGGAACAGGCCGGGGGCGGCGGGACCGCTCGCTGAGGGGCGCCCCCGGAGGCGGCAGGCGTTCGGCAGGAGGACGGCAGGCCGCCGCGGAAGAGTGCGCGGTGGAGGTGATCCACCGATGATCTTCATCGAACTGTTCGTGCCCCGCGGCACCCTGGACGGGGACCGGCGCCGCCGGCTGGCCGAGGCCCTGGGCGACGTCACCCGGCTGGCCCGGGGAGAGGACATGCAGGACGGGCTCAGGCAGGCCGTCGGCTCCCTGCTCCAGGTGGTGGTGCACGAGCCCGAGGTCTGGGTGGTCGACCAGGGCGTCGCAGCGGACGGGGCGCCCCGGTACGTCGTCCGGGCCCACGTCCCCGGGCCGTGGCGCAAGGCGGTGGCCGGGGCCGTGGTCGAGTACGTGACCGAGGCCGTGGCCGAGGTCGAGGACGACCCGCGCCGCCCCTACCGGGAGCCGGTGGTACAGGTCCAGGTGGTGGGCGTGGCCGAGGGCTCCCTGGGCGTCCTGGGCAGGGCCGTGGACTCGGCGGCCATCGTCGACCTGATGAACGAGCCCCGCCGGGAGGACTACGAGCAGGGCCGGGCCCTGCTCGACCCCGTGTGCGGGGTCTACGTGGTGCTCGACGAGAGCGCGGTCACCCTGGAGCGGGACGGCGTCCTGCACGGGTTCTGCTGCGCCGGGTGCCGTGACGCGTTCATCGAGAAGGAGGAGAAGGCGGCGGCCCGGGCGTGAGCGCGGCCCGCTCGCGGCGCAGCAGGGCGAGCGCCGCCTCCGGGGCCAGCGCGGCCCCGGCCTCGATCCGCGGGAGGTGACCGGCCAGGGCGCGGGTGACCCTGACGACGTCGGGGTGCCCGTCGCCCGGCCCGCCGCGGACCACCCGGGCGGCCCCCAGCACCCGGGCCGCCCGCTCCGGTGCGCCGGCCAGGAGCAGCAGGTCGGCCACACCCACGCCCACGTGGGCGAGCATCGGCGGATCCGCCATGGACACGACCAGGTCGAACGCCTCGGCCAGCCGGGGCGCCGCGGCGTCGGCCGCACCGCGCGCCACCTCCAGGAACCCGGCGGCGGTCGCGTACAGGATGCGGTCCGGCGCCCGGGAGTCCCGCGCCAGGTGGGAACAGGAGTCCAGCAGCTCCCCGGCGGCCGCGAGGTCTCCGTCGTGGCGCTCCAGGTCCGCCAGGCACACGCGGGCGCGCGCCGCCCGCCGGGCGGACCCGCCCCCGGCGGCCGCCTCCCGGAGCTCGGCGCGGGCGGTCTCGGGGTCCCCGGCGTCCACGGCCATCATCGCCCGCCACACCTGTTCCCCGACCCCGAGCCCGCGGGCCCGCGCCAGGTGCCCGCGCGCCTCCTCCAGAGCACCGGCGGCCGAGCAGGCCGCGGCCAGGGACAGCGAGGCCGTGGCCGTCCACCAGGGGTCGCCCGCCTCGGCGAACCCGGCCAGCGCCCGTTCGAGGTCCGCGCGCACTCCGGCGGCGTTCCCGGCGGCCCCCTGGAGAAAGGACGACACCTGCCGCACCAGGCCCCGCTCCCACGGGTCGGGCGCGTCCAGGTGCGGGGCCAGCGCCGCTCCGGCGTCGGCGACCGAGCCGTCGGCCAGGGCGAGCAGGGCGGTCGCGACCGCCCCCTCGGGGGAGCCGGCCCCCGGAGCGGAGGCCGCCCCGGCGGCCGACTCCCCGGCGAACAGCACGTTCAGCAGGTACAGGGCGCAGGTGCGCGGCCCGGTGGGCCGCAGCAGCCGGGCGGCCGCGGCGTGCTCGTCCCGGACGAGCCAGAACAGGCCGAGCACCGACCCCAGCCGCTCGGCCGTGCCGGTGTCACCGCTTTCGTACGCCCAGGCCAGCGCGGCCACCAGGTCGTCCAGGTCGGCGGCCAGCGCCGCAGCGCCCTCGCGCTGCCCCGGACCGCGCAGCCCCGCCCCGAGGTCCTCGGCCACCGCCAGCAGGGCGGCGGCGTGCGCGGCCCGCGCGCCCTCCAGCCGCCCGGCGGCGGCCAGCCGCTCCCGGCCGAACTCCCGCACGGTGTCCAGCATGCGGTACCGGCCCCCGGCGGAGTCCAGCAGGGAGCGGTCCACCAGGGCGTACAGCGCCGGCGCGGGCACGCCCAGCCGGGCGGCCGCGCCCGCGGTGAAGGGGGCGGCGAACACCGACAGGAGCTCGGCGGCCTCCCGCTCGGCCGGGGCGAGCAGGTCCCAGCTCCAGGCGATGACCCCGCGCAGGGTCCGCTGGTGCGGCGGCGCGGTGCGGTCGCCCCCGGTCAGCACGGCCAGCCGGTCGGTCATCTGGGCGGCCAGGTCCGCCAGGGGCATCGACCCCAGCCGGGCGGCGGCCAGCTCGATGGCCAGCGGCAGCCCGTCCAGCGCCCGCCACACGGCGGCGGCCTCCTCCGTGGGGGAGAAGTCCGGGTCGGCGGCCCGCGCCCGGTCGGTGAACAGCCGGCCGGCCGCCTCGGGCGCCAGCGGCGGCACCGGGAGGCGGGCCTCCCCGGCCACCCCGAGCGGCTCGCGGCCGGTGGCCAGGATGCGCAGCCCCGGGCAGCGGGCGGCCAGGTCGGCGGCCAGCCGGGCGGCCGCGTCGACCACGTGCTCGCACCCGTCCAGCACCAGCAGGGTCTCGGTCGTGCCCAGCGCGTCGGCCAGGGTCTCGACGGGGGAGCGGGACGGGCGCAGCCCCAGGGCGCGGGCGGCGGCGTGGGGGACGTCCTGCCCGGCGGCCACCGGGGTCAGGGACACGGTCCGCACCCGCACCCCCGAGGCGGTCCGGGCGGCCTCGGCCGCGAGCCGCGACTTGCCGACCCCGCCGGGCCCGGTGAGGGTGACGAGCCGGTGCCCGGCCAGGCGTTCCCGCAGCCGGGCCAGGTCCGCCTCCCGCCCGACGAACGAGGTCAGCGGTGCGGGCGGCTCTCCTGGGACGCTCCGTGCGGGTTCGCCGCGCAGCGCCCTCAGGTGGGCCCGCCGGACGCGGGGGCCGGGGTCCACGCCCAGCTCCTCCGCCAGCCGGGCCCGGTGCGCCTCGTAGGCGGCCAGGGCCTCGGGGGTCCGCCCGTCGTCGGCGAGCACCTCGATGAGCAGCGCCAGGGGCCCCTCCCGCAGGGGGCGGGCCGCGGCCAGCTCCTCCAGCTCGGCGGCGAGCGCGGCCGGGTCCGCGCCGGGCAGCGCCAGCGCCGCCCCGGCCCGGTCCTCGCGGGCGTCCAGCCGCAGCCCCGTCCACCGCTGCACGACGGCGGCCGCGTAGGGCGGATCGCCCGCGTCGGCCAGGGGCTCCCCGCGCCACAGGCCCAGGGCGCGGTCCAGCGTCCCGGCCGCGGCGGCGGGCCGCCCCCGGCGCAGCTCCTCCCGGCCCTCGCGGACCAGGCGCTCGAAGAGCAGGGCGTCCACGGCGTCGTCCGGCACGTCCAGCAGGTACCCGGCGGGGACCGAGCGCAGGACCGAGGGGTCGGGCAGGGCCCGGCGCAGCCGGGACACCGACGAGTGCAGGGCCGCCTCGGGGTGCTCGGGCGCCGCGGTCCACAGGGCGCCGATGAGGGCGCCGTGGGTCAGCGGCCGCCCCGCCTCCAGGGCGAGCCGGGCCAGCAGGGCCCGTGCCCGTGCCCCGCCCACGGCCAGCCCGTCCGCGCGGACCGGTCCCAGCACCCCCACACGCATGCCCGTATTCTCCCGCACGGGAGGAGGGCCCGTGCCGTGGGGGCCGGGGGCGGGCCCGGGGTGTTCAGCGGGTGCATTCGTGCGGCGCCCGGTGGGGCCGGACCGGGGCCGGCCGTCCGAGCACGGGCGGCGCGGCGAGAGGAAGCCTCGCGGCCGCGCCCCGGAATGATCCGCCGAACACGCCCTAGAGTGGTCGCCCATGAGCACCCCCTCTCTCCGCGCAGTGGAGATCACCCCCGACAACGTCCGCGCCGCGACCGGGATCCGCGTCCGCGCGGACCAGGACGCCTTCGTCGCCCCCGTGGTCCTCTCCCTCGCCGAGGCCTACGCCTCCCGCACGACCGCCTGGCCCCGGCTGATCCTGGACGGGGACCGGCCCGTCGCCTTCGTCATGGCCAATTTCGACCCCGACGAGGAGGACCCCGACCACCGCTGCGGCATCTGGCGGCTCAACGTCGCCGAGGACGAGCAGGGCAGGGGCCACGGCCGCTTCGCCGTGCAGGCCGTCCTGGACGAGGCCCGCCGCCGCGGGCAGAAGCGGGTCACCGTCTCCTGGGTCCCGGGGGAGGGCTCGCCCGAGGAGTTCTACCTCCGGCTGGGCTTCCGTAAGACGGGCCGGGTAGTGGAGGGCGAGACCGTGGGCGAACTCCTCCTGGAGTGAGCCTCACCCCGGCACCCCGGGGCCGGGGAGCCACCAGGGGGATGCCGGGGCGGCGGTGGCCGTATCCGGCCACCGCCACCCGGTCAGTGCAGGCTCTGCCCCAGACCGCCGTCCACCGGCAGCTCCACGCCGGTGGTGAAGGTCGCCTCGAAGCCGAGGAACAGCACGGCCCGCGCCACCTCGGCGATCGTGCCGTGCCGCTTCATCGGGGTGGCCTCGTCGCCGATCCGCCCCATCTCCGCCTTCTCGGCCTCGGTGGCGTTGGTGAACCCTCCCGAGGGGGTGTGGATGAAGCCCGGCGCGACCGTGTTCACCCGGATCCCGCGCGGCAGCAGCTCCGAGGCGAGCACCCGGGAGAACGCCCTCACCGCGGCCTTGGTCCCGCTGTACACGCCCATGCCCGCGGTGCCCGTCAGGTTGGTCACCGAGGTCGTGAACACGATCGACCCGCCGTCGGCCAGCAGCGGCAGCAGCCGCTGCACGGTGAAGAACGGGCCCTTGGCGTTGATCGAGAACATCCAGTCGTAGGACTCCTCGGTGGTCTCGGCCACCGGGCCGAGCCCGGAGACACCGACGTTGACGTGCAGGAAGTCGATGCCCCCCAGGTGTTCGCGCACGCTCTCGGCCAGGGCGTCGGTGTCGGCGAGGTCGGCGGCGTTCGCCCGCACCGCGTGCACGGCCGGGCCGAACCTGCCGCGCACCTCCTCCAGGTTCTTCTCGTTGTTGCCGGTGAGCAGCACCCGGGCCCCGCCGGCCAGCAGCTCCTCGACCACGCCCAGACCCATGCCGTGCGTACCGCCGATGACCACGGCCCGGCGGCCCTCGTAGACGCCCATGTCGTCCCCGTTCGCTCGTGGGGCGGCCGGTCGCCGCCCTCGATGGGACCACGGTGCCCGCGGCCGCCACGGGTGCCCTACGGGAACGCTACGGTTGACGCATGCGCGTGGGGGTGTTGGGTCCGCTGGAGGTCCGGGCGGGGGACGGGAGCCCCGTCGCGGTCCCCGACACCCGGGTCCGCGCCCTGCTGGTGCTCCTGGCGCTGGCCCGGGGGCGGGTGGTGTCCGCCGACCGGCTGGTCGCCGACCTGTGGGGCGAGCGCCCGCCGGCCCGGCCCGCGGCGGTGCTCCAGGCCCGCGTCTCCCAGCTGCGCGGGGCCCTGGAGCGCGGCGAACCCGGCGGACGGGCCCTGGTGCGCCACCGGCCGCCCGGCTACCTGCTGGAGGGCGCCGACCTGGACCTGGACCGGTTCGAGGACCTGCTGGACCGGGCCCGCGGGGCCGCCCCGCGCGAGCGCGCCGACCTGCTCTCCCGTGCCCTGGACCTGTGGCGGGGGCCGGCCGCCGCCGGGTTCGCCGAACTGGACGGGGTCCGGGAGGACGCCGCCCGCCTGGAGGAGCGGCGGCTGACGGCGCTGGAGGACCTCGCCGAGGCCCGCCTGGAGCTGGGCGAGCACGCCGGGCTGGCCGACGACCTGGCGGGCCCGGCCCGCGAGCACCCCTACCGGGAGCGGCTGCACGCCGCCCTCCTGCGCGCCCTGTACGCCGCCGGGCGCCAGGGCGAGGCGCTCACCCGCTTCGAGGAGCTGCGCACCCGCCTGGCCGACGACCTGGGGGCGGACCCCGGGCCGGAGCTGACCGCCCTGCACCGGGCGGTCCTGCTCCAGGACCCGGGGCTGAAGCGGGAGCCCGCGCCGCCCGCCGGGAACCTGCCCGCCCCCGCGGCCGAGCTGGTCGGGCGCGACACCGAGGTCGCGGCCGTGCGCGGCCTGCTGGAACGCCACCGCCTGGTCACCGTCACCGGGCCCGGCGGGGTGGGCAAGACCAGCCTGGCCCTGGCGGCGGCCCGCGGCGCCGCCGCCGACCCGGCCCTGCCGCTGGACCTGGCCGCCCTGGACCGGGACCCGTGCACCGCGCTGGCCACCGCCCTGGGCGTGCGCGACGGGGAGGGCGACCTCACCGGCCGGATCGCCGCGCGGCTGCGCGGCCGCCGCGCCCTGCTGGTCGTGGACAACTGCGAGCACGTCGTGGACGAGGTCGCCGACCTGGCCTCCGTCCTGCTGGCGGCCCTGCCCGACCTGCGGATCCTGGCGACCTCCCAGGTGCCCCTGGCCGTGGCGGGCGAGTACCTGTACCCGCTGGCGCCCCTGGGCACCCCGGCCGACGACACCCCGGCCGCGCTGGCCGCCTCCCCGGCGGCCCGCCTGTTCCTGGCCCGCGCCGACGCCGCGGGCGCCCGGCCCGGCACCGACGCGGACACCGTCGCCGCCGTGGCCGCGATCTGCCGCCGCCTGGACGGCATCCCCCTGGCGCTGGAGCTGGCCGCCACCCGGCTGCGCCACCTGGGGGCCGTCGAGCTGGCCGCCCGCCTCGACGACCGGTTCGCCCTGCTGGGCGGGGGCCGCCGGGACGCGCCCGCCCGCCAGCGCACCCTGCGCGCCGCCATCGACTGGAGCTGGGACCAGCTCACCGACCCCGAGCGCGCCCTGCTGTCCCGGCTCGCGGTGTTCGCCGACGGCTGCGACCCGGCCGCCGCCGAGGCGGTCGGCGAGGGCTCGCTGGACCTGGTCGGCGCCCTGGTGGACCGGTCACTGGTCGTGGCGTCCACCCGCCCGGAGGGGACCCGCTACCGGCTGCTGGAGTCGGTGGCGGTGTACTCCCTGGAGCACTTGGCCGCGGAGGGCGGGGAGCACCGGGCCCGGGCCCGGCACGCCGCGTACTACGCCGGCCTGGCCGAGGGGGCCGACGCCCGCCTGCGCGGGCCGGGCCAGGCGGAGGCGCTCGCCCTGTTGGACCGGGAGGAGGCCAACCTGCGCGCCGCCTCGGACTTCGCCGTCCGGGACGGCGACACCGCCACCGCCCTGCGCCTGGCGGTCGCCCTCACCTGGTACCGCTACCTGCGCGGCCGCACCGCCCTGGCCCGTACCGCCCTCGACACCGCCCTGGCCCTGCCGTCCCCCGCCGGGACCGCCGGGGAGGGGGAGGCACGCGCGCGGGCGACGGTGCTGCGGGCGGCGCTGGCCCGGCCCGCCTCCGACGACGAGTGGTGGCACGACGACACGGACGCCCACCTGGACCGGGTCGCCGACCCCGCGGTCCGGGCCCGGCTGGCCTGGTTCGCCGCGTTCACCCGGTCGGGGCTGGGGGACCCGGCCGCGGCCGCGGCCCGGGTCCGGGCGGCGCACACGGCGGCCCTGGCCGCCGGGGACCGCTGGAGCGCCGCGCTGGCGCGGGTCCTGCTGGCGCTGGCGGCGTTCGGGCGGGGGGATCTGGCCGCGGCCCTGGCCGACGGCCGCGCCGCCGAGGCCGACCTGCGCGACCTGGGGGACCCCTGGGGCCTGCTCCAGGCCTTCGACGCCCTGGCCCAGACCGCCGAGGCGCTGGGCGACCTGGACGAGACCGCCCGGCTGCACGCCGAGGGCCTGCGGATCGCCGAGGACCTGCGGCTGTGGCGGGACGTGTCCCGGCACGCCTCCGGGCTGGGGCGCACGGCCCTGCTCACCGGGGACCTCGACCGGGCCGACACCCTGCACGAACGCGCCCTGCGGCTGGCCGAGGAACAGCACGACACGGTCGCGGCCCAGTACGCGGACGCGGGCATCGCCCTCACCGCGCGCCGCCGGGGCGACCTGGACCGCGCCGAGGCGTCCCTGACCCGGTGGCTGGAATGGAACCGGCGCACCGACGGGCACATCGGCGCGGCGTTCCTGCACACCCAGCTCGGCTATATCGCGGAGCAGCGCGGCGAACCCGCCCGCGCCCTGGAGCTGCACGCCCGCGGCCTCGAGCACGCCCGGCTCAGCGGGGACCCCAGGGCCCTGGCGCTCGCCATGGAGGGCGAGGCCGGGGCGCGCTCCCTGGTCGGGGAGCACGCCGCGGCCGCGGACCTGCTCGACCGGGCCGCAGCCCTGCGCGCGAGCGCAGGGGCGCCGCTGGCCGGGATCGAGCGGTGGGACGTGGAACGCGCCCGCGCGCGCCTGGCGGCGCACGCGGGCGCGGGCGAAGGGGACGGTGAACGGGGAACCGTCCCCGCGGTCAGCGGGTGATGTCGTCCGGGCCGTGCGCGGGCCCGTGGTCGAACTCCCGCCAGGGCTCGTCCGGCACCGGCGGGTACGAGGGCCGCAGGTCCGCCGGGACCGGGCGGTCGGCGGCCGCTTCCACACCCCGGGCCGCGAGCAGTCCCGCCACCGCGTCGCGCAGCTCCGGCAGCATCGCGTACAGCACGTCGCCGGGGCAGGCGGTCGCGTTGAAGTCGCGGTGCCCCAGGATCGCGCTCCGCGGGTTCAGCCCGTAGGCCGCGCACAGCCACGCCAGCGTCTCCACCAGGGAGTTCCGCAGCGGAGCGGTCGGCGCGACCGAGGTGTAGGTGCCCTCGTTCTCGATGCCGACGCACGTGCTGTTGTTGCCGGCGACGTGCGCGCCCACCACGTGTTGCCCCGCGGCGATCGCGGGCAGGGTGCGGTCGCGGCCCTCCATCACGTGCCCGCCGCGGCTGATGGTGAGCTGCTGTCCCGTGTCCGCCCAGCCGTTCGTGTCCATGTGGTGGTTCTGGATCGCCCGGGACAGGGAGTAGGCGTGGGCCAGAGAGTGGTCGGTGCTGTTGGCGGTCGCGGTGTGGTGCACCACGATGTACAGCGGCGGGGAGGCCAGCACCTGGACCGGGCTCGACGGCGGCCGCGCGCCCCAGGCCGCGCGGCCGTGCACCGAGGGCGCGGCGGCGGCCGGGGAGGCGGGGCCCAGCAGGGCGGCACCGCCGAGGACCGCGGCGCCGGTGGTCAGCGCGGCGCCGCGCAGGACGGCGCGCCGACCGGGTCCGTGGGGGTATGACATGGGGGGTTCCCTCGCTATCTCACGGTTCGTGTCCGTTCCACTGCGGAAGTGGAACACGCACCACTGCAACACGGCCGTGAAAGGCGGTCAAAGGGTGACCCGGTACCTTTTCTGACCGGTTCCGGTCAGCGATCCCGGCCCGTGCGGAGGTGGCACGACGGCGCTTCCGGGTGTATCGCGAAGGGCTTTACCATCGGCGTTCCCTGCGCTTCCCGGACCGTTCCGGGCGCCATTCCCCGCCGGCCCCCCGGTGCCCCGGGAAAGGGAAGGGCGCGGTCCTTTCCCGGGAAAGGACCGCGCCCGGCGCACCGGCGGGGCTCAGCCCACGGGCTCGGGGGCGCGGGCGCCGCCGAAGATCTTGGGCAGCCGGCCGCTGCGGTGCAGCCACCAGTCGGCGATCAGCGTGAACAGGGGCGGGACGGAGGCGGCCAGCGCCAGCAGGGTGGGCCACACGCCCCAGCGCAGGTGGACGGCCGAGACAAGGCAGACCACCACGTAGAGGATGAAGGCGATCCCGTGCAGCATGCCGAAGAGCGCCACGCCCTGTTCGTTTCCGCTCCCGAGGTATTTGACGTACATGCCCGCCAATAGGCCGACCCAGGTCAGGGCCTCGACAATGGCGATCACGCGGAAGACGATCGCGTTCACCAGGGCTGCGATGTTCACGGATTCCCTTTGGTCACGATGGTGTGGACACGGGTGATCCCGTCCATGTTCGTACCGGGATCGGTCCCAGGCTAGGGCACGGTTCCGGGCACCCGGTTCCGGGGTCGCGGGTCCCCTCCGGTGCCTCCCCGGGGGAGGAGTCGGAGGACGGCGGTCGCCCCGCCCCGCCGTGCCCCCCCGGCGGGGGCCGTCGTTCCAGGGGGAGCGGCTCCGGGGCTCCTCGAACGGTTAGGCTAGGCTGGCCTTATCCGGGCCGGTCGGCCGAAGGGGGCGGCCTGTCCGCCCCACGGCCCGCCCCGGCCCCTCCCCATCACGACACCCAGGGAGCGACGGCGGTGACACCCCCGACGACCCGCCCGCACGGCGGCGCGCGGACCGCCGCCGAGCCCCCCGGTCCCCGCCGCACGCGCACGGGCCCCGCCCCCTCGGCCCGGCGGGGCCCCGTCCGGGGCCGTGGCGCCCGCCGGGCGCCGCCCGACCCTCGCCCCGACCGCGCCGATCGCCCCGGCCTTCGCCGGTCCGCGCACCGGCCGGGTGCCCACCGCCCGGCCCGAAGACCCCTCCGTCCCGTAACGGAGCCCCGACCGCTGAGGAGCATGGAATGACCACCCCGACCCACGAGCGCCGCCTCGAGAAGTACCCGCTGCGGCCGCGCGTGCTGGAGGTCGCCGAGGTCGAGCGCATCACCCCGCGCATGATCCGCGTCCACCTGTCCGGCCCCGACCTGGAGGGGATGCGCAGCGACAACTTCGCCGACCACGTCAAGCTGTGGTTCCCCAACGAGGACGGGGAGCACGTCCTGCCGGTGGTCGAGGACGACCGCTGCCTCAACTTCCGCGCCCCGGGCGTGGTCTTCCGCGACTACACCGTGCGGGCCCTGGACGGCGGGCGCCTGACCGTCGACTTCGTCTCCCACGACCACGGCCCCGCCGGCCGCTGGGCGCAGGCCGCCCGGCCCGGCGACAGACTGGGCGTGCTGGGCCCGCGCGGCACGGCGTGGATCACCGGCGAGTTCGACTACCACGTGCTGCTGGTGGACGAGACGGCGCTGCCCGCCGCCGCCCGCTACGTGGAGGAGCTGCCCGCCGACGCCCGGGTGTTCGCGTTCTTCGAGGTGGTGGACGCCGCCGAGGAGCAGAAGCTCGACGCCCCCGAGGGGGCGCGGATCACCTGGCTGCACCGGGGCGACGCCGAGGCCGGTACCACCGACCTGCTGTTGGAGGCGTTCTGGGCGCTGGAGCTGCCCGAGGGCGACGGGATGGTGTACGCGGCCGGGGAGGCGACCACCCTCAAGCCGATCCGCCGCCTGCTCAAGGAGCGCGGGTTCGTCCGCGACGTCACCTGCGAGGTGGACGGGTACTGGCGCCGGGGGACCTCCAACCTCGACCACCACGAGGCCGACGACGACGAGTAGCCGGCCCCCCGCACGGCCGCGCCGTGCCCTCCCGCCGGGCGGGTCAGCAGTTGGGCAGGTTGTACGAGGGGTAGTGGCCCGCGTAGGTGTAGAACTTGCCCCCGCGGGTGCGGTACCAGTGGTTCCCGTGCTTGTTGATCAGGGAGCACTCCAGGAGCACGTACTCGCCGGGTGCGACGGTGTCGACGGCGTGCGCGCTCGCGTACGGCTCGGTGCGCACCGGGGCCGTGGTGATCGGGTAGCCGTACACGTAGGCCCACGCGGGCGCGGGCATCAGGGTCGCGGCGAGCGCGCCGGCCGCCGCCACCGCGCCGACCTTCTTGAGCATGCTCTTCATGGGGGGTCCTCTCCTCGGTCCGTCGCGAAAACGGAAATGAAGCGGTGAAATCCCGGGAGGCCGACCTCCGGGGCACGGTCATGCAAGCAGAGGGCCGGAGAAAAAACAAGGCCGATTTCCCTTTCCCGGGGAAAGCCGATGCGGGGGGCTTTTCCCCTGCTCGTCGCCCCCGGGCCCGGGGGCGTACCGGGGGAGGTGCGAGGCCCCTGCCGCGGCGCCGCCCGCGGAGGCGGCCGGTGGCCCCGGCGGTCCGACCGTGCCGTTCGCACCTTTCTGACCTGTGAATACGTGGAGATGGAAGGCCGGGGGGGCTCGGGTCTCCGCTCCGCTCGGGGCGGGATGCCCGCGCCGCGGCGGTGTCCGTCCTCAAATAAAGCTCAAATGGTCGCCTTCGCCGTCGAGGGGGAATCCAGGGGTCCCTAATATAGGGTCGGCCCCTTTCTGTGCCCGAAAAAAAGGGGCCTCCTCCTTTTCTCTCCAACGGGGTTCTCCCGGGGGTGTCCCCGGCGATTTCCGGCGAAGCTCAAATTTTGCTCAACCGGACTCCCGCCCCCGCCGCCCGGCGCCGCCCCGGGCCTACAGTTGCTCTCGCTCCGGCCGGAGTGTGAACCACGACACGCCCCCGAGACTCAGGAGAAACCATGAAGGCCTCTCTCGCGCGCATCGGCGACCGCCTCCTGGAGGGGCTGGCGCCCAAGGCCACGGCCAAGGCCGACCAGTTCGAGTGCAGCTACACCACCTACCGCTGCCGCCTGCCGTACTGCGGCGGCAGCGGCTACTACCTCTCGCGCGACTACAAGTACCAGTGCAGCGACGGCAGCTACCGCTGGGACCCGGTCGGCTGCTGCCGCTGACCCCCTCGGTGGCGGCCCGGCAGCGGGCCGCCACCGGCTCCGCACACTCCCCTCCCGAGGCACACCTTGCTCCCGCTCACCGCACTCTTCCTGCAACTGGCCGTCGCCGGGATCTTCCTCGCCTCCGGGCTCGCCAAGGTCCGCGGCCGCGACAACGAGACCACCTGGGCGGTCCTCGCCGAGCGCCTGCGCCTGCGCCGGCTTCCCGTCCGTACGGCCTCGGCCGCCCACAGCGCCGTCGAGCTGGCGATCGGGCTGGTCCTGCTGACCGGGACCTGGGCCCGTGTGCCCGCCCTCGCCGCGGCCACCGCGCTGTTCGCGGCGTTCACGCTGCTGGCCCTGTACTCCGCCCGCGCCGGGACCGCCGTGCCCTGCTCCTGCTTCGGCAGGGCGCGCACCGACCTGGGCTGGCCGCACGTGTGGCGCAACCTCGCCCTGACCTGCGCGGCGGCGACCGGCCTGGGCTGCGCGTGGGCCTCCGCCGGGGCGCCCCCCGCCTCGTGGGGGGAGATCGGGCTGGCCGCCGCCGCGGCCGCCGCGGTCACGGCCGCGACCGTCTCTTTCGACGACCTGGTCGACCTCTTCGCCGCCGGCACCGGGGAACGGCCCGGCGTCCGGACCCCCCGTTCGTGAACCTGGAGACAACCGTGGCAATCCTCATCGCGGCGGTCGTGCTGCTGACCGCCCTGACCCTGTTCAACCTGATGCTCACCCTGGCCGTCGTGCGGCGCCTGCGGCAGTCGGAGGGGTCCCCCCGGGCCGGGGCCACCCCGCCCGCCGACCTCGCGGACATCCCCGCCGGGATGGAGATCCCCGACTTCAGCGGTGTGAGCACCACGGGGGAGGCCGTCACCTCGGCGGGGCTGCGCGGCCGGATGGCCCTGTACGCCTTCTTCGACACCGGCTGCGGCTCGTGCAAGGAGCAGCTGCGCCCGCTGGTGGACTTCGCCCGCGAGGTGGGACTGCCCCGCGAGCAGGTGATCGCGTTCGTGGGCGACTCCCGGGGAGAGGCCGACGCCTACACCTCGGTCCTCGAAGGGCACACGACCGTCGTCATGCAGACCATCCACCACGAGGCGGGGCAGGCGTTCTCGCTCACCGGCATCCCCGCCTTCGTCTTCGCCGACGCCTCCGGCCGGGTCGCCCGCTCCGCGGTGGCGGTCGAGGACCTGCGGGCCGCGCTCGTGGGGGTGTGATGGGCGGCTCCGGGGCCGACCGCGCCCGCCCGCGGGGCCCGGGGCCGCGCGCCGTGTTCGTCCGGACCCGGCGCTCCCTGGAGATCGCCTGGCGGGCGGCGCCGGTCGCGCTGGCGGCCTACGGGCTGCTGAACGTCGCGGCCGGGCTGCTGCCCGCGGCCGTCACCCTCCTCACGAAGTGGCTGCTGGACACCCTCCAGTTCGGCGCCCAGGCCCCCGGCGTGCCCGGGGCGCTGGCGGGCGAGCCGGTCCGGGTGGTCGTGCTCCTGGGCGTGTGCACCCTCTCCACCGCCCTGTCCGGCCACCTGGTCACCTACCTGGGAGGGCGCATCCGCCGCGAGGTGGGCCTGCTCGTGCAGCAGCGCCTCTACGCCAAGGTGGACGGGCTCGGCGGACTGCGCCGCTTCGAGGACCCGGCGTTCCTGGACCGGCTGCGCCTGGCGCAGACGTCGGCGAGCTCGGCCCCCGAGGAGATCATCGAATCCCTCTTCGGGATCGTCACCACCGCGCTGACGGTCGCGGGCCTCCTCGGCATCCTGGTGACCATCAGCCCGGTGGTCACCGCGGTCACGGTGCTGGCGGCGCTCCCGGCCCTCTTCGTCCAGCTCTCGCTCAACCGCAGCCGGGCCGGGATGATGTGGCGGATGAGCCCCCGCCTGCGCCGCCAGGTGTTCTACCGCGCCCTCATGGTGAACCCGGCGGCGATCAAGGAGGCGCGCCTGTTCGGGGCCGGCGGCTTCCTCCTGGACCGGATGGGCCGGGAGACCGCGGAGGTCAACCGGGCGGAGGAGAGGGTGGACCGCAGGACGGTGGCCGCCCACGCGCCGCTGGCCCTGCTCGGGGCCCTCGTGCCGGCGGGGGGACTGGTGTGGATGGTGGGCGCGGCCGTGCGGGGGGATTTCACCATCGGGGACGTGTCCGCCTTCGTGGCCGCGGTCGCCGGGGTGCAGAGCGCCCTGACGGGAACAGTCGAGACCCTCTCCCGCGCCTACCAGGCGCTCCTGCTCATGGGCCACTACGACGACGTCATGGACACCCCTCCGGACCTGCCCGTGCCCCGCTCCCCGCGCCCCGTCGGGCCGCTGCGCACCGCCGTCCGCCTGGAGGACGTGTGGTTCCGCTACACCGACGACGGGCCGTGGGTGCTCAGGGGGGTCTCCCTCACCATCCCCGCCGGGCGGTCCCTGGCGCTGGTCGGGCTCAACGGCGCGGGCAAGAGCAGCCTCGTCAAGCTCCTGTGCCGCATGTACGACCCGACGCGCGGGCGCGTGCTCTGGGACGGCGAGGACATCCGGGAGACGGACCCGCGGGAACTCCGGGCGCGGATGAGCGCCGTGTTCCAGGACTTCATGGCCTACGACCTGTCCGTCCGGGAGAACATCGCGATCGGCGCCCTGGAGCACGCCGACGACACCGGTCGGATCCGCGAGGCGGCACGCGACGCCGGGGCGGACGGGTTCGCGGCCGACCTGCCGAGCGGCTACGACACGATGCTCTCCCGCGAGTTCTACCAGGGGGAGGCGGACGAGGAGTCGGGCGTCACCCTCTCCGGCGGGCAGTGGCAGCGGCTGGCCGTGGCGCGGGCGCTCATGCGCCGGGGCAGGGACCTGCTGATCGTGGACGAGCCGACCTCCGGCCTGGACCCCCAGGCCGAACGGGAGGTCCACGACCGGCTGCGGGAGCTGCGGAGCGGGACGACGACCGTGCTGGTGTCGCACCGCCTGGGCGCGATCCGGGGCGTGGACCGGATCGTGGTGCTCCAGGACGGGCGGATCACGGAGGAGGGGCGGCACGCGGAGCTGATGGCCCTGGGCGGGGAGTACGCCCGGCTGTTCGCCCTCCAGGCCGAGGGGTACACCGGGCCCGGCGAGGACGCCGGGAACGGGGGCACCGGTGATGGTGACCGTGGCCACGGGGGCACCGGGCGGGACCTGCCCGGGACCGCGCCCGGTCCCGCCGCGGAGGCGATCGCATGACGGCGGCGGGCTGGCTCGCCGCGGCCGCGCTGCTCCCGGTGCTGGCGGCGGTGTACCTGCGCGGGGCTTACGTGGTCGTCACCGTGGACGGCCAGAGCATGGCGCCCGCCCTCGCCGCGGGCGACCGGGTCCTGGTGCGGCGCGGCCGTCGCGGCCTGGAACGCGGGACGGTGGTCGTCGTCGGGCGGCCCTCGCGGGAGAGCGGGTGGCGCGACGCGGCACCGCTGGGCCGCCGGGTCGCCGCACAGGGCTGGTACATCAAACGCGTCGCCGCCAGGGCGGGGGAGGACTACCCCGCGGCCGTCGGCATCGACGGCCCGGTCCCCGCCGAACACCTCGCCCTGCTCGGCGACAACACCGGCAGCATCGACTCCCGGCACCACGGGCCCTGCCCCGAGCACCAGGTCCTCGGAGTGGTGGTCCGCAGGCTGGGACCGCCCCCGCAGACCACCCCCTGACCCCCGCCCGCCCCGGGAGGGCGGGCGGGGGCACGGGGCGCCGTCGGGGGACGGCGCCCCGCGCGGGGGCGGCCGCTCAGCGGAGGGCGTCGGCGACGACCCCGGCGGCGGCCGCGATGAGCTCGTCGCGGCGTTCGGCGTCCTCCTCCTCGCGGCTGGACATGACGGCCACCACGATGGGCTCGTCGCCCTCCCGGGGCCACAGCAGGCCGATGTCGTTGCGGGTGCCGTAGCTGGCGGCGCCGGTCTTGTCGCCGACGGTCCAGCCCTCGGGCACGCCCGCGCGGATGGTCGCGTCGCCCGTGGTGTTGCGCAGCAGCATGTCCACCAGCACCTCGCGGCGGTCCTCGGGCAGGACGTCGCCCAGCGTGTACGCCCGCAGGCTGGTGGCCATCGCCCGCGGGGTACTGGTGTCGCGGACGTCGCCCGGGGTGTACTCGCTCAGGTCCGGCTCCCAGCGCTCGGCCTCGATCACCTCGTCGCCGATCCCGCGCAGCGCGTCCTCGAACCCCTGCGGGCCGCCCAGCTCCTCCAGCGCCAGGTTGGCGGCGGTGTTGTCGCTGTAGCGGACCGCGGCGTCGACGACCTCCAGGAGCGTCATCCCCGTGTCCACGTGCTGCTCGGTGATGGGAGTCCACCCCACCAGGTCGTCCTCGGTGTAGGTGACGACCCGCTCCATCTCCTCCAGGGTGTTGCGCTCCAGGAGCGCCCCCGCGGACAGGGCCTTGTGGGTGGAGGCGTACGCGAACCGCTCATCGGCGCGGTGGGCGATCTCCGCCCCGGTGCCGGTGTCGACCGCGTACACCCCCAGGCGGGCGTCGAACTCCTCCTCCAGGGCGGTCAGCTCCGCCGAGACGTCGACGGGCACGGCGGAGGCGGCGGAGGCGGGCGCGGACGGCGACGGGGACGCCGCGGGTTCGGGGCCGGCGCCCCCGCAGCCGGCCAGCGGGAGCAGGGTCAGCAGGGCGGCCGGGGCCAGGTGTCGCACGGAACGGGTCATCGCTCAAAGGATCCATTCGTGTTCGGAGGGTGTCCGTGTGGGGGCGCGGGCGGCCGCCGGCCGCGCCGCGCCCCCCGGGGGGAGTCAGCCGAGTTCGTCGACCACGATCTCGGCGGCGTCGGCGACGAGCTCGTTGATCGGCTCCGCGTCCTGGGCGTCCTGCGCGGTGAAGACGGAGATGACGATCGGGTCGGCGCCCTCCTCCGGCCACACGACCGCGATGTCGTTGCGGCCGCCGTAGCCGGCCGACCCGGTCTTGTCGCCGACGGTCCAGCCCTCGGGCACGCCCGCGCGGATGGTGTCGTCGCCCGTGGTGTTGCGGACCAGCAGGTCGATGAGGACGTCCTGCTTCTCCTCGGGCAGGGCGTCGCCCAGCGTGTACGCCTCCAGGCTGTCGGACATCGCCCGCGGGGTGCTGGTGTCGCGGACGTCGCCCGGGGTGGCCTCGTTGAGCTCGGTCTCGTAGCGGGCGGGCTCGGTGACATCGTCGCCGATCGCGCGCAGGTCCTCCTTGAAGCCCTCCACGCCGCCGAGCTCTTCCAGGATCAGGTTGCCGGCGGTGTTGTCGCTGAAGCGCACCGCGGCGTCGATGATCTCCATGCGGGTCATCCCGGTGTCGACGTGCTGCTCGGTGACGGGGGAGTACTCCACCAGGTCGTCCTCGGTGTAGGTGACCACCTCCTCCATCTCCTCCAGGGTGTGCTCGGCGAGCAGCGCCCCCGCGGCCAGGGCCTTGAAGGTGGAGGCGTACGCGAACCGCTCATCGGCGCGGTAGGCGACCTCCTCGCCGGTGCCGATGTCGACGGCGTAGACGCCGAGGCGGGCCCCGTACTCGGCCTCCAGAGTGGCGAACCCGGGGTCGGCCGAGGGCGACTCCGAGGGCGCGGCCGACGCGCTCTGGGGCTCGGCCTCGGAGGTGCCGCAGGCGGTGAGGGCCAGCAGCGCCAGGGTGGCGGCGGCCGGTCGCAGTCCGTTGAGACGGGTGGTGCGGGTGAGCATCGGTGGTGCCTTTCGTCTGCGGATGAGCGTGCCGGGTCCGGGGAACGCCGGGCCGGTGCGGCCTCGCCAGCAGTCTGTCCCCCGAGACCTCATGCCGTCCAAGACGGCAATCGCCGTTTCCATGCGTTTCCGGCATAATCTCGGCTCATGGATCTGGTCGGTGCCTGTCGGGCCTTCGTGTACGTGAGCGATCGGGGCGGTTTCACCCCGGGCGCGGCCGCCGCGCGCATTCCGCAGCCGGTGGCCAGCCGCCGGGTGGCGGCCCTGGAACGTCATCTGGGCGGCCAGCTGTTCGACCGGTCCACGCGCAGGGCCGTGCTGACGCCGTTCGGGCGGGAGGTGCTGCCCGCGGCGCGGCGCCTGGTGCGGTTGGCGGAGGAGCTGGAGTACGACGCCGAACGGGCCCGGCACAGCCCCCTGCGGCTGGCGGTGCCGGAGACGTGCGCGACCCGGGACCTGGCGGCGCTGGGCGCCGCGGGGCGCGACGCGGGGCTGCGGCTGGACTTCCGGCCGGGGCCGCCCGCGGTGCGCGCGGCGGCGCTGCGCGACCGCGAGGTGCGGGCGGCGGTGGTGGCGGTGCCGCCGGTGGACGCGGCGTGGCGGGTGCCGCTGGGGGTGGGCTCGGCGACGGCGTTCGAGGTCCGGACCCTGTACCTGGGGACGCTGCGGGTGGGGCGCGGGGAGCGCCCCGGCGGCGGCCGCCGGCTGTGGATCCAGCCGGAGGACGACGTGCCGCACGTGCGCGATCCGCTGTCGCGCTCGCGCGACGCCCTGGGACTGGGGCCCGGACAGGTGCTGGTCGCGTCGTCCCTGGCGGACGCGGCGACGGAGGTCCTGGTCCGCGGCGACCTGCTGCTGTGCCCGGCGGGACAGGCGGAGGCGCTGGGGCTGTACTGGTGCGCGCTGGGCGAGCCGGTGGTGGAACGCGGCTACGATCTGGTGGCCCAAGGGCAGGAGGAGACGGAGCGGCTGCGGGCTCCGCTGGCCGCGGCCCTGGCCCACTGCCTGGACGCCGTACCCGACCCCGCCGTTCCCGCCGCCCCCGAAACCGCCGCCGTCCCCGACCCCGGGAGGACCCCGTGACCGTCGCCACCACCACCGCCCTGCTGCGCGGGCTGCGCCGTGAGCTGGAGGAGGGGGGACTGCGGGGCTCCTTCCTGGTGCGGGACCTGCGGACGGGGGAGGAGATCGGGATCGAGCCCGAGGAGGAGTTCCCGTCCGCGTCGCTGGTGAAGGTGCCGCTGGCGATCGCCGTGCTGGAGCGGGTGCAGGCCGGGGAGCTGGACGGGGCGGAGCAGGTCCCCGTGGACCCGGGGAGGGTGGAGACCTTCGGGCCGATCGGCATCTCCCGGTTCCGCCACCCGGCCCGGGTGGCGGTGGAGGACCTGGTCTACCTGAGCACGTGCCTGAGCGACGGCGCAGCCGCGGACGCCCTGCTGGCGCTCACCCCGCCGGAGCGGGTGGCGGCCTCGCTGCGGGCGGCGGGGATCGCGGGCATCACGGTCCGGCACACGATGGAGGAGCTGCACCACACGCCGGTCGACCGGCTGAACCCCGACGAGGGCCACCTGGCGCACAGCCTGGCCATCGAGGCGGGGACGGCGGGGCGGGGGCACCGGATCCCGCAGCTGGACGTGGCGCGCGCGAGCACGGGGTCCGCGCGGGCCTTCACCGACCTGCTCCAGGCGCTGTGGACCCCGTCGAAGATCCACCCGGAGGTGGCGGCGCGGGTGCGGGGGCTGATGGCGCACAACGTGCTGCGGCACCGCCTGACCCCGGACTTCGTGTCGGACGCCACGACGTGGTCGTCCAAGACGGGGAGCCTGCTGAACCTGCGCCACGAGGTGGGCGTGGTGGAGCACGCCGACGGCGCGGTGTTCGCGGTGGCGGCCCTGACGGAGTCCCGGGTCCCGGCGGTGCACCAGCCGGGCGCGGAGGCGCTGATGGCACGGGTGGCGCGCACCCTGCGCGACCGGCTCCGCTCCGGCTGAGGCGGCCCGGCCGGGTCACAGCGGGTGCAGGCCGGCGGCGGCGTGGCGGCGGACCACCTCGGTGAGCCGGTCCAGGGCGGGGGAGCGCAGGTTCCAGCGCTGCCAGTAGAGGCGGACCTCGACGGGGTGGTCGGGGGCCAGGTGGACCAGCTCCCCGGCCTCCAGGGCGTCCCGGCACTGCCCCTCGGGCACGGCGCCCCAGCCCATGCCCAGGTGGACGGCGCGGGCGAAGTCCTGTGAGGCGGGGATGTAGTGGCGCGGCCCGCTCGGGGCCAGGCCCAGGGTCTCGCGCAGGAAGCGGTCCTGGAGGTCGTCGCGCCGGTCGAAGGTGACCATGGGCGAGCGCGCCAGGAGTCCGGGGTCGCCGCGGCCGCCCAGGTGGCGGTCGTCGAACTCCGGCGTGCACACCACCAGGTAGCGCAGGACGCCCAGCCCCTCCACGGTGCAGCCCTGGACGGCCTCGGGGGTGGAGGTGACCGCGGCCATGACAGTCCCCGAGCGCAGCAGGGAGGTGGTGTGCTCCTCGTCCTCGCGGTGGACCTCGAACGCCACCCCGAGCTCCCCGGTCACGACGGCCAGCGCCTCCAGGAACCAGGTGGAGAGGCTGTCGGCGTTGACGGCGACGGGCAGCAGGCGGTCCCCCTCGTCCGCGCCGAGCTCTCCCAGGGCGTCCTCGTCGAGTACCAGGACCTGGCGGGCGTGGCGCAGGACCACGTCCCCGGCCGGGGTGGTGGCGACCGGTGTGGTGCGCCGGACCAGCACCTTGCCGACGGCCTGCTCCATGGCCCGGACGCGCTGCGACACCGCCGAGGGGGTCACGTGCAGGGCCCGGGCGGCCGCCTCGAAGGTGCCCTCGTCCACCAGGGCGGTGAGGGTGCGCAGGTGCTCGAACTGGAAGGGCATCTTAAGCCTCTCTTAGGGGTTCTAAGAAAGTTTAGCTTTACTGCACATCGGTCGCGGGCCTAGCGTTCTCTCCGTGAACGCGACTCTTCTCCCCGCGATGCTCGGTCTGGGTACCGGGCTCGCCCTCATCGTGGCCATCGGCGCCCAGAACGCCTTCGTCCTGCGCCTGGGCATCTCCGGGCGCACCGCCACGGTCCTGCCGGTGGTGCTGGTCTGCTCCCTGTCCGACGCGCTGCTCATCACGCTGGGCGTGCTGGGCATCGGCGCGGTGATCACGGCCCTGCCCGGGCTGGTGACGGTGGTCCGGGTACTGGGGGCGGGGTTCCTGCTCGTGTACGGGGCGATGGCGGCCCGGCGGGCGCTGCGCCCGGACGGCGGCTCGCTGGAGGCGAGCGCGGGCGAGGTGGTGGGGCGCGGCGCGGCCATCGCGACCGCGGTGGTGCTGACCTGGCTCAACCCGCACGTGTACCTGGACACGGTGCTGTTCCTGGGCTCCCTGGCCAACCAGTACGACGGGGCCCGCTGGTGGTGGGCGGCCGGCGCGGTCAGCGCCAGCTTCCTGTGGTTCTTCTCCCTGGGCTTCGGCGCGCGGCTGCTGCGGCCGGTGTTCGCCCGCCCGGGGGCGTGGCGGGTGCTGGACGGGGTGATCGCGGTGGTCATGCTGGCGCTGGGGGCGCGGATGGCCCTGGGCGGCTGACCGGGAACAGCGGCGCCCGGCTCCGGTCGGCGGAGCCGGGCGCACGGTCGGACCTCAGGCGCGGCGGTAGCGCAGCATGGTGGCCTGGGAGTCGAACACCCGGGACTCCACGAGCTCCAGGCCCAGGCGGCCGACGGAGGCGGGGAAGGCGGGCTTGCCGCCGCCCAGGACGACCGGGTGCACGAAGACGCGGTACTCGTCGACGAGCCCGTGCCGGGTGAGGTCGGCCGCCAGGGCCGAGCCGCCGAACAGGACGAGTTCCTCCCCGGCCGCCTTGAGCTCGGCGACCTTGTCCACGCCGTCCACCACCCGGGTGTTCCAGTCGGCCTTGTCCAGGGTGCGCGACACCACGACCTTGGGCTTCTCCCGCCAGACGGGGGCGAAGGCCAGGTCGTGGGGGTCGTCGGAGTGCTTCTCCGCCTCGGGCCAGAAGCCCGACATCATGTCCCAGACGACCCGGCCGTAGAGGAAGGCGTCGGCGCGCTCGCCCAGGGCCCGGGAGTCCTCGGACAGCTCCGGCCCCATGACCGGCCAGTCGAACTCTCCGTTCGGGCCCTCGATGTAGCCGTCGAGCGACTGGTGGACGAAGTAGGTGAGCTCGGCCATGGGGGCTCCTGCGGGTTCGGTGCCCGGTCCTGTCCGCCGGGCGCGCGCCCACGCTAACGCCTCCCTGCGACAACCGGCCCCTCCTCCCCCCCGACAGCGCGGCGCCCCGCCCCGGACGGTCCGGGGCGGGGCGCTCGGCGGCGGGCTCAGCCCGCGGTCTGCGGGCTCCGGCCGGGACCTGAGTCCTCGGCCTCGGCGACGACCTGTTCCACGGGTTCGGGCAGGTCCAGGCTGTCGCGCAGGCGCACGCGGGGCAGCAGGACGCCGACGAGGACGCCCACCACGGCGATGCCGGTCGCGACGAGGAAGATGTCGCCGGTGGCGGAGCCGTAGGCGCCGGCGACGATGTCGCGGAGGAAGGGCGGCATGGCGTCCAGGTTGAGAGTGCCGCTGCCGGACGCGGCGGCCCCCGAGGCGTCCACCCCGGCGGCGGCCAGGCCCTCGGTGATGCCGGTGGCGACCCGGTTGGCCAGGACGGCGCCCAGGACGGAGACGCCGATGGTGCCGCCCAGGGAGCGGAAGAACGTGATGGCGCCGCTGGCGGCGCCCAGCTCGCGCAGGGGCACCGAGTTCTGCACCACCAGGACCAGGTTCTGCATGGACAGGCCCACGCCGGTGCCCACCAGGAGCATGCCCAGGCCCACGTAGGGCAGGGGGCTCTCGGCGTCGATGGTGGACAGCAGGAAGAACCCGACGGACAGGGTCACCAGACCGGTCATCACGTAGGACTTGACCCGGCCGGAGCGGGAGACCATGCGCCCGGAGACGGTGGAGGAGACCAGGACGCCCAGCATCAGCGGAATGGTGAGCAGGCCGGCCTCGGTGGGCGAGTAGCCGCGGGCGAGCTGGAAGTACTGGCCCAGGAACACGGCGCCGCCGAACATGGCCATGCCCACGGCGACGCTGGCCAGGATGGCGACGGCGGTCTCGCGGCGCACCACCAGGTGCAGCGGGATGACCGGCTCCGACACCCGGGACTCGACCCACACGGCCAGGCCGAGCAGGAGCGCGGCACCGCCGACCATGGCGGCGCTCTGCCAGGAGATCCAGGCGAAGTCCCCGCCGACGAAGGTGATCCACAGCAGCAGGACGCTGACCCCCGCGGCGATGAGCGTGGCCCCCACGTAGTCGACCTTGGTGTCGGGGCGGCGCACGTCCTCCAGGTGCAGGGTACGGGCCAGGACGACCATGGCGACGAGCATGAAGGGAACGCCGATGAGGAAGCACCAGCGCCAGCCCAGCCAGGAGACGTCGGTGATGGCGCCGCCGATGAGGGGGCCGCCGACGGTGGCCACGGCCATGATGGCGCCGATGTAGCCGTTGAACCTGCCGCGTTCCTTGGGGCTGACCAGGCTGCCGATGACGACCTGGACGAGGACCTGCGAGGCGCCCATGCCCAGGCCCTGGAGGGCGCGGAAGGCGATCAGCTGGCCGGTGGTCTGGGCCAGGCCGCACAGCAGCGAGGCGACGATGAAGATGACGATGGAGAGCTGTAGCAGCCGCTTCTTGTCGAAGAGGTCGGCGAGCTTGCCCCAGACCGGGGTCGAGGCGGTGGAGGCCAGCAGTGCGGCGGTGACGACCCAGGTGTACTGCGACTGGGTGCCGTTGAGGGAGCCGACGATCTGGGGGAGGGCGACCGAGACGATCGTGCCGCTGAGCATCGTGACGCCCAGGACCATGAGCAGCCCGGTGAGGGACCGGAGGACGGTCGGGCGGGCCCCGGTATCGGATAACGGACGTGCTGCGCTCACATGCACCCCTGCGAAGAAAAGTAAACGGAGTTGACCTGCTCACCAGCATACATGCACACCGCGCAAATATGCCTTCAGGGCAATTTTTCAGTCCGTGTAACATGTCACCATGGACGTCTCCCCCGGTCTGCGCGAACGCAAGAAGGAGCGGACGCGGCTGCGCATCCACCGGGCCGCGCTGCGACTGATCGTCGAACGCGGCCTGGACGCCGTGACCGTCGAGGAGATCGCCGCCTCCGCCGAGGTCTCCCGGCGCACCTTCTCCAACTACTTCGCGGGCAAGGAGGACGCCTGCCTGTACGGCGACACCGCCCACATGGAGGACTTCCTCACCGTCCTGCGCACCCGCCCCGCGCACGAGTCGGCCTGGACCGCCCTGCGCGCCACCGTCCGCACCGTCTACGACACCCGCGACCTGTCACCGGACCGGGAGTGGGCGCAGAGCACCCGCCTGGCCCTCAAGCACCCCGCCCTGCTGGGACGGCGGCTGGCCGGGCAGCAGGGGTTCCTGCACGAGATGGCCGCGCTCCTGGGGGACCGCGCCCTGCCCGCCGGGATGCACCGCCCCGGACTGCTGGCGTCGGTGTTCCTGTCCGCCCTGCTGCACGCCCTGCACGAGTGGACCCAGGAGGGCACCGGCACCCTGGACGAAGTGGTGGACTCCGTCCTGGACGAGGTCGGCGCCGCCTTCACCGATCCCGCACCGCCGCCCTGATACTGGGGGCATGGACGAACGCCCGCCGCTGCCCGCCACCACCTCACCGCAGGAGGGCGCGCGCACCCCGGCCGCCGCCGTCCTGCCCGCGGGGAGCCTGGAACAGCACGGCCCCCACCTGCCGCTCACCACCGACACCCTCATCGCCTGCGCCCTGGCCGAACGCGTCGCCGAAGCCCACGCGCTGCGGCTGCTGCCCCCGCTGGCGTTCGGCTGCTCCCACGAGCACGCCGCCTGGCCCGGCACCGTCAGCGTCTCGGCGGCCACCCTGCACGCCCTGGTCACCGACATCGCCGACTCCCTGGGCGGCGTCCCGCTGCTGATCGTCAACGGCCACGGCGGCAACCACGTGCTCGCCAACACCGTCCAGCAGTCGGGCGGGCGCATGGCCCTCTTCCCCGGACCCGGCGAATGGGAGGCCGCCCGCACCGCGGCGGGCATCACCACCACCAACGACCAGGACATGCACGCCGGGGAGCTGGAGACCTCCGTGCTGCTGCACACCCACCCCGACCTGGTCCGCCCCGACTACGCGCGGGCCGACCACCGGGCCGACGAACGCGACCACATGGGCACCCTCGGGCTGGCCGCCTACACCGCCAACGGAGTGGTGGGCCTGCCCTCACGGGCGAGCGCCGCCAAGGGGGACGCCCTGCTCGCCCACCTCACCCGGCGGGCCGCCGGACACCTGGCCGCCCTGGAACAGGCGCGCCGCCGCCACGGCGACGCCCGGTAGCGCCGCCACCAGCGCCAGCACCCCGTAGACCACCGACACCGTCAGGCCCTGGCCGGCCCCCAGCCCGGCGGCGCCGAACGCCGCCGCCGTGGCGGCCTCGCGCGGGCCCCACCCGCCCACGTTCACCGGCAGGCTCATCGCCGCCAGCGCCAGCAGCGCGAGCGGCACCAGCCGCGGCGGCGGGGCGTCCACACCCGCCAGGTGGGCGGCCACCAGGAACAGGGCCACGTGCCCGGCCAGCGCCGCCGCCGACAGCGCCAGCACCGCCGGGGCCCGCCCCAGCAGCCCGGCGCGCACGTCGCGGACCGTCGAGGCCAGGAGCCGGCCCGGGCGGGAGTCCCGGAGCCGGGGGAGGAGGGCCGCCGCGGCGAGCAGGGCGGCGACCGCCGCGAGGAGCAGCAGGGAGGAGACCGCCGCGGCCCGGCCCGGACCCCACAGGGCGGAGGGCAGGGTGAGCACCAGCACCGCCACGGCCAGGCACAGCACCACCTGCCCGGCCAGGCGTTCCAGCACCACGGCGCGCACCCCGCGGCCCAGGTCGCCGTTGGCGCGGCCGTGGCCGACCGCCCGGTGGGCGTCGCCCAGGAACCCGGCGGGCAGCACCGCGTTCAGCAGCAGCGCCAGGTAGTAGTCGGCCACCGCCCGGGCCGGGGACAGCCGCAGGCCCACCGCCCGCGCCACCACCAGCCAGCGGGACGCGCACAGCACCGTGGTGACGGCGCCCAGGGCCAGGGCCGCGGCGACCGCGCCGGCGTCCACCACCGCCAGCGCGGCCGTGAACGCCTCCAGCGGGTACCACCACAGCACCCCGCCCAGGATCAGGGCGCCCGCGCCCGCCCGCAGCACCGCGCCCCGGCGGCGGCGCCACCACCCCCGCGCGCCGGGGACCGGTGCGCCGCGGGCACCGGCACCGCCGGGGGCGGCGGGCGCGTGCGGGGGCGGGCGCAGCGTCACGACCGGTCCCCGGGGGGCATGAGCAGCAGGTCGTCGTGGTGGACGACGACGGTCAGCCGCTCCCCGTCCAGCTGCTCCCGGCGGCGGGCGAGGTAGTCCTCCAGCGGCAGGCGCGGCTCCTGTTCGGCGGCGGCGCCCACCCAGCCCTCCAGCCACATCCGGGTCACCGGCGCCGGGTCCGGCCCCAGCCGCCACGGGCTGGGGAAGGTCGTCGCCCGGTACCCCCGGCGGGCGAACGCCTCGATCGCGGCCTCCACGGCGTCGGGGCCCAGGCGCCCGCCCCGGCGCTGGTGGGCGTTGAACGCGGCGGCGACCGCCGCGTCCAGCGGGTCCTCCGGGGTGAGCACCACCCGGCCCGCCACCGACAGCGTGAACCAGGCGGGGCGGCCGGTGCCCGCGACCGCGTCGGCGACGGTGAGGACCTCCTCCCCGGTGAGGACGTCCAGCAGGGCCGAGCCGGCCACCAGCGTGGCCCCCGCCAGGTCGTCCGGGCGCAGCCGGGCCAGCTCCAGCAGGCGGGCCTCCACCCGGGGCGCCGGGACCCGGCCGCCCGCCAGGGCCAGCAGGCGCGGGTCGCGGTCGAACAGCATCCAGTGCCGCACCCCGGCCAGGCGCGGGACGGTCCAGCGGGCCAGCGACCCGGTGCCGCAGCCCAGGTCGGCGACGACGGCGCCGTGCGCCGCCAGGGCCGGCAGCGGGCCGCGGGAACGGGCGCGGGCGTCGGCGCCCTCGCGGGCGGCCAGCCAGCGCGGTGTGAACTCCTGGGTGTCCGCGGTGCTCACGGGGTCACCTCCCGGTCGAGGACGGCGCTCACCGAGCGGGCCGTCTCCTCCCATCCTGCCAAGTCGGCGCGGCGCCGGCGGGCCGAACGCCGAAGCCGTTCCCGCAGCGCCGGATCGGTGAGCCAAAGGCGCAGCGCACGGGCCAGGGCGTCCGGATCCCCGGGCGGGACGAGCAGGCCGGGCCGGGCGCCGGTCCGGTCGCGCCCCAGGGCCTCGGGCACCCCGCCCACGCCGGAGGCCAGGACGGGGACGGCGCGGGCCAGGGCCTCGGTGACGACCATGCCGTAGGTCTCGGCGCGGGTGGGCAGCACCAGCAGGTCGGCCGCGGCGTAGGCGGCGTCCAGGTCGGCGCCGGTGAGCGGGCCGGGCAGGGACACGCGGCCGCCCAGGGGCCGGGCCGCCTCCCGGACCCGGGCCGCCCACGCGCCGCCGCCGGCGGCGGGCAGGCCGGGGCAGGCACAGGTCCAGGGCAGGTCGCGCACCCGGTCCAGGGCGGCGAACAGGAGGTCGTGGCCCTTGCGGGGCGTGGGGGAGGCCGCGCACAGCAGCCGCGTCCCGTCGCCGGGGACGGCCTCGGGGGCCGGGTCCACCCCGGGCGGGGCGACGGCCACCCCGCTCAGGCCGTGGCGGGCGGCCAGGTCCCGGGCCGCCGCCGCGCCGGTGGCGATGACGGCCGCCGCGCCGCGCAGCACCGCCCGCTCCCGGGCCTCCAGGTCGGCGGCCTCGGCGGGGGCCAGGCCGGTCTCGTCGGCCAGCGGCAGGTGGACCAGCACCACGATCCGCGACCGCCCGGCCCACGGCAGGACCGCCTCCGGCACACCGCAGGCCACCAGGCCGTCCAGCAGCACCGTCGACCCCCGGGGCAGGCCCGCCAGCAGCCGCTCCAGGCCCGCCCGGTCACGCTCGTCCGGCCGCGGCCACGCCCCGGGCACCTCCACCCGGTCCAGGCCCAGGACCTCGGCCAGGCGCAGGTCGTAGGTGTGGCCGCCGCTGGGGGCGGAGGGCTCGGGCACCACGAAGACGGTCAAAGGTCCCTCTCGTAGGAGGCCCACGCCACGTGCGACTCGTGCAGCGTCACCGCCACCCTCGCCAGCCCCCGGGCCGGGGCGTCCAGCCGCTCCACCAGCCGGTCGGCCACCACCCGGGCCAGGAACTCGGTGGTGGTGTTCACCCCGGCGAACCCGGGCACCTCGTCCAGGTTGCGGTGGTTCAGCTCCCCCACGATCCCGGCCAGGACCCGGGAGAACTCGCCGATGTCCACCACGACCCCGTCGGCGTCCAACTCCGCGCGGTACACGGTGGCGTCCACGACGAACGTCGCGCCGTGCAGGGCCCGGGCGGGCCCGAACACCTCGCCGCGGAAGCTGTGGGCGACCATCATGTGGTCGCGGACCGTCACACTGAACACCGGGGGTCCTCCCAGGGGTAGACGATGCGGTGGCACAGGGCGGGCAGGGAGCCGTCGGCCAGCCGCGGCAGCACCGACGGCAGGTCCTCGAAGGCGCTCTCCCCGGTCAGCAGGGCGTCGAAGGCCGGGTCGGCGAGCAGCCGCAGGGCCAGCCCCAGGCGTTCGGCGTGGTCGTAGCGGGAGCGGCGGGCGGGCGAGATCATCCCGACCTGGCTGGCGCGCACGGCCAGCCGCTGGGAGTGGAAGTCCCCGCCCAGCGGCAGGATGACGCGCCGGTCCCCGTACCAGCTCAGCTCCACGACCTCCCCCTCGGAGGCGAGCAGCTCCAGGGAGCGGGTCAGCCCGGCCTCGGTGGCGCTGGCGTGGAAGACCAGGTCGCAGTCGCCCATGGCCTCGGCGGGCGCGGCGAACCCCACCCCCAGCGCGTCGGCGGTGCGGGCCCGCCCGGGGTCCACGTCCACCAGCTGCACCCGCGCGCCGGGGATCCGCGAGGCCAGGCGGGCCACACAGCAGCCCACCATCCCGGCGCCCACCACGGCGATGCGGTCGCCGACGAGGGGGGAGGCGTCCCACAGGGCGTTCACGGCCGTCTCGACCGTGCCGGCCAGGACCGCCCGCTCGGCGGGCACCCCCTCGGGCACCGGGAAGACCGCGTCGGCCGGGACGGTGAACAGGTCCTGGTGGGGGTGGAGGCTGAACACCGTCCGCCCCACCAGGTCGCCGGGCCCCTCCTCGACGGTGCCCACGTTGAGGTACCCGTACTTGAGGGGGCCGGGGAAGTCCCCCTCCTGGAAGGGGGCGCGCATCACCCGGTACTGGCCGGGCGGGACGCCGCCGCCGAACACCAGGGTCTCGGTGCCGCGGCTGATCCCGGAGCAGCGGGTGCGCACCAGCACCTCGCCGGGCCCGGGGTCGGCCAGGGGCTCCTCGCGGATCTCCCCGTGGCCGGGGGACCGGATCCAGAACGCCCGCGCTGTCCGCGCCATGGTCCTCCTCGTCTGGCTCGTGGACGCCGTCCGTCCCACCCTCTCAGCCGTCAGGCCCGGTCGCGGTGCAGCCGGGCGATGTCGCGGCCGAAGGACCACACCAGCAGGGCCAGGGCGGCGGCGACCACCGCCGCGGCGGCCGCGGTCGGGACCACCGGTGCCAGGGCGGCCACCAGCGCCACCCCCTGGACGGCGGCCACCGCCTTGCGGGCCCGACTCGGCGGCAGCGGCGCGGCCAGCCAGGGCGCCCACCGGGCGGCCGCGGCGAACACGTACCGCATGGCGCCGATCCCCAGGGTCCAGGGGCCCAGCAGCGGTGCGGCGGCCAGGCTCAGGACCAGCAGCAGGAACGCGTCGGCCTCCATGTCGAAGCGGGCCCCGAAGGCGGTGGCCGTGCCGGTGCGGCGGGCCACCGGCCCGTCCACCAGGTCCCCGGCCAGGGCCAGTGAGGCCACGGCCACCACCGGCCAGGGGGCGGCGCCGTCGGCCAACAGCCCGGCGGTGGCGGCGATGAGGGTGCACCGGGCCAGGGTGATCGCGTCGGCGGGCCCGAACCGGTGCCGGGCCCGCGCGGCGGCCCGCGCCACCAGGGCGGCGCCGGCACCGGCGACAGCTGCGGCGACCGCCCAGCCGGCCGGGCCCAGCCCGACCGTGGCGGTCAGCACCGCCAGCACCGCGAGCTGTCCCGCCGCCGCGCAGGCGAGTGCCCGGTGCGGTGAGCGCCGGTCCGGGCCGCGGCCGGGCGCCGGTGGCGGCGCGGGCGCGGTGGCGGCGGGCTCAGGCATCGGGCAGCTCCGGCGCGGGCAGGTCGTGCCCCAGCCGCTCGCGCTTGGCCACCAGGTAGGGGAGGTTCTCCGGCCGGACCGGGGCGAGCAGGCGTTCGCGCACGGCGACCTTGACCCCGTGCGTCTCCAGGGCGCGCGCCTTGTCGGGGTTGTTGGACAGCAGCCGTACCGACCGCACCCCCAGGTGGCGCAGCACCCGGGCGGCGGGGCCGTAGTCGCGCACGTCCACGGGCAGGCCCAGGACGGTGGCCGAGTCGACGGTGTCGAGCCCGTCGGCGTCCTGCAGGGCCAGGGTGCGGACCTTGTCGAGCAGTCCGATGCCCCGGCCCTCGTGGCCGCGCAGGTACACCACCACGCCCCGGCCCGCGGCGGTGACCACCCCGACGGCGGCCGCCAGCTGGTCGCCGCACTCGCAGCGCAGGGCCCCGAACACGTCGCCGGTCACGCACTCGGAGTGGATCCGGACGGGGACCTCGTCGCGGTCGCGGACCTCGCCGTGCACCAGGGCCAGGTGCTCCCCGCGGTCGCCGGGATCGCGGAAGGCCACCAGGCGGAACGGCCCCCACCGGGTCGCCAGTTCCGCCTCGGCGGCCTCGTCCAGCGCGTCGTCGTTCATCTGCGATCCCCTCGGGCCGTGTCTGCAAGGGACTGCGGACGGGGGAGCCGCTCGGCCTGTTCTCGGACCCGCCCGGTACAACCAGCGCCTGCCCGGGCTTTCGCGATCCGAAACGCGTGTGCTACCTGCCGCCCACTCCCATCAGCCCGTCCGCCAGGGAGCGGCGTGCCACGAGGTAGACGACGAACAGCGGGACGGTGGAGACCACGACCGCGGTGAGCAGCCCGGGCACGTCCACCCGGTACTCGCCCTGGAACTCGTACAGGCCCATCGTGATGACCCGCCGGCCGGCGGACTGGGTGAGGATGAGCGGGAAGAGGAACCCGTTCCAGGCCTGGAGCGCGGAGTAGACGGCGACGGTGCCCAGCCCGGACCGGGACATGGGGACGACCAGCTGCAGGAAGGTGCGCACCGGCCCGGCGCCGTCCAGCGCCATGGCCTCGTACAGCTCCTCGGATATGTCGCGCATGGACCCGACCAGGATCAGGACGCACACCGGCAGGGCGAAGGCGGCGGTGGGCAGCACGATCGCGGTGAGGGTGTCGTACAGCCCCAGGCGGACGATGATGAGGTAGACGGGGATGATGACGGCCTGGGCGGGGATGGCCAGGCCCAGCAGGAACACGCGGAAGGCGGCGTCGGTGACGCGGGTCCGCGAGCGCACGACCGCGTACGAGGTGGTGGCGGACAGGACCACGACCAGGGCGACGACGGCGAGGGTGACCAGGGCGGTGTTGCCCACGAACCCGAGCAGGCCCTTGTCGATGGCGGCGGCGTAGTTGCCCAGGGTGGGGTCCGAGGGCAGGGCCAGCGGGCCCTCGGGCACGTAGTTCTCGCCGCGCTGGATCGTGGCGACGAGCAGGGCGTACAGCGGCAGCGCCACCACGACCAGCCAGACCAGGGCGCCCAGCCCGCCCAGGACGTTGGGGCGCTCGCCCACGCCCCGGTACCGGACCGGTGCGCCGCCGCGCGCCCGCCGGGGCGCGGCCGTGCGGCGCCCCTCCACAGCGGTGCGTTCCTCCACGACGCTCACATCCCCTCCCTGGTGCTGCGCATCGAGCCGAACCCGGTCAGGCGCACCATCACCAGGGCGATGAGGGTCGCGACGATGACCAGCGTGAACGCGATCGCGCTCGCGTAGCCCAGCTCCCAGCTGCGAAAGCCCGCCCGGAACATCAGGTACGGGACGATGGTGGTGTCGGTGCCCGGGCCGCCGTCGGTCATGATGAGCACCGTGTCGAAGTAGGTGAGGGACCCGACGACCATCAGCACCGAGGAGGTGGTCATCGTGTTGCGCAGCTGGGGCAGGGTGATGTGCCAGAACATGCCCAGCCGCCCGGCCCCGTCCATGCGCGCCGCCTGGTAGAGGGTCGCCGGGATCTGCCGGGCCCCGCCCTGGTAGAGCAGCATGTGCAGCGGGATGAACTGCCAGGCGGCGACGAACACGATCACCCAGAACGCGCTGCCGCCCCCGCCCAGCGGGTCCAGGGTGCCCAGGCCCAGGGCCGGTCCCAGCCAGGCGGGCGGGCCGAAGTTGGGGTCCAGCAGGGCCCGCCAGATGATGGCCACCGCCGCCGAGGACAGCAGCAGCGGCAGGAAGAAGACCGCGGACAGGATCGCGCGGCCGCGCTGGCGCCCGGCGGCCCACACGCCCAGGAGCAGGCTGATCGGCGTCTGGAGGGCCCAGCTGGCGACGGTCAGCAGCAGGCTCAGGCCCACGGCGCGGTGCATGAGCGGGTCGCCGGCGAGCCGGGTCCAGTTGTCGAGCCCGGCGAAGGCGGGGGTGCCCAGCCCGCCCCAGTGGGTGAAGGACAGGTACGCCACCAGCAGCATGGGCAGGGCGGCGAACAGCGCGAAGAACACGACGCCCGGCAGGGCCCACAGGGGGCCGGGCCGCCCGGTGCGGGGGGCGGCCCGGCCCTGGGTGCGCGCGCTCACAGGGCGGCCAGGGCGTCGACGAACTCCTGCGGGGTGCGCTGCCCGTTGAACAGGGCCTCGATCTCGGTGACCATCGGGGTGGCGACCTCGGGGGTCAGGGCCTGGTCCCAGGACAGCTGGAAGTGGGGGGCGTCGCGGACCAGCTCGTACTGGAAGACGGCGAACTCCGGGTTGGGGCTGTCGGCCAGGACCTCCTCGGCGTCGGCGGTGGTGGGCACCTCGCCGTTGGCGACCATGTCGGCCACGTACTCGTCCTGGGCGGTGTAGGAGAGGAACTCCAGGGCGTGCTCCAGGTGGGGGCTGTCGGCGGTGACGGAGAAGTAGTTGGTGGGGTTGCCGACGATGTTGGCGGGGTCGCCCTCGCCGCCCGGGATGGGCGGGAAGGCGACGTAGCCCAGGTCGTTCTCGGCGAACTCGCGGGCCTGGTCCAGGTGGGTGGAGTACTCCCACGACCCCATCAGGTGCATGGCGGCGCGGCCCTCGGAGAGCAGGGTGGAGGCGCCGCCCTCGGTGTAGCTGACCGAGGCGTAGGAGTCGCCGAAGGCGCCGCGGTCGACCAGGTCGGCGACCATCTCGGCGGCCTCCAGCACGGCCGGGTCGCGCCAGCCCTCGGAGTCGCCCTCGGCGATGCGGGCGAACACCTCGGGGCCGCCGATGCGGTCCACCAGGTACTGCAGCCACATCTGCTCGGTCCAGGGGTCGGCGCCGGCCAGGGCGAAGGGGGTGACGCCGGCCTCGGTGAACTCGTCGACCAGGGTCAGCACGTCGTCCCAGGTCTGCGGGGGCTCGACGCCGACCTCCTCGAAGACGGCCCGGTTGTAGAAGAGGACGACGGGCTGGGTGCCGCGCAGGGGGATGCCGTACTGGACGCCGTCGACCTTGCCCGACTCCAGGACGGAGGGCAGGAACGCCTCGGCGAGTTCGGGGTCCTCGGCCAGGAGATCGTCGAGGGGTTCGAGCAGGCCCTGTTCGGCGTAGGGGGCGATGCTGCCCGAGCCCCAGTTGAAGAACACGTCGGGCCGCTGCGGGGAGCCCATGGCGGTGCGCAGGCGTTCGACGTAGTTGTCGCCGGGCACCTGGTCGATGACCGCCTGGACGCCGTCGGCGCCCTGGTCGGCGTTGAAGCGTTCGACGGCGCCCTCCTGCACGACGACGAGGGTGTCCTGGTACATCCACACGTGCATCTCATCGGAGCCCTGGGCGGCTCCCCGGCCGCCGCAGGCGGTCGCGGTGAGCAGGGTGAGCGCGGCCAGTGCGGCGGCCGTGCCGACTCGGGGGGTGGTCATCGCGTATCCCTTGGTCGAAACTTTCGGAATTTATTCCGAAACTTGTGGTGCCCGAATGTACGACGCGGCGTGAACCACGTCAATATCCGTTGTGGCCCCGATCACCACCGAATCGGGAGCGGCGGTGCTGAACAGCGCCGGGGCGCGTAGTATCGGGCGGCGTGAGTACTCAGTCGAACCAGGAAGCCCCCGACGGAGCGATCACCGGGCCGGTGACCATCGCGAAAATTGCGGAGGCCGCCGGGGTCTCCGTCCCGACCGTCTCCAAGGTCCTCAACGGCCGCGCCGACGTCGCCGAGGACACCCGGGCCCGCGTGGAGGAGCTCATCCGCACACACGGGTACCGGCGCCGGCGCGCCTCCGGGGGAGGCCGCTCCGCCCTCATCGACCTGGTGTTCCACGAGCTCGACAGCGCCTGGGCCATCGAGGTGGTGCGCGGGGTGGAGAACATCGCCCGCGAGGAGGGGCTGAGCGTCGTGCTCACCGAGTCCGGCGGCCAGACCCCGCGCGACGACTGGGTCGACGCGGTCCTGGCCCGCCGCCCCACCGCCGTCGTCCTGGTCTTCTCCGACCTGGCCGCCGAGCAGCGCACCCGGCTGTCGGCGCGCGGCATCCCCTTCGTGGTGGTCGACCCCGCGGGGGACCCGGGGCCCGACATGCCCGCGGTGGGCTCGGCCAACTGGAGCGGCGGGCTGGCCGCCACCCGCCACCTCGTCGACCTGGGGCACCGGCGCATCGCCGTCATCGGCGGACCTCGCGAGGTGCTGTGCAGCAAGGCCCGCATCGACGGCTACACCTCGGCCCTGGACGCCGCGGGCATCCCCGTGGACCCCGAGCTGATCCGGCACGGGGACTTCCACGTGGAGAGCGGGCGCGACCGCGGCCGGGAGCTGCTCGCCCTGGACGACCCGCCCACGGCGGTGTTCGCCGGCAGCGACCTCCAGGCCATGGGCCTGTACGAGGCCGCGCGCGAGCTGGGGGTGCGCATCCCCGAGGACCTCAGCGTCGTGGGCTACGACGACCTGCCGGTGGCCCGCTGGGTGGGGCCGCCGCTGACCACGGTCCGCCAGCCCCTGACCGAGATGGCGGAGGAGGCCACCCGCATGGCCCTGGTGCTGGCCCGCGGGGGGCGCCCGGCCAACCTGCGCCTGGACCTGGCCACTGCCCTGGTCGTGCGCGGCAGCACCGCGCCGCCGCCCCGGCGCTGAGCGCTACCCGGCCTGTCCGGCCTGCTCCGGCTGGTCGGGCAGGGTCACGGCGATCTCCCCGCCCAGGGAGTGGCCGCCCTCCAGCTTGAGGCGGTCCCCGCTCCAGAACCGCCCCGGGTCGTAGTACCCGGGGCGGCGCCCGGCGGGCAGCAGCCCCATCGCCTCGTAGGTCAGGGCGATGACCTCGGCGCAGTAGGCCGACTCCAGGGCGCGCTCGGAATGCCCGGAGTCCTCGCCGCGGCGCAGGAAGGAGGGCAGGCGCAGGGGCAGCCGCCCGCGCGCCCACCGCCCGGCCATCTGCGCGGTGGAGGGGAAGGGGGTGCCGTCCAGGCGCGCGATCGCCCGCAGCACGGCGTCCTCGGCCTCCCGGCCCACCTCGGGGTCGATCTGGCGCAGCCAGCCGCGCTGGCCGTACTTGCGCCCCCACACCAGGACGGCGTCGCGCAGGTCGTGCAGCTGCACGCCGCGCTGGTGCCTGCCGGTCCACATGTCGGGCAGGGAGCGGCCCAGTTCGGCGTGCCACATCAGCGGGGGCAGGTCCTCGATGACCACCGACATGCCCACGTGGTTGACGGGGCTGTTGGTGGTGATCTGGATGGCGCGGTCGGCCGCGCTCGTTCCGCGGAACACCCACACATCGCCGGTGCGGGTCAGCTCCAGCGCCCGGTCCAAAGAGATCTCGCTATCGGCCACACCGCTAGCCTAGGCACATGCGATGGTGGAAAGTACTCGGAGCGGCGGCTTTCGTGGGTGTGGCGGCCACGGGCGTGGCGATCGCCCGCGCGGAGCGCCAGCGCCGCGCCTACACCCCCGACCAGGTCCGCGACCGGCTGCGGGACCGCGTGGCGCAGGTCTCCGACACCGCCGACCAGGCCCCCGACCAGGACGTTCCCCCGGAGGCCGGGCAGGGGAGGGCGGGGTCGGCGCTGAGCCGGCTCGCGCGCCGCGTGCGCGCTCTGGCCGCGCGCCTCCGGCGCCGGTCCCCGGCTCCCACCGGCCGCTGAGGCCGGTCCGCGCCCTGCGGGGCGTGGCCGGATCCGGTCACCCCCCGCGCGTGTCCCGCGCCCCCCGTACCGCCGCGACGATCCGCTCCGCCACCGCGGCGGGCTCCTCGTGCTCCCAGAAGCGCAGCACGGTCCAGCCGGCCTCGCCCAGGCGCCGGTCGGTGTCGGCGTCGCGCTCGCGGTTGGCGCGCACCTTCTCGGCCCAGTAGGCGGCGTTGGTGCGCGCCGTGGTGTGGTGCTCGGGGCAGCCGTGCCAGAAGCAGCCGTCGACGAACACCGCGATCCGGCGGCGGGTGAAGACCAGGTCGGCGGTGCGGCGCAGCGCGGGCAGCGGCCGGGCCGAGACCCGGTAGCGCAGCCCGGCGGCGTGCACCAGCCGCCGCACGGCCAGTTCGGGGCCGGTGTCGCGGCCCCTGTTCGCGCGCATGCTCTTGCGCACGCCCTCGTTGAGCGCCCTGGCGGGCCGGGGAACAGCCATGCGCCGCATCCTAGGCCGGCCCGGGCGGGCCGTTGCCGCCGCCGGATGTTACCGGCCGGTGTTACCAGTGGGTATTACTGACTGGTAGGTTTGCCGCTGGTGCGGCGGGCATGCCGTTCCCATGGCCTTCGAGGGGGGAGTGCGGTGCGTCGGGACGCCCTGATCCGGATCCGGCCGGTGCCCGAGGCGGGCTTCCGGCTGTTCGTCCTGCACCACGCGGGCGGTTCGGCACAGGCGTACCGCCCCTGGGTGCGCCACCTGCCCGACGACTGGGACGTGTGCCTGCTCCAGGCCCCCGGCCGTGAGGGCGACGACACCGCGTTCCGCGACGCCCGCGCGCTGGCCCGGCACCTGTACGCCCTGATCAGCGCCGACCACGACCGGCCCTTCGGGCTGTTCGGGCACAGCATGGGCGCGCTGGCCGCCTACGAGACCGCGCTGCTGGCCCTGGCCGGGGACGGTCCCGCGCCCGCCTGGCTGGGGGTCTCGGGCTGGAGCCCGGCTCCGGGGCCGGAGTGGATCGAACCCCGCCACCTGCTGCCCGCCGACCGCCTGCGGGCGGGGCTGGCCCGGATGGGCGGCACCCCCGCGGCCACCCTGGAGGACCCCGAGCGGTGGCGGGCCGCCGAACCGCTGATCCGCGCCGACCTGGAACTGGTCGACACCTGGCGCCCGCGCCCGGACACCCCGCCGCTGCCGATACCGGTCTCCGCGCTGGCCGGGGCCGAGGACGCCGGGATGCCGCCCGCGCGCATGGACGCCTGGCGCGAGCACGTGACCGGTCCGCTGGTGCGGCACACCCTCCCCGGCGGCCACTTCTACTTCGTCGGCCGCATCGGTGAGGTGGCCGGGCTGATCACCGCCGACGTCCGCGCCGCCGTCGGGGCCGACGCCTAGCACCCGTTCCCGAGTGCTCTACGACGGCGCCGGGCGGGGGCGGCGCCGGTCGCGGGCCGTCCGCGGCGGTCCGGAAGAACGCGGTCTAGGAGGGCAGGTCGCCCGTGGCCAGGGCGACGGTGGCGGCGGCCGACGGTGCCGCGCGGTGCGCACCCGGCACGGCGCTGAACGTCCTGTGCGGCTCCGGCCCGGGCACCTGCGCCGGGCTGGCCCGCGACCTGGCCGCCGCCGACACCTCCGGCGACTTCACCACCGGGACCCGGGCCTGGCTGGACGGGCTGATCGGGCGGGGCCGCTACACCGAGGACGTGTGGGCCGGGTGAAGCGGGGCGCCCGGGCCCGTCCCCCACGGCGGACCCGGGCGCGCGGTCCCGGCCGGGTGGCGGGGGAGTCGGCCGCGGCGCCCCCCACGACTGGGAGCGCTCCCAGGCCGGGATTCCACGATAGGCGATCCGAAGACCCTGGGTAAAGAGGGGATGACGAACCGTTTCCCCCGGCTTGGGCCGGAGCGGGTAGGCCGGGCCCCGGCCGGGACCCGGCGCCCTGCCCCAACGGATGCCCACTCTTGTCCCCCGACCCCTGTCCCGGTGCTCGCACGGCCGCTACCGTTGTGGTATGAGCCTTGAGCTGCCGACCGAACGACTCCAGATCAGGGAGTGGGAGCTGGACGACGCCGAAGCCGCCCTGAAGATCTACGGGGCCGCCGAGGTGGCGCACTGGCTCACGCCGGAATGGCAACCGGTGAACGACGCGAACGCGATGCGCTCGGTCCTGCACGCCTGGATCGAGGCCGGACCCAACCTCATCCCGCCCGCCGGGCGCTGGGCCATCGTCCGCAAGGAGGACGGCGAGCTGGTGGGCGGGCTGTCCCTCAAACTCCTGCCGCCCTACGAGGAGGACTTCGAGCTCACCTGGGCGCTGCGCCCCGACGTGTGGGGGCAGGGGTACGCCACCGAGGCGAGCCGGGCCGTCATCACCTGGGCCTTCGGGCAGGGCATCGAGGAGATCTTCGCCGTCGCCCGGCCCAACAACGTGCGCGCCGTCGGGGTGGCCCGGCGGCTGGGCATGGAGTGGGTGGGCGAGACCGAGAAGTACTACGACATGCGCCTGCAGGTCTTCCGCCTGCGGCCGAGCTGACGGACCGGGACGAGGGCGGCCCGCCGGGACCGGAGCAGGGTCCCGGCTGGCCGCCCGCGCGCGCCGGTTCAGCCGAGGTGGCTGCCGATGCGCTCGGTCTCCTCCTCGGACAGCCGCAGCGCGGCCGCCGCCACGTTCTCCTCCAGGTGCGCCACCCGCGAGGTGCCGGGGATGGGCACCATCACCGGTGAGCGGTGCAGCAGCCAGGCCAGCGCCAGCTGCACCGGGGTGACCCCGCGCTCGGCGGCCATCGCCGCCAGCGGCGAGTCCGGCCCGGCCAGCGCGCCGCGGTCCACCGGGGCCCAGGGCAGGAACGCGATCCCGTCCTTCTCGCACTGCTCCAGCACGTCCTCCGACTCCCGGAAGGAGGGGGCGTACTGGTTCTGCACCGAGGCGATCGGGGTGATGGCGCGGGCCGCCGACAGCTCGTCCACGCTCACCTCGCTCAGCCCGATGTGGCCGATCTTGCCCTCGGCGCGCAGGTCGGCCAGCTCGCCCAGCTGGTCGGCCAGCGGCACCTCGGGGTCGATGCGGTGCAGCTGGAACAGGTCGATGCGCTCCAGTCCCAGGGTCCGCAGGCTCATCTCCACCTGCTGGCGCAGGTACTCGGGGCGGCCCAGCCGGTGCCACAGGCCCGGACCGGTGCGCACGAACCCGGCCTTGGTGCCGATGACCAGGCCCTCGGGGTAGGGGTGCAGGGCCTCGCGGATGAGCTGTTCGCTGATCTGCGGGCCGTAGGAGTCGGCGGTGTCGATGAAGGTGACGCCCAGTTCGACGGCCCTGCGCAGGACCGCCAGCGCCTCGTCGCGGTCGCGGGGCGGCCCCCACACCCCCTCGCCGACGATCCGCATGGCGCCGAAGCCGAGCCGGTGGATCGGCAGGTCGCCGCCGAGGGCGAGGGTCCCCGAGAGGGCGGCGGGCTCCGCCGCGTCGTACTGGTCGGTCACGGATGTCCCTTTCGTGTGCGGCCCACCGCCGGGAACGCGGCCGGGCCGGTGTTCCGGGCAGGATCTCAGGAGGCGGCGGCGCCCGCAAGGCGCCACGGAAGCCCCGCCCGGACCGGGCTCAGGAGAAGTCGGCGCGGTGGTCGGCGGCCCACTGTGCGTAGGTGCGCCCCCTGCGGCCGGTGATCTTCTCGTAGTCGGAGGAGACCAGGCCGGAGGGGTCCCAGCCGTCGGGGGCCTCCCACAGCAGCCAGTCGCAGATCTCCGGCGGGACGCCCTGGGAGATCCACAGTTCGCGGGCCTCCTCGTTGCTCAGGTGCACGAACCGGATCTCGCGGCCCAGGGCCGCGCCGATGGCGGCGGCGCGTTCGGCGGCGGTGACCGTCTCCGGACCGGTGAGGGTGTACGCCTTCCCGTGGTGGCCGGACCCGGTGAGGGCGGCGACGGCGGCGTCCGCGAGGTCGGCCTCGTGGACCGGGGCCCAGGGGCGGTCGCCGTGCGGGGCGCGGACGACGCCTTCGGCGCGCACGGATCCGCTGTAGGAGTCCAGGTCGTTGGCCATGAACTCGCCCGCGCGCAGGTGGGTCCACTCCAGGCCGGAACGCTCCACCGCCTCCTCGACCGGGCGGTGGTGGCGGTAGCCGAAGTCCGTGTCGTCGCCGTCGGAGACCGAGGTCGAGGACAGGACGACCACTCGCCGGACCCCGGCCCGGCGCATCAGGTCCACCACCGCCGCGGCGGTCTCGGCGACGGGGAACAGGAACACGGCGTCCACGCCGTCGAAGACCCCGTCCAGGGTCGCGGGGTCGGCGAGGTCGCCCGCCGCGACCTCGACCCCGGCGGGGAACGTGCGGCGGGACGGGTCGCGGGTGAGGGCGCGGACGCGCAGTCCGCGTTCCCGGAGCTCCGGGACGACCAGCCCGCCCACGGTGCCGCCGGCGCCGGTCACCAGGACGTGTTCGATCTTTTCGGAATTCTTGTTATCCATAGTGGGACACTAGTGTCCCACTATGGAAGCGTGCAAGTCCCTTATGGGAGGAGGGGGTAGGTTGGCGCCATGACGACCACCGACAACCCGAGGTCAGGGGCCCGCAATCGGACCCGGCGCGCCATTCTGGCCGCCGCGGCCTCCGTCCTGGGCCGGGACCGCAACGCCCCGATGGCCGCCGTCGCCGAGGCCGCCGACGTGGGCCGCAGTACCCTGCACCGCTACTTCCCCGACCGGGAGAAGCTCGTCGAGGCGACCTTCGAGGACTCCATCGCCGAACTCGGCCGGGTCATGGAGCAGGTGCGCCCGGAGGAGGGTCCGGCGGAGGAGGCGCTGTGCCGGGTGGTGAACGGGCACGTCGAGGTCGGCGACCGGATCCTGTTCGCCTTCGGCGACACCGCGACCGTGCGCCGCTACGGCGGGCTCCGCTCCGGCGAGCCCGAGGAGCCCGAGGTGCTGGTGCGGCTGTTCGAGCGGGGCCAGGCCGAGGGGGTCTTCGACCCCGACGCCGACCCGGCCTGGCTGGTGCACGTCATGTGGGCCCTGCTGTTCACCGGCCTGGAACGGGCCCGGGCCGGGCGGATCTCCCCGCAGGCCGTGGCCTCCCTGGTGCTGCGCACCCTGGAGAACGGCGTCACCGCCCGGTCCTGAGGCGCCGGGCCCGTAAAAGGGGTGGGGTCAGTGCGTCAGGGGGCGGCCACGGTGACGGGCGGGGTCAGGGTGACGCGGCGCCGGCCGCAGGCGCAGTGCTGGTAGGAGACCAGGCCCTCGCTGGTGGTGTGGGCGGATTCGGTGGTCCAGAGGTGTTCGTGCTCGGTACGCATGCCGCCAGTCTGATGTAATGGCATTATGCATATCAACCCTTACGGTCAGGACCCGGTGGGACTCGCCGTCGACCTGGTCAACCGGCCCCCGGAGGACGCGGACGACCTCGCACGGCGCTGCGCCGAGGTGGGGTTCGTCCTGGAACGCGAGGTCGGCGCGGACGACCTCGCCCGGGTCCGCGCCTTCCTCCGGGAGTGGACCGGTGTGGTCGACGCCGCCGACCCCCCGGAGCGGGCCGACCGCCTCAACCCGCTGCTCGTCGAGTTCGCGTCCGCGCCGCGCCTGACCGACCACACCCGTGACGGCTGGCACCTGCACTACCGCCCCGACGACCTGCCGGCCCACCGCCAGATCGCCGCGCTCATCGCGGTGGGCACCGCCCTGCACCTGACCGGGCGGGGCATGGACCGGCTGGGCCGGTGCGCCGCGCCCGACTGCGACCGGGTCTTCGCCGACTTCTCCCGCAACGGCCGCCAGCGGTACTGCTCGCCCGCCTGCGGCAACCGCGACGCCGTGCGCCGCCACCGCGCCCGCCGCCGGGCGTAGGCGCCCCGGGCGGCGTACATCCCCCGGCGGACGCCGGGTGTCCACCCGGGGCCGACGCCGTGCCCCCTTCCGCCCCCGCAGGATGAGGGGGCACCTGTGGTACAAGGAGGAAGGAAGAGGCCCTTGAACGGCTGGAAGGCACTCGGCGCGTCCCTGCTCGGCCTGGTCGTCGGCACGGTCGCCGGATTCGTCCTGTCGGAGGTGGTCGCCGTCGCGCTGCTCCTGTTCGGCGGCGGCGACCTGCCCTCGTGGGCACCCGGAGTCAAGTACCTCATCGTGGTGGGCGCCGCCGCCGGCCTGGTGGGCGGACCGCTGCTGGCGGCGCGCGGGGGGCGACAGGACGTATGACACGGCGGGACACGGGCGAACACGTCTTCGGCGCCGGCGCGGACGCCGCCATCGCGGCCGTGACCGCCCTGGCCCTGCTCGGCGCCGAGACCTTCTTCTCGCTGGACCGCGGGTCGGCGCCGCAGCCGCAGTCCCTGGCCGTGCTCGCCCTGGGCGCCGCCTCGCTGGCGCTGGTCGGCCGCCGGCCGCTGGTCACCGCGGTCGCGGTGGGCCTGTGCCTGCCCCTCTACTACGTGGCCGGCACCGCCGACACGTGGGCGGCGTGGCTGCTGCTCCTGGTCGCGGTGCTGCGCATGGCCGCGGTGGGGCTGCGGACCGCCCCCGTGGTGACCGTCGCGGTGGCGCTGGGGCTGTTCGCCGTCGCCGAGGCGTTCGCGTTCAACCCGTGGCGGGCCCTGCTGGTGCTGGCCTGGACGGTGGCGATCGCGGCGGTGGCCGCGGTCCTGCACCAGCGCGCCGCGCACCTGCGCGCCGCCCAGGAACGCGCCCTGGAGGCCGAGCGGACCCGCGAGGAGGAGGCCCGCCGGCGCGCCACCGAGGAGCGGCTGCGCATCGCCCGCGAGCTCCACGACGTCATCGCCCACGACATCTCCCTGGTCAACGTGCAGGCCTCGGCGGCCGTGCACCGCCGCGACCCCGAGCAGGCCCTGGAGGCGCTGGAGGCCATCAAGGCCATCACCAAGGACACCCTGCGCGAGCTGCGCGCCACCCTGGGGGTGCTGCGCCAGGTCGACGAGGCCGAGGGCAACGCGCCGGTGCCCGGTACCGACCGGCTGCCCCACCTGGTGCGCGCCGCCGCCGAGGGCGGCCCGCCGGCGCGCCTGACCGTGGACGGCGCCCCCGCCGGCGGCCCCGCGGAGATGCCCGCGGTGCCCGCGCCGGTGGGGGCCGCCCTGTACCGGATCGTGCAGGAGGCGCTCACCAACGTGCGCCGCCACTCCGACGCCACCGCCGTCGAGGTCGCCCTCACCACGGAACCGGGCGCGGTCACGGTCCGGGTGTCCGACGACGGGTCGGCGACCGCGGAACCGGTCGAGGGCAACGGCCTGACCGGGATGCGCGAGCGCGTCACCGCCCTGGGCGGTACCTTCGAGGCCGGCCCCGGGACCGGGGGCGGCTTCCGGGTACGGGCCCGCCTGCCGGTGGACCGAGACGACTGACCGCCCCGGAGAGGAACCGCAGCGTGCACGACGCCGGCCCCGACACCATCGACGTTCTCATCGCCGATGACCAGACCCTGGTGCGGGCGGGCTTCCGCTCCATCATCGAGGGCGAGCCCGACCTGCGGGTGGTCGCCGAGGCCGGGGACGGGGCGCAGGCGGTGGAGGCCGCCGCGCGCACCCGCCCCGACGTGGTGCTGATGGACATCCGCATGCCGGGCACGGACGGGCTGGAGGCCACCCGCCGGATCGCCGCCGACCCGCGCCTGGCGGGGGTGCGGGTCGTCATCCTCACCACGTTCGACCTCGACGAGTACGTGTACTCGGCGCTGCGCGCCGGGGCCAGCGGGTTCCTGCTCAAGGACACCGAGCCCGCCGAGCTGCTGCACGCCGTGCGGGTGGCCGCCCGGGGCGACGCCCTGCTGGCCCCGGCGGTCACCCGCAGGCTCATCGCGGAGTTCGCCGACCGCATCAAGGAGCCGCCGCCCGCCACCCGCCTGGCCGGTCTCACCGAGCGCGAGCGCGAGGTGCTGGCCGCCGTCGCCGCCGGGCTCAGCAACGAGGAGCTGGCGGCCCGCCTGGTGGTCTCCCCGGCCACCGCCAAGACCCACGTCAGCCGGGTGCTCACCAAGCTCGGGGCCCGCGACCGCGCCCAGCTGGTGGTGATCGCCTACGAGACCGGCGTGGTCCGCCCGGGCTGGCTCTCCTGACCCCGCCGACGGGTCACAGGCCCGCGTCGCGGCGGGAGACCGACGCCAGGTCCGCCTCGATGCGCGCGGTCGCCTCCAGCAGGGCGGGCAGCAGGTCGCGGCGCACGTCCTCGATCGAGGACCGGTTGGCCTGCGCGGACACGTTCGCGGCCGCGATCACCCGGCCCGCGGTGTCGCGGACGGGGGCGGCGATCGACCGCAGCCCCTCCTCCAGCTCCTGGTCCACGATCGCGTACCCCTGCTCGCGCACCCGCAGCAGCTCGGCGCGCAGCCGCTCCGGGTCGGTGACGGTGAACCGGGTCAGCGGCTCCAGGCGCACCCGCTCCAGGAAGGCGTCGATCTCGGCCTCGTCGCGGTCGGCCAGCAGCACCCGCCCCATCGACGTGGCCACCGCCGGGAACCGGGTGCCCACCCGGATCGACACGGTCATGATGCGCGAGGTCGCCACGCGGGCCACGTACAGGACGTCGTCGCCGTCCAGCACCGACACCGACGCCGACTCGTGCACCCGCGCCGAGAGGTCCTCCAGGTGCGGCTGGGCCACGTCGGGCAGCCCCGCCGACGCCACGTAGGCGTACCCCAGCTCCAGCACCCGCGGGGTGAGCGAGAACAGCCGCCCGTCGGTGCGCACGTACCCCAGGTCGGCCAGGGTCAGCAGGAAGCGGCGGGCCGCGGCCCGGGTCAGGTGCGTCTCGCGGGCCACGTCGCTCAGGGTCATCGACGGGCGCTCGGCGGAGAACGCCCGGATCACCAGCAGGCCGCGTTCCAGCGACTGCACGAAGTGGGCGCCGCGTTCCGGTTCGTCTTCGGTGGGCATCTGCTCTTCCTGGGGACGAGGGCACGGGAAAAGGGCCGGAGCGGGCGACAGGGCCCCCGGCGATGTTCTCATACCGCACACCGTGCCGGTGCCCCGGCCTCCCCGGGGCCGCTGCGATGATGGGCCCGCACCTGGACACCGCCACGGAAGGGGACACCGGACCCATGAGCGTCGACCTGCACTACGTCGAGAGCGGACCCGCCGACGCGCCCCCGCTGCTGCTGGGCGGCTCGCTGGGCACCACCACCGAGATGTGGGAGCCCCAGGTCGAGGCGCTGTCCGCCGCGTTCCGGGTGATCCGCTTCGACCACCGCGGCCACGGCCGCTCCCCGGTCCCGGCCGGCCCCTCCACCATGGCCGACCTGGCCGGGGACGTGGTGGCGCTGCTGGACCGCCTGGGCATCGGGCGCGCCCACTACGCCGGCCTGTCCCTGGGCGGGATGGTGGGCCAGTGGCTGGCGGTCCACCACGCGGAGCGCCTCGACCGCCTGGCCCTGCTGGCCACCTCGCCCTACGCCGGCCCGGCCGGGCCCTGGCACGAACGCGCCGCCCTGGTGCGCGCCCGGGGCACCGGCGCCGTCGCCGACACCGTGGTGGGCCGCTGGTTCACCCCGGACTTCGCCCGGGAGCACCCCGGCGACGTCGCGCTCCTGCGCGACCTGGTCGCCGCCACCGACCCGGAGGGCTACGCGGGCTGCTGCGAGGCCGTCGCGGGCTACGACGTGCGCGGCGACCTGCCCGGCGTCACCGCCCCCACCCTGGTCGTGGCCGGGGCGGAGGACCCCTCCACCCCGGCCGACCGGCACGCGGACGTCATCGCCCGGCTGGTCCCCGGTGCCGGGTACACGACGCTGCCCGCTACCGCGCACCTGGTGTCCTGGCAGCGCCCGGACGAGGTGAACGCCCTGCTCCTGCGGCACTTCTCCGCGCAGGGGTGACGGGCCCGGTCCCGCCGGAGCGCTCCAGCGGGACCCGGCGCCTCACCGCTTGACCGCCACCCCCGAGTACTCCCACAGCTTGACCGTCAGGTCGCCCGGCCGGGTCCGCGGCGCGATCTCGGGGTGGCGCCAGCTGGCGCAGTCGACCGCCCGCGGCTCCTCGTCGCGGTCGTCGGACCAGGCGCTCACCCGGTCCAGCCCCTCGAAGGCCGCCGCGGCCTCCTTGGGGGAGCGGACCCGCCCCCACGGGGTGCCGAAGGACAGCATCTTGTCGGTGACCCACGCGGCGGTCTCGGGGTCGTCGGACACGATGTGCGAGTAGATCAGGAAGGACCCCGGGGCCACGCGCTCCATCAGCCGGGCCACCATGCCGAAGGGGTCGGCGCTGTCGGGGATGCAGTGCAGCATCGACACCAGCATGACGCCCAGCGGCCGGTCGGTGTCCAGCAGGTCGCGGGTGAGGGGGGCGGTCAGGACGGGCTCCACCCCCTGGGAGATGTCGGCCATCAGGAACCCGGCGCCCCGGCCGCCCGCCAGCAGCGCCCGGCCGTGGGCGATGACGATCGGGTCGTTGTCCACGTACAGGACCCGGGCGTCCGGCGAGACCCGCTGGGCGACCTGGTGGGTGTTGTCCGCCGTGGGCAGCCCGGCCCCCAGGTCCAGGAACTGGTCGATGCCCTGCGAGGCCGCGTACTCCACCGCCCGGGTCAGGAACGCCCGGTTCTGGTGGGAGAGCGTGAGGAACTCCGGTAGCTGCGCAAGGAGGACGTCACAGGCCTTGCGGTCCACCTCGAAGTTGTCCTTGCCGCCGAGCAGGTAGTCGTACATCCGGGCGACGCTGGGGGTCTCCATGTCGATGTCGGGGGGGAAGCGGTCGGCCATGTGCGGTCCGGGGCGGCACCCGGCGGACGACACCGCCGGGCAGAGGGCGCCCCTGCCTCCTTCGTCGTGTGGGTGCGGTCGTCGCGCGCGGGGGCGGCGGTGAGGAAGAGAGGGCCCGTACGGACGGGGCGGAGGACGCGCGGTGCGGGGCTGCGGACCGGCATCGTCGACCTCCTGTGCTCGGGCGGCGCGGGACGCGCGCGCCGAACGGGTTCCCGTTTTCCCGTGCGGGAATCCGCCACGCCGTGCGACGTGATCTTGAGCCGAATCGTAACCGCCCCGGTCACTTCCCACGGGCGTTTTCCCGAGGAAATCGCAAATCGCGTATTCGATCGGCCCGTGTTCATGTTCCCGGGCGCGGGAATGGCGGCAGTTCGTCGGCCAGCGCGCCCGGAGCGGCGGCCCTGATGCGGTCCCCGGAACCCGAGGGTATATCCACCGGCCCCGGCGGGGAAGGCGCCGACCAGAACGCTGCCGCCGAGTCCGGTGCGTGATCGGAGGGGTCGGTGACGTCTTCGATTATCGCCTCGGAGACATTATCCCGAGCTGTCTCCTCTGGGACCGAAGGTCCTTTTATGCGCCCGGCCGCCATCACCCGGGTGCGCAGCGCGCCCCTGTCCATACCCGCCCACCGGGTGAGCGAGAACGGGTCCCGGTCCGCCTGCGCGGCCAGGGCCGCGGCCGCCGCCCGCAGGTGCGCGCACACCCCGTCCCAGCGGTCGCAGGAGCAGGTGGCCACCAGGGCGTCCCAGCCCCGCGGCACCAGGTCCACCCCGAACATCGTGCACACCCGCCCCACCGGTACCGGCAGCTCGCCGGCCAGCACCCGGGCCCGGAACACCTCCTGGGAGGCCAAGGCCTCGCACACGCGGTCCCACAGGGCGTCGTCGGGCACCGCGCGGATCAGGCTCACCTCGAACCCGCCGACCCGCGCGGTGACCTCGCCCGGGCGCACCGACAGCCGGTCCACCGGGCCCGGGACCGACGGGCCCAGCCACTGCTCCACCTGCTCCGACCAGCTCACGCCACCGCCTCCGGGGCCAGGCGCACGACCTCGCGCAGGTCGTCCACCGACAGCCCGGCCAGCCAGGCCTCGCCGGTGGCCACAGCGCCCCGCGCCAGGGCGCTCTTGCGTTCGATCATCTCGTCCACCCGCTCCTCCACGGTGCCCACGCACACCATCTTGCGGACCTGCACGTCGCGCCGCTGCCCGATCCGGAACGCCCGGTCGGTCGCCTGGTCCTCCACCGCCGGGTTCCACCACCGGTCCACGTGCACCACGTGGTTGGCCGCGGTGAGGTTGAGGCCGGTGCCCGCGGCCTTGAGCGAGAGCAGGAACACCGCGGGGCCGTCCAGGGTCTGGAAGCGGTGCGTCATCTCCTCGCGCTCGGCGCGCGGGGTGCCGCCGTGCAGCCACAGCACCGGCACCCCCAGCCGCGAACGCAGATAAGGGGCCAGCCGGTCGCCGAAGCGGGCGTACTGGGTGAAGCACAGGGCCTTGTCGCCCTCGGCGGCGGCCGCGCCCAGGATCGACTCCAGCCGGTCCAGCTTGCCCGACCGGCCCGCCAGCGCCGAGCCGTCGCCCAGGAACTGGGCGGGGTGGTTGCAGATCTGCTTGAGCCGGGTCATGGTCGCCAGCACCAGGCCCTTGCGTTCGCGCTCGTCGGCCTCGCGCAGGCGCTCGGTCATCTCCTCCACGACCGCCTTGTACAGGGACGCCTGCTCGGGGGTGAGGGTGCACCAGGTGCGCATCTCCACCTTCTCCGGCAGGTCGGCGATGATCGACCGGTCGGTCTTGAGGCGGCGCAGCACGAACGGGCCGGTCATCCGCCGGACCCGGGCGGTGTCGGGGCCGTCCTCCCCGGCCACGGCCTCGCGGAAGGCGGCCGCGGAGCCGAGCAGGCCCGGGTTGGCGAAGTCCATGATCGACCACAGCTCCTCCAGGTCGTTCTCGACCGGGGTGCCGGTGAGCGCGATGCGGGTGCGCCCGGGCAGGGAGCGCACCGCCCTGGCCTGGAGGGTGTCGTGGTTCTTCAGGGCCTGGGCCTCGTCGCAGACCACGCGCTGCCAGGGCAGGCCCGCCAGTTCGCCGGTGTCGCGGGAGACCACCCCGTAGGTGGTGATCACCAGGTCGCAGCGGCCGACCAGGCGGGCCAGGTCGTTGCCGTGCGGGCGGTCGGGGCCGTGCTGGACGTGGACGCGCAGGTCGGGGGCGAAGCGCTCGGCCTCGCGTCGCCAGTTGCCGACCAGGGACACCGGGCAGACCAGCAGGGTGGGGCCGGTGTCCAGCGGACGGGCGTCGGCGAGCAGGGCCAGCAGCTGGACGGTCTTGCCCAGGCCCATGTCGTCGGCCAGGACCGCGCCCAGGCCCAGCTCGCCCAGGAACCGCAGCCAGGAGGCGCCCCGCTCCTGGTAGGGGCGCAGGTGGGCCTTGAACCCGTCGGGGGTGCCCAGGGGGCGCAGGTCGGCGGCGGCCGAGCCGTCGAACAGGGCGCCCAGCGGGCCGGGGGCGACGACCTCCTCGACCGGCAGCGGCGGGGCCTGGCCGGCGCCGACCGCGGTGCGCACCGCCTCATCGGGGCGCATCCGGCGCCCGCGCGTGGAGATCCACTCCAGCGCGGCCTCCAGGCGCTCGGGGTCCAGCTGGGTCCAGCGGCCGCGTACCCGCACCAGGGAGCGCTTGAGGCGGGCCAGCTCGGCCAGTTCGGCCAGCTCCTCCTCGGTGAGGGGGGCGGTCTCGCCGTCGGGGTCGCCGCGCAGCACCACCTCGAAGGACACGTCGACGATGTCGGAGGGGCCGATGCCGCCGACGCCCTTGCGGCCCTTGACGGGTTCGGCGGTCATGCGCAGGCCCACCCGGGGGCCCTTGCGCAGCTCGGGCAGGACCACCCCGAAACCGGCGGCGGCCAGCGCGGGCGCGGCTTCGGCGACGAACCGCTGGGCGTCCTCCACACCGAGCAGCAGCCGGGAGGGGGCCAGGTCGCCCAGCGCCCGGCCGACCAGCGGGTGGTGGCGCGCGGCACGGCGCAGGTCGGCCAGGGCGGTGACGGAGACGTCGGGGGGAAGCCAGGCGGCGCCCTCGCCGGACCACACCTGCTCCAGGGGCAGGCGCAGGCCGGGGTCGGCGACCGAGCGGACCCAGAACTCGACGGTCCAGGGGGTGCCGCGGTCGGGTTCGCGCAGCAGGAACAGCAGCCCGGCGCGGCCCGCGCCGCGCACCCGGGAGCGCCACTCCTTCAGGGCCGGCCGCAGCCGGGCGGCGGCCTCGGCGTCCAGCACGGGGTCGTTCCCGGTCAGCGCGGCGGCCAGCAGCGCCTCCGGGGTGTGCGCCGTGCTGGAGGGCGACGGGCGGGGGGCCTGCCGCCGGAGGCGTCCGTTGAGGGCGGTGCGGCGGGCCACGGCGTCGGTGAGCAGCTCCACGGGTGCCAGCACGCAGGCGCGGGCGACGGCGTCGGCGGAGGCGCCGGGCAGGTGGGCCCGCGCGGAGGCGGGCAGGGAGGCGGTGAGCGCGGCCAGGTGCTCCTCGGCCCAGGAGGCGGGGGCGGGCCGCCACCGCGCCCGGGGCGGCGCGCCCACCAGGTCCGGCAGCACACACCCGGCGTCCACCAGCGCGCGGGCGAAGGCGTCCACCGCGGCCAGGTGGCGCAGGGACGGGCCCGCCCCGTCGGGCGGGGAGCCGAGCAGCCGGTCGGCGGCCGCGGGCGGCAGCCGCAGGCCGGGCACGGTCCAGGTGTGGAACGCGGCGGGCTCCACGGAGGCCCGCGCGGAGTGGTCGGGGGCGGCGGTCGTCCCGGGCAGCCGCAGCTCCAGCACGGTCCGCTCCGGCGCCGCCCGCCCTCCAGCGCCCCCGTCGGAAGCGTCGGGCGACGGGTGCTCCGTCCCGCCGGCCAGGGCCTCCAGCGCCCGGTGCCCCAGCGCGAACGGGTGCGGCCGGTCCCCGGCCCGCCCGGTGCCGGGGGCCTCGCCCTCACCCCACACCACCAGCGCGTCCCTGTCCCACACCCCGTGCAGCACCCGCATCCGTTCCCCCGTTCCCCTCGGGCCCCAGTATCCCGGTCCCCGCCGACACCCCGGGCGGCGGGACGCACGAGGGCCCTGGCGTCCGCCGGGGCCCTCGGGTGCGCGGGGAGGTCAGAGGCGTTCGGGGACCTCGTTGCCGACGGCGAGGATGCCCTCGCGCATGCGGGTGCGCCACAGCAGGACGCCGCCGATGATGAAGAACGCGATCAGCGACACCACCGCCACCCGGTAGCCGCCGGTGATCGACACCGCGACCGTCACCGCCAGCGACCCCAGGAACGTGGAGCCCTTGTCGGAGATCTGGTAGAGGCTGAAGTACTCGGCCTCCCGGCCCTTGGGGATGAGCTGGGAGAACAGCGACCGCGCCAGCGACTGGGTGCCGCCCAGCACCAGGCCGATGCCCACGCCCAGGGCGATGAACAGCGGCACGTGGCCCGCGGGCAGGAAGTAGGCGGCCGACACCAGGCCGCCCCAGACCACCAGCGTCACCAGGACCGTGCGCTTGGACCCCAGGTACCGGGACAGCCAGCCGGTGGCGAAGGCGCCGGCGAAGGCCACGAACTGGATGATGAGGATCGTCAGGATCAGCGTGCCCTGCTCCAGGCCCAGGTCCTGGGTGGCGAAGGGGGCGGCGTAGCGGATGGCCGCCTGCACGCCGTCGTTGAAGAAGATGAACGCGAGCAGGAACAGGATGGTGTTCGGGTACTTGCGCATGTCCTTGAGCGTGCGCCCGAACTGCCTCACCGACTGCCCGATCCTGGGCGGTCCGCCGGTGGCCAGCGCCCCGTAGCGGTTGCGCAGGGGGCGCAGCGCCAGGACGGTGAAGCCCAGCCACCAGACGCCGCAGGACGCGAACGCGATCCGGGCGGCGTCCGCGGCGCCGATGCCCAGCGCGTCGGTGTTGAGCACCAGCACCAGGTGCACGACCAGCAGCAGCGCCCCGCCCAGGTAGCCGATGCCCCACCCGGACACCGACACCCGGTCGCGCTCGTCTGGGGTGGAGACCTCGGGCAGGAACGCGTTGTACACCACGATCGAGAAGCCGTACAGCAGGTTGGCCAGCAGGAACAGCACCGAGGCCGCCAGGTAGCCGTCGGCGGCGAAGTACAGGCCGACGGTGGCCGCCGAGCCGCCGAACGCGGTCCAGAACAGCCACCGCTTCTTGTGCCGCGAATGGTCGACCATCGCCCCGAACACCGGCAGGAGCACGATCTGGACGAGGATGGCGGCGGTGGTCAGCGCCGGGTACAGCGCGTTGGGGTGCAGGCCGAACAGCCCCAGCGACAGGTCCGGGTCCAGGCACGCCTGCGAGGTGTCGGCGCCCACCGACGAGCAGGCCAGGCCGCTCAGGTAGGGGCCGATGAGCACGGTCACCACCGAGGTGATGAACACCGAGTTCGCCCAGTCGTACAGGTACCAGCCGCGCTGTTCGCGGCGGCGCTGCGCCGGGTCGGGGGAGGGTTCGGAGTGCGCGGTGGCCTCCGGGGCGGGGTCGGTCATGGTGGGGGTTTCCTATCCGTTGTGGGCTCTGGCGGGGCCGCCGGCCCAGCGGCCGCGGCGGACCAGCACGTCCCGCAGCGCGGTGGTGTTGTCGGTGACGATCCCGTCGACGCCCGCGTCGAGCAGGCGTTCCATCACCTCGGGTTCGTTGACGGTCCACACGTGGACCTGGATCCCGAGCCGGTGGGCCGTGTGGATGAGGTCGCGGCTCAGCACCGGGAACGAGCCCTGCCACATCGGGATCTGCGCGCACAGCGGGGCACGGGGGGCCAGCGGCCGCAGCAGCGGGGACAGGGAGGCCACGCGCAGCCGGGCCACGTCCACCGGGCCGCAGGAGGTGGCGACCGGACGGGGGAAGAGGGCCCGCGCGCGGTCCAGGCGCCGCTGGTCGAAGGAGCCCACGCACACCCGGTCCCAGGCGCCGGTGCGGCGCAGCACGTCGATCAGGGGCGCGACGGCGCCGTCGGCCTTGAGGTCGATGTTGAACCTCGCGTGCGGCCAGCTCCCGAGCAGGTCCTCCAGCAGGGGGACGGGCTCGCGCCCGCCGACCCGGGCGCGGGCGACCTCGCGGTAGGGGAGGTCGGCGATGGCGCCGGCCATGTCGGTGGTGCGGTCCAGGGTGTCGTCGTGGAACGCCATGAGGACGCCGTCGGCGGTGGCGTGCACGTCCGTCTCCAGGTACGTGTAGCCCAGGTCCACGGCGTGCTGGAAGGCGACGGCCGTGTTCTCCAGCTCGGTGCGGCGCACGCCCTGGTCGTCGGTGATCCACCCGCCCCGGTGGGCGAGGGCCAGCGGCACGGGGGAGGAAAGGTACGCGTGAGTCACTCAGGCAGTATGCCGCCTGCGGGGGAGGCCGTGGCGGGGGGCGGGTCGGGCGGTGGCCGAACCGAAACCTGGTATGCCAGGTGGATCGGGGCCGTACGAGGGGGCTCTGTGAGGGGGTGTGACCGGATGTCGTCCCCTGGGAAGGGAAACGTTCATGTCCCACTCGCCCGACCGTCACCACGGGCCCCGCGGGGCCTGCCCCCGCCCGATCTGCTCCGGCGCGCAGGACCCGCACGTCCGGCGCACCGCCGCGCCGCCCCCGGCGAACCCGTACCGTCCGGCGGCCACCCCGGCGCGGACCCCGCCGCGGCGGACGCCGCGGGGCCGCTGCCACGCACCGCTGGAGGGGCACCGCACCCCGGGGGAGGTCCACCTGCTGGCCCAGCAGATGGCGGAGGTCCTGGCGGGGCGGCGCACCCCCGAGGCGATGCGGGACCGGGTGGGGGTGGCGGTACGCGAGGAGCTGCGGCGGCTGCGGGGCGCGCTGCCCTGCCGGTCGGCGCCCCGCCTGGAGCGGGTGTTCCACCAGCGGGTGGGCGAGGGCCTGGAGGCCAGCGCGGTGATCGCCTGCGACCTGCGGGCACGGGTGTTCGCGTTCCGGGCCCGGCGCCGGGACGGGGTGTGGATCTGCACCGACCTGGAGACCGACGGCTCGCTCCGCCGACCGATGCCGTAAATGCCCTGGATATTCCCTGGAGTGCGCGGATAGGGTCCGTCAGGGGCGGGATCCGCCCCTGACGGACACGGCCGACCGCACCCCCACGGTCGCGCCCGGACCGCGGCGGTCCCGGACACACGGGCCCGCCGCCCGACGAGCGAGGAGGGGCGCCCCCGGGCCCCGCGCCGGGACGCCGACATCTGCATGAAACCCACCGACATCGTTCACCTGCACACCGTCGGCGCGCCGACCCTGTCCCCCGACGGCTCGCGTGCGGTGTTCTCCGTGGTCCGCCCCGACCTGGAGGAGGACGCCTACCTCGGGTCGCTGTGGTCGGTCCCCACCGACGGCTCGGCCGCGCCGGCCAGGCTGACCCGCGGCGACCGGGACCGGTCGCCGGTGTTCTCCCCCGACGGCCGCTGGATCGCGTTCCTGCGCCCGGACGGGGACAAGCGGCCGCAGATCCACGTCCTGCCCGCCGACGGCGGCGAGGCGTGGAAGATCACCGCGCACCCGCTGGGCGCCGGGACCCCGGTGTGGAGCCCGGACTCGACCCGGGTGGCGTACACGGCGCGGATCCCCGAGGAGAAGCGGTACGTGGACGGCGAGCCCGGCAAGGAGCCGCCGCGCCGGATCACCCGCCTCAAGCACAAGCTGGACGGCCTGGGCTACCTCACCGACCGGCACTCGCACGTGTTCGTGTCGGCGCCGATCGACCCGGCCGCGGAGGCGGGGGAGCCGGTGCAGGTCACCAAGGGCGACTTCGACCACTCCGGGGTGGCCTGGAGCCCGGACGGCGGCGAGCTGGTGTTCTCCGCGGCCCGCCACGAGACCCACGACACCGACCTGGTGGAGGACCTGTGGGCGGTGGCGCCGCAGGCCGGGGCCGAGCCGCGGCGGGTCACCGACGGGACCCTGAGCGCCGGGGCGCCGGTGTACTCCGCGGACGGGTCGACGGTGTTCTTCCTCGCCGACCGGCTGGGCGAGGACCTGCGCGACTTCGTCGGCCGGACCACGGCGGTGTGGTCGGTGCCCGCGGACGGCTCGGCCGCCCCGACCCGGCTCACCCCCGAGGAGGACCCGCGCTTCGTCGGCTCCCTGGCGGTGACGGAGGAGGGCGTGCTGGCCACCGCCGAGCGGCGCGGGGCGGTCGACCTGCTGCTGGTGCCGTTCGGGGGCGGGGAGCCCGCGGAGGTACTCGCCGACAAGGTGCAGGTGCAGGCGTTCGACGCGGCGGCCGGGGTGACCGTGGCCGCGGTGGCCGACGGGCGCAGCAGCGGTGAGCTGGTGGCGGTGGAGGCGGCGGGCGCCCGCGCGCTGACGTCGCTGGCCGCCGGGGTCGACCCGCTGCCGATGACGGAGCTGGTGGCGCACACCGCCGACGGGTACCCGGTGCACGGGTGGGTGGCGGTCCCCGAGGGCGAGGGCCCGCACCCGGTGCTGCTGATGATCCACGGCGGGCCCTTCGCGCCCTACGGCCACCAGGTCTTCGACGAGACGCAGGTGTACGCGGCCGCCGGGTACGCGGTGGTGATGTGCAACCCGCGCGGGTCCTCCGGGTACGGGCAGGAGCACGGCCGGGCGATCATCGGGGCGGTGGGCGAGGTGAGCGCCACCGACCTGCTGGCCTTCCTGGACGAGGCCCTCGAGGACGAGCGGCTGGACGCCTCCCGGGTGGGCGTGCTGGGCGGTTCGCACGGCGGGTTCATGACCACGTGGATCGCGGGCCACCACAGCGACCGGTTCCGGGCGGCGATCAGCGAGCGGGCGGTCAACGCGATCGACAGCTTCAGCGGCTCCTCCGACATCGGGTCGCTGTTCCCCGAGCCGCTGTACGGGCCGGCGGAGAAGTGGGCGGAGCAGAGCCCGCTCACGTACGCGGACCGGATCGATATCCCGGTGCTGATCATCCACTCGGAGGAGGACTGGCGGTGCCCGGTGGAGCAGGCCCAGCGCCTGTTCGCGGCTCTGAAGGCGCGCGGGGCCGAGACGGAGATGCTGCTGTTCCCCGGTGAGGGCCACGAGCTGTCGCGGTCGGGGCTGCCCAGCCACCGGGTCGCGCGGTTCGAGGCGATTCTGGAGTGGTGGTCGCGCCACCTGTGACGCACGGGGCGGGGGAGGACCGCCTTCCCCGCCCGTGGTTCGCATGATGCACGTCACATTTTCAGCTGACTTGACCCCGTTTTGGTGCTCTTCTCCGGGGCAGAAAACGGTGCCGTTCCCGCGCACCGGCGGGCTTTGCCGCATTCGTGAAGCAACCCCGCAGGTCGGAAGGTTGCCCAAGGAAAAGTAACGAAAGGGTCGCGTGCGGTCCAGGGGGTGGATTACTGTTCCCTCAGGCCGGGTCGCCCCCGTGAGTCGCCACCAGGGCGACGGCACCCGGCGCCGCCGCGCTCCGCTCGCTCCGAGTCCTTTTCCCACGAGCGGAGGCCGCCGCAGAACGCCCGGCACCCGCGCGATCCCTCGCGCCCCCGACGCCGGGACCCCCTCGCTCCCGCATCCCCTGCGCGCCCCTCCGGCGCGCCCTCGGGATGCCCTGCGCCGGTAGGCGGGTGTGGGAGGAAGGCAGTCGGTCCCTTGACTCGCAACCCTGTCACCGGTGGTGCCCGCCGCCGCTTCGCGACGGTCGGCTTCGCCGCGCTGGGCGCGGTCGTGCTCTCGTCCGGCGTCGCCGCCGCCGAGCCGACCGCCGAGGAGGCCCAGGAACGGTACGAGCAGCTCCAGGAGGAGCTGTCGGGGCTCAACGAGACCTTCAACCAGGCCGAGGAGGACCACGAGGCGGCCCAGGCCGAGCTGGAGGAGATCCAGGAGCGCCTGACCGAGGCCGAGGACGAGCTGGAGGAGATGTCCGGCAAGGTCGCCGGGATCGCGCAGGTCGCCTACACCGGCTCGCCCTACAGCATGTTCACCGTCCTGTTCGGGGGCGTCCCCGACGCCGCGCTGCAGAACGTCGCCGACCTCGACTACCTCTCCGAGGGCCAGCAGGACGTGCTGGCCGGGTACATCGAGGAGGTCGAGCACAGCGAGAGGCTGCACGCCGAGGCCGCCGAGACCGAGGAGCGGGCGGCCGAGGCGCTCGAGGAGGCCGAGACCGCCCAGGAGGACGGCGAGGCGGCCCTGGAGGAGCAGGCCGAGGTGCTGGAGAGCCTGGGCGGGGTGGACCCCACGTCGGTGGAGGTCGCCGGCTCGGGCGGCGGCGGGACCGAGGCGGCCGCCTCGGGCGACGTGCAGGCGGTCCTGGACTTCGCCCGCGCCCAGATCGGCAAGCCCTACGTGTGGGGCGGCACCGGCCCGAACGGGTACGACTGCTCGGGCCTGGTGCAGGCCGCCTGGGCCCAGGCCGGGGTGAGCCTGCCGCGCACCACCTACGACCAGGTGAACGCCGGGACGCGGATCTCCCGCGACCAGGTGCAGCCCGGCGACCTGCTGTTCTTCTACAGCGAGTCGGCGCCCAGCCACGTGGGGATCTACTCCGGCAACGGCATGATGATCCACGGCTCCAACCCGTCCAAGCCGCTGGAAGAGGTGTCGCTGGCCGCGTACTGGGACGGTGTGTTCACGGCCGCCGTCCGGGTCGGCTGACCGGGCGCGCCCTTCCGCCCCCTGGAGCGCCTTCCGCCCGGGGCCGCCGGAGCCCTCGCCGGGTGCCGGCGGCGGGCGCGGACGCCCCGCGGTCTCCGGACCGCGGGGCGTCTCGTGCGTCCGAGGGCGGTTCCGTGTCGATACGGGGAGGTCGGAACGGACGGGGGACACCGGGGCAAGGCTCCCCACGGTGACGCGAAACAGGGCTATAGTGACTCTGTGTCACTGAATAAACACGTAGGGTCTCATGTCGACGGGGTATCGCACCGCGGCCGGGTCGAGCGCGTCCTCACCCGGGTCTTCCGCAACGACTGGAGTGCGCTGACGCCCCCCGACATCGGCGGGTGGACCCCCGACCTGAGCGTCAGCGTCGTCATCCCGGCGCGCGGCGGACAGGACCGGCTCGACCTGGTCCTGGCCGCCCTGGCCGGACAGACCTACCCCGAGCACCTGGTGGAGGTCCTGGTCGTCGACGACCACTCCCGCCCGCCCCTGCGCCTGCCCGAGCTGCGCCCCCGCCGGTGCCGCGTCCTCACCGTGCCCGACGGCACCTGGGGGGCCGGGTACGCCCGCGCCTACGGCGCCCACGCCGGGACCGGCGACATCCTCGTGTGGCTGGACGCCGACACCGTCGTGGGCCGGGAGTTCATCGAGGCCCAGGCCCGCTGGCACCACGTGCACGCCGAGGCCGTCACCCTGGGACGGGTGGCCTTCGCGGACTCCGCTCCCGACAGCCCCGCCGAACTGCTGGCCCAGGTGCGGGCCGGCACCCTGCACGACGAGATGGCCCCCGGGCGCGGCCACGAGTGGATCGAACGCGTCCTGGCCGACAGCGACGACCTGCGCGACGCCGACCACCTGGGCTTCCACGCCTACCTGGGGGCGGCCGCGGCCGTGCGGCGCAGCCTCTACGAGGCGGCCGGAGGGGTGGACCCCGACCTCGACCTGGGCCAGGACACCGAGTTCGGCTACCGGCTCTGGCAGGCGGGGGCGGTCATGATCCCCGAACCCGCCGCCACCGCCTGGCACGTGGGCCCGGCCGGCACCGCCCGCACCCGGCTGCCCTCACAGCGGTTCCGCACCGAGGTGCTGGCCGAGCTGATGCCCCACCCGCACGCCTACCGCGAGCGCGTCCCCGCGCACCGGCGGCGCGTCCCGCTGGTGCACGCCGTGGTCGACGTGGCCGGGGCGCCCTACGACCTGGTCCGCGGCTGCGTGGACCGGCTGCTCGACAGCGCCGAGACCGACCTGGCCCTGACCCTGGTCGCCGACTGGGAGGGCGCGGGCACCGCCCCCGGCGCCCCGGTCGGACCGCACCTGGACCTGCGCCTGATCCAGGCCAACTACCTGCGCGACCCCCGCGTCTCGTTCGCGTCCCGGACACCGCGCACCGGCTTCCCCTCACCGTTCCTGCTCCAGGTCCCGGTGGCCTGGGGGCTGGGCCAGGTGGCGCTCTCGCGCCTGCTCGCCGGGGCCGAGCGCTCCCGCGCCGGGCTCACCGAGCTGTACCCGGCGGCCTCGCCGACCCGGGACGCCGGGGTGCGGCTGTGGCGCACCCGCGCCCTGGCCCGGGCGCTGCGGGTGCGCGGGGAGGACGAGGATCTGGGGGACGTGGTGGCCGAACTGCACGGCCGCTACCGCATCCACGCCGGGCAGGACACGCTCACCGACCTGTCCCTGTACCGGTCCGTGCCGCCGCCCCCGCGCCCGGTCCCGCGGGTCGAGCGCACCGCCGCGGCCGGGGACGCCGGGGCCCCGCGGGACACCGGACGGGCCGGGGACCCGCCGCCGGAGCGGCGGGCCGGGCGGCTCGCCCGCTGGCGCGAACGCCTGGCCGGGCTGGCCAGGCGCCGCGGCCGCGGGTGAGGACCCCGCGGGTCAGGACACGGCGTCGATGGACGTCAGCAGCTGCTCGCGCAGGGACGCGTTGATCGGGGTGGACCCGGTCTCCGCGGAGGCGGCCTCCTGGCCCTCCTCGCTGATGACGTAGCGCAGGAACGCCTTGACCCGCTCGGCCTCGGCGTCGTCGGGGTAGTCCAGGCACACCGCCTCGTAGCTGACCAGGACCAGCGGGTAGGCGCCCTCGGCGGTGGTGCCGTAGTCCAGGTCCAGGGCCAGGTCGTACTCGTTGGTGGCGTCCTCGCTGCGCGGGGAGTCGGCCACGACCTGCGCGGCCGCGTCGGGGGAGATCTCCACGAAGGAGTCGCCCACACCCACCGACACGGTGGACATGCCGTGCACGTGGGACATCTCCACGTACCCGATGGAGCCCTCGGCGCGCTTGACGGTGTCGGCGATGCCGCTGTTGCCCTGCGCCGACTCGCGCGGGGTGACCGGCCACTGCCCGTCGGCCTCGTGCGGCCACTCGTCGGGGGCGGCCGTCTGCAGGTACCGGGTGAAGTTCTCGGTCGTGCCCGAGTCGTCGGCGCGGTTGACCGGGGTGATCTCCAGGTCGGGCAGGTCGGCGTCGGGGTTGTCCGCGACGATCTCCGGGTCGTTCCACCGGGTGATCTTCTGGTCGAAGATCTTCGCCAGGGTGCCCGGGCGCAGGTTGAGGGAGTCCACGCCCTCCAGGTTGAACACCACCGCGATGGCCACCGTGTAGGCGGGCAGGTTGATGGTGTCGGATCCGCCGCAGCGCTCCATGGCGTCGGCGTTCTCCTCCGGGTCCACCGCCGCGTCGGTGCCCGCGAAGGCGACCGCGCCGTCGATGAACTGGTTGCGGCCGCCGCCCGAGCCGATGGAGTCGTAGTAGACGCGCGAGTCGCAGGCCGACTGGTACCCGGCGATCCAGGTCGTCATCGCGTTCTCCTGGGCGCTGGACCCGGCCCCCGACAGGCTGCCGGAGAAGCACTCCAGGTCGTCGGGGACGGCCGGGGGCGCGGCGTCGCGCACGGCGTCGTCGCTGCCGCAGGCGGTGGCCGCCAGCAGCAGTCCGGCGAGGGCGGCGCCTGCCGCGGCGTGGGTCCGGGAGCGCTTGTTGGACGGGAGCACGACTTGCTTCTCACCCTTTCATCGGTGTCGGTGACCCCATGGTGTGCACCGACGCGTCGCCCGCCGTGGGCGCGTTCTGGCAGGTGTACGGAACACCGCCGAAGAATTTAACCATTGCGTCCGCGATGCCCGGCACCGCCCCCGGCGGGGCCGGCGACCGCGGCGCGGGCGTGCATGACACGCGGGGGAGGCGGGCAAGGGTAGGGGCGTGATGAGCACGCACCGCATCCCGACCGTCCCCGTGACGTCAACCTACCGCCTGCAACTGCGTCCGGAGTTCACCCTCGTCGACGCCGCCGGGGTGGTGGACCGGCTGGCGCGCACCGGAGTGGGCGCCCTGTACCTGTCGCCGGTCCTCCAGGCCGCCCCGGGGTCCGCGCACGGCTACGACGTGGTCGATCCCACAAGGATCTCCGCCGAGCTGGGCGGGGAGGAGGCGTTCGCCGCGCTGGCCGCCAAGGCCCACGAGGCCGGCATGGCCGTGGTGGTGGACATCGTCCCCAACCACATGTCGGTGGCCCGCCCCGACGCCAACCCCTGGTGGTGGGACGTGCTGGAGAAGGGCAGGGGATCGGCGTACGCGCGGTGCTTCGACATCGACTTCGACGCGGGGCCGATCCTCCTCCCCGTGCTGGCCGACGACGGCGACGGCGGCCGGGCCGCCCTGGCCGACCTGCGCGTCGTCGACGGCTGCCTGGCCTACCACGACAGAATCCACCCCCTGGCCGAGGGCACGTACACGCCCGGGGACGACGCGCGGACCGTCCACGAGCGCCAGCACTACCGGCTGGTGTCCTGGCGGCGCGGCGACTCCGAGCTCACCTACCGGCGGTTCTTCGACGTCAGCGAACTGGCCGCGGTGCGGGTGGAGGACCCCGGCGTGTTCGACGCCGTGCACGCCGAGATCCTGCGCCAGGCCGACCTGGGCCGCATCGACGGGCTGCGCGTCGACCACGTCGACGGGCTCACCGACCCCGGCGGGTACCTGCGCACCCTGGCCGCCCGCTTCCCCGGCTGGATCGTGGTGGAGAAGATCCTCGCCCCCGGCGAGGACCCGCCCCGGTCCTGGCCCGTGGCCGGCACCACCGGCTACGACGCCCTGCGGGTGACCGGCGGCGTGTTCGTCTCCCCGTCCGGGGAGGCCGACTTCACCACCCTGGCCGCCGACCAGGGGGTGGAGGTGGACATGGCGGCGGTCGACGCCCACGCCCGCCACGCCGCCGCCACCGACCTGCTCGCCGCCGAGGTGCGCCGCATCGCCGCCCTGGTGCCGCCCCGGCCGCCGCGCGACGGCCGCCCCCTGGACGCCGCGGCCCTGGAGCGGCGCGCCGACGCGGTGGTCGAGCTGCTGTGCGCTTTCGACGTGTACCGCTCCTACCTGCCCGAGGGGGAGGACGCCTGGGCGCGGGCGGTGGAGACCGCCACCCGCCGCCGCCCCGACCTGGAGCCGCACCTGGAGGCGATCGACGACCGGGTCCGCGCCGACCCGCGCGGGGAGCCCGCCCGGCGCATCCAGCAGACCAGCGGCATGGTCGTGGCCATGGGCACCGAGAACACCGCGTTCTACCGGGCCACCCGGTTCGCCGCCCTGAACGAGGTGGGCGGCGACCCGGCCGACTTCGCGGTCGCCCCGCAGGAGTTCCACGCCGACGCCGCCCGCCGCGAGGCCGCCGCCCCGCACACCATGACGGCCCTGTCCACCCACGACACGAAACGCTCCGAGGACGTGCGCGCCCGCCTGGCCGCGCTGGCCGAGGTGTCGGAGGGGTTCACCGAAGCGGTGCGCCGCTGGACGGACCGGTGCGCCCTGCCCGAGCCGTCCCTGAACCTGCTGGGCTGGCAGACCCTGGTGGGCGCCTGGCCCATCGACGCCGAGAGGCTCACCGACTACCTGCTCAAGGCCGCCCGCGAGGCCCGCCTGGGCACCTCCTGGACCGCGCCCGACGCCGACTTCGAGGACCGCGTCCGCGCCTGGCCCGGCCGGGTCCTGGACGACCCGTCCCTGCACGGCGAGGTGCTGTCGGCGGTGGAGTCGGTCCGCGGGGCCGGGTGGTCCAACGCCCTGGGCCAGAAGGCCGTGCACCTGCTCGGCCCCGGCGTCCCCGACGTCTACCAGGGCACCGAGCTGTGGGACCTGTCCCTGGTGGACCCCGACAACCGCCGCCCGGTGGACCACCGGCTGCGCGAGGAGCTGCTGGCCCGCCTGGAGGAGGGGTGGCTGCCGCCGGTGGACGGGTCCGGCGCGGCCAAGCTCCACCTGGTGCGCACCTGCCTGCGCGTCCGCCGCGACCTGGAGCCGCGCGGGTACCTGCCGCTGGAGGCCTCCGGCCCGGCCGCCCGGCACGCGCTGGCCTTCGCCCGCACCTCGCGCGGCGCGTCCCACCCGGACCTGGCCGCGGTGGCGACCCGGCTGCCGATCACCCTGGCCGACGCCGGGGGCTGGGCGGACACGGTGCTGCCGCTGCCCTCGGGACCGGGGGTGTGGCGCGACCTGCTCACCGGCCGCGAGATCGCCCCGACCGACCCCGACGGGCTCACCGCCCCGGCCCTGGCCGGCCTGCTGGACCGGTACCCGGTCGCGGTGCTGCACCGCTCCTGACCGGGACGGGGCCGGGGCGGGGCGCCGGTAGGCTGGCGGCGATCATGACGAGCACGAACACCGCAGGCGGCCCGCGGCCGCGCATGCCCGAGACCGCGTTCACCGCCCTGGCCTGCCCGGCCTGCGGGCTCGACCTCGCCGCCACCGGCCGGGGGGTGGAGTGCCGGGCCGGGCACGTGTTCAACGTGGCCCGCGAGGGGTACGTCAGCCTGCTCACCGGCGCCACCCCGCCCGGGACCGGCGACGACAAGGCGATGGTCGCCGACCGGACGCGGTTCCAGCAGGCCGGGCACTACGCCCCCATCGGCGACGCCCTGGCCCGGACCGTGGCCCGCGAGGCGCCCGGGGCCCCGTTCGTCGTGGACGTGGGCGGCGGCACCGGCCACTACCTGGCGCGCGTGCTGGAGGAGGTCCCCGGCGCGGTCGGCCTGACCGTGGACGCGTCCAAGTTCGCCGCCCGCCGCGCCGCCCGGGCCCACCCGCGCGCGGGCGCGGTCACCGCCGACGCCTGGCGCGGGCTGCCGCTGCGCGACGGCACCGCCGACGTCCTGCTCAACGTGTTCGCCCCGCGCAACGCGGAGGAGTTCTCCCGTGTGCTGGCGCCCGGCGGGCTCCTGGTGGTGGTCGTGCCCGAGGCCGGCCACCTGGCCGAGCTGCGCGCCCCGCTGGGGCTGCTGTCGGTGGACCCGCGCAAGGACGAGCGCCTGGAGAAGGGCCTGCACGGGCACTTCGACCCCGCCGGCGTCGAACCGCTCCGGTTCACGATGGACCTCGCCCGCGAGGACGCCGCCACCGTCGTGGGCATGGGCCCCAGCGCCCGCCACCTCGACCCCGCCGAACTCGCCGGCCGGATCGCCGCCCTGCCCGAACCGGTCGCGGTGACCGCCTCGGTGCGCCTGCACCTGTACCGGCCGCGCTGAGCCGGGTACCGCGGGGCCGCCCGGCGGGGAGGAACCGCGGAAGCCCGCGGAACCCGTGTGTCGCGCGGGTGGGCCGCCGCGCCTTCGGGTAGGCAGGTGTCCGTGAGCGAATCGGAGATCATCACCGACGGGTCCCCCACACCGGGACTGGGAGTGGACGGCGACTTCGCGGTCTGGGCACCGCACCGCGACCGGGTGCGGCTGCGCCTGGGCGAGGCCGGGGACCCCGCCCCCCGGGTGGTCGACATGGAGCGCGGCCCCGACGGGTGGTGGCGCGTCCGGGCCGACGGGGCGGGGCCCGGCACCGACTACGCCTACCTGCTGGACGACGACCCCCTCCCGCTGCCCGACCCGCGCTCCCTGCACCAGCCCCACGGGGTGCACGCCCCCGGCCGGGTGTACGACCACGGGGCGTTCGCCTGGGAGTCCGAGTGGACCGGGCGGCCCCTGGCGGGCGCGGTGGTCTATGAGATGCACGTGGGCACCTTCACCCCCGAGGGCACCCTGAAGGCGGCGATCGACCGGCTGGACCACCTGGTCGGCCTGGGGGTCACCCACGTGGAGGTGATGCCGCTCAACGCGTTCGACGGCACCCACGGCTGGGGCTACGACGGGGTGCTCTGGTACGCGGTGCACGAACCCTACGGGGGGCCCGACGCCTTCAAGGAGTTCGTGGACGCCTGCCACGGGCGGGGGCTGGCCGTCCTGCTGGACGTGGTCCACAACCACCTGGGCCCCTCGGGCGCCTACCTGCCCCGCTTCGGCCCCTACTTCTCCGGGGAGAACGCCTGGGGGCCCTCCCTCAACCTCGACGGACCCGACTCCGACCCCGTGCGCCGCCACATCATCGACAACGCCCTGGGGTGGCTGCGCCACTACCGCCTGGACGGGCTGCGGCTGGACGCCGTGCACGCCCTGCGCGACGACCGGGCGGTGCCGATCCTGGAGGAGCTGTCCGCCGAGGTGGACGCGCTGGCCGCCGCCCTGGGGCGGCCGCTGTCGCTGATCGCCGAGTCCGACCGCAACGACCCGCGCACGGTGCTGCCGCGGGAGGCGGGCGGGACCGGCATGACCGCCCAGTGGTCCGACGACCTGCACCACGCGCTGCACGTGGCGCTCACCGGCGAGACCCACGGCTACTACGCCGACTTCGCCGGGCCCGACGTGCTGCCCGCCGTGCTGACCGGGGTGTTCCGGCACGCCGGGACGTACTCGTCGTTCCGCGGCCGCACCCACGGGCGGCCGGTGGACACCGCGCGCGTGCCCGGGTACCGGTTCCTGGGGTACCTGGCCACGCACGACCAGATCGGCAACCGGGCCCGCGGCGACCGCATGGGCGAGCACGTGTCCCCGGGGCTGCTGGTGTGCGGGGCGGCGCTGCTGCTGTGCTCGCCGTACACACCGATGATCTTCATGGGGGAGGAGTGGGCGGCCACCACCCCCTGGCCGTTCTTCGCGTCCTTCACCGACCCCGACCTGGTGGAGGGCGTGCGCAACGGGCGGCGGCGGGAGTTCGCCGCCCTGGGGTGGGACGCCTCGGAGATCCCCGACCCCATGGACCCGGCCACCCGGGACGGGGCGGTGCTGGACTGGTCCCAGCCGGGGCGGGAGGGGCACGCCGAGGTCCTGGAGGCCTACCGCGCGCTCATCGCGCTGCGCCGGGCCGAGCCGGAGCTGGCCGACCCGCGGCTGGACCGGTTCTCGGTGACGGCCTCGGGGGACGGGCGGTGCCTGGTGCTGGTGCGCGGATCGCTGCGGGTGGTGTGCAACCTGGGCGCCGAGCCCGCCGAAGCGGGGCTGGACGCCGTCCCGCACGAGCTGCTGCTGGCCAACGGGATGCCGGAGACCGACGGGCGGCGGGTGCGGATCCCCGCCGAGAGCTTCGCGGTCCTGCGGGTGTGATCCCCGGACGGGGGAGGCCGCGGACGGCGGGTCCCGGCACGCCGCCTCCCCCGAGCCGGGTCAGGTCGGCAGGAGGTCGATGGGACCGGCGAACCCCGCCTCGGCCCGGTCCCGTTGGACGATGATCCGCAGCGCCTCGGTGCCGCCCGGGACCGTGCAGCCCATCGTGAAGTCATGGGTGCCGCCCTCGACGGTCGGCAGGGGGGTCTCGCTCCGGCCCTCGTACGGCCGGCCGTCGACCTCGCAGGAGGCCGTCAGGGAGGACAGGTCGAAGGGGCGCCCCAGGCCGGGGTCCTCCACCGTGACGACGAACTCCACGCGCCGTCCGTCCCCGGTGTCGGCGGTGACGACGACGTCGTCGACGGTGTAGAGGACGTCCACGGTGTCACCCGGATCCGTGTCGCCCTCCACCCCGAACGGGTAGGGGACGGCCACCGGTTCGCCGAAGGGGGTGCCCTCGGGCAGGGGGTCGGGGGAGGAGCAGGCCGTCAGGGCCAGGAGCGGCGCGAGGAGTGCGACGCCGGGGGGAAGAGCACGCATGTGCGCATCCTAGCCGCCGGCCCCGCGCGGCGGTCGGCGCGGTCCTGCGAGTGTGAGCGGGCGTCAGCCGGGGACGCCGGTGAACTCCAGGCGTTCGCCGTGGTGCTCGACCGCGACGAGCAGTTCCCCGGAGCCCTCGGGGACCGGGCACTCCATGGCGAAGGCGTGGGTGCCCGCCTCGGCCTCGCCGGGCGCGTCGTCGGTGACGGCCGCCACCGGGCCGTCCCCGGCGTCGCAGGTGACGGCCATGTTCCCCATCCCGAAGACCCTGCCCAGGTCGGGGACCTCCACGGTGAGGGAGAAGCCCACGGTGCCCGGTGCGGTGGCGGCCACGTCGTCGACGGTGTACAGCACCTCGGCGGTGCCGTCGTGCTCGTGCTCGTAGGCCCCGACGGGGAAGGGCACGGCCACGGGCTCGCCGAAGGGCGTGCCCGCCGGCTCCGCGCCGGGGAGGGCCGACGGGTCCACCCGGGGGGAGGGGGCCTCCGGCGGCGGGACGGTGGGCCCCGGCCCCGTGCCGTAGCCGGACCCGGCGGGGAGGAACTCCAGCCCCGGTCCGGGGGAGGAGCAGGCCGCCAGAAGGGCGATCGGCGCCAGGAGTACCAGGCGTGAGGGGAGGCTCCGCAGGGGGACGTTTCGCATGGGGGCACTGTAGCCCCCGCGCCCCGGGGACGCGGGCCGGACCGGGCGGCCCGGCCCGCGGGCGTTCACCGGCGCAGGTGCTCGAACACCGTCAGCCACTGGTCGGGGGAGACGAACCCCACGGGCGCGTCCCCGGGCACCCGCGCGGCCGCCAGCGCCCGGTCGACCCGGCGGGCCGGGTGGGCGCGGCGCAGCGACGCCCGCAGCGAGCCGCCCACCCCGGAGAACCCGAGCTCCACCAGGCGGCGGTAGCCGTCGGCGTCGGCCGGGCCGAGCAGCGGGTCGGCGCGTCGGCGCAGCAGCAGTACCCCGGCGTCCACCCGGGGCACCGGGTGGAACCGGTGCCGGGGGATGCGGCCCGCCCGCTCCCACGACCAGCGCGGCCAGGTGAGCACGGTGAGCCTGCTCCAGCGGCCGTTGCCGCCGGTGCGCTTGGCCGCGTACTCCCACTGGGTGATGAGGGTCGCCCCGGTCAGCGCGGGCGCGGCCAGGCACCACCGCACGATGTCGGCGGTGCGGGAGTAGGGGATGTTGCCGACCACCGAGAACGGCTCGCGCGGGGGCCGCGCCCGGGTGAAGTCGGCGCACACCACCCGTACGCCCGGGTGGCGGCGGGAGACTCGGTCGGCGAGCCGGGCGTCCAGCTCGTAGGCGACCAGTCGGCCCGCGGCCGGGGCCAGGAAGCGGGTGATCGCCCCGGCGCCGGGGCCCACCTCCAGGACCAGGCCGTCGGGGTCCACCCCGGCCAGGCGCACCACGCGGCGGGCGGCGGCGGGGTCGGTGAGGAAGTTCTGGGACAGGCGCCGGCGGTCGTTCCCCGGGCGCGGTCGTACGGTGCGTACCACGAGAGGTCCTTGTCGGCCGCCCGGAAGGGCGGCGTCGGGGGACGGGCGGCACACCGCAGGAGCGGCCCGAGGGCACGCGTACGAAAAGGAGGCCCGCCGACCCGTCCCGAGGGAAAGGGACGCGGTCGGGCCCGGACCGGGGCGCTGTCAGAGGAAGGACGGCCCCCCTGGCACCGCCGACATCGCACCGGGGAAGGTACGGGAACGGCGGTGCTCTCGGAGGGGTCCGGTCACCGGCCCGGGCCGCTGGGGCGGGGCCGGAGTTCGAGGTCGTGGGCGCGCGCGGACCGGGCCGGGGCACGGTCGGTCACACCGAAGAAGGCCGACATGGCTTCACCGTAGGGGCACTGCCGGGGCGCGGGCAACGCATTTATTAATGGCTCGCGACCGGCGGCCCGGAGCCGGGATACTCGGGGCCATGCTCGACTTCTCCGCCTACGACACCCGCAACTACCGCACCGTCGACGTCGCCACCGGCTACGACGGCTGGTCGGCCACCTACGAGGACTCGGTCCTGGACGCCATGGACCTGGCGCTGCTGGAGCGCCTGCCCCACCCCGACTGGTCTCAGGTGGGCCGCGTCGCGGACCTGGGCTGCGGCACCGGGCGCACCGCCGCCTGGCTGCGCGGCAAGGGGGTGGCCGGCGCCATCGACGGGGTGGACCTGAGCCCGGGCATGCTGGAGCGGGCCCGCGGGCGCGGCGCCCACACCACCCTGGCCGAGGCGGACGTGCGCGACACCGGGCTGGCGGGCGGCGCCTACGACCTGGTGGTGTCCTCGCTGATCGACGAGCACCTGCCCGACCTGGCGCCCTTCTACGCCGAGGCGCGGCGCCTGGTCCGCCCCGGCGGCCTGTTCCTGCTGGCGTCCTACCACCCGCAGTTCGCGATGGTGTCGGGGATGCCCACCCACTACACCGACGCCACGGGGGAGTCGGTGGCGATCACCACCCACGTCCACCTCATCAGCGGGCAGCTGCGCGCCGCGCTGGCCTCCGGGTGGACCCCGGTGGACATGGTCGAAGGGGTGGTGGACGACACCTGGGTGGCGGCCAAGCCCAAGTGGGAGAAGTACCGGGGCCACCCGGTCTCGGCCGCCTACGCCTGGCGCGCGGTCTAGGAGAGCAGGGCCTCCAGCCACAGGGCGCGGTGGCGGGCGATGTGGTCCGCCGCCGGCCCCCAGTGGTCGGCGTGGCCCTGGGCGTACAGGTCGGCCCAGGGGGCGCGGCCGGTGCGGCCGCCCTCCACCAGCAGGTCGTACATGCCGCGCACCCGGTGGTGGGCGGCGTCGGGCAGCTCCTCGCGCTGGGCGCGGTCGCAGCCGTAGCCGTCGGCCAGGGCCCGCAGGCGGGCGGCCTGGGCGTGCGGGTCGCCGCCCGGGTGCAGGGGCACGAACCCGTGGGCGGCGTAGCCGAGGTCGCCCATCCGGGTGCCCGGGCCGGCCCCGTCCCAGTCGATGAACACCCACCGGTCGCCGTCGCGCACCAGGTTCCACGGGGCCGGGTCGTTGTGGCAGACGACCTCCTCGCGCGGGTCCGGGATGGGCACGTCCCATACCGCCTGCTGCGGGTGGCGGGGCCGGTAGGAGGCGGTGAGGTCGTGCAGGCGGCGGAGCAGCCCGCCCAGCCGGCGCAGCTCGGCGGCGGTGAGCGGCGGCCCCTGGTCGGCCAGGGTGCCGGGCACGTACTCCAGCAGCTGGTCCCCGGTCAGGGAGCGCCCGTAGGAGCGGGGCGCCGCCTCGTAGCCGTGCTTCTCCAGGTGCCGCAGCAGGTGGACGACCGAGGGCGCGGCCCGGTGCCACTGCTTGCGGACGGTGCCGCCGACCCGCAGCACCGGGCCCGAGGTGTTGCCGCCGTGCAGGACCTCGGCGTCGGCGTCCCGGCGGGGCGGGGGAGAGGTGGGTGTCATGGGGCCCATCGTCCGGGGCCGGGCGAGCGGGTGTCCAGGGTTTTTCACTTGGAGGCGGCGGCCTCGGCGCGGTCCATGTCGGCGTCGCCGATGAACAGCAGCCACACCAGGACCACCGCGCTCAACGCCCCCATGGACGCGAACACCCAGGTCAGCCCGGCGAACTGGGCGATGACCCCGCCGGCGGCGGCGCCCAGGGGCATGGTGCCCCAGGCCAGCAGCCGGTAGCCGCTGTTGAGCCGGCCCAGCAGGTGGTCGGGGGTGATGCGCTGGCGCAGGGACACCGTGGTCACGTTCCACACGGCGATGCCGAGCCCGCCGACGAAGAACCCGGCGCCGACGAGGTACGGGTCGGCGGTGAGGGCGGGCACCCCGACCAGGACGACGAAGGTCACCGCGGAGACGCGCATGGACAGGGACCGGCCCAGCAGGCCCACGACGCGGGAGGCGGTCAGGGAGCCCAGGATGACGCCCAGCGCGGAGGTGGTGAGCAGAACGCCGTAGGCGGGCTCGGTCAGCCCCATGGGGGAGTCCGGCCCGACCGCGTAGAGCACGAACACGGCGAAGGCGGCGCTGCTCGCGAAGTTGCTGATGCCGACCATCGCGGCGAACGCGCGCAGCAGCCGGTGCCGCCACAGGTAGCGCAGCCCCTCGGCGATGTCGGCGCCCATGGTGGAGGGCCGTTCGCGTTCGACCCGGAACCGTCCCGGGACCAGGAGCAGCGCCCCCACGGCGACCAGCCACAGGGCCGCCGGGGTCGCCAGGGACAGCGCCAGCCCGGTCGCCACCAGCAGGCCGCCCAGGGGCGGGCCGACGAACTGGTTCATGGCCATCTCGGTGGCGTGCAGGCGGCCGTTGGCGCTGTCGAGCCGGTCGCGCGGGACCAGCTGGGGCAGGATCGACTGGGCCGAGGTGTCGTAGAGGGTCTCGGTGACGCCCACGCCCAGGGCGACCGCGTACAGGACCCAGATCCCACCGGTGCCGGTGGCCGCGGACAGGGCCAGGAGGGCGGCGAGCACGGCGCGGGCGGTGTTGGCGGCGAGCATGATCCGGCGCCGGTCCAGCCGGTCGGCCAGGGCCCCGGCGGGCAGGGAGAACAGCAGCCAGGGCAGGGACAGGGCCAGGGACACCCCGGCGACGAGCAGGGGGGAGTCGGTGAAGCGCAGCGCGGCCAGGGGGAGCGCGATCTTCAGGACGCCGTCGGCCAGGTTGGACAGCGACGACGAGGTCCACAGGCTCCAGAAGGGGCGGCCCAGGCCACGGGGGGTGGAAGGGGAGGTCATCGTCCGATCCTGCCAGGGCGATCGAGAGAACTCAATCGATTGGACGAATCCCGATCGTTGTAGCATCCGACCATGGCAGACGCAGAGCAGTACGCGCCGGAGCCCGCCGCACCCGTGCGTGAGCGCCGCCCCGCCACCCCCGAGGAGACCAAGGCGCTGGGGCATCCGCTGCGGGTCCGCATCCTGCGCCTGTGCCTGGACGAGAAGACCAACAAGGAGCTCGCCGAGCGCCTGGGCGTCTCCCCGGGCACCGTCCTGTACCACGTGCGCCGCCTCGTCGACGTGGGCTTCCTCGTCCCCGGCATCCCCCGCACCGGGCCGAGCGGCGCCCTGGAGAAGCCCTACCGGGCCACCGGCGAGACCTGGTGGCTGGACAGCCCCCTCCAGGACGCCGGGCCCGCCGCCGCCCACGCCCCCGTGCAGGCCTTCCGCCGCGAGCTCGACGAGGCCGGGCCCGGGGCGGTGCGCACCTTCTCCCGGTTCACCCTGCACCTGTCCGACGAGGACATCGCCGAGCTGGACCGGCGCATCGTCGCGGTCCTGGACGAGTTCGTCGCCACCGACGGCGAGCGCCGGGACCGCCCCCGCTATAGCGGCATGTTCCTGCTGCACCGGCCCTCCGGAGCGGGCGGCCCGGACCCGGAGACGGAGACGGAGCGGGGCGCCGGCGCCCCGTGAACGGAAGCGGCCCCGTCAGTCCCCGTACCGCACGTACAGGAGCGCCGCCGGGGCGGCGGGCACGACCGCGGCCGCGATCCCGGCGTCGGGCAGGGGTACCGCTCGGGTTCCACACCCCAGCGCAGAGCCCCGCGCCCGATTCGGGCCGCCGGGCCGGGGCGCCGCCGGGGCGGCGGGCACGACCGCCCGGCACCGCCGCCGTGAGCCCGGTGACCGGGCAGGGGCGCCGCCGGGGGCCACGCCGCAGCGCAGGGCCCCGCGCGCTCGGGGCGCGGGCTCAGGGGCGCTGGATCCGGCGGCCGGTGACGCGTCCGGGGACGATCCGCAGGACCTGGTCCCGGGGGCCCGAGGCCCAGGGGACGGGCATCCGCCCTTGCGGGATGCGGGAGAGCTCCCCCGCGTCGCGCACCCACCGGCAGCGCCCGGTGAACAGGGCGCTCCAGCCCTCGCGGCGCTCGTCGTCGAAGTGGTCCACCTGGAAGGAGGCGTAGCCCCGGGCGTACCGCATGACGGTGCCCGCCAGGCTGGTGCGCAGCACGATGGTCTCGTTCATCAGGGCGTAGTTGACCGGGAGCACGGTCGGTGCGGCGTCGCCGTCGATGGTGAAGGCGATCCGGCCGATGTCGCGGGTGGCCGCCAGGTTGAAGCACGTCCGGCGCTCCAGGACGGTGAAGGTCGCCTCGGGATCCCCCTCCGCGAGGTCGATGCCCAGGAGTATCGCGGAGTCGTCGTCGAGCCGGCGGGTCCCGGCCAGCAGATCGTCGCCGTGAGCCCGGCCGGGTGGCACCGCCGCCTGCCCCTGTGCGGTTCCGGTATCGCTTTCACGCACCATCGCGGCCCCCCGAGATCGGTCCCCCGTTTTGCTCGATCCCCACCATTGTCGCTGCTCAGCGGGTCGGGGCTGGTGCCCTACGGTCCCCGGGACGCCGGCGGAGGTCCTCTCCCGAGCGCCTACCCGGGAGGCCCTAGTCCCCAAACAAAAAGGGACGTTGTGCCCCATAGGCGACAACGCCCGTTGTCTAAGCTGGGAAAACGGGACCTGTGTCACCGGTGGCACCGCCGTTCGGACGGCGCGCACCCGCGGCGCGCTGCCCCACAATGGGGCTCGGCGGCCCGGGACCGGGACCACCGGTGAGGAGATGGGGTGCGTACCTGATGCACGGCGACGAGACGATCCGGGTGTTCCTGGTCGACGACCACGAGATCGTCCGCCGGGGAGTGGGCTCCCTGCTGGACGACGAGGACGGCGTCGAGGTGGTGGGCGAGGCCGGCACCGCGGCCCAGGCGCTCGCCCGGGTGCCCGCCCTGGCTCCCGACGTGGTGGTGCTCGACGTGCGCCTGCCCGACGGCGACGGGGTCACCGTCTGCCGCGAGATCCGCTCCCTGCTCCCGGACACGCGCATCCTCATGCTCACCTCCTACTCCGACGACGAGGCCCTGTACGGCGCCGTCATGGCCGGGGCGTCGGGCTACATCCTCAAGCAGATCCACGGCACCGACCTGGTCGGCGCCGTGCGCACGGTCGCCCAGGGCCGTTCGCTGCTGGACCCGGAGTCCACCACGCGCATGCTGGAGCGGCTGCGCGAGGAGGCGGGCCGCAAGGACCCGCTGGGCGAGCTCACCGACCAGGAGCGCCGGGTGCTGGAGCTGATCGGCGAGGGCCTGACCAACCGGGAGATCGGCGCCCGCATGTACCTGGCGGAGAAGACCGTCAAGAACTACGTCTCGCGGGTGCTCGCCAAACTCGGCATGGCCCGCCGCACCCAGGCCGCCGCCTACGCGGTCCGCCTGTCCCTGGGCGGTTCCTGACCGGTCGGGCGGGCGCGGCGCCGGGGCGTGCCCCGCCCGGGCCGGGCGCGCCCGCTCAGGCGCGGGCGCGGGCGGGCACCGCCCAGCGCACCGTGGTGCCCCCGCCCGGGGCGGAGTCGATCTCCACCGAACCGCCGAGCTCCTCGGCGCGGGAGACGATGTTGCGCAGGCCGCTGCGGTGCGCGTCCTCGGGGATGCCCGCGCCGTCGTCGGAGACCCGCAGCACCACCCGGCCGTCGGCCACCGACACCTCCACGTCCACCGCCGTGGCGTGCGCGTGCCGGGCGGCGTTGGACAGCAGTTCGCGCAGCACCGCCACCAGGTGCCCGCCGGTGGCCTCGTCCACGGCGGTGTCCACCGGCCCCTGGGTGAGCAGCCGGGGAGCGAACCCCAGCGGGTCGGTGGCCCCGTTGACCAGGTCCAGCACCCGCGAGCGCAGCCGGGAGGAGTCCTCGCCCGAGCTCTGCAGGGCGAAGATCGTCGAACGGATCTGCCGGATGGTGTCGTCCAGGTCGGTCACCGCGTTCTGCACCCGCTGGGACGAGGTGGCGTCGTCGATCCGCCGCACCGTGCCCATCAGGGTGATCGCGGTGGCGTACAGCCGCTGGATGACGGTGTCGTGCAGGTCGCGGGCGATGCGGTCGCGGTCCTCCAGGACGCTCAGCCGCTCGGAGTCCAGCCGGGCCTCGGCCAGCTCCAGGGCCACGGCCGCCTGGTCGGCGAAGGCGGCCAGCATGCCCATCCACGCGGTCGGGAACTCCTCCCGGCCCGCGGCGCGCGCCAGCAGCAGCACGCCCCGCGCCCCGCCCGGGGGCCCGAACGGCAGCACCAGGATCGCCCCCAGGCCCAGTTCGGCCAGGAACTCGATGCCCGGGTCGCAGTGCTCGGAGATGTCGGTGCGGATCGGGTCGCCGCTCAGGTAGACCCGCCCCAGCAGGGTGCCCGGGGTGCACGCGAGCGTGGCGCCCCGCACCCCGGCCGCCAGGGACGCGCCGCGGCGGCCGTGCACCGCCCCCTCCGGCGACCCGTCCCCCTCCGGGGCGTCCCACACCCGCACGGTGAGGGTGGCCGGCTCCTCGCCCGGCATGGCGATGACGGAGAGGTCGGCGTGCGCCATCAGCCGCGCCCGCCGGGCCACCAGCCGCAGCACCTCCTCGGGCGGCGCGCCCGACAGCAGCCGGGTGGTGATCTGCCCGGAGGCGTCCAGCCAGGTCTCCCGGCTCTGGGTCTCGGCGAACAGCTGGGCGTTCTCGATGGCGGTGCCCGCCGCCGTGGCCAGGGCGCGCAGCAGCAGCTCGTCGTCCCCGGTGAACTGCCCGCCGTCGCGCTTGTCGGTCATGTACAGGTTGCCGAACACCCGGTCGCGGATGCGGATGGGCACCCCCAGGAAGGTGCGCATCACCGGGTGCCCCCTGGGGAAGCCCACCGACTCCGGGTGGTCGGAGACGTCGCCCAGGCGCAGGGGCTCGGGCTCCTTGATGAGCAGCCCCAGGATGCCCTCGCCGCGGGGCCAGTGCTCGATGGAGGAGATCTCGTCCGGGCGCAGCCCCACCGGGATGAACCGGCTCATCTCGCCGTCGGGCCCGATCACGCCCAGCGCCCCGTAGCGGGCGTCGACCAGGCTGCTCGCGGTCTCGGTGATGCGCAGCAGCAGGGGGTCGAGCTCCAGGCCCTCACCGATGGAGACGACCGCCTCCAGCAGGGTGCGGATGCGCTCCTGGGTCATGGAGATCTCGCTGAGCCGGGAGCGCACCTCGTCGAGCAGGTCGTCCAGCCGCACCTCGGGGAGGGACAGCCGCTCCTGGCCGGGGGCGGTGCCTTCACCGTCACTCATGGGCGTTCTCTCCACCGTTTCTCCGAAGGTCTCCTCCGAGTCTAGGGGCGCCTTTCCGCCGCCCGTATCCGGAGTGCCGAACCCCCGGTGCCCACGGTCACATCCCACGAGGTCACGGGCCTTCCGGAGTTTCCAGATCCATAGAGATCAAAGGTTGAACTCTTTTTATCGGGAAAATGGGACCTTCTTCCCTTGATTTTCCGTCCCCTGCCTGGAGGGGCCGCGGTGGGCGATTTTCCGATCACCAGTGGATCGCATCCCGAGGAGAGTCCCGGACCACCGAGGACCCCTCCCCGAGGGTCTCGGCGCCCACGACCCTCCGCCCCTTCAGGGTAGGCCGGTCCGGCCCGCCCGGGCGGGTTGTCCACAGGGCCGGCCTCCCACCCGTTCCCCCGGTTCTGTGTGCGCTGGGGACCGCCATCGGGTACGGCTGGAGTGAGCCGCCCACCGACCCCGAGGAGCCCTCCTTGCCCGAGACCGAACCCGGAGCCGTCCTGTTCGACCTGTTCGGCGTGATCGCCCGCCACCAGTCCGCCGAGGGGAAGGAGCGCCTGACCGCCGCCATGGGCACAGCCGACCCCGCCGCGTTCTGGGACGCCTACTGGGACCTGCGCCTGCCCTACGACCGCGGGGACCTGGACGGGCCCGCCTACTGGAGGGCGGTGGGGGAGCGGCTGGGCCGCGAGGTGGACCCGCCCCTGGCCGCCGAGCTCATCGCGGCCGACATCGACAGCTGGCGGGCGGTGGACCCCGACATGGTCTCCCTGGTGGAGCGGCTGGCCTCGCAGGGCCGCACGGTGGGACTGCTGTCCAACATCCCGGTCGAGCTGGCCGACCGCTTCGAGGAGGACAACCCGTGGCTGGCGGCGTTCTCGGTGCGCGCCTTCTCCGGCCGCCTGGGGGTGGCCAAGCCCGAGCCCGAGGTCTACCTGTGGTGCCTGGAGCGGATGGCGGTCGACCCGGGGGACACCCTGTTCGTGGACGACCGCGGCGAGAACGTGGCGGCCGCCGAGGCGCTGGGCATGGCCGGGCACCTGTTCACCGGCCGCGCCGCCCTCGAGGCGCGCCTGTAGACACACGGCGGGCCCGGGGAGCGCACCGCTCCCCGGGCCCGCCGCCGGGGGGTCAGCCGCGCGCGGTGACCCTGACCGGGGTGTCGTCGAGCGAGTCGTCGCGGGTCTCGCGGGTCAGCAGCAGCGCGACCAGCGTGATCACGCTGACCAGCACCAGGTAGCCGCCCACCCACGCGATCCCGAAGGTGCCCGCCAGCCAGGTCGCGATGTAGGGGGCGAACGACGCGCCCAGCAGCCCGGCCAGGTTGTAGGCGGCCGAGGCCCCGGTGTAGCGCACGTTGGTCGGGAACAGCTCCGGCAGCACCGCCGCCATCGGGCCGAAGGTCAGGCCCATCAGCGACAGGCCGATGACCAGGAAGGCCAGCACCCCGACGGTCCCCGAGCCCAGCAGCGGGCCCATGGCGAACCCGAAGACGATGATCGCTGCGGTCACCGCCACCAGGACGGGCTTGCGGCCGAACCGGTCCGACAGCAGCCCGGCGACCGGGGTGAAGATCCCGAAGAACACCACGCCCACCAGCAGGAACACCAGGAACTGGGAGCGGTCGTAGCCCAGGCCGGTCTCCGGGTCGGTGCCGAAGCCCAGCGAGAAGACGGTCATGAGGTAGAAGAGCACGTACGTGGCGACCATGACCAGGGTGCCCAGGATCAGGGCGGCCCAGTTGCGGCGGAACACCTCGACGATGGGTGTGCGCACCTGCTCGCCGGCGGCCAGCACCTTGGCGAACGCGGGGGTCTCGTGCAGGCTCAGGCGCACCCACAGGCCGACCACGATGAGGATCGTCGACAGCAGGAACGGCACCCGCCAGCCCCACGCCAGGAACGTCTCCTCGCTCATGGCCTGGCTCAGGATGAGGAACACGCCGTTGGCGAGGAAGAACCCGATGGGTGCGCCCAGTTGCGGGAACGTCCCGTAGAAGCCGCGCTTGCCCGCGGGGGCGTTCTCGGTGGCCAGCAGGGCGGCCCCGCCCCACTCGCCGCCCAGCCCCAGCCCCTGGCCGAACCGGCACAGCGCCAGCAGCAGCGGGGCGAGGACGCCGACCTGGGCGTAGGTGGGCAGCACGCCGATGCCGACGGTGGCGATGCCCATGGTGAGCAGGGACGCCACCAGGGTGGCCTTTCGGCCGACGCGGTCGCCGAAGTGGCCGAACACCCAGGAGCCGATGGGGCGGGCCACGAACGCGATGGCGAAGGTGGCCAGCGACTGCAGGCGGGCGGCCATCATGTCGCCCTCGGGGAAGAACAGCGCCGGGAAGACCAGGACCGCGGCGGTCGCGTAGATGTAGAAGTCGTAGAACTCCACGGACGTGCCCACGAGGCTGGCGGTGAGCACCTTGCGTCGCGGGTTGGTCGGCGGGTCCATCGGTGCGGGGGTGCCGCGCTCCGGTGCCGGGTGCTGTTCGGCGACGTCCGTCATGGGACTTCTTTCCAGGTCAGAGCAATGGTCTGCAAAGGGAGGATGACCGGATCGTAGACCTAATGGACACTATGTGGGATATTTGTCTCGCCATATGGACAAGGGGTGGGGGTTGCGTCCGTCCCCGAGAGGGCGCGGAACCGCGGAACGCCTTTCCCGCAGGGGGTCCGGGACGGTCTATGGCGTCGGCCACATCCGGGGGACCGGCGCGCGGGCATGTCACATCCGCGGCGGTCCGACCCGTCCATGGGGGGACGGAACACTCCACCGGGAGGCACCCCATGGTCCACGAACTCCTCGTCCTCGGCGCCGGATACGCCGGACTCGCCGCCGCCCGCCGCGCCGCCCACCACGTTCGCGCGAACGGCGCGGGGCTGCGCGTCACCCTGGTCAACGCCACCGACACGTTCGTCGAACGGGTCCGCCTGCACGAGGTGGCCGCCGGGCGCGACGTCGGCGTCCACCCCCTGGTCGACTCCCTGAACCCCGCCATCGACCTCGTCGTCGGCCGGGTGGAGGCCCTGGACACCGAGGCGCGCACCGTCGACGTCCGCACCGGGGACCGGGTCCGCACCCTGCGCTACGACACCCTCGTGTACGCGCTGGGCAGCACCGCCGCGGCCGACGCGGCACCCGGGGCCGCCGAGCACGCGGTCACCCTGGCCGGGCTGGAGGGCGCCCGCGAGGTGGCCCGCCGCATCGCCCGGGAGCGCCCCCGCACCCTCACCGTCGTCGGCGGCGGACTGACCGGCCTGGAGGCCGTCACCGAGATCGCCGAGGCCCACGCGGGCATGGACGTGCGGCTGGTGACCTCGGGCCCGGTGGCGGCCGGCGTCAGCGTCAGGGGACGGGCCCACGTCCGCCGGGTCCTGGACCGCCTGGACGTCTCCGTCCGCGAGCACACGCGGGTCGCCGCGGTGGAGGCGGACCACGTCAAGTTGGAGGACGGGGACCTGCTGGAGAGCGACCTCACCCTGTGGAACGCCGGGTTCGACGTCTCCCCGCTGGCGGCCGGGGCCGGGCTGGCCGTGGACGGCTCCGGGCGGGCCCTCGTCGACGGCACCCAGCGGTCGGTCTCCCACCCGGACGTGTACGTGGTGGGCGACGCCGCCCACGCCGACGCCGTGGACGGCCGTGAGCTGCGCATGTCCTGTGCGATGGGGCTGCCCATGGGGACCGCGGCGGCCGACGCCGTCGCCGCCCGGCTGGCCGGGCGCGAGCCGGACGCCGCCCCCTTCGGCTACCTGTTCCAGTGCGTCAGCCTGGGGCGGCGCGACGGGCTCATCCAGTTCGTGCACGCCGACGACTCCCCGCGCGGGGCCTTCCTGACCGGGGGCCTGGCCGCCCGCTACAAGGAGATGATCGTGTCGTCCGCCTACGGCGGGCTCCGGGGGAGCGGCAAGCAGGGCTCAGCCGAGGGGTATCTGTGGCTGGTGCGCGGGTCGGCCCGCCGGTTCCTGCGCCGGGCCGCCTGAACGGCGGGGCTCAGCCGCCCGCGGCCCCCTCGGCGCCCCCGGGGCGCCGGGGCACCGCGCCGGTGGGGACGACGCGGGTGCAGGCGCTCCTGAAGCGCTTGACGAGCTCCCCGTTGGCGCGGTCGCTGCGCTCCACCCACTCCCGGGCGGCGGCCTCGTCGCGGCCGCCCGCCAGCTGGCGGCGCAGCAGGCGCTCCTCGCGCAGCGCGTCGTCGGCCTCCACGTACCAGAGTTCGGCGAACAGCGGGCGCAGGGACCCCCAGGGCTCGGCGTCCCAGGCCAGGTAGTTGCCCTCGGTGACGACGAGCCGGGTGCCGGGCCCGATCACGTGGCGGGCGGCGACGGGCTCGTGCAGCCGCCGGTCGTAGTCGGGGACATAGACCGGGTGGTCGGTCTCGGTGAGGAGCCGCCGCACCAGGGCGGCGTACCCGTGCGCGTCGAAGGTGTCGGGGGCGCCCTTGCGGTCCAGCCGCCCCAGCCGCTCCAACTGGGCGTTGGACAGGTGGAAGCCGTCCATGGGCAGGTAGCCGGCGGTGCCCGGGGAGGTCCGGGCGTCGGCCTCGGCGACCAGCCGCCGGGCCAGGGTGGACTTGCCCGCCCCGGGGGCGCCGGTCAGGCCGAGCAGGGCGCGGCCCCGGACGGGGAGCAGGGCCAGGGCGTCGTCGACGAGGGCGGCCAGGGCTTCGGGCATGGGTAGAGGGTACGCCCTCGCGGTGTCCCCGTGTCCGGGGGCGGGGAAGGGGCCCCGCGGCGCCGCCGCGGGGCCCGCCCGGCTCAGGGGGCGTGCCCCACATGGGCCAGCGCCTGGCGCAGCAGGACGTCCTGGCCGTCGTTCATCTCCGCGTGGACCACCGGGTCGGCGGCCTCGGCGGGGGTGAGCCACACCAGGTCCAGGGCGTCCTGGCGGGGCTGGCAGTCGCCCGACACCGGCACGATGTAGGCCAGCGCCACCGCGTGCTGGCGCGGGTCGTGGAACGGGGTCACCCCGGGGGTGGGGAAGTACTCGGCGACGGTGAACGGCTGCGGGGAGGCGGGGACCCGGGGCAGCGCCACCGGGCCCAGGTCCTTCTCCAGGTGGCGCAGCAGCGCGTCGCGGACCCGCTCGTGGTACAGGACCCGGCCCGAGACCACCGACCGGTGGAACCGGCCGTCGGGGGTGGCCCGCATCAGCAGGCCGACGTGGGTGACCTGGCCGACCTCGTCGACCCGGACCGGGACGGCCTGCACGTACACCAGGGGCATGCGGCCGCGGATGCCCTCCAGCTCCTGGGCTGAGAACCAGCCGGGTCGGGTCTCGGCGGTTTCGGTCATGGGGTGCGCGGCGCGGTCCCGCCCGGCAGGGCGGAAGGGGTGCGCCGCTCCCTCCCTTCTGTGCGCTGTGCGTCGGCCCGGGGCCTCAAGGACACCATGTGTCCCTACCGCTTTTACCGCACCCGGGCCCCCGGGGCACGGTGCGGGGGTGCGTCCGGGTGTGTCCGAGAGAGGTGTGCGGGCCTTCTCCCGGGGCCGTGAGCAACCGGCCCGGGGGTGAGGTGAACCTGTCCCCGCGGCCACATCGGCGAGTTTTCGGGGGTTTTCCTCGCAAAAGCCTGACGGAACCTCTCTGGAGAGGTTACGATCTCGTACGCGGTTGCGTAGTGGAAAGATTACGTCCGGTGAGAGGTGGCCTCGAGTGGCACGGGATGTCCGGTTCCAGGAATGTCTCCCGCACACCGGTGTGACGGTGGTATCGGTGGAGGGCGAGATCGACCTGGCCACCGTCCCGGGCCTGCGCGCCCGGTTGGCGGCGGCCCGCGAGGAGGGCTGTGAGTGCCTGATCGTGGACCTGGCGGGTGTGGGATTCCTGGACGCGAGCGGCGTGGGAGCCCTGGTGGCGGCGCGGCGGGCGATGAACGCCCGGGGCGGCCGCCTCGTGCTGGCCCGGCCGCGCCCGGTCGTCTCCCGGGTCCTGGGGATCCTGGGCCTGGACCGGGTCTTCGAGATCGTGCCCGCCCCGGCCGCCCGCTGAGCACGCCCCGGCCCCCGGCGCGGGACCCGCGCCGGGGGCCGGGGCGCGGACAGGGGCCTTCGGGCCAGGGGGAGGGGACGCCCGTGCTCCTCCGGGGGCGGGGGCCGTGATGCGGCGCCCCCGGCCGTGATGGACACGTCGTCGCCGGAGGCCCCGGCGCCGCACCGGCCCCCGGTCCGGGGCCGCGCCCCCGGGCAGCGGGCGGGCCCGGACCCGCGCCCCCGCGCGGGCCCGGGGGAGCGCTCAGCCGCGCTCCCCGTCCGCCCCCTCCGGCTCCCCGTCCCGCTCCAGGAACTGGGTCAGCAGGTCCGGGACGGCCAGCGCCGCCCAGGCCAGCCCCTGGCCCAGCCCCACGTCGGCGGCGGTGTACATGCCCTTGCCCGAGGCGGTGGTGGCCGACACGTGCGCCAGCCCGGCCCGGCGCTGGAACGGCGTGCGGGTGATCCGCCAGCCGATCACCGCCGACCGCTCCAGGGTCGTGGTGTCGCGCACCGCCATGCCCCGGCGCACCACCAGGTAGCGCGGGTGCAGGCCGTGCCCCAGCGCCCGGTGGGAGCCGACCGCGTACCAGAACGCCACCACCGCGAACGCGGCCCCCAGCAGCCACCAGCCCCAGGGCGGGGCGGCCTCCACCAGGTGGGTGACGACCGGCAGCGGGTTGAGCTCCTCCTCGATCTCGTGGGCGGCGTCCCACCACGCGGCCTCGGCCAGCGTGTGCAGCCACGCCAGCCCGCCGGCGACGGCGAAGCCCGCCAGCGAGGCCCACCCGGCGCGTACCAGGCGGCGGCTCAGGGCCGACCGCGGGTGCGCGGTCAGCGGCAGGTCCAGGGGCGACTCGGGGGTGCGCATCAGGTCCGCGGCCAGCTCCCGGGCTCGGTCCCGGGGCATCGGCGGGGAGAGGCGGCTCTTGGCCTGGGTCTTCTCCGCGTCCGCGGCCCCCAGGCCGGTGGCGACCGCGCGCACGTCCGCGCCTCCGGCGGAGCGCAGCACCAGGGGCTCGTGCAGGGTGACCCCGTTGAGGCGCCGGCCCTCGATCGTCAGGGACTGACTGTTGAGCAGGCCCCGGCGCATGACCACCGTTCCGTTGGACTCCCGGGTCAGCCGGTAGTCCCACCAGGTCTCCACCGCGACGGCCACCAGGACGACCGTGCCCGACACCAGCAGGCCCACCAGTGCCGCCGGGACGACGAACAGCAGCCGGGCCATGACGAACGCACCGATCTCCGCGGTGCTGGGCAGCCCGGTCTGCTCGGAGATCCACCGGTAGATCCAGCCCTCGGACTGGGCGTTGGCGCCGATCAGGGCAGCTATGGCACCGATGCCGATGCCCAGGGTGGCGGTGGTGGCCGGGGCGTAGGCGAACCAGCGCCGGTCCAGGCGGGCCAGCTCCAGGCCGTCGGCCTCCTCCGCGCCCTTCGCGCCCTCCGCCCCTTCGGCGTTCCCGGCGGCCGGCGCGTCGCGGTACAGCAGCTCGCGGCGCAGCCGCTCGCCCTGGGCGGCGGTGACGAACTGGAGTTTGACCTGGTCGGATCCGGAGTCGACCTGTTCGCCGGTGCCGACGGTGACGACGCACAGGCCGAAGGGCCGGGCGTAGACCGGCGCCGCCACGTCCACGCTGCGCACGCGCTCGCGCGGCACCGAGCGGTAGGCCTTGGCGATCACGCCCGAGCGCATCTCCATGCGTTCGTCGGTGACGCGGTAGGAGACCGCTTTCAGGACCATCATGTCCAGGGCGGTGAGCCCGGCGATGAGCGCCAGGGCCCCGGGCAGCGGGGCCAGCGCCCACCAGGCCAGGTCCAGGACGATCAGGACGACGGTGCCCACGACGGCGGCGGGGACGATGAAGAGGGCGCCGGCGGCGGTATTGGCCCACACACTGAGCGGGCTCAGGCCCTGCCAGTCGCCCAGCGGGCGTTCGGTCGGGGGTCGCTGTGCGGTGGTCACGTGGCATCCCCCGGAACCGCCTGGGTGGTCTCGGTGAGCTGGTCGGCGACCCGGGTCGCCAGGGCGTGGTCCAGACCCGCGATCTCGATCGGCCCGGCGGCCGAGGCGGTCGTGACGGTCACGCTGGACAGCCCGAACGCCCGCTGGAGCGGCCCGCGCGCGGTGTCCACGGTCTGGATGCGCGACATGGGGGCCACCCGCCACTCCTGCCAGAACCAGCCGCTGGAGGCGTAGACGGCGGTGTCGGTGACCTCCCAGCGGTGGACCCGGTACCGCCACTGCGGCATCACGAAGGTGATCAGCAGGCCGGGGACCCCGATGGCGGCGGCCGCGAGGAGGAACCAGAAGCGGACCGGCTCCCAGATCAGGGCGGGGACGACGGGGACCGCGGTGAGGACGACCGTCGTGATCAGCGAACGGGTGGTCCACCAGCGGACGGCCCGGGGGTCCACGCGGTGGTGCGGCGGGCGCAAACGCGGTGTGTCGGTGGTCATCGCGTCCACGTCTCCTCTCGGTCTTGTGGGCCCCTGTGGCCCGGCTCCTATAAAAAGTGATATCACAATGCTATGCTCGCGTCATCACTTGAGAGGGAAGGAACGCACATGACCGAATCCGCCACCCCCGCCCCCCGTTATCGGGAGGCCCCGCAGTACCGGGAGACCACGGCCAAGAGCCGCGACGGCATCGGCATGTTCCTGCTGGCCCTGCTGATCGTGCTCGCCGGCGCCGCTGTCGCCGGGACGCCCTTCCTGGTCGAGGCCGTGCCGCTCCTCGCGGCGATCATCGCCGGCGCCGTCATCGCCGTCGTCGGCCTCTTCCTCATGCTGGGGCTGACCATGGTCTCCCCCAACGAGGCCCGCGTCGTCCAGCTCTTCGGCCGCTACGTCGGCAGCGTGCGCACCGACGGCCTGCGCTGGGTGAACCCGCTGACCGACCGCAACGCCGTCTCCACGCGCATCCGCAACCACGAGACCTCCGTCATGAAGGTCAACGACGCCTCGGGCAGCCCCATCGAGATCGCCGCCGTCGTCGTGTGGCAGGTGGAGGACACCGCCCGCGCCACCTTCGAGGTCGACGACTTCGTGGAGTTCGTGTCCATCCAGACCGAGGCCGCCGTGCGCCACATCGCCGGCCACTACCCGTACGACTCCTACGACGCCGAGGGCGCCCTGTCCCTGCGCGACAACGCCGACGCCATCACCGAGCGCCTGTCGGAGGAGGTCGGACAGCGGGTCGAGGCCGCGGGCGTGCGCATCGTGGAGTCCCGCTTCACGCACCTGGCGTACGCGCCCGAGATCGCCCAGGCCATGCTCCAGCGCCAGCAGGCGGGCGCCCTGATCGCCGCCCGCCAGGAGATCGTCGAGGGCGCCGTGGGCATGGTCGACCGGGCCCTGTCGCGGTTGTCCGAGGAGCACGTGGTCGAGCTCGACGAGGAGCGCAAGGCCACCATGGTCAGCAACCTGTTGGTCGTGCTGTGCTCCGACCGCCCCGCCAGCCCGGTCGTGAACACGGGGACGCTGTACCAGTGACGGGGTGAGGTGGCCGTGCCGGAGCGCAAGAAGGTGCTGCTGAGGCTCGACCCCGCCGTCCACGACGCCTTGGCGCGGTGGGCGGGCCAGGAGCTGCGCAGCACCAACGCCCAGATCGAGTTCCTTCTGCGCCGCGCCCTCGACGACGCGGGGCGGATGCCGAAGGAGGCCGGGGACATCCCCCGCCGCGGCCGACCCCGCAAGGAGGGGCCCGGGTCCCCGGACTCGGATGGCTGACACCCCCTGCGAGCACGAGGCGCCGGACACCCGCGGCGGGTGTCCGGCGCCTCGCCGCCGTCAGGGCCTCAGAGCGCGGCCGCGGCGGCGCGGCCGGCGGTCCGGCCCGAGAACAGGCAGCCGCCCAGGAAGGTGCCCTCCAGGGCGCGGTAGCCGTGCACGCCGCCGCCGCCGAACCCGGCGACCTCGCCCGCCGCGTACACGCCCGGCAGCGGGGTGCCGTCGGCGCGCAGCACCCGCGCGTCCATGTCGGTGTGCAGCCCGCCCAGCGTCTTGCGGGTGAGGATGCGCAGGCGCACCGCGATCAGCGGGCCCGCCTTGGGGTCGAGGATCTGGTGCGGGGACGCCACCCGGATCAGCTTGTCGCCCCGGTAGTTGCGGGCCCCGTGGATCGCCGTCACCTGGAGGTCCTTGGTGAACGTGTTGACCATCTCCCGGTCGCGGGCCACCACCTCGCGGGTGACGGTGTCGGGGTCCAGCACCCCGTCCCCGGCGATCTCCCGCATCTTCTCGATGAGCGCGGGCAGCCGGCCGGCGACCGCGAAGTCCACCCCGTGCTCCTTGAACGCCTCCACCGGTCCGGGCGCGCCCGGCAGCGCGCGCTTGAGGAGGAGCCGGACGTCCTTGCCGGTCAGGTCGGGGTTCTGCTCCGAGCCCGACAGCGCGAACTCCTTCTCGATGATCTTCTGGGAGAGCACGAACCACGTGTAGTCGTGGCCGCTCTTCATGATGTGGTCCAGCGTGCCCAGGGTGTCGAACCCGGGGAAGTACGGGGCGGGCAGCCGCTTGCCGGTGGCGTCCAGCCACAGCGACGAGGGCCCGGGCAGGATGCGGATGCCGTGGCGGGACCAGATCGGGTCCCAGTTCTGGATGCCCTCGGTGTAGTGCCACATGCGGTCGGGGTTGATGATCTGCGCACCGGCCTGCTCGGTGATGCCGAGCATGCGCCCGTCCACGTGCTCGGGGACGCCCGACAGCATGTGCTCGGGCGGGGTGCCCAGCCGCTCGGGCCAGTTCTTGCGCACCAGGTCGTGGTTGGCGCCGATACCGCCGGAGGTGACGACGACCGCCTGCGCGGACAGCTCGAACTCCCCGGCGGCGTCGCGGTTGCTGGCCCGGCCGCGCTCGGCGTCGCTGGGCGCCAGCACGGTGCCGCGCACGCCCGTCACGGCCCCGCCGGTCACGACCAGCTCGTCGACGCGGTGGCGGAACCGCAGGGAGACCAGCCCCCGCTCGGCGGCGGCGCGCACCCGGCGCTCGAACGGGGCGACCACGCCCGGGCCGGTGCCCCAGGTGATGTGGAAGCGGGGGACGGAGTTGCCGTGCCCGTCGGCCAGGTAGCCGCCGCGCTCGGCCCAGCCCACGATGGGGAAGAGCCGCAGGCCCATCTGCCGCAGCCAGGAGTACTTCTCCCCGGCGGCGAAGTCCACGTACGCCTCGGCCCACCTGCGCGGCCACGCGTCCTCGGGGCGGTCGAAGCCGGCGGTGCCCATCCAGTCCTGGAGGGCGAGCTCCCTGGAGTCGCGGATGCCCATCCGGCGCTGCTCGGGGGAGTCCACGAAGAACAGGCCGCCGAAGGACCAGAACGCCTGTCCGCCCAGGGACTGCTCGGGCTCCTGGTCGAGCAGGATCACGTGCTTGCCCGCGTCGGCCAGTTCGGCCGCCGCCGCCAGGCCCGCCAGTCCCGCGCCGACGACGATCGCGTCGGCCTGATCCGCTGCGCTGCTCATGGGGGTCGTGTCTCCTCGACTCGGTCGGCCGTGCCCGCGGCACGCTGTGCGCGATGGTGACGACTGTGCTCCCTCGCCGGGCGCGGGGCAAGGGGCATGTGTGCCGTACGCCACAGCTTTTGTCAGCCTGTGACAAACCCGCAGGTATCCGGCATGATCATTCGGCCCGCGTGCGCCCGCTCCCCGCTCGACCGCGCCCGCGCAGGTCCCCGCCCCGACCGTCGACCGAGGATCCCCGTGTACTTTCCCCCTGCGGCCTTCGACCCCGGCCCCGCGGCCACCGTCATCGGCTTCGCGCTCCTGCTCTTCCTGCTCGCGGTCCCCTACGCGGTGTCCGCCCTGCCCCGGATCGCGCCCGTGTTCACGCGGCCGTCCGGCCTGGTGGCCCTGACCCTGCTCCTGTCCGCCGTGGAGGTGGCGGCGGTCATCGCCTTCCACGCCACGGCGGTGCACGGCCTCACCCTGCGGGACCTGGTGCCTGGGGGCTTCCAGGAGACCGCGCCCGAGTGGCGGGTCCTGGTGGGGGAGGAGCCCCCGTTGTGGCTGGTGTCCGGTGCGGTCGCCGCCCTGTTCGCGACCTTCGTGGTGTGGGCGGTGCGCGAACGGGCACGGGTGCCCGAGCCGTGGCACACCCCCTTGGCCTGGTGGTCGGGCGGGGAGATGCTGCTGTACCGGGCGTCCCTGCCCCTGGGGCTGGCGTGCGGCGTCGCCGCGTACTATCTGGTGCTGTACCCGCTGCTGGCGGCGCACTTCGGGCCGCTGACCGGGGTGCTGGTGGTCGCCCTGGTGTCCGGGTGCCAGTACCGGACGTCCGGGCCCGCGGCGATGCTCTGGTGCTGTGTGATCGAGGCGGGCCTCCTCGGGCTCTACGCCTTCGTGCTTCCGGGAGGGCTGGCCGCGCCCCTGCTCCTGTGGTCCCTGTTCGGGGTGGTGCTCGGCCGGATGGCGGCGAGGCAGCGCCTCGGGGAACTCGGGGATCCGGTCCTGGAGGTCACGGTGCTGGACGCCGACGGCGCGCCGGTGCCGCGGCGGGAGGACTGACGTGTACTTCGTCCCGCCGGGCTTCGAGCCCGGACCGACCGCCCTGGCGGTCGCCGCCGTCCTGCTGCTCGTGATGCTGCTGCGTCCGCTCTTCTCCACGCGGACGTACGCGGACGCCCCCGGGGCGCCCGCCCCTCTCACCCAGCTGGCCGTCGTCCACCTGGGGTTCGTCCTCGCGGAGGTGGTCCTGTCGGTGGCCTTCCTCTACACCCTGCACGCGGCCACCCCGGCCGCCCTGGGCCTGGACCCGATGGCGGTGGGGCCCGAGCACCTGTGGATGCCGGAGGGGGCCGGGCACTGGTTCGGCCCGGCCGCCGGCGTCGCCCTGGGCGGGTTCGCGCTGCTCGCCGTGCTCGTATGGTGGGAGCACCGGGGCGGCCCGGGGGAGCCCCCGCCGCCCACCGAGCGGCTCGTGCCGCGCACCGCCGCCGGGTGGCGGCTGCTCCTGGCCGTTCCGGTGCTCGACGGGCTGTCCGGGGTGCTCGTGTTCGCCCTGGTCCTCTACCCGACCGTGGCGGTCCTGGTCGACCCCTGGGCGGCGGTGCTGGCGGCGGGCTGGATGTGGGGCTGGCGCAGCTGGCGCTGCCCCATGAACGGCGGGGTCGGTGCGGGCACCCTCTTCGGGGTGTTCGCCGCCCTGCTCTACGCCCTGGGACTTCCGGGTTTCCCGGTCCCGGGGGCGTTGATCATGGTCGGGATGGGCGCGCACCGGTCGATCCTCTTCCACCGGCTCCTTTCGGCCCTCGCAGACCGGGCCGACGACGAGGCGCCCCTGGAGGTGCTGGAGGTGACGGTGGAGGACCCCGGGCGGCGCTGAGCACGGTGGGGGCGCCGCCGCGCCCCCACCGCGTTCACGCCCCGAAGCGGACCAGCGACCGGCCGCCCTTGCCCTGGCGCATCCGCTCGAACGCGTCGGGCACGCCCGACAGCGGGATCTCGTCGGTCACCATCGCCCCGAGCCGCAGCTCGCCCGAGCGCACGCTCTCGGCGATGACGGGGATGTCGCGGTCCGGGTCGCTGGACCCGAACACGCAGCCGCGCAGCGTGCGGGCCTGGTGGAACAGCTCCAGGGCGTTGAACGTCACCTCGTCCTTCACCGATCCCAGGCCCACCACGGTGACGGTGCCGCCGCGGCGGCTGGCCCTCCAGGCGGCGCGCACCACCTTCGCCGAGCCCACCACCTCGAAGACGTGGTCGGCGCCGCGCCCGCCGGTGAGCGCCCGCACCGCCTTGGACAGGTGCTCGTCGGCGAGCAGGAACTCGGTGGCCCCCAGCGACCGGGCCAGTTCCTCCTTGTCGGGGGAGACGTCCACGGCGACCACCGGGTCGGCCCCGGCCATACGGGCCGCCTGGAGTACCGACAGGCCCACCCCGCCCAGGCCCATGACCACGGCCGACTGGCCCGGGCGCACGGCGGCGGAGTTGTTGACGGCGCCCCATCCGGTGAGCACCGCGCACCCCAGGATGGCGGCGGCGGCCGGGTCCAGGCCGTCGGGCAGCGGGACCACGGCGTCGGCCCCCACGACGGTCGCCTCGGCGAACGCGCCGCAGCCCAGGCCGGGGTGGACGGGGGTGCCGTCGGTGAGGTGGGCGTAGGGGACGGCGGACCGGTCCAGGGCGTGCTCGCACAGGTGGGGTTCGCCGTTGCGGCAGAACCAGCAGGCGCGGCAGGCCGGGGCCCAGTTGAGGATGACGTGCTGGCCGGGGTTGACCGAGGTGACGCCCTCGCCGACGGCCTCGACGGTCCCGGTGCCCTCGTGGCCCAGGACGGCGGGCCACTTCTGGGCCAGGGTCCCGTTGGACAGGGAGAGATCGGAGTGGCACACCCCGGCGGCGGTCAGGCGCACCCGCACCTGGCCGGGCCCGGGGTCGGGCAGCACGAGATCCCGGATCTCCGGGGGTGCCCCTTGGGAGGCGAAGACGGCGGCCTTGACGGTCGTACTCATGGTAGGAACTCCAATCGCGGACTGCCGCGATCCTAGCGATACCGACCGGTCGGTAAAAGAACGGGGTTCGGTTGTCGGGAAAGTCCCATGGCCGGTTCTTTGTTCTTTTCGACCGGTATTTTGCCCGCCCCCGGTGATCATGGGGACTAGGGAGGCACCATGGTCAATCCTGTCTGGGTGGGCACCCTCATGTTCGGCGAAGTGCCGATCGGGGTGCGCCTCTACAGCGCCCGCGAGCGCCGCGGACCGGTCCTGCACCAGTTCGAACGCGGCACCGCCGACCGCATCCGCTACATCCGCGTCAACGAGCGCACCGGCGAGGAGGTCCCCGCCGAGAAGATCGTGCGCGGCGCCCGCACCGCCGTCGAGGACGAGTACGTCGTCCTGGAACCGGAGGAACTGGAGGAGATCCTCCCGCACGGGTCGCGCACCATGCGCCTGGACGGGTTCGTCTCCGAGGGGTCGGTCGGGCCCCTCTGGTACGCCTCCACCTACTACATGGCCCCGCGCGACCCCGCCGACGCCCAGCCCTACCAGCTGCTCTACGCGGCCCTGGACCGCACGCGCCGGGCGGGGACGGCCACCGTCGTCCTGCGCGACCGCGAGTCCCCGGTGCTCATCGAGCCGACCCGCGGCGTGCTGTCCGCCTCCACCCTGTGGTGGCCCGACGAGGTGCGCGCCCCCGACGACGTGATGCCGCCGGTGCCCTACCCCGCGCTGGGCAAGGAGGAGCTGGCGCTGGCCGCCGAACTGGTCGACTCGCTGTCGGTCGACTGGGACCCGGCCCGCTACGAGGACAGCTACGGCCACCGCCTCACCGAACTGGTGCGCGCCAAGGCCAGGGGAGGCACCATCACCCACCGGCCCGGCGGGGAGGACCGGCCGCGCCGGACCGAGGGGTCCTCCGGGGACGGCGCGCTCCAGGAGGCGCTGCGCCGCAGCCTCCCGCACGGGCGCGCCCCCGGGCCGCGCCCGCCCGCCCGCGGTGAGGGCCGGCGCACCAAGCGCGAACTGCTCCGGCGCGCCTCGGAGCTGGACGTGCCGGGCCGCTCGAAGATGAACCGTGAGGAACTGGAGGAGGCGGTGGCCCGCGCGGGCGGCCGCTGACCGCGCGCCCCGCGGCCGCCCCCGTGCCCGTCCGGTCGCGGGGGCGGCCCGTGCCGGGGACCGCGTGTTCACCGAACCGTGCCCCTTGGCCCGGCCCCGGTGCGGGTATCCCCACATCGAACGGACGAACCCCGAGGTGGCGCACGGTGGTGAAGGCTGTGCCGCCGCGGGGGTCCGTGATTCCCGACGGTCTCACTGGGAGGTTCAATGAAGAACCCGACCGGTCCGGTGGCGGTTCGACGGCACTACCTCATGTGCCGCCCCACCTACTTCGCGGTCGAATACGCGATCAACCCCTGGATGGACCCCGCCGTGCGGGTCGACCGGGAGCGGGCGATCCGCCAATGGGAGGCGCTGCGCGACCTCTACCTGGAGCTGGGCCACGAGGTCCAGGAGATCTCGCCCATCGAGGGGCTGCCGGACATGGTGTTCGCCGCCAACGGCGCCCTGGTGGTCGACGGCCGGGTCTACGGCGCCCGCTTCGCCAGCGCCGAACGCACCCCCGAGGGGCCCGCCTACCTGGAGTGGTTCCGGGCCGCGGGGTACACCGAGACCCGGGAGCCCAAGCACGTCAACGAGGGGGAGGGCGACTTCATCACCCTCGACGACGTGGTCCTGGCCGGCACCGGCTTCCGCACCGAGGCGGCCGCGCACCAGGAGGCCGAGCGCTTCCTGGGCCGCCCGGTGGTGACCCTGCAACTGGTGGACCCCCGCTTCTACCACCTGGACACGGCCCTGTTCGCGCTGTCGGGCGAGCGCGTCGCCTACTACCCGGGCGCGTTCTCCGCGGGCAGCCGCAGGGTGCTGGAGGCGCTGTTCCCGGACGCCCTCGTCGCCACCGAGGACGACGCCCGCGTCCTGGGCCTGAACGCCGTCTGCGACGGCCGCAACGTGGTCCTGGCCGCCGAGGCGCGGGACCTGGCCGACCGGTTGCGCGCCGAGGGCCTGACCGTCCACCCGGTGGAGCTGGACGAGCTGCGCAAGGCCGGCGGCGGCGCCAAGTGCTGCACGCTGGAGCTGCGCCCGGCGTACGGGCAGGCCGTGACGGACTGACGGGAGGCGGCCGGGTTCCGCGCACCCGTGTGCGGTATCCGGCCGCCCAAACCCCGGAGAATGTGGGATGCACCACCATGGGTAAGGGTGGACTCACCCGTAGTCACAGGTCATCCGCCCACCACGGAATCCGAAGCCCTTCCGCGTCCGGAAACGGGTGCCGGGAGGCCCTGGTCAAAAGAGGGCGGATCAATAGGGTTCGTCAGAGTGAAGAGCAAACAGCGCAGACTACCGCGTCGGATCCGTGAACAACTGATGATCGACGCCGCCGTCACGGAATTCTCCCGAGGCGACTACCACACGGTGCGCGTCGAGCAGATCGCCGCGGCCGCGGGGACCTCCAAACCGACGGTGTACCACTATCTGGGCTCGAAGGAAGGCATATTCACCGCCTGCGTGCGCCGCGAGTCCGAACGCCTCATGCTCACCCTGCGCGCCGCCGTCCACGACCCCCGCGCCCCGCGCGGAGAGGACCCCCTGCGCCGCGGAATCCGCGCCTTCTTCGGATTCGTGGTGGAGAACAGGGAGAGCTGGACCGTCCTGTACCGGCGCGCCGCCGCCGGCCCCTTCGCCGCCGAGGTGACCCGGGCCCGCGACCGCGTGCTGGCCGAGGTCACCGACCTCATCACCACCTGCGGCGGGCTGCCCGGGGACGTCCGCGAGCGCGACGCCGCGCTGCTGGCCAGGATCGCGGTGAGCACCGCCGACGCGTTCGCCGACTGGCTGCTGGACCACCCGGGGGAGAGCCCCGAGGCGATGGCCGACCACGTCACCGCCCTGACCTGGGCGCACCTGGAGGCACGCGGAGCCCCGGCCGGAGCGTAGGGCGTGTCCGGCGGATCATTCCGGGTCGCGGTCGCCGGGCCGCCTCTCGCCGCGCCGCCTGGGCTCGGACGGCCGACCACGGGCCGACATCGCCGGGCGGCTTGCGGGAGATCGCCCGACGACCGCTCCCGGCACCCGGCGCGAGCGCCGGGACGCACGAAGGCATCCACCGGACACGCCTCGGCGGCGGGGCGCCCGCGTGCGCCGGAGCGCCCCGCCGCTCCGGCCCGGGACCCGCCCGGAGGGGGCGTGCGGCCGTCCGGAGGGACGCGGGGCGCAGCCGGAAGGGCGCCGGAGCCGGCCCCCACACCGGTCCTCGACGCCCTTGAGGACCTTCCGCCGCGCGACGGGCGGGCCGCAGCGGGGCGGAGGTCCGGAAGAGTACGGCCTCAGGCCCTGCGGGCGTGGTTCAGCGCGAGCACGCTGACCAGGTCGTAGGCGACGTGGGAGGCCGCGGTCGAGGTGATCTGCGCGTGGTCGTAGGCCGGGGCGACCTCCACCACGTCGGCGCCCACCAGGTTGCAGGAGGACAGCCCGCGCAGGATCTCCAGCAGCTCGCGGCTGGTCAGCCCGCCCGCCTCGGGGGTGCCGGTGCCGGGCGCGTGCGCCGGGTCCAGCACGTCGATGTCCACCGACACGTAGAGCGGCCGGTCGCCGATGCGCTGGCGCAGCGCGTCGGCGATCTCGTCCACGCCCTTGCGCATGACGTCGGCGGAGGTGACGATCCCGAAGCCGAAGCGGCGGTCGTCCTCCAGGTCCTTCTTGCCGTACAGCGGGCCCCGGGTGCCGACGTGGCTGATCGCCTCGGTGTCGAGGATGCCCTCCTCCACGGCCCGGCGGAACGGGGTGCCGTGGGTGTAGGGCTCGCCGAAGTAGGTGTCCCAGGTGTCCAGGTGGGCGTCGAAGTGCAGCATCGCGATGGGGCCGTGCTCGCGGTACAGCGAGCGCAGCAGCGGCAGCGCGATGGTGTGGTCGCCGCCCAGGGTGACCAGGCGGGTGCCCGCCCGCACGAAACCGGAGGCGGCCTCGTCGATGGTCTCCACGGCGTCGCCGATGGAGAACGGGTTGACCGCGATGTCCCCGCCGTCGACCACCTGGGCGGTGGCGAACGGGGACACGTCCAGGCCCGGGTGGTAGGGGCGCAGCAGGCGGCTGGCCTCACGGATGGCGGAGGGGCCGAACCGGGCGCCCGGACGGTAGGAGACACCGGTGTCGAAGGGGACGCCGACCACGGCGATGTCGGCCCGCTCGACCTGGTCGATGCGGGGCAGCCGCGCGAACGTCGCGGGTCCGGCGAAACGCGGTACGAGGCTGGAGTCGGTGGGTCCGATCGGTGCGCTCATCGGGCGGTGGTGTCCCTCTCGTGGTCGGCGCGCTCTGCGCGGCGGGTCGGGGGTGCGACCGGCGACGTCGTCGGCGCCGGCCGCACGCGCTCCGGTCAGGGTAGGCGGGAACCCGGGACCACTCCAGTGGACGAAAAGCACAATCGGATGTGTTCCCATGGACGGAGTATCCAAGGCCGATCCAGGGGTCGGAGGGTGTCCGGGGAGGGCCGGGCGGGGGAGGGGGACGGGTGGACGAGGAGCACCGCGGGGCCGACGGCATCGCGCTGGGCACCGTGCTGGCCCGCCGCGACCTGGGCCTGCGCCCGGTCGTGGCGGCGGGGGACCCGGCGGTGACCTGGGCGGTGTCCAGCGAACTGGCCGACCCCACTCCCTACCTGCGCGGCGGCGAGCTGCTGCTGACGGCCGGCAGCGGGCTGCCCGCGGACGGGGCCGGGGTCCGCGCCTACGTGGCCGCCCTGGTGGAGACCGGGGTGGCCGCCCTCGGGTTCGGCGTCACCCCGGTCCACGACGCCGTCCCGGCCGCCCTGGCGGAGCAGTGCCGCCTGCACGGGCTCCCCCTGTTCGAGGTGCCCCGCCCCACCCCCTTCGCCGCCGTGGTCCGGGCCGTCGCCGAGGCGCTGGAGGAGGTGCGGCTGCGCGACCTGCGCCGCCTGGGCGAGGCCCACCGCGACATGGCCCGCGCCGTCTCCGCACCCGACCCGGCCGAGCGCGTCCTGCGGGTGCTGGCCTCGGCCCTGGACGCCTGGGCCCTGGTCCTGGAACCGGACGGGTCGGTGGCGTTCTCCGCCCCCGGGGCGCCCGACGACCCCGGACCGGAGGCCGCCGAACTGCTGGGCCGCCTGACGGCGCCGGCCGGACCGCGCAGCGCCAAGACCCGCCTGGCGGGCGACGAGGTGTTCTGGCACACTGTCGGCGCCCCGCCCCGCGAGTACGGGGTGCTGCTGGTGGGGCGCCCCGAACCGCTGGGCCTCACCGACCGCGCCGTGCTGCGCACCGCCACCGCCCTGCTCGACCTGGTCGCGCGCACCGCGCCCGCGCCGCCCCCGGTCCCCGGGGCGCTGATCACCGCGCTGCTGCTGGACGGCGGGCCCGGCGGCGCGGCGGCGCCCCTGCTCTCCGAACTGGCCGGAGACCCGTCGGCGGACCGCTACCGGGTGCTGCGCGCCGCTCCGGCCGGGACCGGCCGGCCCGCCCCGCCGCCGCTGCCCACCGCCGTCGCGGGCACCCTTCCGGACGGGACCCTGCGCGCCGTCCTGGCCGACCGGGGCGCCGACGCCCACCGGGCCGACCTGGACGGCCTCGCCCTGTACGGCTGGACCGGCGCGGTCGGCGACCCGGTGCCGCCCGGGGACCTGCCCGGCGCCGACCGCCGCGCGGCCGCGCTGCTGGACCGCGCCCGCGCCGCGGGCACACCGCTGCTGTGGGAGGAGGACACCGACCCCTTCGCGGAACTCCTGGACCCGGCCGCCGCCGACGCCCTCGCCCGCCGGGTGCTGGGGCCGCTGGCGGGACGGGACGACACCGCCCGGATGCTGCGCCGCACCCTGCGGGCCTGGCTGACCCGGCACGGCGGCTGGGACCGGGCCGCCGCCGACCTGGGCGTGCACCGCAACAGCGTCCGCTACCGGATCGGCCGGATCGAACGCGAACTGGGAGTGGACCTGGGCGACCCCGAGCAGCGGATGCGGCTGTGGTTCGCCCTCACCCGCCTGCCCGGCGGCTGAGCCGCGGCCCGCTGCGGCCGGGCCCGGGGAGGCGCGGTGGCCGTTATCGGCCAATCGCGCGGTATCCCTTGCACGTCGGCTGTTCCCGGCCCCGGAGATGGTGGAAGCTGAAGGGCCACCCCGGCGTCCGGACCCGGTGGCCGCGCTCCGCCTCCCGTGCCTTCGGCCACCCGTCACCTCTCACAGAAAACGGATGTGGACAGTGCCATCGGCCTCCGAAACGCGCGTCTGTCGCGGTTCGCTCAACGACGCCGGATTCGAGGCAGGACACTGGATGGACGCCACCGTGAACACGAGGTCAGGGAGCCCCATGTCGTTTCCTCCGCTGGACACGGCCCTGCCCGCAGGGGTCGACGCCCGCGAACACGCCCTCGCACTGCGCCGGATGCACGACGCGTCCCTGAGCGGACGCCCCGGCCCGGTCCGGCCGCGACCGGTCATCGAGGACTCCTGGAACCGTATGCGCCGCTTCGGCATCGACCCCGACGCCGGGCCGCCGCCGCGCCTGGTGTCCACCGACGAGCTGCACCGCCGCCGGCAGGAGTCCCCCATCGCCGAGGTCCTGCCGCTCATCCGCCGGTCCCTGGTGTCGGTCGCCGACGAGGCCGACCACATCATGCTGGTCACCGACGCCTCCGGCCAGGTCCTGTGGCGGGACGGCTCGCACCGCATGCGCGGCGTCGGCGACCGGGTCGGCCTCGTGGAGGGCTCCTACTGGAACGAGGGCAGCACCGGCACCAACGCCATCGGCACCGCCCTGGTGGTGGGCCGGCCGGTGCAGGTGTACTCGGCCGAGCACTTCGTGCGCAACCTGCACGCCCTGACCTGTGCCTGCGCCCCCATCCACGACCCGCGCGACGGGCGCCTGCTGGGCGCCATCGACGTCACCGGCCCGGTCTCCACCATCCACCCCTCCACCCTGGCCCTGGTGAGCGCCGTCGCCCAGCTGGCCGAGGCGCACCTGCAGAGCATCCACCACACCCACCTGGAGCGGCTGCGGGCGGTGTCGGCGCCCCTGCTGGCCGGGATGCGGGAGCGGGCCCTGGTGGTCGACGAGACCGGGTGGACGGCCGCCGCCGTCAACATGGAGCCCATCCGCCGGGTGCTGCTCCCCACGCACCGCGAGAGCGGTACCGCCTGGCTGCCCGCCCTGGGGGAGTGCTCCCTGGAGCCGCTGCCGGGCGGCTGGCTCGTCCGCCCCAGGCCCGCCGAGTGCACGGCGCCCTCGGTGGTCACCCTGGACCTGTCCGGGCCCGCACCGGAGGTCACGGTCGAGGGCAGCAGCGGCAGCTGGGCGCACCGGCCCACCCCGCGCCACGCGGAGCTGCTGCTGTTGCTGGCGGTGCACCGGTCCGGGCGCACCGCCGCCGAGCTGTCCACCGACGTGTTCGGGGCGGTCGGGCACGTGGTGACCGTCCGGGCCGAGCTGTCCCGGCTCCGCCGCCACCTGGGCGGCATCGTGGAGAGCCGCCCCTACCGGTTCAGCGAGGACGTGGTGGTGCGCGTCGTGCTGCCCGACTTCCCCGAGGACCTGCTGCCGGGTTCGGACTCCCCCGGGGTGCGCGAATTGCGGTCCCGGGTGGGATCGGGTGACGGAGCGGTTCCCCTCGGTGTCGAGGTCGCAACCTAGTGCAACCGTTGCGGACGGGGTCCCGGGCGCGTTTGATGGGTCGTGCGCGGCCCCTGCCGGGGCGGACGTCGGGCAAGAGAGGGCGCGACGGCCGCAGCAACCGGGAGCGGTACCGGCGCCCGCCGTATCCGAGGCCTTGAGGGGGGCCGAGGAGCCGCGGCGGGCGCGTCCACAGGCCGGAGGTGGGTCCGGGACCTCGGGGGAGTCCGGACCGTCCGCGCATCGGCGGCGTCCCGGTACGGTCTCTCCGGGACGCCGCCCCGGCACCCTTCCGGGGCCCTCAGTCCTCGGTGCGGGCCGAGGCCGTGTCCTTCTGCCCGTCGGCGTCCTCGGCGGCCGGGGCGCACTGCAGGCAGTCCATCCGGAACACCTCCTCGCCGTCGACGGTGCCCACGAACGTGCCCGGCAGACCGTCGTCGCCCGCCGGGCGGGCGATCAGCGCCTCCCGGGACAGCTCGCCCTCGAACCGCACCGGGGCGCCCTCCTCGGTGGTGCCGGTGCAGTGCACGACGGTGGTGCCGCCGGCCTCGGCGTCGGCCTCCCGGGAGGGGGAGGCGTCGGCGGGCGGGGTCGTGCCGCACTCCAGGGCGCCTTCCAGCGGGTGCCCCTCGCGGGCGAAGGCGCGCTCGGCCCCCGGGCGCAGCACCGTCACCGACAGGGCCTCGGCGGTCCGCCGCAGCTCCACCGCGGCGGGGTCGGTCTCCGCCGCGGGCGAGCACGAGACGACGGCCCAGGCCGCGCCCGCCAGCAGGACCGCCAGCGGCGCGCGGGACCCGGTCGAGCGGACTCCCATGGCTTCCCCTTCCTCCGGTCGGCCCGCCTCCGCGGCGGGCCCGCCCCCACGGTCGCCGAGGGGCGCCCGGCCGCACCGTTCCGACACGGTCACCGAGAGTGAAATATCGTCCAAGATCCGGTCATCGCCGTGCGAGTCGCCGGATCCGGGCGGGTACCCCTCAGAGACGATGCGGACTGATCGGGCGAAAGGGGAAAGCGTGATGAAAAGCACGAATCCCTTGCCCGGCGGGGGTCGCGGCGGTGCACTGGGTTACACTCGCTGCATTTACCGAACCGTGTTCGCGCACGGCTCACCCGACCCGACCGTCGCATCGGCGTCGCCCCCGGCCCGGCCGCCACGGACGACCCGTGTGAACCGCAGGCCCGTCGAGGGCGTCGAAACCAGGACCAACGATGATCCCGGCGGCGCCGCACCGGCCCGCCCGACCGTCCTTCCCAACGGAGGTGGATCGTGTCCACTGACCCCCGAGAGCAACAGCCCGATCGCCAGGGCTCGCGCATCGACCCGCACATCGGCCGCTACGCGCGCCGAGCCCAGGGCATGGTCGCATCGGAGGTCCGGGCACTCTTCGCCGTCGCATCGCGCCCCGAGGTCGTCTCCCTCGCCGGCGGCATGCCCAACGTCGCGGCGCTCCCCCTGGAGCCGCTGGGCGAGCTGGTCAAGGACGTCGTCGCCGAGGAGGGCGCGGCCGCGCTCCAGTACGGCTCCGCCCAGGGCGACCCCGTCCTGCGCGAGCAGCTGTGCGAGTACATGAAACTCGAGGGCATCCACGCCGCCCCCGACGACGTCATCGTCACCGTCGGCTCCCAGCAGGCCCTGGACCTCATCACCCGTGTCTTCGTCGACCCCGGCGACGTCGTGCTCACCGAGGCGCCCACCTACGTCACCGCCATCAACACCTTCACCGCGTTCCAGGCCGACATCCGGCACGTGGGCATGGACGAGCAGGGCGTGGTACCCGAGGAGCTGGAGGAGGCGCTGGTCCGCGCCGAGCTCGACGGGCGGCCGGTCAAGTTCTTCTACACGATCCCCAACTTCCAGAACCCGGCCGGGATCACCATGAGCGCCGCGCGGCGCACCGCCGTCGTCGAGGCCTGCCGCCGCCACGGCGTGCTCATCATCGAGGACAACCCCTACGGCCTGCTGCGCTACGACGGGGAGCCGCAGCCCACCCTGTACTCCCAGGGCGAGGGCAACGTCGTCTACCTCGGGTCGCTGTCCAAGACCCTGTCGCCCGGCCTGCGCATCGGCTGGGCCCTGGCCCCGGCCGCGGTCCGCGCCAAACTGGTCCTGGCCGCCGAGTCGGCGATGCTCAGCCACTCCACCTTCAACCAGCTGGTGGTGCGCCGCTACTTCCGCAAGTTCCCGTGGAAGGAGCAGATCAAGGCGTTCAACGGCATGTACAGCGAGCGCCGCGACGCCATGCTCTCCGCGCTGACCGCGATGATGCCCCAGGGCTGCACCTGGACGCGCCCCGAGGGCGGCTTCTTCGTCTGGGCGACCCTGCCGGAGGGCATCGACGCCAAGGCCATGCTGCCCCGCGCCGTCACCGAACGCGTCGCGTACGTGCCCGGCACCGGGTTCTACGCCGACGGCCGCGGCCGCCAGAGCATGCGGCTGAGCTTCTGCTACCCCACCCCGGAGCAGATCCGCGAGGGCGTCCGGCGCCTGGTCGGAGCCATCGAGGGCGAGCTGGACCTGCGTGATACGTTCGGCAGCACCCTCGCCCCGCCCACCCAGGGCGACCAGGCCCCCGCCCCCGACACGCCCTGACCCCGAGGGGCACCGAGCACCATGACAGCACAGAAGGAGGTCCGCGCCGTGGCCGACCTTGACCGCGTTCTCGTTCTCGCCGGGGGCCTGTCCCCCGAACACGAGGTGAGCGTCCACTCCGGACGCAGCGTCGCCGAGGCGCTGCGCCGACTGGACGTGGAGGTCCAGGTCGCCGACGTCGACGCCACCCTGCTGGACCGGCTCACCGCGGACCCGCCCCAGGTGGTCTTCCCCGTCCTGCACGGGTCCGCGGGCGAGGACGGCACCATCCGCGAGGTCCTCGACCTGGTCGGCGTCCCCTACGTGGGGGCCTCACCCGCCGCCTGCCGCCTGGCCTACGCCAAGCCCACCGCCAAGGCGCTCATGGCCGCCCGCGGCGTGCGGGTGCCGCGCGGCGTCGTCCTGCCCAAGTCCGCCTTCCACGACCTGGGCGCCCCGGCGCTGCTGGCCAGGCTCGCCGACCGGCTGGGCTCGCCGCTGTTCGTCAAGCCCGACCGGGGCGGATCGGCGTTCGGCGCCACCCCCGTCACCGGCGTGCAGGACCTGTCGGCCGCCCTGGTGTCGTGCTTCGCCTACAGCGACTCGGCCCTGGTCGAGGAGCAGGTGCAGGGCACGGAGCTGGCCGTGGGCGTGCTCGATACCGGCGACGGGCCCACCGCCCTGCCGCCGGTGGAGATCGTGCCCGACGGCGGGGTGTACGACTACGCCGCCCGCTACACCGCCGGCCGCACCGAGTTCTTCTGCCCGGCCCGGCTGCCGGAGGAGGTCCTGGCGGCGGCCCGCGAGGTGGCGCTGACCGCGCACCGCGCGCTGGGGCTGCGGGACCTGTCCCGCACCGACCTCATCGTCACCGACGGGGGCGAGGTCATCTTCCTGGAGGCCAACGTCGCCCCCGGGCTGACCGAGACCTCCACCTTCCCGATGGCCGCGGCCGCCGCCGGGCTGGACTTCGCGGTCCTGTGCCGCGAGCTGGCCCACCAGGCGCTGCTGCGCGGCTGACCCGGACAGGGGGAGAGGGGCCCGCCGACCGGCGGGCCCCTCTCCGTGTTCCGCGCGCCCGGCTCAGCGGGCCGGGGCCAGCTCCTCCGGGACGGCCACCACGTCCACCAGCGCGCCCTTGCGCAGCACGGTGATGGGCATGCGCGAGCCGATCGCCGTGCCCAGCATCAGCCGCTGCAGCCCCTGGCCGTCCTGGACCGGGTGGCCGGCGGCGTGCAGGACCACGTCGCCCAGGTGGATCCCGGCGACCCCGGCGGGGCTGCCCGGCACCACCTCCACCACGCGCAGGCCGCGTGTGCGGCCGGTGCGCCCGGCGATCTCCGGCGGCAGCGGGGCCGGGACCCCGGCCACCCCCAGCCAGGCGCGCCGCACCCGGCCCCGGGAGACCAGGTCGGCGATGATGCCGCGGGTGGTGGAGTTGATCGGCACCGCCAGGCCCAGCCCGTACCCGGCGACGGCGGTGTTGACGCCCACCACCCGGCCCCGGGAGTCGGCCAGCGCGCCCCCGGAGTTGCCCGGGTTGAGGGCGGCGTCGGTCTGGATGACGTCGTCGATGAGCCGCACGTGCCGCCCCTCCCGGGCGGGCAGTGACCGGCCCAGCCCGGAGACGATCCCGGCGGTGACCGATCCCGACAGCCCGAACGGGTTGCCGACGGCCACCACCAGGCGGCCCACGGTCAGGGTGTCGGCGTCCCCCAGGGTCACGGACGGGGCGAGGTCGCGCTCGGTGCGCAGCACCGCCAGGTCCGAGAGGGGGTCGGCGCCGACCACGGCGAACGAGGCCTCGGAGCCGTCGCCGAACGCGGCCCGGCCCCGGTCGGCGCCGTCGACGACGTGTGCGCTGGTGAGCAGGAGCCCGTCGGGCGTGAAGACCACGCCCGATCCGGAGCCGGAGCCGCGGGGGCCGCGCAGGGTCAGGGCGGCGACGCTGGGCAGGACCGTCTCGGCGACGGCCGTGACGGTGGAACTGTAGGAGTCGAGGATTTCCTGGTCCGGTGTCTGCGCTGTGTTCTTCTCAGCGTCCATGTGCACCCCAACACCGGCCGGCCCCCGCTGATGCCGGGAAGCCCTTGCGCCCAGGGCGAACGCGCGGGCCGGCGGGCCGCCACGCCACGGCGGCCCACCGGCCCGGTCGGACCCGTGTCACCGGCCCGACGCCCCGATGACACCACGCCCCGCCGGTGCCGGGCAAGGGGGGCCGGGTCCGGGATCAGCCCCTTCCCGTGTAGGGCATGGCGGTGGGCAGCACGGTGAGCGAGTGGACGTTCGCCCCCGGCGGCATCGCCGCCATCAGCAGCAGGGCATCGGTGAACCGCTCCACCGGGATCACCGGCTCCACGGCCATGGAGCCGTCGGCCTGCATCGCCGCGGGCTGCGGCCCCCCGTCCGCGGGGGCGACGTTGCCGACGTCGATCTGCCCGCAGGCGATGCCGTGGGCCCGCCCGTCCAGCGCCAGGGACCGGGTGATGCCCAGGACCGCGTGCTTGGCCGCGGTGTAGGCGATCGCGTGCGGCCGGGGCACGTGGGCGGAGGGCGCGCCGTTGTTGATGATCCGGCCGCCGGGCGGGGACTGGTCGCGCATCACCCGGAACGCCTCCCGCGAGCACAGGAAGGTCCCGGTGACGACGGTGTCCAGGACCGTGTGCCAGTCGGCGAGGTCGACCTCGGGCACGGGGACCCGCGGGACGGCCGCGCCCGCGTTGTTGAACAGCAGGTCCACCCGGCCCAGCTCCCGGACCGCGGCGGCGAACAGCTCCCGGACCGCCTCGGGGTCGCGGATGTCGGTGGGCACGGCCAGGGCGTTCCCGGCGTCGCTCCCGGCCAGCCGCAGGGTCTCCTTCAGGGCCTCCTCGCGGCGGCCCGCCACGACCACCCGCCACCCGTCCCCCAGCAGGGCGAGGGCGGCGGCCCGCCCCAGGCCGCTGCCGCCCCCCGTGACGACGCAGACGCCGCGCCCCGTGCCGCTCACAGCTCCTCCGCGCTCATCCAGGCGCGCAGGATCCGCCGGGCGCGGGGCCCGGGCTCGTCGGTGTAGGCGGTGCGCGCGTGCAGGACCCGGCTGTTGCGGAGCAGCAGCAGGTCGCCCGCCTCCATGCCGAGGGTGAAGGCGACCTCGGGGCGGTACAGCACGCCGTCCAGGGTCTCCAGGGCCTCCCACTGGCGGTCGGTCAGCGGGGGACCGCCCCGCTCCGGGGAGGTGCGCACGGTGCGCGGCTGGTAGTAGCAGTTCGACGTCCCGTCCGGCCCGGTGAAGAGGATGGGGGTGACCACCACCTGCTCCCCGGCCCGGCCGGTGCGGTCGAACGTCCAGTCGCCCTCCAGCTCGGCCAGGGCGCCGGGGTACTCGCGGCGGATGATGTCGCGCGCGGTGCGGGCGCTGGCCAGCCGGGTCCGACCGCCGCCGTCGGCGGCCGGCTGAAGACACAGCAGCACCAGGACGTCGCAGGTGTCGCAGTGGAACGCCAGCTCCGTGGCACCGTCGCCGTCCTGGTCGCGCAGGACCCGCGTCAGGGCCCCCTCCGCGTTCTGGGGGATGACCTCGCCCAGGGCGCGGAGCAGGAACAGCAGGCCCGAGGCGAGCTCGGACTCGGGGCGGGAGGCCACCGCCGCGTTGGACACGTGCGCGAACCCGACCGCCCCCAGCCCGCCGGACAGGAAGGAGCGCAGGCGCTCGCGCACCGGTACGGCCCCGTTCCAGTCGCCCTTCGCCGCGTCGGCCCACAGGGCGTCGCGCTCCGCGTCGTCCAGCCGGGTCGTCCACAGGGAGGGCCGGTTCTTCAGGTCGTCGGTGGTCCATCCGAGTTCGAGCGTGCTGCGGTCGGTCAAGGCTCTCTCCTGGGATCGTGGGAAGGAGTGGCGGCTGTTCACTGGGTGACGCTCTCCCGGGGCACGGGCGCCGGGGGGAGGAACCCGGCGTCCGAGGCCCAGGCCAGGGCGGCCGCCCACCAGCGCCGGGTGGGCGGTGCGAAGGCGATGCCGTGCCGTCGCAGGACGGACACCGTGTAGGCGGAGTCCACGGTCACGTTGCGCTCCCCGAGCCGCGACCAGGCCGCCGCCAGGCCGATCTCGGTCGGGTGGAGCCGCTCGGCGCGCTCCAGGGCCGCCGCGAAGGCGGCGTCGTCCCCGAGGGCGACGGGGTGGCCGCACGCGTTGATCCATCGCACCAGGTCATCATGGGCGACGGTGTGCGGGTTCTCCACGTGGTACACGCCGGGGGCGGTGTGGGGGTGCAGTGCCAGGGAGGCGATGGCGGCCGCCACGGTGTCCACGTAGGAGAACGCGAAGGAGTCGCCCGGCCGCCGGGGGGCGGCACCGGACAGGACGTAGCCGCGCACCAGCTGGTACACGCGGTTGTCGGCGATGTTGGCCTGGAACGCCCCGGTGCGGCTGTGCGCGGCGACGTGGCCGCTGCGGTGCACGTGACAGGGGCGGCCCGAGGCGGCCCAGGAGCGGAGCACCTCCTCGGCGGCGAACTTGGCCCGTTCGTAGGGGGTGCGGAACTCCTGCCCGATCCACAGGTCGGCCTCCCCGAAGGTGCGGGGGCCGCCCGCCGCCGTCCCGGACACCGCGAGCGTGGACAGGTGGTGCAGCCGGGCGCCCGGGGCGTGCCGGTCCATCCAGTCCACCAGCCGCCGCACCGCGGCCGTGTTGGCGTTCTCCAGCTCGGCCGGTGGGGCGACCAGGCGCACGTCGGCCGCCGCGTGGACGACGGCGTGCGCCCGGCCGGCCCGGCGCACGGCCGCCTCGTCCATCCCCAGCCCCTCGCGGGTGATGTCCCCGCGCACGGCCTCGACCGCGCCGGTGCCGCCGCCGACCCGGCGCACGGCCTCGGCGTCGGTGGAGGCGCGTACCAGGCAGGTGACCCGGGCGCCCCGCTCCAGGAGCTCGGTGAGCAGGTGGCCGCCGATGTACCCGGTGGCGCCGGTGAGCAGGACCCGCACGGGTTCGCGGGACACCCGGGCCCGGGGCTCGGGGGGCGCCCCGGCCAGCAGCGGCTGGCCGGAGGTGGAGGCCGGGGCCCGCACCGCCGCGGGGGGCTCCGCCCCGGCGGCCGCGGCGACCTCCGCGCCGAAGCGGGCGACGATCCCCCCGGCCTCGGAATCGGCGACCCGGGGGTGGGCGTACACCAGGTCGGCGACCAGGCGGCCGTCCACCACCCGCGCGGTCAGGCGCAGGTCCTGGAGGGTGTCGCCGTCGTCGCACCGCGCCACGCCCGCCTGCTCGGGGGCCGCGGACCAGCGCAGGGACGGCTCCCGCGGCGGCCGGAAGGCGCCCAGGAAGTTGAAGCCGGTGGCGGGCCGCTCGCCGGGCGCGTCCAGGGGGATCTCGGGGGCGGCCGCCAGGGCGCGCTCCACGTCCCGGGGCGAGGCCGTGCCGGGCAGCCGTACCCGCCGCACCGCGGTGAACCAGCCGACGGTGTCGAGGAAGGGGTCGCCCGCCGCGGTCGTGTCCCGGCCGTGCGTCTCCACCTCCACGTCGGTCCCGCCGGGTCCGCAGCGGTGCCGCAGGGCCCGGGCGAAGGCGCCGAGCAGGAGGGCCTCCAGCCGGCGGCCGCCCGCCCGGGACAGCGCGGCGGTGGCGTCCGGGGGCAGGGACCAGACCAGGGCCCGGGGCCGGGCGCCGTCGCGCGGGGCCGGGGCGGGGGCGGGCCGGGGGCCGGCCTGCGGGGCCCGCGCGGCCCAGCGGTAGAAGTCCCCGGCCGGTGCGGTGTCCGGGGTCCCGTCCAGGGCGCGGCGGTAGGCGTGGGCCAGGTCGTCCAGAAGGATGCGCCAGGACACCCCGTCCACGACCAGGTGGTGGGCGATCACCGCCAGGCGGTCGTCCGAGCCGGGGCCGCCCCGGAAGAGGTGGACCCGCAGCAGGCGCCCGGAGCCGGGGTCCAGGGAGCGGTGGAGCTCGGTGCAGACCCCGTGGATCGCGGCGGGCGCGTCCGCGGGGTCGTCCGGCAGCGGGGAGAAGCCCACCGCCCCGGGGCCGTCGGCGGCCCGGGGCGCGCCCGGCCCGGCCGGGCCGATGGGGCGGCGCAGAGCCTCGTGCCGGTGCAGGACGGCCTGCACGGCGGCGGTGAGCGCCTCGGGGACGACCCGGCGCCCGCAGCGCAGCAGGACGGACTGGTTCCAGTGCCGCGGGTCGCTCAGGGGGGTCCCCAGCAGCCAGCGCTGGGCCGGGGCCGCCGCGCCGCCGGCCGCCGGGTCCGGTTCCCCCCGCCCCGCCCCGGGGGCGGCCGGGGCCTCCCCGGGACGGGACGCCCGCGCCAGCCCCGCGGGGGTCGGGTGCCGGTAGAAGTCCTCGAACCGGGCCCGCCGCCCCAGCCTGCGCAGCAGGGAGACCGTGCGCATCGCCAGGATGGAGTCACCGCCCAGGGCCAGCACGTCGGCGTCCGGGGCCATGGCGGGGACGCCCAGGGCCGCGGCCCACAGCCGGGCGATCGCGTCGGCGGTCCCGGGCCCCTCCGGCTCCGGCGCCTCCGGCGCCCGCGGCCCGGCCTCCCGGGCCCGGGAGCCGAGCACGCGGTCGATCTCCGCGGCGATCCGGTCCCGGTCGAGCTTGCCGTTGGGGGTGGTGGGCAGTTCGGGCAGGGCCACCAGCGGGGCCGGGACCGCGTGGTCGGGCAGCCGCTCGCGCAGGAGGGCGCGCACGGCCTCCGGGTCCCCGCCCGGGGACAGCCGCACCGCGGCGGCCAGCCGCGGGCCGTCGGGGGTGGTGCGGACCACCACCGCGCAGCGGGCCACCCCCGCGCACGCCTCGGCGACCCGTTCGACCCCGTCCGGGTCGACCCGGAAGCCGCGCACCTTCACCTGCCGGTCGGTGCGGCCGACGAAGACCAGGTTCCCGTCCGGGCGGCGGCGGCACACGTCGCCGGTGCGGTACACGCGCCCGCCGTCGATCCGGACGAAGCGCTCGGCCGTCTCCCGGGGCAGGCCCAGGTAGCCCGCGGCCACCCCGCTCCCCCCGATGAGGAGCTCCCCCTCGCCGGTCCCCGCGACGGTGTCCCCGGCGGGTCCGACCAGGCGCAGCACGGCGTCCCCGATGGGGGTGCCGATGGGCACGGTGGCCTCGTCGGCCGGCAGCCCGGCGGCCTCCCGGGCGGTGAAGCAGGTGGCGCCGACGGTGGTCTCGGTGGGGCCGTAGTGGTTGACCACGCGGTGCGCGACCCCCCGCTCCAGCAGGTCGGCGGCCAGGGCGCGGGGCAGGGCCTCACCGCCCAGGATCAGGGTGTCCAGGGGCGGGGCGTCGGCGGGGCGCCCCTCCAGCAGGACGGCGAGGTGGGAGGGGGTCGTCTTGAGCCAGCGCGTCCCGTGGCGGGCCAGGCACGGCCAGAAGGCCCGGGGGTCGCGGGCGAGGCCGTCGGGGACGACGTGGACCGAGCCCCCGGTCGCCAGGGCCAGGAGCCAGGCGGTGTGGCCGAGGTCGGCGGCCAGGGTGGTGACGTGGGCCAGGCGCGGTGCGTCGGCGCGGGTCAGGCCCAGCCGCCGCCGCAGGGCGCGGGCGTAGTGGACCGCGTTGGCGTGGGTGACGGCCACGGGTTTGGGCTCGCCGCTGGAACCCGAGGTGAAGGACAGGTAGGCGGTGTCGCGGGGGGTGGCGGCGGGCCGGGCCGCCGGGACCGCTCCGGATCCGGCCCGGAAGGGGTCCAGGACCTCGACCCTGCGCTCGCCGGGTATCCCGGCCCCCTCCTCGGCGGCCAGCGCGTACCGGACCCCCGCCGCGTCCAGGCGGCGGGCCAGGTCGGCGCCGCTCCAGCCCGGGTCGACCAGCACCGCCGCGGCGCCCGCCCACAAGGTCCCGTGCAGCAGGGCCGGGAGCCGGGCGTCGCGGGGTCCCGCCAGGGCGACCCGGTCGCCCCGGCGCACCCCCATCCGCTCCAGGGCCGCCGCGGTGCGCAGGGCCGCCGCACGGAGCCCGCGGTGGTCGAGCGAGCGGTCGCCGTCGGTCAGGGCCGGGCGTTCGGGGTGGCGGCGGGCGGCCAGGTCGAGGAGGTCGGGCAGGGCGGGGGCGGGGCGGTGGGGCGCGGTCATGTTCTCCGTTCCGCGGTCGGTGTCCCCGGGCGGGGCCGGGGCGGGGCGGTGCCGGGCAGGCCGGCGACGAAGGCGGTCAGGCGCGTTCCCGGTCCCAGCCGTCCGGCCAGTTCCCACGCGAGCATCCGGTGCAGCCCGTCCAGGTGGACGAGGCCGCCGCGGACCCGCAGGTCCGCGTAGTCGTCGTGGTCCACCGGCCGGGTGCTGAGGTACACGGGGGTGAAGGGCGCCCGGGCCAGCAGGTCGAGCTTGGCCGCGCACACCGGGTTGGCCCGGGCCAGCTCCGGGCCTCCCCGGCGCAGGACCTCGGCGGCGCGGGCGACGGTCAGGCCGGTGCGGGGCACCAGTTCCCGGGCCCCGCCCTCGGCCAGGTGCCAGGGCAGGACGACGCCCAGGGCCTCCCGGGCGGTCAGCCGGACCCGGGACCAGGTGCCGAGCATCCGCTCGGCGCGCTCCAGGTTCTCCTCGCCGTCCCCGTTCGAGTTGGCCTCGTGCGGCCGGTCCCGCGGGTGGTCGCCGCGGTAGGCGGCCAGGACCTCGTCGAAGGGGACCTCTCCGAGCCGCTCCACGGGGCCTCAGCCCGCGCTGTACTCGGTGAAGTGGCGCTCGGCGAACAGTTCCGGCCACCGGTCGCCGCCCAGTTCGAGCCGGCGGGCCCGGCGCAGCATGTCGCGCCAGTGGGGCTTGGCGGGCCGCCACCTCCCCCCGACCTGGCAGTAGGAGGCGTCGATGAAGTAGCGGTCGCGGCCCGCGCCTCGGTGCGGCACGGCCCGGCGCGCGTGGAACAGGGCGGAGTCGAGCAGCACCGTCGAGCCGGGGGGCAGGTCGGCGATGACGGTCTCGCCCGGCAGGACGGCGGTCCCCAGGTGGGCGCGCGCGGTCTTGCCGGCGCGCTCGCGGTGCGAGCCGGGCAGCACCGCCAGGTGCCCCATGGTGGCGTCCAGGCCCGCGGGGTAGTGCAGGGCGTGGACCATCAGCAGGTCCGCGCGGTCCCCGTCGTGCGGCTCGCGGTCGTGGTGCCAGGGCTTGCCCTCGGTGTCGGGGCCGTGCCGGGCGCTGTGCAGGTGGTGGTGGACGAAGGGGCCGCCCATGAGCGCGGCGATCCTCTCCAGCAGGGGCGTGAAGGTGAGGAGCTCCGCGTGGGCGGGCATCTCCAGTTCCACGAGCGGGGGCGGACCGTGCCGGTCCGGGGCCAGGGAGGAGGCGATCGAGCGTTCTCGGAGCCCGCGGTCGACCCAGTGGTCCACCTCGGGCAGCAGGCGCCGACACAGGTCGTCGGGCAGCAGGCCGGGGAGGACGAGGTGGCCGGATGCGGCGAAGCGTTCTCTGAGGTCGTCCGCGTTCTCGTCGCGCACGGAAGGGGGGAGGGTCAAGGTACCACCCGGATTCGCACATCGGTTTTCAGGGGTGCCGGAATTGTTCATCGCGGGGACGCCGGCCGATGTTCTTCGGGCGGTGTTTCCCGTGGAAAACAACGGGGGGTTTCCGGAGGGGGTGAGTTCCGCTTATTCCCGGAATCAATTTTCCATCGGCCCGGAGTCGTGTCAAGGCTCTCCGATGAATCGGCTTGTGACCTCGGGTTATTCCTCGAATACTTCTTGGATTCCGAAAATGTGCAGGTCAGGGCGTTTTTCTGGGGTGAATTCAGGTGTGGGAAAGACGTGTGTGGCCGATGTGGCGCAAGGGGTCGAAGAATTCACGGGTTTCCGAAAATTCCCTCAGGTGCCGGTGTTCTCCCGGATTGCGAAGAACGCCGCCGGGGCGGGGGAGATCCCGTCCCGGCGGCGTTCTTCCTGTTCGGTACGACCGTTATCGCCCGTTCGTCCGTTCCCGCAGGGCGCGTTCGACGGTGTCCTGAAGGGCGGCCCGCAGCAGGGCGGCCTTGTAGCGGGTGCCCGGCAGCGGGGTGGTGCGGGCGGCGACCGCGTCCAGCGCCGCCGCCACCCGCGGGCCGGGCGCCGCGCCCGTCGCCGCCCCGGCCAGGGCCTCCTCCACCTCCGGCAGCCTCAGCGGTACCCGGGCCACCGCCCCGACGGCCACCGCCGCCCGTTCCACCGTCCCGTCCGGGCCCGGCAGCAGCCGGACCACGGCCTCCACCAGCGGCCACTCCGCCCGGGCGCGCCCGGCCGCGCGCCGGTGCGCGGCCCGCTCACCGGGTACCGGGGCGGGCAGCAGCACCGCCGTCAGCACCTCGTCGGGGGAGAGCAGGTGGTCGCGGCCGGGGTCCGCGGGTCCGTACAGGTCGGCGAGGGGGAACGTGCGCGTCCCGCCCGGGCCGACGGCCTCCACCGCCGCGTCGTAGGCCAGCAGTGCGACGGCCAGCGACGACGGGTGGGGGGAGGTGCAGCCGCCGCTGTCGAACACCACCCCGTGCAGGTGGTCGCCCTCCCGGGAGGGGCACTCCCGGCCCGGCGCGTGCGCGTCCGGGAACGCCGGGTGGTCCAGGTAGGCGCAGCGGCCGCGCTGGAGCAGGTTGCCGCCCACCGTGGCGGTGCCCCGCACCTGCGGGGTGGCCAGCGCGCCGGCGGTCAGGGCCAGCGCCGGGTACCCGTCGAGCCCGGCCAGGGCGGCGACCGTGGTCAGCGCCCCCACCCGGGTCGCCCCGTCCCCGTCGCGGGCGGTCCCGTGCAGGCCGGCGATACCGGTCAGGTCCACCACCGGGGCGCCCCCGGCCGGTTCGATGCCCCCGGCGCGGGGGCGGGCCCCCGCGGCCAGGGCGGCCAGCGCCCCGTCCAGGGAGTCGGGTCGGACGACGTTGCTCATCGCATCCCCTCGATCAGTCGGTCCGGGCGCAGCGGCAGCTCCCGGGGACGCCACCCGGTGGCGTCGAAGACGGCGTTGCCCAGGGCGGCGGCCACCCCCACCACGGACACCTCGCCCAGGCCCACCCCGCCGCCGGGGACGTGCTCGAACCCCTCCTGGTGGAAGTGCACCTCGGTCTCGGGCACGTCGCCCATGCCCGGGATGCGGTAGTCCTCCAGGTCGTCGGTGAGGATCGCCCCGGTGCGCGGGTCGTGGCGGCGCTCCTCGAACAGGGCGTAGCCCACGCCCTGCACCACCGCCCCCTCGCACTGGTTGCGGGCGGTGCGCTCGGAGTAGATCCGCCCGGCGGCGATCCCCGCCCAGCAGCGGGTGGGGCGCACCCGCCCCAGCAGGGTGTCGACCTCCACCTCCATGACGTGCACGGCGCCGCTCATGCCCCGGCCGATGGCCAGGTCGCCGGACATCTCGGGGGTCAGCGCCCCCCACCGGTCGCGGCCGCGGCCGCCCACCACGCTCAGGCCCTCGGCGGCGGCCAGCGCCTCCTTGAGCACGTGCTCGTCGATGGGACCCCGGGCGGGGACGCCCGGGTCGAGTTCGCGCAGTGCGGCGCGCAGCCGGTCCGCGGCGTCCGCGGCGGCCGGCCCCATGGAGGGGGTGGTGCGGCTGCCGTAGGAGCCGGTGCCGTGCACCGACGAGGAGTCGCCGATCTCCACGCGCACGCCCCCGGCGGGCAGGCCCAGGCGCTCGGCGACGGTGCCGGCGAGCACCGTGCGGATGCCGGTGCCCAAGTCCTGGGTGGCCGCGCGGGCCACCAGCTCCCCGCCCCGGACGACCAGTTCCACCTGCGCCCGGGGGCCGAACAGGTAGAGCCAGTTGGAGGCGGCCACGCCCACCCCGCGCCGGAAGCGGCCGGTGCGCGGGCCGCGGGGCCGCTCCCGCCACAGCGGGGTGCGCGCGGCGCGCTCGTACAGGGCGCGCCGCTTGGGGTTGCCGTCCCAGCGCAGCCGCAGGGCGAGGGGGTCCTCGTCCAGCCGGCGGGCCATCTCGTCCACGGCCTGCTCCAGCGCCCAGGCCATCGGCGGTCCGCCGGGGCCGCGCATGGGCATGCCGGGCGGGCGGTTGGTGACCACGTCGAAGTCGCGCACCCGGCGGGGCGCGCGCCCGTACATGAGGAAGGCCAGGGTGGCGGTCGTGGAGCCCACGGAGACGCCGCCGTCGCCGTGGGAGTCGACGCTCATCGCGGCCAGGCCGCCGTCCCGGTCGGCCAGCAGCGCCACGCGGGTGCGGGTGCCGGGGCGGTGCCCGGCGTCGGTGAGCTCCTCGGCGCGCGTGAAGGCGACCCGGACCGGGGCCCCGGCCGCCCGGGACAGCTCGACGGCGGCCTGGATGTCGACGGAGATGCCGTTCTTGGCGCCGAAGCCGCCGCCGACGTGTTCGGTCACCACGTGCACCCGGTCCCGGTCCAGCCCCCAGCGGGCGGCGACCCGGTCGGCGAGCCTGCTGACGGACTGGGTGGAGGCGAACAGGCGCAGGCCGTCCCCGCTCCAGTGGGCGACGCACACGTGCGGTTCCAGCGGAGTGTGCACCTGGGTCGCGGTGGTGTACTCCTGTGCCACCAGCAGCGGGTCGCCCGCCTCGGCGGCGGCGCGCAGCCGCCGCACGGCGGTGGGGCCGCGCCAGCTCAGGGTGCCCGGGCCGCGCACGTTCCCGGTCCAGGGCGCCGGGGGAGTGGGGGCCTCGCCGTAGGAGGGGGCGCCGGACCGGTCGGTCCGGGTGGGGTGGACCAGGGGCGCGTCGGGGGCGCGGGCGGCGTCGACCTCGGCCACGGCGGGCCGGGGCTCGTAGTCGACGGTCACGGCGGCGGCCGCGGCCCGGGCCGCCTCGGCGGTGGGCGCGGCGACGGCGGCGATCGGCTGGCCGACGTAGCGGACGGTGCGGTCCGGGGGCAGCAGGTCGACCAGCGGGGTCGCGGGGTCCGCGGCGTGCACCGCGCGGACCCGGGCGTGGGGGAGCGGGGAGCGGACGATGACGCCCTCCCAGGTGCCGGGCGGGGCGTGGTCGCCGCTGTAGCGGGCGCGGCCGGTGACCTTGTCCAGGGCGTCCACGCGCGGCGGGTCCCGGTCGGGCTCGCCGTCGAACTCCCCGGCGCAGGCGGCGGCCACGGCGGCGAAGATGCCCTCGTAGGCGCCGCAGCGGCACAGGTGCCCGGCCAGGGCGTCGGCGATCCGCTCCCGGTCGGGCCGGGTGTCGCCGTGCTCGGCCCGCCAGGCGTCGACGAACACCGACGCCTCGACGACGAACCCGGGCGTGCAGAACCCGCACTGGAGTCCGTCGTGGGCGGCGAAGGCGCGCTGGACGGGGTGGTCGCCGCCCAGGCCCTCCACGGTGGTGACGTCGCGCCCGGCGAGCCGGTCGGCGGGCAGCAGGCAGGAGACGGTGGGGGAGCCGTCGACGAGGACCGTGCAGGCGCCGCAGACGCCGGTGCCGCAGGCGATCTTGGTGCCGGTCAGGCCCAGGCCGTCGCGGATGTGCGCGGCGGCGCTGGTGGAGGGGGAGTCGGGGACGGTGACGGGTGAGCCGTTGACGTGGGCGTCCATAGTGCTCTGTGTGTTCTTCCCGAAGAGGATGTTGTCAATGACAACTTATGGGGGGCGCCCACGGGGTGTCAACGGTGTCTTCGGGCGGGTATCGCCGCGTCCGAGTGTGATCTACTTCGTAAAGGTGGCGGTTCCGGACATTCCGCAGATCACCGACTCCCGGAACCCGGCTCACGGGAGTTCGGCGTCCGTACCCCCGTGGGTGCCGGTGCCCGCCTCCCCGGTCCCTCCGTCGGTTCCGCCGCCGGTCCCCCCGTCACCGGTCCCGGTCCCCTCGCCGGTGCCCCCTTCGCCCCCGCCCGTACCGGGGTCCGGGCAGGCGTCGGGGTCGGTCCCGCAGTCGGTCGGGTCGACCGTGGCGCAGTCGGGGTGGTGGGGGTCGGTGTGGCAGTCGGTCCCGGTGCCGCCACCGGTCCCGCCGGTCTCCTCGGTGGGCGGTGTCCAGGTGCCGCCCTCCCCGCCGGTGCCCTCCCCCTCGGAGGGGGCCTCCTCCACGGGCTCCTCCTCGGAGGCGGAGGGGTCCACCGCGACCTCCTCGGAGGTCGGGGTGTTGCCGACCGGCTCCACGGGCGGGGGAGTGCTCTGGACGTAGACCCAGAACAGCACGCCGCCCAGGGCGGCGAGCACCGCCAGGGCCCCGGCCGTCACCCACCCGGCCGCGGGGCGCCGCCGGGGCCGTTGCGCCGCGGGCGCCGGGGGAGCGCCGCCGGGCGGCCCGCCGGGGCGGCCGCGGCCCGCGGTGCGGGGTGCGGTCCGCGGGGACACCCGGGTGCGCGGGACCTCCGTCCCGGGCGCGGCGGGCCCGGTCCGCCAGGGCCCTCCGGCGGTCTCCCCGGGTGCCGCCCCGCCCTCGGGGGCGCCCCCGGCGGGGCCGACCGCGGGCAGCGGCCCGGTGGCGGGCCCGCCGTCGGACGGGGGCGCGGCCCCCCGCCGGGGCCCGGGAACCTCGGGGACGGCGCGGATGCGGGCGGTGTCGGTGTCCACCGCGGTGGAGGTCTGCTCCAGCAGCAGGGTGGCGGGGGTGGCCGCGGGCAGGGGGCCGCCGCCGATGAGCGCGCCCAGCACCTCCATGGCGGTGGGCCGCCGGCCGGGGTCCTTGTCCAGGCAGCGCTCCAGGACGGGGCGCAGCCGGTCGGGGACGCCGGTCAGGTCCGGAGGGGAGGTGAGCACCTGGTCGACGATGGCCAGGGTGGTCCCGCCGTGGAAGGCGCGGTGGCCGGTGGCGGCGTAGACCAGGACGCAGGCCCAGGAGAACAGGTCGCCGGCCGGCCCCGCGGCGCGGCCGCGGATCTGCTCGGGGGACATGTAGGCGGGGGTCCCGGCGACGGTGGTGGTCTGCCGGGTGGCGTCGACCAGCCGGGCGATGCCGAAGTCGATGACGCGGGGGCCGTCGGGGCCCAGGATGACGTTGCCGGGCTTGAGGTCGCGGTGCACGACCCCGGCCTCGTGGACGGCGGCCAGGGCGGTGATGGTGGCGATGGCCAGCCGGTCCAGGTCGGCGCCGGTGCGGGGGCCGCCGCTCTCGACGGCGGCGCGCAGAGTGGGGCCGGGGACGTACTCGCTGGCGATGTAGGGCGGGTCGGCGTCCATGTCGGCGTCCAGGACGGCGGCGGTGCAGAAGGGGGCGACGCGGCGGGCCGCGGTGAGCTCCTGGGCGAAGCGGTCGCGCTGGCGGGAGTCGCCCTCCCAGGTGCGGCCCAGCACCTTGACCGCCGCCCGGGTGCCGTCGGCGGCGCGGGCGAGGTAGACGGTGCCCTGCCCGCCGCTGTCGATACGGGCCGTGACGGTGTAGGGGCCGATGGCGGCCGGGTCGGTGGGGAGGAGCGGTGTGGTCATGGTTCGCGCCCTGTCGGTGGGGAGTCGCCCGCTGCGGTCTCCATCGCTCACTGTGACGTGGCCCGGGGGCCGGGGGGACCTTGCCCGCCGGTGATAATCACCTTGCTTTTTCCGGACGACGGGGGAGACCGGTCCGCATACCGCGCGAACCGGTCTCCGGGTGGGGCGGGCCCGTCAGAGCCCGAGTGCGTGCATGGAGAAGTCGAAGACGAAGACGCCGGTGAGGATCCACATGAGCCAGCCGACGTCGCGGACGCGTCCCTGGACGGTGCGCAGGACGGTGTGGGCGATGATGCCGATGCCGATGCCGCCGGCGATGTCGAAGGCGAAGGGCATCATCGCGATGGTGAGGAAGGCGGGGACGGCCACGCCCATGTCCGACCAGTCGATGTCGGCGACGTGGGTCATCATCAGCGCCCCCACCAGCACCATGGCGACCGAGGCCGCCTGGGCGGGGACGATGGAGAAGACCGGTGCGAAGACGATCGCGGTGAGGAACAGGGCACCGGTGACGACGCTGGACAGCCCCGTGCGGGCCCCCTCGCCGACGCCCGCCGTGGACTCGACGAAGACGAGGGTGGCCGAGGAGCTGGTCAGGCCGCCGACGACGGCGCCGGTGCCGTCGGTGACGAGGATCTGGTTGACGCGGGGCATGGCGCCGTTCTCGTCGGTGATCCCGGCCTTGGCGCCGATGGCGAGGATGGTGCCGACGGCGTCGAAGAACCCGGCCAGGACGAGGGTGAAGAGGATGACGCCGGCGGTGGTGGGGCCGGCGGTGGTCCAGGCGCCGAGGAGGTCGACCTGGAAGAGGAGTCCGAAGTCGGGTACGGCGACCAGGGAGGCGGGGAGCTCGGGCGCGCCGCCGCCCCACTGGGCGGCGTCGAGCCCGAAGGCGTAGTGGACGACGACGGCCAGGACCGTGGCGCCGACGATGCCGTAGAAGATGGCGCCGGGGACGCCGCGGACGAGCAGGGCCGAGGCCAGGGTCAGGCCGATGACGAAGATGAGGACGGGCCAGCCCAGCAGGTGTCCGCCGTCGGCCTCGGCGCCGAGCTGGAGGAGGCTTCCGCCCTCGCCGCGGCTGACGAAGCCGGCGTTCTTGAGGCCGATGAGGGTGACGAAGAGGCCGATGCCGACGCCGATGGCGATCTTGAGGTCGCGGGGCAGGGCGTTCATGACGGCGGTGCGGACGCCGGTGACGACCATGGCGATGATGATGAGGCCCTGCCAGACGACCAGGCCCATGGCCTCGGGCCAGGTCATGTTGGGCGCGGCCTGGTAGGCGACGACGGCCATCACCCCGAGGGCGGCGGCGCAGGCGATGGGGGCGCGTCCGACCACGCCCATCATGATGGTGACGAGCCCGGCGGACAGGGCGGTCATGGTGGTGAGCTGGGCGGGGTCGAGGTGGTCGCCGTTGATGTCGGTGGCGCCGCCCAGGATGACGGGGTTGAGGACGATGATGTAGGCCATCGCCATGAAGGTGGTGAGTCCGCCGCGGAGTTCGCGTGCGGGGGTGGAGCCGCGGGCGGTGATGGAGAAGTAGCGGTCGAGCCAGGATCGACCTTCGTGGGGGGCGGATTGCGGGCGCTTGGCGCTGTCGCGTGTGGTCATGTCCCCTCCTGGAGGGAAACGGGGCGGCCTTCGGTCGCCTGTTGAGAGTGGATGATCACACAGAGTGATCGTCCGTGGGCGTGCGGGGGCGTCGTCGCCCCGTGCCCAGGGCGGTGGCGCGCGCGTGCGCGGATGGGCGCGTGCGCCGGTGGGCCGCTCACCGGGTGGGTGAGGGAGGTCGGGCGGTGCGGCGGGGTGGCCGCCGCACCGCCGGTGGTCTTACAGGGGGATGCCGACGATGTCCTCGGGCCGCACGGGGGCGTGGGTCAGGGCCTTGCCGGTGGCGTCGCGGACGGCGGCCACGATGGCGGGCGTGGAGGACAGGGTGGGCGGTTCCCCGGCGCCGCGGACGCCGTAGGGCGAGTGCGGGTCGGGGTGTTCGAGGACCTCGATGCGCATGGGCGGGGTGTCGAGGATGGTGGGGATGAGGTAGTCGGTGAAGGACGGGTTGCGGATCTGGCCGTCGCCGACCTGGACCTCCTCCATGAGGGCCAGGCCCAGGCCCTGGGTGGAGCCGCCCTGGATCTGGCCGATGAGCTGGAGCGGGTGCATGATCTTGCCGACGTCCTGGACGGCGTCCAGGGCGATGACCTTGACCAGGCCGAGTTCGACGTCGACGTCGACGACGGCGCGGTGGACGCACATGCCGAACTGGGTGTGGGAGGAGCCCTGCCCCAGGGTGGGGTCGAGCATCTCGGTGGGCCGGTGGTGGTACTCGCGGGTCTGCTCCACGACGGTGCCGTCGCCGAGCAGGTCGGTGAGCGAGACCAGGGCTCCCAGGGTGCGGGAGACGACCTTGCCGCCGGTGAGGGACAGGTCCTCGTCGTCCAGGGCCGCCGGGATGTGGCCGCGTTCGCGGGCCAGGGTGTAGAGCTCCTCGCGTACGGCCAGGCAGGCGGTGCGCACGGCGCCGCCGGTCATGTAGGTCTGGCGGGAGGCGGAGGAGGATCCGGCGGAGCCGACGCCGGTGTCGGAGGGGGCGATGACGACCTTCTCCACACCCAGTTCGGTGCGGGCGATCTGGCCCTTGATCGTGACCAGGCCCTGGCCGACCTCGGCGGCGGCGGTGTGGACGAGGGCGACGGGTTCGCCGTTGACGACCTCCAGGCGCACGCGTGCGGTGGAGTAGTCGTCGAAGCCCTCGGAGAAGCAGAGGTTCTTGAGGCCGACGCCGTAGCCGATGCCGCGGACGACGCCTTCGCCGTGGGTGGTGCCGGCGACGCCGCCGGGCAGGGTGCGCAGGTCGGCGGGGTCGGGCAGGGCGTCGCGCGCGGGCGGCAGGGGCAGGTCCTTGGCGCGGGCGAGCATCTCGGCCATGGGCAGGGGCATGTCGACCTCTTGGCCGGTGATGATGCGCGAGCCCTGGCTCATGGAGTTCTTGATGCGCAGGTCGACCGGGTGCATGCCCAGGGCCTGGGCGAGGCGGTCCATCTGGGACTCGTAGGCGAAGCAGGCCTGGACGGCGCCGAAGCCGCGCATGGCGCCGCAGGGCGGGTTGTTGGTGTAGACGCCGTAGGCGTCGACGCGGGCGTGGGGGATCTCGTAGGGGCCCAGGCCCAGGGAGGAGGCGACGCCGACGACGGCCGGGGTGGCGGAGGCGTAGGCCCCGCCGTCGACGATGACCTCGGCGGTGGCGTAGAGCAGGGTGCCGTCGGCCAGGGCGCCGTGCTCGTAGCGCATCTTGGCGGGGTGGCGGTGGACGTGCCCGTAGAAGGACTCCTCGCGGTTGTAGACGATCTTGACGGGCTTGCCGGTGTGCAGGGCGAGCATGCAGGCGTGGATCTGCATGGACAGGTCCTCGCGGGCGCCGAAGGCGCCGCCGACGCCGGCCAGGGTGATGCGGACCTTGTCCTGGGGCAGGGCGAGGGCGGGGGCGATCTGGCGCTGGTCGACGTGGATCCACTGGGTGGCGACGTAGAGGTCGACGCCGCCGTCCTCGGCGGGGACGGCCATGCCGGACTCGGGGCCGAGGAAGGCCTGGTCCTGCATGCCGACCTCGTACTCGTCGGCGACGACGACGTCGGCGCGGGCGCGCAGGGCCTCCAGGGCGGTGTCGGGGTCGCCCTGGGCGAAGTCGCCGGTGCGGATGGGCTGGTGGCGCAGGCGGTTGCCGCGCTGGTTGTACTCGGGGTGGTCGGGGACGGTGCCGGGTTCGTGGACCAGGGGGCAGTGGGGGTCCATGGCGGCGCGGCGCGGGTCGGTGACGGGTTCCAGGACCCGGTAGTCGACGCGGATGCGCTCCATGGCGCGGCGGGCCGTCTCGGGGTGGTCGGCGGCGACGATGGCGACGGGTTCGCCCTTGTAGCGGACCTTGCCGTAGGCCAGGACGGGCTGGTCCTCGAATTCGAGGCCGTAGCGCTTGGTGCCGGGGACGTCCTCGTGGGTGAGGACGGCCTCGACGCCGGGGACCTTGAGGGCCTCGGTGATGTCGATGGAGAGGATCTCGGCGTGGGGGTGGGGGCTGCGCAGGGTGGCGCCCCAGAGCATGTCCTCCATCCACATGTCGGAGGAGTAGGCGAATTCCCCGGTGACCTTGAGGGTGCCGTCGGGGCGCGGCGGGCTGGCGCCGATGCCGTCCCTGGTGGTGCTGGTGAGATCGGTGACGGTGGTCGCCGGCATCAGCGGTTCGCCTCCTGGGTGAGTCGCGCGTGGGCGTTGCGGCCGCGGGCGGCGGCGGCCTCGCGGGTGACGGTGGTGAGTTCCCCGCCGGAGACGACGGGGAGGGCGCCGACCCACAGGTGGGCCAGCGGCGGGGTGGGGCCGAAGACGGCGGCGACGACGGGGTCCTCGATGACGTCGTAGCCGAAGCCGTCGACGCGCCACAGGGCGATGTCGGCGAGTTTGCCGACGGTCAGGGAGCCGAGTTCGGCGTCGCGGCCCAGGACGCGGGCGCCGCCGAGGGTGGCCATGTGCAGGGCCTGGCGGGCGGAGAGGGCCTGGGGGCCCTTGCGGGCGCGGGCCATGAGCAGGGCCTGGTGCATCTCCCCGGCCAGGGGGGTGAGTTCGCTGGAGGCGGGGCCGTCCACACCCAGGCCGACGGGGACCCCGGCGGCGAGGAGTTCGGTGGTGCGGCAGATGCCGGCGCCCAGCCGGGCGTTGGAGGTGGGGCAGTGGGCGACGCCGGTGCCGGTGGCGGCGATGCGGGCGATGGCGTCGTCGGAGAGGTGGACGGCGTGGGCGAACCAGACGTCGGGGCCGAGCCAGCCGAGCTTCTCGGCGTACTCGACGGGTGTGCAGCCGAATTCGGCCCGGCACTGCTCTTCCTCGTCGAGGGTCTCGGCGAGGTGGGTGTGCAGGCGGACGCCCTTGTCGCGGGCCAGGTGGGCGGCCTGGACCATGAGGTCGCGGCTGACGGAGAAGGGCGAGCAGGGGGCGACCGCGATGCGGGTCATGGACCCGGGCGAGGGGTCGTGGTGGGCGTCGATGGCGTCGGCGGTGCCCTGGAGGGCGTCGTCGAGGGTCTCCACGACGCTGTCCGGGGGCAGGCCGCCCTGGCTGTGGCCGCGGTCCATGGAGCCGCGGGCCAGGTCCAGGCGCACGCCCACGTCGAGGGCGGCCCGCACCTGGGCGTCGACGATGTCGCCGCGGCCCGCGGGGTGGATGTAGTGGTGGTCGGAGGCGGTGGTGCAGCCGGACAGGGCCAGGTGGGCGAGTCCGGCGGTGGTGGTGTCGGCGACGACCCGGGCGTCGAGGCGGTGCCAGATCTCGTAGGAGCCGACGAGCCATTCGAAGAGGGTGCCGTCGGTGAACAGGCCCTGGGTGGCCCACTGGTAGAGGTGGTTATGGGTGTTGACGAGGCCGGGGGTGGCCAGGTGGCCGCGGCCGTCGACGCGGGTGGCGTCGTCGGGTACCAGGTGGGCGGGCGCGGGGCCGTCGCCGACGGCGGTGATGAGGCCGTCGCGGGCGATGATGTGCCCGTCGGGGTGTTCGGCGCCGTCGACGGTGGCGATGTGGGCGCCTTCGATGACGAGGGAGCGGTGGTCGGTCATGCGGTGCTCCCGGCGGTGTCGGTGCCGGCGCGGCGTGCGGCGGCCAGGTGGACGGCGTCGAGGATCTTCTCGTAGCCGGTGCAGCGGCAGAGGTTGCCGGCGAGGGCTTCGCGGATCTCGGGGTCGGTGGGCGCGGGCCGGCCGGCGTCGACGGTGCGGTTGAGCAGGTCGTCGGTCTGGACGAGCAGGCCGGGGGTGCAGAAGCCGCACTGGACGGCTCCGGCGTCCAGGAAGGCCTGCTGCACGGTGTTCAGGGGGCGGTCGCCGCCCTTGCCGGCGCCGTCGGCGAGGCCTTCGACGGTGCGGACGCGGCGGCCTTCGGCCTGGCCTGCGGCGACCATGCACGAGCAGACGGTGACGTCGTCGAGGTAGACGGTGCAGGAGCCGCATTCGCCCTGTTCGCAGGCGTTCTTGCTGCCGGGCAGTCCCAGGCGCTCGCGCAGGACGTACAGGAGGCTCTCTCCGGGCCAGACGTCGTCGGCGGTGACGTCCTGGCCGTTGACGTTGATGTTCACGCGCATGCGGCGGCTTCCTTGCGGTAGTCGGTGATGGACCAGGTCAGGGTGCGGCGGGCCATGACGGACAGGGCGTGGCGCCGGTAGGCGGCGCTGCCGCGCTGGTCGTCGATGGGGCGTGCGGCGGCGGCGACGAGTTCGCCGAAGCGGCGGACGGTGGCCTCGGGCAGGGGCCCGGGGGAGTCCCAGTCGATCTCCTGGGCGAGGAAGTCCTCGGCGGCCTCGGCGCGCAGCGGGGTGGGGCCGGCGGAGCCGATGCCGGTGCCGACGGTGCGTGCGCCGGTGTCCAGGGCCAGGGCGAAGGAGGTGACGGCGATGACCATGGCGTTGCGGGTGCCGATCTTGGCGAAGTGCTGGGGCCCGGCGGGCGCGGGCAGCAGGATCGCGGTGATCAGTTCGTCGTCCCGGCGCGCGGTGGTGCGGAACGAGAGGAAGAAGTCGCGGGCCCTGACACGGCGGGTGCCCCGGGTGGAGGCGAGTTCGACGGTGGCGTCGGCGGCCAGCAGCGGCGGGAGGGCGTCCCCGGCGGGGGAGGCGCCGCCGAGGTTGCCGCCGACGGTGCCGCGGTTGCGGATCTGCGGTGAGGCGACCGTGCGGGAGGCCTTGGCCAGCCCCGGTGCCAGGGCGGGCAGTTCGGCGATGATGCGGCTGTAGGGGACGGCGGCGCCCAGGCGCGTGTGGCCGTCGCCGGCGGTCTCCCAGCGGGAGAGTTCGGCGACGCGGGTCAGGTCGAGCAGGATGTCGGGCCTGCGCTTGTCGAAGTTGAGTTCGACCATGACGTCGGTGCCGCCGGTGATCGGGACGGCGTCGGGGTGCTCGGCCTTGGCCTCAAGCGCCTCCTGCAGGGTGGAGGGGCTCAGGAATCGCATGTGTGAAGGTCCTCGCGTTGACTTGACCGGTGGGTTGTGTGAAGTACAGCACTCCGGTGTCGTCGCTTCCAGGCGGCGATGACATGAAGTGATGGCGGAACGAACGGTTATCGTTGGTCGTTTCCTCCAAGTGGTGCCCGTGGGAGGGTTCGTACTTCCCCACCACTGAACTCCCGTAAGGTCTCGGGGACCATCATCGACACACGGACTCAAGAGGGACGTTCATGCGTCTTGGCGATTTGATCGCGGTCGAGCGGCTGCACCTGCGCTTCCTGGCGGGGGCGGAGGAGGCCGACCGCGAGGTGGGGTGGGCCTACACCACCGACCTGTTGGAGCCCGCGCGGTATCTGCGCGGGGGCGAGCTGGTGCTCACGGGGATGATGTGGCGTGAGGGGCCCGGGGACTCGGACCGGTTCGTGGCGTCGGTGGAGTCGGCCGGCGCGGTGGCGATCGGGGCGGGGACGGCGCTGGGCTCGGTGCCCGAGGACCTGGTGCAGGCGTGCCTGCGGCGGGGGATGCCGCTGGTGGAGGTTCCGCCGGAGACGTCGTTCGGCGCGGTGACGGAGGAGGTGCTGGGCTCGCACACCCGGCGCCGGTTCGCGGGGCTGGCGCGGCACCGGGACCGGTTGCGCCAGGCGGTGGCGGAGGTGGCCGCCGGCGCGGATTTCGCGGAGGTGTTCGCGCGGGCGTCGGCGCAGGTCGGGGTGCGCGCGTGGGTGGTCTCGCCGACGGGCCGGCTGGTGGCCGGCGACGGCGCGGGGCTGGGCGCGGCCGAGCGGGAGTGGCTGGCGGCCCGGGCCCTGGCGTGGCCGCTGCTGCCGCACACCACGCGGGTGCCGGGGGCCGGGGAGGCGGTCGTGACGGTGCGGGAGGTGGCCACGTCGCGGTCGCATCCGCTGTCGCGGTGGCTGCTGGTGTGCGCCGGCGACGAGGCGGTGTGGTCGGAGGAGGAGCGCGAGACGGTCGCGGAGCTGGGGTCGGTGGCGGTGCTGGCCCGGGGGCGGGTGGAGGACCGGTGGAGCACCGAGGCCCGGCACCTGGAGGGGGTGGCCCGGCTCCTGGCGGCGCAGCGGTTCGACGAGGTGGCGGCGCTGCTGCGGGGTACTCCGCAGGGCGGGGGCGAGGACCACGTGGTGGTCAGCGCCGTGATGCTGCCCGCGCCGCGGGCGGGCGAGCTGACCCGGCACGTGGTGGCCGAGCTGGTGGCCGACCTGCCCGGCGCGGTGGTCACCGGGGACGGGGACGGCGACACGCTGGCGCTGGTCCCGGTGCCCGCGGGCGGCGGCCCCCGGGAGGCGGCCGAGCGGGTGCGCACGGTGCTGGTGGCCGGGGCCCGGGTGCTGGAGGGCGGCCTGCTGGACCACCGGTTGGCGCTGGGGTCGTCCTCGGCGGCGCGCGGGGTCCCGGAGCTGCGGGGCGCGGCGGTGGAGGCCCGGCACGCGCGGCGGCTGGCGGAGCTGCGGGGCGGCCGGTGGCGGGTGATCGCGGGGGCGGAGATCGACTCCCACGAGCTGCTGCTGGCGTCGGTGCCGGAGGAGGTGCAGAGCTCCTACCGGGAGCGGCTGCTGGGCCCGCTGGTGGCCTACGACCGGGACCACCGGTCGGAGCTGGTGGAGACGCTGGAGCGGTTCCTGGAGCACTCGGGGTCCTGGCAGCGGTGCGCGGCGGCGATGCACGTGCACGTGAACACGCTGCGGTACCGGATCGGCCGGGTGGAGGAGCTGACCGGCCGGGACCTGAGCAACCTGGAGCACCGGGTGGACCTGTTCCTGGCGCTGAAGCTGCGCGACTGAGCGGTTCCGGCGGCGCGCTGTCGGCGGCGCACGGTAGGGTGCGCGCCCATGGGCACGGATGTTTCTCGGGAGTCGTTGCAGGGCGCGGATCTGGCGGGGGCCGATCTGCGGGAGGAGTGGGGGAGCGCGGGGGGTGCTCCCCGGGAGCTGGTGGGGTGCGACCTGTCGGGGGCGGACCTGCGCGGGGTGGACCTGGCCGAGGCGGTGGTGCGGGACTGCCGGCTGGACGGGGCGCGCCTGGACGGCGCGGAGCTGGAGGGGGCCCGGTTCGTCGGCGGCGGGGCCGCGGGGGCGGTGTTCGGCGGGGCCGAGTGCACCGAGGCGCGGTTCGAGCGGGTGGACCTGGCCAACACCCGGTGGCAGGGGGCGCTGCTGACCGACGCGGTGTTCTCGGGGTGCCGGATGACGGGGGCGGGGCTGACGTCGCTGCGCGGGGTGGGGTACGCGTTCGACCACTGCAACCTGATGCTGGCCCGGTGCAAGGGCATCGACCTGCGGGGCCGGGTGCTGGAGGGGCTGCGCCTGGACGAGGCGGACCTGTCGGCGGCGGACCTGCGCGAGACGGTGTGGGTGGACTCGCGGCTGCGCGGGGCCTCGCTGGTCGGGGCGAGGCTGGCGGGCGCGGACCTGCGCGGCGCCGACCTGGGCGAGTTCACGGTGGAGCAGGCGCAGTACCTGCGCGGGGCGATGATCGGCCCCGCGCAGGCGCGCCTGCTGCTGGGAGCGCTGGGGATCACCCTCGCCGACTGAGGGTGTCCTCCAGGGAGCGGGGCGGGCGGCCCAGGACGTCCTCCACCCCGGTGGACAGGTGGGCCTCGCGCCCGCGGGCCAGCGGTCCCATGAGGTCGGCCAGCACCTCGGCCAGGTCCGCGGGGACGCCGGCCCCGGTCTGCTCGGCGATGAAGGCGTCGGGGGTGACGGGGGTGTGGACCACCGTGCGGCCGGTCGCGGCGGTGAACACCCGGGCGACCTCGTGCAGGGTCAGGGGGCGCGGCCCGGTCAGCTCGTAGGTGCGGCCCTGGTGCCCGTCGCCGGTGAGGGCGGCGACGGCGACCTCGGCGATGTCGTCGGCGTCGACGAACGGGCACGCGCCCTCCCCGGTGGGCAGGCGCAGGTTCCCCGCCTCGACCAGGGGCGAGAAGAACCCCTCGGTGAAGTTCTGGGCGAACCAGGTGGGGCGCAGCACGGTCCATTCCAGGCCGCTGCCGGCCAGGGCCTGCTCGCCCTGGAGGTGGCCGTTGTCGGTGTTGCGGCGGTCGGCGTAGTAGCCGGGGTCGTCGGAGCCGCGGGCCGAGAGCAGGACCATGCGCTCCAGGCCGCGGTCCCGGGCGGCGGCGACGAGCTCGGGGGTGTGCGGTTCGGTGTCGTTGGGGACGACGTAGGCGGTGCGCACCCCGTCCAGGGCGGCGTCCCAGGTGGCGGGGTCGGTCCAGTCGAAGCGGTGGGCCGCGCTGCGCGAGGCGACGCGCACGGCGCGGCCCCGCTCGGCGAGCAGGCGGGCGACGCGGCGACCGGTGGTGCCGGTGCCGCCGATGACCAGGATGGGGTCGGTGTTCGTCATGGGGGAAGTCCATCACCCCCGGTTGAGACGAACCATGGTCGTGAGTCTCGTCCGCATGTGCGATCGTCTACGGTATGGACGCACTCTCCGATCTTCTGGACGGGGTCCGGGCCCGCGGGGCCCTGTTCAGCCGTTCCCTGATGGAGCCGCCCTGGTCGGTGCGCTTCGACCACGCCCTGCCCCTGTCGCTGGTCACGATGGTGCGGGGCCGGGCCTGGGTCGCTCCCGGGCGGGGCGACCCCCTGCCGTTGGAGGCTGGTGACATCGCGGTGCTGCGCGGGCCCGGCGCCCACACCGTCGCCCACCCGGCCGACGCCGCCACCACCTGCACCGTCCTGTCGGAACAGGTCTGCCTGGGGCCGGACGGCGAGCCCCTCAACGAGGACGTCGTGCTGGGGGTGCGCACCTACGGCCGGTCGTTCGACGCCCCCGACCTGCTGCTCAGCGGCGGCTACGACGTCACCGGGGAGGTGGGGCGGCGGCTGCTGTCGGCGCTGCCGGAGGTGCTGGTGGTGCCCGCCGACGCCTGCCACGACCCGCTCACGCAGATGATCCTCAACGAGGTGGACTGCCAGGTGCCGGGCCAGCAGGTGGTGCTGGACCGGCTGCTGGACCTGGCGCTGGTCTCGACCCTGCGGACCTGGTTCGACCGGCCCGAGGCCGACCCGCCCGCCTGGTACACGGCGCTGGCCGACCCGGTGGTGGGGGCGGCGCTGCGGGCGGTGCACAACCGGCCCGACGCGGCGTGGACGGTGGCGGGGCTGGCCGAGGTGTGCGGGGTGTCGCGGGCGACGCTGGCCCGGGACTTCACGGCGCTGGTGGGGGTGCCGCCGATGGCGTACCTGGCCGAGTGGCGGATGACCCTGGCCGCGGACCTGCTGCGCGACACCGCCGAGACGGTGGGGGCGATCGCCCGCAGGGTGGGCTACGCGGACGCGTTCGCGTTCAGCGCCGCGTTCAAGCGGGTGCGCGGGGTGTCGCCGACCGACCACCGCCGGGGCGTGCGGGGGTCAGTCGGGCAGGTGGAGGCGGCGCACGTGTAGGGCCACCTGGAGGCGCAGCCTCCCCGGGACGGTGCGCACGCTCCAGCCCAGGAGGCGTTCCAGCCGTTCCAGGCCCTGCTGGGCGGTGGAGTGGTGCACGCCCAGCGCCGTGGCGGCCGCGCGCACGCTGGACGCGGTCGCCAGCGCGTCGGCCAGGGCGATCAGGGCGGTGGAGGTGCGGGCCAGCCGCTCCAGGGCGGTCACGTCGGGCGGGGGCGCGTCGCCGGGGGCGACGGTGTCGGCCAGGGGCAGCAGGGCGCCCAGGTGTTCGGCACGGACGAGGCGGGGGCCGGGGTCGGCGCCCGACCCGGCGGCGGTGAAGCGCAGGGCGCGGCGCGCGTCGGCCAGGGACGCGGGCAGGTCGGCGACCGGTACGGCCGGGCCCAGCCCGGCGCGGGCGGTGCCGGGGTCCTCGCCGGGGGCGAGCAGGCGCACCGGGCCCCGGTGAGGGGCCAGGACCGCGCGGCGGGCGGCGGGCCCGATCCCCGCGCGGCGGGCCGCGGCCAGGCGCTCGTCCTCGCCGCGGGCGGGGTCGGTGAGCACCGCCGCCAGGGGGAGGGCGGGGGCCGGGGAGCGGTCCAAGTGGTCCAGGACGGCGACCGCGGCCCGCTCCAGCACCATGTCCAGGACCGGTCCGGCGGGGCCGGGGACCTCCAGCCACAGCAGGGCGGTCCCCGCGGTGGCGGTCGGCCAGGACGGGTCCGGGGGCGGCTGCGGGGCGCGGGTGAGGCGGCCGTCGGGCAGGGCGCGCAGGGACAGGGCGCGGGCCGGGTCCGTGAGCGCGGCGGGGTGCCCGGCCAGGGCGGCCGCACCGCGCACCAGGGATTCCAGGCCGGTGCCGTGCAGCCGGTCGAAGTAGGCGATGACCTTGACGGCGTCCCCGGCCTGGGGGTCCAGTGCGCTGATGCGGCCCAGCAGTTCCCTCATGGAACCAGTGTGCCCTGCCTCACACGCCGAGGGTGCGGCGCAGCCAGGGAAGGCGCGCGGCCGTGGCCTGGCGGGACAGGGCGGCGTGCGGGGCGAAGGAGTCGAAGCCGTGGAAGGCGCCGGGCCACACGTGGAGCTCGGCGACGCCGCCCGCCCGCCAGATGCGGGCGGCGTAGTCGACGACCTCGTCGCGGAAGGTCTCGGCCGAGCCCACGTCCAGGAACGCCGGGGGCAGCCCCGACAGGTCGGCGGCGCGGGCGGGGGCGGCGTAGGGGGAGGTGTCGGGCCCGCCCGCGGTCCCGCCCAGTAGGGCGTTCCAGCCGGTGTCGTTGGAGGTGCGGTCCCACACGCCCAGGCCCGCCATCTGGTGGGCGGAGACGCTGTCGTTGCGATCGTCGAGCATCGGGTAGATCAGCAGCTGCGCGGCCAGGGCGGGGCCGCCGCGGTCGCGGGCCAGCAGGGCGGTGGCGGCGGCCAGGCCGCCGCCGGCGCTGGCCCCGCCCACCACGACCCGGGCGGTGTCCAGGCCGTGGGCGGCGGCGTCGGCGGTGAGGTGGGCCAGCCCGGCGTAGCAGTCCTCCACGGGGGTGGGGTGGGGGTGCTCGGGGGCGAGCCGGTAGCCGACGGAGGCCACCGCCAGGCCCAGTTCGCGGGCGGTGGCGAGCAGGTCGGGGATCTCGGGGCCGCGGTGGGTGCCCAGGATCATGCCGCCGCCGTGGATCCAGTACAGCAGCCCGGTGGGGGCGGTGGTCCAGGTGGGACGCCACAGCAGCAGGGGGACGTCGGCGCCGTCGCGGCCCGGGAAGGTGAGGGCGTGCTCGGTGAAGTCGCCGCCGTGGGCGAAGTCGCCCTCGACCGGCAGGCCGGCGCGGGCGGTCCGGACGGCGTCGATGAGGTCGGGGGTGATGGAGGGGGTGATCTGGTCGCCGATCAGGGCCAGGGCGGCGGAGAGCTCGGGGTCGAAGGGCGGTGGAGGAGGTGTGGTCAACGGAGGTCTCCCGTCGGTGTCGGTGCGCGGGACCCCATTGTGCGGACGCCGCCGGGCGGGGCGGTAGCGGCGTGCGGCGGGGTGGTGCCCGCCGCGTGGCGGGGTCAGGACCCCAGGGCGCGGGCCAGGGCGAGCATCTGCGCGGGGCGGGCGGTGTCGCCCTCCTCCAGGGACCAGACGGTGTTCTCCAGGACGCGGACCAGGGTCCAGGCGCGGGCCCGCTCCCGGTCGGCGCCGGTGGCGTCGGTGAGCAGGTCGAAGCGGCGGCGCAGCAGGCGCTCGGTCCCGGGGCCGGACGGGAAGCGGTTCCACAGGGCGGGCAGCAGCTCGTAGCCCGGGTCGCCGGCCAGGGGCTTGGGGTCGATGGCCAGCCAGGGGCCGCGGCCGGTGCCCGGGAGCGGGGCCAGGACGTTCTGGTAGTGCAGGTCCCAGTGCAGCAGGCGGTCCCCGGCCTCGGGGGCGACGGCGGCGGCCACACCCGCCCACCGGTCCAGGGCGGCGTCCAGGTCGCCGGGCGGGTCGGCGGCGGCCCGCAGGCGGCGGGCGCGGGCGACGAGGCGTTCGGTCATGGGGCCCAGGCGGCGCAGGCCGGGCGGCCCGGGGCGGGCGTTGAGGGTGGTGAGCAGTCCGGCGATGGTCTCCAGGGCCCGGTCGATCCCGTGGGCGTCGATGGTGGAGTCCAGGTCGCGGCCGGGGTCCAGGGCCTCCAGGAGCAGGTCGCCGCTACCGGGGTCGTGGTCGAGGAGGCGGACGCAGCCGTCGCCGTCCCAGGCGCGCAGCGCGTCGGGTTCGCCGCGGGTCTCGGCGTCGACGGGCTGGATCTTGAGCATGGCTGGGCGGCCGTCGGCGGTGGTGACGGGCAGGACCAGGGAGACGGCGCCGTGCAGGGGGTCGCCGGCGGGGGCGAGGCCCCAGGCGTCCAGGCGCTCGGAGGCCCGGCGGGGCAGGTCGGCCACCCAGTCGGGCCCGCAGAAGCGGGTGAGGGCGGCGGCGACGCGGGCGGGCACACGGACGGTCATGGTGCCGCAGCCTAGCGGGTGGGGCGGGTGCGCCGACCGGGGTTCCCGGCCGGTGCCGGCCGGCGGCCGCCGCGCCGGGAGAGGGCGTCGACCATGCCCGACAGGGCGGGCTTGGGCCGGTAGGCGGTGTCGAAGGGCAGGGCGGCGTCGGTGCCGGGGAACCATTCGGGGATCCAGGAGTGGGCGTCGGTGACGCCCCAGACGGTCACGTTGACGCAGCCCTCGACCTCCAGGCAGGCGGCCAGGACGTCGCGGTACTCGCCGCGCTGCTCCCGCAGGTCCTCGTCGGTGACGGGCTCGGGGATGCGCACGTCCAGTTCGGTGACGGCGACCTCCAGGCCCAGGTCGGTGTAGCGGCGCATCTGGTCGGCGAGGTCCTCGGACACGTCGCCGTGCACGAAGTGGGACTGGAAGCCGATGCCGTGCAGCGGGACCCCACGCTCGACCAGGTCCGACACCAGGGCGTAGAGGGCGTCGGCCTTGGGGCCGGCGGTCTCGATGCCGAACTCGTTGATGTAGAGCTCGGCGTCGGGGTCGGCGGCGTGGGCGCTGTAGAGGGTCTGGGCGATGTAGTCGGGGCCCAGGACCTCGTACCAGAGGTTGCGGCGCATGTCCGGGCCGCCGTCCTCCAGGGGCTCGTTGATGACGTCCCAGGCGGAGACGCGGCCGCGGTAGCGCTCCATGACGGTGGTGACGTGCTCGTGGACGACCGCGCTCAGGCTCTCGGCGTCCCAGTCGCCGCCGGCGAGCCAGTCGGGCTGCTGGTTGTGCCAGAGCATGGTGTGGCCGCGCACGTTGAGGCCGTTCTCGGCGGCGAAGTCGACGACGGCGTCGGGGCCGCTCCAGTCGAACTCGCCCCGTTCGGGCTGGACGTGCTCCCACTTCATGGTGTTCTCGGCGGTGACCGAGGTGTAGTGGTCCTCGACGATGCCCCGGTAGCGGCGGTCGTGGGCGAGGGGGTCGACGGCCACCGCGACGCCCAGGTCGATGCCCCGGGCGCGGGCGAGCCCGGGTAGCAGGTGGCCCTCCTGCTCCGGTTCGGGCAGGACGGCGACGAGGACGCCGGTGACCGTGAGGACGACGGCGCACAGGGCGGCGGCGGTCAACAGCACCCCCTTTCCGTTGACGGGCGCGGGCCTGCCGTGCCCGGTGGTGCGGTGCCCGGTCACCCCTCACCCCTCTCCCGTGGTGACGGGGAAGGCGGCCAGGCCGCGCAGGGTCGTGGTGGGCCGGTGGACGGGCCGGCCGGCGGGGCGCAGGTGCGGTGCCCTGGTGGCCAGGGCGTGCAGGGCGATGCGCCCTTCCAGCCGTGCCAGCGGCGCCCCCAGGCAGTAGTGGATGCCGCCGGAGAAGGCGAGGTGGTCGGATGCGTCGGTACGGGTGATGTCGAACCGGTCGGGGTCGGTGAAGCGGTCGGGATCGCGGCCCGCGGCCCCGATGGAGCACAGGATGTAGCTCCCCCGGCGCAGCTCGTGTCCCATTATGGACGTGTCCCGGTTCACCCAGCGGGACGTCATCTGCACCGGCGGGTCGTAGCGCAGGACCTCCTCGACGGCGTTCCCGGCCAGGCCGGGGTCGGCGGTGAGCCGGTCCCACTGGTCGCGGTGGCGCAGCAGGGCGGCCGTGCCGTTGCCGATGAGGTTGACGGTGGTCTCGAACCCGGCGACGAGCAGCAGCCGGCACATCGCGGCCATCTCCCGGGGGGTGATCTCCCCGGCGTCGGTGGCGGCGGTCAGGGAGGAGACGACGTCCTCGCGCGGGTCGGCCCGGCGCAGCCGCATCAGGTGGTCGAACAGGGTGTCCAGGCGGTCCGAGGCGTCCTGGATGCGGCGCAGGTGGCGGGCGGAGCGGGGCCCGTCCAGGGACGACCCGATGGCCGCGCCGATCTCCACGAACGCGGCGTGGTCGTCGTCGGGCACGCCCAGCAGCCGGGTGATGACCGCGATGGGCAGCGGCTGGGCGAAGTCGGCCATGAGGTCGAAGCTCCCCTTGGCCAGGGCCCGGTCCAGCAGGTCGTGGGTGATCTTCTCGATCTCGACGGCGTACCGCTCCATCATGCGCGGCGTGAACGCGGGCCGGGCCAGGGCCCGCAGCCGGGTGTGCTCGGGCGGGTTGCGGGTGAGGAAGGAGAGGTCGATCAGGTCCACGCCGGTCGGTTCGGCCATGGGGCCCTCCGGGCGCACGCCCAGGGAGCGGTCGCGCAGGATGCCCTGGACGAGGGCGTGGGAGGTGGCGGTGCGGAACCCGAACCGGCTGCGGACGAGGGCCCCCTGGGCCCGCAGGCGCCGGTGGGTGGGGTAGGGGTTCGCGCGCCAGGGGTGGTGCATCAGGCGGGAGGCGTGGTCCCCCCGCTGGGCGGCGGCCCAGGTCATCGCCTGGAACATGCGCAGGCGGGCGTCGGTCCGCAGGGAGTTCAGGACCTGCATGGGCGCTCCTCTCGACGCTACGACCCTAGGCGGGCCGGGTGCGGGGGCGCTGCGGCCCGGGGCGAGTTGGCCGATGCAGGCCAGGGGGGAACTCCCGGGGGCGGTGGGGCGTTGTCGGCGCACCGCGGGGGGAGAGGACCGCAGGTGCGGTGCGGCGCGTCCGACGGTGCGGGGCGCCGCGGGTCCGCGGGGCCCGCCGGGTTGGCTACGATCGCTGGGGTCTGGTGCACGTGTGGTGTACGAGGCGCGACCAGACTCGGCGAATGCGGAAGGACTGAGGACGTTGGGTCCCCTTGAGAGCACCGATCCCGATCGCATCGGCCGGTACCGGTTGATCGCACGCCTGGGGGCGGGCGGTATGGGCCAGGTGTTCTTGGGCCGGTCCGCGGGCGGGCGGGCCGTGGCGATCAAGCGGATCCACCCGCACATGGCGACCGACGCCGCGTTCCGGGAGCGGTTCGCCCGTGAGGTGAACGCGGCCCGCCAGGTGAGCGGCGCGTTCACGGCGCCGGTGATCGACGCGGGCCCCGAGGACGAGGTGCCGTGGCTGGTCACCTCCTACGTCCCCTCCCTGCCGCTGGACGACGCGGTGGCGGCCCACGGCCCGCTGCCCGAGCCGACGGTGCGGGTGCTGGCGGCCGGCCTGGCCGAGGCGCTGGCGGAGATCCACCGGGTCGGGCTGATCCACCGGGACCTCAAGCCCGGCAACGTGCTGCTGGCCGAGGACGGGCCGCGGGTGATCGACTTCGGGATCGCACGGGCCACGGACGGGACGGCGGCGACGCAGTCGATCATCGGCACGCCGGGGTTCATGAGCCCTGAGCAGGTGCAGGGGGAGACGCTGACCCCCGCCAGCGACCTGTTCGCCTACGGTGCGGTGCTGGCGTACGCGGCCGGGGGCACGGGCCCCTTCGGCGAGGGGGCGATGCCGACGATGGTCATGCGGATCATCAGCAGCGAGCCCGACCTGTCGCGGGTGCCGGAGTCGCTGCGGCACCTGGTGGCGGCCTGCCTGAGCAAGGACGTGCGGGGCCGCCCCACGCCGGGCGAGATCCTGGACTACCTGGGCGAGGTGCCCGCCGGGGCCGCGTGGCTGCCGCCCGCGGTGATGGCGGGCGTGCAGGAGCAGGTGGCGACCGTCAACCGGGCGCTGTCGTCGGCGGAGCCGACCGGCGCCCACGGCCGCGGCGAGGGCTCCGCGGACCCGACGCGGGTGTGGGGCGCGGCGGCCGCCGGGGGCGCCGCCGGCGCGGTGGCCGGCGGTGCCGCGGGGGCGGCGGCCGGGGCGTGGGGCGACGACGCGGCCACGCGGGTGACGCCTCCCGCGGCCCAGGACCAGGGGGCGACCTCGGTCCTGGGACAGGGCCAGGGGCAGGGGTATGCGCCCACGCAGCAGTACGGCGCGGGGCAGGCCCAGGGCTACGACGCGACGCAGCAGGCGCAGCCGTACGGTGCCGGGCAGGGGCACGACTCCACCCGGCGGATGCCCGCCCAGGACCAGGGGTACGGCCCGGGGGCGTCCGCTCCGAACGACCCCTACGCCGACCTGTACGGGGGGCGGCGCGGGGCGCCCGGGGCCGACGCCGAGGAGCTGCGCCGCCGGGAGTACGAGCGCCACCAGGAGCAGCTGCGCGCCCAGCAGGAGCGCCAGGAGCAGGAGCGCCGCCGCCAGGAGGAGTACGCGGCCCAGCAGCGGCGCCGCCACGAGGAGCAGGTGGAGCACCGGCGCCGCCAGGAGGCGGACCGGGCCCACCGCGAGCGGGTGCGCGCCGAGCAGGAGGCGGCGCGCCGGGCGCAGGCCGAGGCCCGCGAGGCGGGACGGCCGAGCCTGTGGAGCTTCGCCAAGCTGCTGCCGCTGCTGATCCTGCCGTTCATCCAGATCCCGCTGGGGTACGGTGCGGCGCTGGCGTGGGAGTGGTTCACCACCGAGACCAACGTGTGGAACGGCTCGGTCTTCGTGTTCGAGCCCCTGTCGATGGACGGGTTCTGGCACGCGACGATGCTGGGCTACTTCATCCTCAACAACCTGGTGTCGCTGGAGTTCCTGGTGCGATCGCTGCGGACCTCGTTCGTGACCGGCGCGGTGCTGGCGCTGGGCGTGATGGCGGCGACCAACGGGCTGCTGTACAGCTTCGGCTTCTGGGGCTGAGCGGCGTTCACCGGACGACCCCGGCGGGCCGGACCGGCCGGTCGGGGTCGATGCGGTGGGAGAACACCTCGCGGTGCGGGTCGGTGCGGGCGACGGCCCTGAACACCAGGGGCAGGGCGAGGTCGCGCAGGAACGCGCTGACGGCGTTCCCGGCGAGTTTGGGAGAGCCCTGGCGCCGCCCCAGGGCCACGACGCGTTCGACGCGGTCGCGGCGCAGGTGCTCGTAGGTGGCCAGGGCCCGTGCGGGGTCGTCGATGTCGCGCAGGCAGGAGGCCAGGACCAGGGCGTCCTCCAGGGCCTGGGAGGCGCCCTGCCCGCTGGAGGGGGCCATGGCGTGGGCGGCGTCGCCGAGCAGGCCGACGCGGCCCCTGCTCCAGCGGGGCAGCGAGGCGATGTCGTGGATGCCCGTCGGGGTGAACGCGGCGGGGTCGGCGTGGGCGAGGGCGGCGGCGATGTAGGGGGCGTCGCCGGAGAACCGGTCCAGGACGTACCGCTGCCAGCCGCCCGCGGGCGCGGGGGTGTCGGGCCCGACGTCCGGGTGGGGCAGGTTGACGAACCACAGGGCGGTCTCCTCCCCGGTCTGGTAGCCGAGGAAGGCGCGGCGGCCGAAGACCATGCGGGTGGTGCCCGCGGGGGTGGCGGGCAGCAGGTGCGCGGGCAGGGAGCCGCCCATGTTGAGCAGGCCGGTGTAGGCGGGGCCGGGTGCGGCGGGGTCCATGGTGCGGCGGACGGGGGAGTGGATGCCGTCGGCGCCGATGAGGACGTCGCCCCGGGCGGTGCCGCCGTCGGCGAAGGAGACGGTGACGTGGTCGCCGTGGTCGGTGTGGGAGACCAGCCGCCTGCCGTAGGCGACGGGGACCCCGGCCCGTGCGGCGGCCTCGGCCAGGACGGTCTGGAGGCGGCCGCGGGTGATGGTGCGGGTGCGCAGGTGGTCTCCGTGTTCGGCGGAGCCGTCGCGGAGGCGGCCCAGGACGCGGCCGCGGCCGTTGGTGAACTCGATGGTGTCGCTGGGGAAGGCGGAGTGGGCGATGACGTCCTCGCCCGCGCCCAGGACGTGCAGGACGGCGAGCCCGTTGGGGGCCAGGCCCAGGTGGGAGCCCAGGCCGGCGGCGGGGCCGGGGTGGGCCTCGAAGGTCCGGACGTCGATGCCGGCCCGGTGCAGGGCCAGCGCCAGTGCGGGGCCGCCGATGCCGCCGCCGCTGACGAGTACGCGCATGATGGTCTCCTGGAAGGGGCGATATTATTTCGTTCGGTCGAACGAAATATATTCGGAGGGGTCGCCGCGGTCAAGGGCGCGGTGCCCCGCGGGCGTGCGAGAAGACCGGCGGAACGGAGAAGGCATGGATCGGGACAGGGCGCTGCGCGAGGTCGAGGAGGCCGGGCGCGTGCTCTCGGCCGCGGCGGTGATGTTCCACACCGCGGTGGGCGAGCGCCTGGGCATCGGTCCCAGCGACTGGAAGATGATGGACCTGCTGGAGCGGCACGGCCCCTGCACCGCGGGCGAGCTGGTCCGCCACTCCGGGCTGGCCCCCGCCTCGGTCACCGGCGTCCTGGACCGGCTCCAGCGCCGCGGCATGATCACGCGCGGCCGGGACGAGAGCGACCGCCGCCGGGTCGTGGTCACCCTCACCGGCGTCCCGGCCGAGCGCGCCGCCGAGGTGTTCGGACCCCTCATGCGCGAGCTCGGCGAGGTCCACGCCGACTACGACGCCGACCAGCTCGCCCTCATCGCCGGGTACCTGACCCGGGCCGCGGCCGCCCAGACCCGCGCCACCGCCGAGGTCGCCGGGGGCGCGGAGCCGGCGGGGGAGACCTCGGGCGGATAGCGCCGCCCCGCGCGGTCAGGCGTGGGCGGGCAGGCCCTCGATCTCGGTGACGCGGTGGTGGACCGGGCGGCTGGGCTCGGCCGCCGAGCAGGTGGCGGGGCAGGCCGCGCCCTCCTCGCGGGCGACGGCGACCGTGTACAGGCCGCGGTCGTGGCCCAGGGTGACGCGGACGCCGCCGGGGGCCTCCTCCTCGCCCAGGTGGGTGATCTCGTCCGTGCCGACGGTGCCCAGGCGCATGCGCAGCGCCGCCTCGGCCGCCTGGACGGCGGAGGAGTCGCTGCACCGGCCGCGGAAGTTGTCGGGGACCAGCAGCCCCTTCTCCAGCGAGGTGACGGTGTGCACGGCCGAGACGGGGTCCAGGCGGCCGAAATAGGCGCCCTGGGGCAGGGCGACCAGGTTGGCGGCGAACCGGTCGCCGCCCACGTGGGTGGTCTCCCAGACCTCGGCGTCGGTGTCGGCCAGGGCGGCGGCCACCGGGCGGCCCAGGACGGCGCAGCAGGGGTCCTTCTTGGCGTGGGTGCAGACCAGGTACAGCGTGTGGTCGACGGGGGTGCCGAAGTCCGGCGGTGCGGGGCGTTCGGCGGCGGTGACGTCGATGTCCAGCAGCTCGGCCTGGTCGGTGAAGTCGACCCGCCGCACCCAGGGGGAGGTGCGGCTGACGTGGGCCAGGTAGGCGCGGCGCGGCCCGCCGGCGTCGCGCGCGGCGCCGGGGCGCTTGATGAGCTGGGGCCTGACGTCGTGGCCGGCGATCCGCGCGGCCAGGGCGGAGACGACGCCCCCGTCCAGCCCGGGGCTGGTGAAGGCGGGGTGGCGCCAGGGGCCGGGGTGCTCGATGAGCAGCCATCCGACGGTGCGTCCGGCCGTTCCGGCGATCTGCTCGCCGGTGTAGCGGGCCAGGGCCGAGCAGCCCCGGCTGCCGTCCGGGGCGGTGGGTAGGCGCACGGGTCGGTCCAATCGGGGGCGGGAACGGGCACACGGGAGCGCGGGGTGCCCGGGGCGTGCCCGGACACCTGTGCGCGCCGAGGTTAGGTTAGCCTACCCAAGCCGTCGTCGGTGCCGGAGGGGCCCGTGTCGAGCATGGCGATCAGCGCGTCGCGGGAGGCGGCCACATGCGCCTCGGCGCAGGCGGCCGCCGCGTCGGCCTCGCGGCGCCGGAGCAGGTCGACCAGGGCGCGGTGCTCCTCCACCGAGTCCCGGCGGTAGTGCGGGTGGCAGCGCCGGATGCGGGTGAGCTGGAACAGGTGGACCGGGGAGCGCAGGGCCTGCCAGGCGCCCGCCAGCCGGGTGTTGGCGGCGGTCTCGTAGAGGAGGTCGTGGAAGCCCAGGTCCAGGCGGAGCAGCTCGACGGCGTCGGTGTCGTCGGACAGCGCCCGGTCCAGGGCGTCGACCAGGCCGGACAGCTCGGCCAGGCGGGCGTCGGTGACACGGGCGGCGGCGCGGTGGGCGGCCAGGCGCTCCAGGGCGCCGCGCACGGTGTAGACCTCGTCGACGTCGGTCGGCGTGAGCTCGATGACGCGGGCGCCGCGGTGCCATTCGCTGACGACCAGGCCGTCGCGCTCCAGCAGGGCCAGCCCCTCACGGACGGAGCCGCGGCTGACGTCCAGGCGGGTGGCCAGGTCGACCTCGCGCAGCGGTGCGCCGGGGGGCACGGTGCCCTGGAGGATGGACTCGCGGATACGGTCGGCCGCCTCGTGGGCGAGCCCGCGCCGCCGGGCCCTGCGCATGCGCCTCCTCGGATGACGGGATGGTCGGGTGCTGGGAAAGTGTAGGGCGCACGCAGTAGAGAGTGAGAACCGTCCGGGTCTCGGTACGGTTGCGGGCGGTGGCGCCCCGCCCCCGTTTTGTTGACATTCGGACAAGTTACGGCCGACTATGGGGCGCGCGGCCGCCGCGGTCCGGATACCGTCCTGATCCGGAACGCGGCGGCCGCCCCGCGTGCTCAGGAGGGCGCGGAGATCCCGCCGTCGCTGTGCAGCAGCTGCCCGTTGACCCACCCGCCGCGCGGCGAGCACAGGAATTCGACCAGGTCGGCGGTGTCCTCGGGGGTGCCGGTGCGACCCAGCGGCGTGTACCCGGCCGTCTCCCGCTTCAGCTCCGGGGTCATCCACCCGGTGTCGACCGGCCCCGGGTTCACCGCGTTGGCGGACACGCCCAGGTGGGCCAGCTCCCGGGCGGCGGCGACGACGATCCGGTCCAGCGCCGCCTTGCTCGCGCCGTAGGGCAGGTTGCCGACGGTGTGGTCGCTGGTCAGCGCGACGATCCGGCCGGACCCGCGGGGCGCGGTGAAGGCGCGGGCGAAGGCACGCACCAGCAGCCAGGAGGCGCGGGCGTTGACCGCGAAGTGCCGGTCGAAGGACTCCACACCGGTGTCCAGCAGCGAGGTGTCCACCGATTCGCAGTGGCACAGGACCAGGGCGGCGGGCGCGCCCAGTTCGGCGCTCACCCGCTCCACGACGCGGTCGGGGACCTCGGGGTCGGCGAGGTCGGCCTCCAGCGCCAGGTGGGCGGCCCCGCGTTCGGCCAGGGCGGCGCCGATCCGCTCGGCGGCGCCGGGTTCGGCGCCCCAGGGCATGCGGGCGTCGTAGGGGGCCCAGTGGGTGAAGGCGACGTCCCAGCCGGCCCCGGCCAGGCGCAGGGCGACCGCCGCGCCGATGCCGCGGGTGCGGCCCACACCGGTGACCAGGGCCACGGGTCGTTCGGCGGTTCGTTCGGAAGAGCGCTCTCGTGTCATGGCGGCCAGCGTGGCGGCCGCCCCCGCCCCCCGGCAAGGGGTTTTCGCGGGTCAGCCGGTCAGGTCGGGGATCAGCCGCGGCCCGTGGCGGCGCACGTGGTCCAGGAACGTCGCCACGGCCGGGGGCGTGTAGCCGCCGCCGGAGCCCCCGGCCGGGTGCACCACCCCGATCGGCCGCACCGCGTCCGGGTCGGCCAGGGCCAGCTCCACCGTGCCCGGCAGGGGGCCGCGCGGGCGCGCGGGCAGCACCGACACCCCCAGCCCGGCGCCGACCAGTCCGCGGGCGGTGGCGATGTCGTCGGCCTCGAAGGCGACCTCGGGTGTCAGCGCCGCCCGGTCGGTGATCAGGTCCGTCAGGTGGCGCACCCCCCGGCCCGGCTTGAGGAGCACGAACTCCTCCGCGGCCACCTCGGCCAGGGCGATCTCGCGGTCGGCGGCCGCCAGCCGGTGGTGCTCGGGCACCACGAGGCGCAGCGCCTGGGTGTGCAGCACGGTCGAGGCCAGGCGCGGGTCGGCGGGCAGCGGCGAGGTCAGCGCCAGGTCGGCACCGCCCTCGGCCACGCGGCGCAGGGAGTCGGCCCAGGGCTCCTGGACCAGGGTGAAGCGCACGCCGGGGTGGGCGCGGCGGAAGTCGCGCAGCAGCGCGGGCACCACCTCCACGCCCAGGGTGGGCAGGAAGGTGAGGCCGACCCGGCCCTGTCCCGCGTCGGTGATCTCGCCCACCCCGCGGGCCAGGTCCGCCAGGGCGCGTTCCACGTGCGGCAGCAGCAGGCGGCCGGTGCGGGTCAGCCGCACCCCGCGCCCGGTGCGTTCGACCAGGGTGAGCCCGGTGTCCTCCTGGAGGCGGGCGATCGCCCTGCTCAGGGTGGGCTGGGGCATGCCCAGGGATTCGGCGGCGCGGGTGACGTGCTCGGTGCGGGCCAGGGCGGCCAGCATGTGCAGGCGGGGGGCCAGCAGCCGGGTGATGCGGTCGGCGTCCTCGGGTTCCATGCGTTCCAGTATGGATCAGCGCCTGTTCATGCATTGGACGTATGGGTCACCGGTTTCTAGCGTGGGTTCCATGGACTCCGCGCACTCCGACGACGACCGCCCCCGGGCGGGGACCTCCGCCTACCGGCGCACCGTGGTGGCGATGGTGGCCGTGGCGGTGGCGACCTTCGCGCAGCTGTGGTCGGTGCAGCCGGTGCTGCCGGAGCTGGCGGCGGACCTGGGGGAGTCGGCGGCGCGGGTGTCGCTGACGGTGTCGGCGGCCACCGGCGCGCTGGCGGGGTTCGCGCTGGTGTGGAGCGGGCTGGGGGACCGGTTCGGGCGCACCCGGGTGATCGCGGTGTCCCTGGCGGTGGCCACCCTGGTCGGCTGCGCGGCGCCCTTCGCCGGCGACCTGTGGCTGCTCGTGGCCCTGCGGGCGGTGCAGGGGGCGGCGCTGGGCGGGGTGCCCGCGGCGGCGGTGGCCCACCTGTCCGAGGTGCTGCACCCGGCCGACGCCGCCCGGGCGATCGGTGTGTACATCGCCGGGAACCCGCTGGGCGGGATGGGCGGGCGCCTGGTCTCGGGGTGGGCGGCCGCCGCCGGGGGCTGGCAGTGGGGGGTGGCGGCCTCCACCGCGGTGGGCGTCCTGGCCTGGCTGGTGTTCGTGTGCGCGCTGCCGCGCCGGACCCGCGGCGCGCCCCGGGCCGGGGCCGGCGGGGTCGGCGGCCGCTCCCGGTGGCGGGCGGCGCTGGCCACCCCGGGGATGGCGGCGCTGTACGCGCAGGCGCTGCTGCTCATGGGCGCGTTCATGACCGTCTACAACCTGCTGGGGTTCCGGCTGACGGGCGAGCCGTTCGGGCTCTCCCAGGCGGTGGCGTCGTCCCTGTTCGTCGCCTACACCGCGGGGATGGCCGGGTCGGCCTGGTCGGGGCGGGGCGCGGGCCGGTGGGGGCCCTACCGGGTGCTGGCGGTCTCGGTCGCGGTGATGGGCGCCGCGGCGGCGGTGCTGGCGGCGCCCTGGCTGCCGGTGGTCGCGGTGGGGCTGGTGGTGTTCACGTTCGTGTTCTTCTGCGCGCACGCCACCGCCTCGGCCTGGGCGGCCCGGCGGGCCGGCGAGGGGCGGGCGCAGGCGTCCTCGGTGTACACGCTGGCCTACTACATGGGGGCGAGCGTGCTGGGCTGGGCCGGCGGACTCTTCTACGACCGCTGGGGGTGGGGCGCGGCGCTGGTGTTCGCCGGGTTCCTGTGCGCGTCTGCGCTGGTCGCGGGGCTGGGGCTGCGGCCGGGGAAAGAGGTATTGCCCGGGGCCGGGGTGTCCTTGACCGGAACGGGGAGCGGTGCGGGGGAGCGTGGAGGGGGAAGGCCGCCCAAAGTGGTTTAAGATTCAACCACCTGGTCTCGAAAGAGGTGCCGAATGGACGTACGCCCCGCGGGGATCCACCACGTGACCGCCATCGCCACGGATCCGGCCGCCAACGCCGACTTCTACCGCAACGTTCTGGGCATGCGCCTGGTCAAGCGCACCGTCAACTTCGACGACCCCACCACCTACCACCTCTACTACGGGGACCGGGCGGGCAACCCCGGCACCGTCATGACGTTCTTCCCCTGGCCCGGGGCCCCGCGCGGGCGCCAGGGCGCCGGGCAGGCCACCGTCACCACCTTCTCCGTCCCGGAGGGGTCGCTGGGCTGGTGGGCCGGACACCTCAAGGCCCTGGACGTCGACTTCACCCGGCCCGCCGAGCGCGGCGCCGAGGACGTGCTGTCCCTGCGCGACCCCGACGGCCTGGTCATCGAACTGGCCGCCGCCCCCGACCACCACGACACCGACCCCTGGGACGGGGGCGGCATCCCCACCGAGCACGCCGTGCGCGGCATCCGCGCGGTCACCCTCACCGAGAACCGGGTCGAGGACACCGCCGCGATGCTCACCGACCGGCTGGGCTTCCGGCTGGAGGGCGAGACCGCCGACCGGGTGCGCTTCCGCACCGCCGCGGCGGGCGAGGCGGTGGGCACCATCGTCGACGTGCTCGCGCGGCCGTCCGCCGAACGCGGGCACGTGGCCGCCGGCACCGTCCACCACGTCGCCTACCGCGCACCCGACGGCCCCGTCCAGGCCTCCTGGCGCGAGGACCTCCTCGCCCAGGGCGTGGGCGTGACCGAGGTCCGCGACCGCAACTACTTCACCTCCATCTACTTCCGCGAACCCGGCGGGGTGCTGCTGGAGATCGCCACCGACGGACCCGGCTTCGACTACGACGAGCCCCTGCTCGAACTGGGCCGCTCCCTGCGGCTGCCGCCGTGGCTGGAGCCGGACCGCGAGGCCATCGCCGCGGCCCTGCCTCCCCTGGACACCGACCGGTGAGCGCGGTCGCCGACTTCGTCCACGTCGTCGAACCCGCCCGCCGCCCCCAGGCGCCCACCCTGCTGCTGCTCCACGGCACCGGCGCCGACGAGCACGACCTGCTCCCGCTGGGCCGGACCCTGGCCCCGGGCGCGGCCCTGCTCTCCCCGCGCGGCAGGGTGGACGAGAACGGGATGAACCGCTGGTTCCGGCGGCTGCGCGAGGGCGTCTTCGACGTCGGGGACGTCATCGCCCGCGCCGCCGAGCTGGCCGCCTGGGTGCCCGCCGCCCTGGACCACCACGGCCTGGGCTCCCCGGTGGTGGCCGTCGGCTTCTCCAACGGCGCCAACATCGCCGCCGCCCTGATGCTCCTGCACCCGGACGTGCTGGACGGCGCGGTGCTGCTGGGCGCCGGCTACCCGCTGCAGGGCCGCGACCCCGACCGGGTCGACCTGGCGGGGAGGGCGGCGTTCCTGGGCGCGGGGGCGGCCGACCCGATCAGCACCCCCGACCAGGCCCGGCTGCTGGCCGACCACCTCGCCGCCCTGGGCGCGCGGGTGGAGCTGCTGGAGCACCCCGGCGGGCACAGCGTGCCCCCGCGGGTGGTGGAGGGCGCCCGCGCCTGGTTCGAGGACCGCTACGGGCCGCACTAGGGCGTGTTCGGTGGATGCTTTCGAGCGTTTCGGCGCTCGCGCCGAATGCCGGGAGCGGCCGCGAGGCGATCTCTCGCAAGACGACCAGCGCGGGTCAGCCCGATTCGGCTGTCCGAGCGCAGGCGGCGCGGCGAGAGGAAGCCTCGCGGCCGCGACCCGGAATGATCCGCCGAACACGCCCTGGACCACGGCGGCGCCCCCGGACCCGGGCGTCGCCGTCAGGCGGGGTGCGGTGCGTCCCCGGACGCCCGCACCCCGCTAGAATTCGTCGCGGACACCCCCTTTCTCCCCCTTCATCCCGCACATCCCCGCTCGAAAAGAACCCATGATCATCCCTGTGCTGCGGGGGCGGTGACCCGTGGACCCCGAGATCCTCGGCCTGCTCCTCCTGGTCGGCGTCGCCGCCGGCTGGGTCGACGCCGTCGTCGGCGGCGGCGGCCTGCTGCTCCTGCCCGCCCTGCTGGTCGCCGCGCCCACCACCCCGCTGGCCACCCTGCTGGGCACCAACAAGCTCGGCGCGATCTTCGGCACCGCCTCGGCCGCCGTCGCCTACGCCCGCAAGGTGCCCGTGGACCGCGCCGTCGTGCTGCCCACCGCGACCTTGGCCCTGCTGGGCGCGGGCGGCGGGGCGGCCCTGGCCGCCGCCCTGACCACCGACGTCCTCAAGCCCGTCATCATGGTCGTCCTGGCCGGGGTGGCGCTGCTGGTGTACCTGCGGCCCGCCATGGGCGCCGCCGAGGTCCCGGGCCTGCGCACCCGCAACCGGCTGCTGGCCGCCATCGCCCTGGCCGGGCTGGGGGTGGGCTTCTACGACGGGCTCATCGGGCCGGGCACCGGCGTGTTCCTCATCATCTCCCTGACCGCCGTGCTGGGCATGGACTTCGTGTCCGCCTCCGCCGCCGCCAAGATCGTCAACGTCTGCACCAACCTCGGCGCCCTCACCGTGTTCGCGATCGGCGGCCACGTCGACTGGCTGCTGGGCCTGGGGCTGGCGGTGTCCACCGTCATCGGCGCCCAGATCGGCGCGCGCATGGCGCTGCAGCGCGGCTCGGGGTTCGTCCGCGCGGTCCTGCTGGTGGTCATCGCCGGCCTGCTCCTGCGCATGGGCTGGGACATCTTCGCGTGAGGCCCCGATCCCGGTGGCCTGTGCAGGTCACCGGGATCCGCGGGCGCTCCGCGACCGTCCGAGAGGTGAGGACGGATTCCCCCTCTGAGACGAATGGTGCGCCCATGTCCCCTCGCACGACCAGCCGCACGCAGCCCCGCCGCACCCGCGGGTGGAGGACCGGCACCCTCACGGCCCTCACCGCGGCCGCGGCCGCCCTCGCCCTGACCGCCTGCTCGGCCAACGCCGGACCCGACCGCGCGGGCCTGGAGTACGACGCGGGCGCCTTCTCCTCCACCACCTTCGACAGCTGCATCGACCCCGGCAACCGCGAGTACCACGGCCCGGGCGACGAGACCTACCTCTACCCCGCGGGGCAGCGCACCTTCGAGTTCTCCGGCTCCGACGCCGCCGAGATGGCCTCCTCCACGGTGGTGTCCAAGGACGACCTCGAACTCACCGTCACCGGGCTGGTGACCTTCAGCCTCAACATCGAGTGCGACCAGCTCCAGGAGTTCCACGAGCGGCTGGGCCTGAAGTACACCGCCTACGAGGACGCCGGCTGGATCGACCTGCTGCGCGACTACATCGGCCAGCCCCTCAACCGGGCCCTGGACGACGCCACCAAGGAGTACGCCTGGCGCGACCTGTACACCAGCGCCGACGCCAAAGCCGAGTGGGAGCAGAAGGTCGGCGACCTGACCGCGGCCTACATCGACGAGCAGGGCGGCGGCGAGTTCTTCTGCTCGCCCGTCTACACCGGCGAGGAGGAGTGCGGCACCCCGCAGCTGACCATCCAGCAGCCCACCCCGCCCGAGGAGGTCCGCAACGCGCTGACCCTGGCCCAGGAGGCGGTGGAGATGACCACCGCCCAGGAGCAGGAGAACGAGCGGGTGGACAAGGAGCTGGAGGCGATCGAGGCGCTGGTGGAGGTGCTCGGCCCCGACGGCTACATCCTCTACCAGGCCCTCAAGGACGGGAAGGTCGACTTCCTGCCCATCCCCTACGGCAGCGGCGTCAACGTCGCCCCGCGCGGCGGCAACTGAGCCCCGCGGTCCGGTCGGGGCGCCCGCCCCGACCCGCCCGCGGGGGGGCCCCCCGGGGCCCCGAGGGGAAAGAACCCGGGAGATATA
>NZ_JBHVLR010000017.1:0-154248 GCF_042797335.1 Nocardiopsis sp. NPDC057823 | reverse complement strand
TCAGAAGGGCGTCAAGGTCATTGGTCACACTCTGATCCTCGACGCCCTTCGCCATGCGCGCAGCGGGTTCAGGGATTTCCCATCAACGATCTAGGGTGCGGGTGGTCCGCTTCTCCGGATCCGGGGTCCGGTGCAGGGGTGACGGGGGAGAAGCCGTTCGTCCCCTGGGACGCCGTCCCCGGCCGATCGGTTCCCCGGCCCGCAGGCCCCCCGTCCGCGCGGCCGGGACCGGGGCCCGGAAACGTCGGTGGGCGCTGTCACGATCCAGGCATGAGCACAGGAACCGACGTACTCGCCGCCACCGACTGGAACCGGACCTTCCACGCCTACGGGCCGGGCACCGACGTGCCCGGGCACCTGGCCCTCCTGCTCTCCGACGACCCGGCGGACCGCTCCCGGGCCCTGGACCACCTCTACTCCGCGGTGATCCACCAGGGCACCGTCTACTCGGCGACGGTTCCGGCGGCCCGGTACGTCGCCGGCGTCCTGGCCGACCCCCGGCTGGACGCGCCCGTCGGCGCGGCGTCCCTGCGCGCGCACCTGCTCGGCTTCCTGCGCGACGCCGCCGAGGGCGTCGCCGGCCACCTGTGCGAGCCCGCGCCCCCGGCGCCGGACGCCGCCGAACGCGACCGGGTCCACGCGGCCCTGGCCTCCGACGACGAGGACGAGGCCCTCGGGATCTGGGAGGACGAGGTCCTCCACGCCCTGATGTACCACGAGGCCGCGGTGGCGCTGCGCGACGCCGCCCCGGAGCTGTACGCGGCGGTGCGCCCCCACCTCACCCACCACGACGGGACCACCCGCATCCGCGCGGTGGAGGCGGCGGGGGCCCTCGCCCTCCTGGGCGGACCGGCCCCGGACCTGTCGGGGGCGGCCGACATGGCCGAGACCCGGGAGGAGGGCGCGGTCATCGTGCTGGTGATGGGCGAGACCGGCGGGGACACCACCGAGTTCCTCACCCACTCCGACCCGGCGATCCGCGCCTGCGCGGCGCTCGCCCCGGGGCAGCGCGGGAACCCGGCCGCGCTCGCCGAACTGCTGGCGGCCGCGGGCGGCCCCGAGGTGCCCGACGCGTGGTTCGCGCAGCGGCCCGCGTACTTCGCCGGGAGCGTGCGGGCCGCCCTCCTGCGCGAGGCCGCCCGCCGCTGCGGGCCCGGGGACGCCGAGCGGATGCTGCCGGTGTTCCGCGCGCTGGCGCCCGCGGCCCCGGCCCTGCGGGCCGGCGCCGACCTGGGGCCGATGCTGGAGGCGGCCTTCCCCGCCGGGGCGCCCGCGCGGCCCGACCGGGTCCAGCGGGAGTACCTGCGCGTGCTCGCCGACAGCGCCCTGCCCTGGACGGGCGCGCACGCCACCGGGTTCGCGGCGCTGCTCGAACGGCTCGGCCTGCCCGGCGACCGCGACGCCGTGCGGGCCCTCGCGGCCGCCGGGGCGGACGACGCGCGGCCCGGCGTCCCCGCCGGCGCCCCGACGGGCGGCGGCCGTGCGGTCCGCGAACCGGCCGGTCGTGAACCCGGTTTCGGAGCAGGATGAAACCGCGGACATCCCGGGCGCACCGGGGGTGTTCGTCCGGTTTCGGTCCGATGTGAACGCGGGCGGTGACCACCTGTGGCCACCGGCCCCGCCGTTCAGCAGAATCCGCTACCGAAGCGTGGTGGGATACCCCCCATGAAGACGCAGCCCCAATCCCCCGTTCGACTCAGCCCCGCGGCCGACCTCGTCGCCGCCTTCGTCTCGACCGGCGCCGCCCTGGGCGACCGGGCCGACCTGGCGCACTTCCTGCGCGCCCACCGCCTGGCCGCCGAGGGGGCCATCCCCATCACCCTGGCCGACCTCGACGAGGCCATCGCCCTGCGCGAGGGCATCCGCGCCGTCCTGGAGCAGTCCGCCGAACCCGACCAGGAGGCGCTGGCCCGCGGCCAGAAGGTGCTCGACGGCCTGCGCGTCACCGTGCGCCTGCAGCCCTCCCAGGAGCAGCTGGCCCCGGCCGTGGTGGACGAGGTCCGCCGCGGCCTGGCCCGCATCGCCGGGGCCTGGGCCACCGTGCTCGCCAGCGGCGAGTGGCGCCACCTGCGCCGGTAGGACCCGCCCGCCGGGGCCCGGGACGTTCCGGCGGGCACCGGTGTCCGAGGTCCGCCCGGGAACACGGCGCCCCGGACCGGGGACCGCGGAACCGAGGGAACCGGGAACGGCGGCCCCGTACCGGACGCGTGTGAACGCCCGCGAGCCGCCTGTGAAGGCGGCGGCGGACCCTGGGGGCAGGCCCCCGGGACGGTCCCGGGCGCCCGGACCCCGGAGGAGACCCGTGCCTGTTCCTTTCGCGCGCCGCGCAGCCGCCCTCCTGCTCACCCTCCCGCTGGCACTCCTCGCGCCGAGCGCCCCCGCGTGGGCCGACCCGGCCCCGGCGGCCGGACCCGTCTGGGAGTACGAAGGCTCCTACGGCGGCGTCCTCGGCCCCGACGGCCTACAGGTCTGCGACCGGGTCGGCCGGGAGGGGGTCGAGGCGGGGGAGTGGACCGACTACCGCTGCTCGCGCCTCATCGTCGGCCCGCCCCACATCGTGACGTTGTACGTCCTGCGGTGAACGGTACGGAGAACGGAGAAGGGGCGGACGGGGCCGCCCCGTCCGCCCCTCCCCGGGGCCGCTCACTCGTCGTCGCGGCGGCGCAGGTAGCGCTCGAACTCGCGGGCGATCGCGTCGCCGGAGGCCTCCGGGAGCTCGGCCGTGTCCTTGGCCTCCTCCAGGCCCCGCACGTAGGACGCGATGTCCTCGTCCTCGGCGGTCAGGTCGTTGACCCCCGCCTCCCAGGACACCGCCTCCTCGGGCAGCGAGCCCAGCGGCACCTTGGCGTCCAGGAAGTCCTCGACCCAGGCCAGCAGCGCCAGGGTCGCCTTGGGGCAGGGCGGCTGGGCCACGTAGTGGGGGATGGCCGCCCACAGCGACACCGCCTCGGTCCCGGCGGAGGAGAACGCCTCGTGCACCACGCCCACGATGCCGGTCGGCCCCGAGTACGTGGTGGCGTCCAGTCCCATCTCCGCGCCCAGCTCGCGCGGCGACGCCATGCCGGTGACCGGAATCGGCCGCGTGTGCGGGGCGTCCGCCAACAGGGACCCCAGCATCACCGCGCGCCGCACGCCCAGCCCCCGAGCGATGGACAGCAGGTCGGCGGCGTAGGAGCGCCACCGCATGTTCGGCTCGGGCCCGGTGACCAGCACCACGTCGCGCCCCCCCGGCATGCGCGCCACCCGCACCCGGGTGGTGGGCCACTCGACCTGGCCGACCTGGCCGTCGACCACCGTCAGCCGCGGCCGCGTCACCTGGAAGTCGTAGTAGTCGTCGGGCGCCATGGAGCACAGCTCCTGCGCGTCCCACTCCCGGGCCAGGTGCTCCACGGCCAGGCTCGCGGCCTCGCCCGCGTCGTTCCAGCCCTCGAACGCAGCCACCAGCACCGGGTCCACGAGTTCCCGGGTGAGCTTGGTCATTCGGCGGCCCCTTCCTGCACACGAACGCAGTCCACCCTATGGGGTGGCACCCCGCGGAGGGAACGGTTATTCACAGCACGCGCACTCCCGTCCCGGCACCGTGTACGACACGCCGCCCGGACACGATGTAAGACATCCGTCTCAGGTCCCGGAACGGTCGATGTTGTAGCCTCGGTGCAGCGACTGATCCGGACACCGTTGTCCCCGGCCGCATCGACCCGACCGCACCACGGACGGGTCCAGTGAGCGACCAGCCCGGCGGCCTCGCCGCCACCGCTCCACGGGTCCGACCGAGCCCGCCACTGCTCGGCACGCGACCACGGGACGGGGAGAGCCGGACTGCACCGGCACGGGCACCCCACAAGCCACCGATCGGACACGGGGATACGGGGGGTCGAGCACCGGATCCCCCGGGTGCCCCGAGATTAGAGTTGCGGACTATGAAAGCTCGCCTGACCTTCCGTGAAGCACTTTCCCAGCGAGTCGTCGTGGCGGACGGCGCGATGGGGACCATGCTCCAGGCGCACGATCTCGACCTGGACCAGTTCCAAGGGCACGAGGGATGCAACGACATCCTCAACATCACCCGGCCGGACATCGTCCACGACACCCACGCCGCCTTCCTGGCGGTGGGGTCGGACTGTGTCGAGACCAACACCTTCTCCGCGAACTACGGCGGCCTCGCCGAGTACGGCATCGAGGACCGCACCTACGAGATCGCGGAGGCCGGCGCCCGCATCGCCCGTGAGGCCGCCGACTCCTACTCCACCGCGGACCAGCCCCGCTACGTGCTGGGCTCCGTGGGCCCGGGCACCAAGCTGCCCACGCTGGGCCACGCCCCCTACTCCCTCCTGCGCGACCACTACGAGCAGTGCGCCCGCGGCCTCATCGACGGCGGCGCCGACGCGGTCCTGATCGAGACCTGCCAGGACCTGCTCCAGGTCAAGGCGGCCGTCGTCGGGGCCAACCGGGCGCGCAAGGCCCTGGGCCGGGACGTCCCGGTCATCGCCCAGGTCACCATCGAGACCACCGGGACCATGCTCATGGGCTCGGAGATCGGCGCCGCGCTGACCTCCCTGGAGCCGCTGGGCATCGACATGATCGGCCTCAACTGCGCCACCGGCCCGGTCGAGATGAGCGAGCACCTGCGCTACCTGTCGCACTACTCGCGGCTGCCGATCTCCTGCATGCCCAACGCGGGCCTGCCCCAGCTGGGCCCCGACGGCGCCGTCTACTCCCTCACCCCGGAGGAGCTGGCCGACGCCCACGACACCTTCACCTCCGAGTTCGGCCTGAGCCTGGTCGGCGGCTGCTGCGGCACCACCCCCGAGCACCTGCGCCGGGTCGTCGAGCGGGTGCAGGGCCGCGGCATCAAGGACCGCCGGCCCGTCCTGGAGGCCGCGGCCTCCTCCCTCTACCAGAGCGTCCCCTTCCGCCAGGACGCCAGCTACCTGGCCATCGGCGAGCGCACCAACGCCAACGGGTCCAAGAAGTTCCGTGAGGCGATGCTCGCCGAGGACTGGGACGGCTGCGTGGAGATGGCCCGCGACCAGATCCGCGACGGCGCCCACCTGCTCGACCTCAACATCGACTACGTCGGCCGGGACGGCGTGCGCGACATGCGCGAGCTGGCCTCCCGGCTGGCCACCTCCTCCACGCTGCCGATCATGCTCGACTCCACCGAGCCCCCGGTGCTGGAGGCGGGCCTGGAGGCGCTGGGCGGGCGCGCGGTCGTCAACTCCGTCAACTACGAGGACGGCGACGGCCCCGACTCCCGGTTCACCCGCATCATGACCCTGGTCAAGGAGCACGGCGCCGCCGTCGTGGGCCTGTGCATCGACGAGGAGGGCCAGGCCCGCACCGCCGACTGGAAGGTCCGGGTGGCCTCCCGCCTCATCGACCAGGTCACCGGTGAATGGGGGGTGCGCACCAGCGACATCATCATCGACTGCCTCACCTTCCCCATCACCACCGGCCAGGAGGAGACCCGGCGCGACGGCATCGAGACGCTGGAGGCCATCCGCGAGCTCAAGCGCCTCTACCCCGACGTCCAGACCACCCTGGGCCTGTCCAACCTGTCCTTCGGCCTCAACCCCGCCGCCCGCATCGTGCTGAACTCCGTGTTCCTCCACGAGGCGGTCCAGGCGGGGCTGGACTCGGCGATCGTGCACGCCTCCAAGATCGTGCCGATCAACCAGATCCCCGAGGACCAGCTCGAGGTGGCCCTGGACCTCGTCTACGACCGCCGCGAGGGCGACTACGACCCGCTCTCCCGGTTCATGGAGATGTTCGAGGGCGTCGACGCCAAGTCCATGAAGGCCTCCCGGGCCGAGGAGCTGGCCGCCCTGCCGCTGTGGGAGCGCCTGGAGCGGCGCATCATCGACGGCGAGCTCACCGGCATCGAGGCCGACCTCGACGAGGCGCTCCGGCAGCGCCCCGCCCTGTCCATCGTCAACGACACCCTGCTCGCGGGCATGAAGACCGTCGGCGAGCTGTTCGGCTCCGGCCGGATGCAGCTGCCGTTCGTGCTCAAGTCCGCCGAGGTCATGAAGGCCGCCGTCGCCTACCTCGAACCCCACATGGAGAAGAGCGACGCCGACGGCAAGGGCCGCATCGTCCTGGCCACGGTCAAGGGCGACGTGCACGACATCGGCAAGAACCTCGTCGACATCATCCTGTCCAACAACGGCTACGACGTCGTCAACATCGGCATCAAGCAGCCGGTGTCGGCGATCCTGGAGGCGGCCGAGCGCGAGCGCGCCGACGTCATCGGGATGTCCGGGCTGCTGGTCAAGTCCACGGTGATCATGAAGGAGAACCTGGAGGAGATGAACTCCCGGGGCATCTCCGAGCGGTTCCCCGTCCTGCTGGGCGGCGCCGCGCTCACCCGCTCCTACGTGGAGCAGGACCTGGCCGAGGTGTTCGACGGCCAGGTGCGGTACGCCAAGGACGCCTTCGAGGGCCTGCGCCTGATGGACGCGTTCATGGCGGTCAAGCGCGGGGAGGAGGGGGCCGCGCTGCCCGAGCTGCGCCAGCGGCGGGTCAAGCGGGGCGCCTCCCTGAAGGTCACCGAGCCCGAGGAGATGCCCGCCCGCAGCGACGTGGCCACCGACAACCGGGTGCCGGTCCCGCCGTTCTTCGGCGACCGGATCAGCAAGGGCATCCCGCTGGCGGACTACGCCGCGTTCCTGGACGAGCGCGCCACCTTCATGGGCCAGTGGGGGCTCAAGGCCGCCCGCGGCGGCGAGGGCCCCTCCTACGAGGAGCTGGTGGAGACCGAGGGCCGCCCGCGCATGCGGATGTGGCTGGACCGCATCCAGACCGACGGCCTCCTGGAGGCCGCGGTCGTGCACGGGCACTACCCCTGCTACAGCGAGGGGAACGACCTGGTGGTGCTGGACGAGGAGGGCCGGACCGAGCGCGCCCGGTTCACCTTCCCGCGCCAGCGCCGCGACCGGCACCTGTGCCTGGCCGACTACTTCCGGCCCAAGGAGTCGGGGGAGCTGGACGTGGTGTCCTTCCAGGTGGTGACCGTCGGGTCGGCGATCAGCCGGGCCACCGCCGAGCTGTTCGAGAAGAACGCCTACCGCGACTACCTCGAACTGCACGGCCTGTCGGTGCAGCTCACCGAGGCGCTGGCGGAGTACTGGCACACGCGGGTCCGCGCCGAGCTGGGCTTCGGCGGCGAGGACCCGGCCGAGCTGGAGGCGTTCTTCAAGCTCGGGTACCGGGGCGCCCGCTTCTCGCTGGGCTACGGCGCCTGCCCGAACCTGGAGGACCGGGCCAAGATCATGCGCCTGCTGGAGCCGGAGCGGGTCGGCGTGCACCTGTCGGAGGAGTTCCAGCTGGTGCCGGAGCAGGCCACCGACGCGATCGTGGTCCACCACCCGGAGGCGACGTACTTCAACGTCTGACCTCCCCTGGAGAACAGCGCACCGCGGCCGGGCCCCGTGCCCGGCCGCGGCCGTGTCCGGACACGGGGCCCGCGCGGGTGTGGGGCACCTCTCGGCGGATACGCGGCCCTCGGCCCCCCGCGGCGGGCCGAGAGTTCGTACGGTGGAAAGGACGGCGACAGCCCGGCTTCACGGGCGGGCACCCCCGACCGGCCAGCATGGAGGGCCGACCGCCGTGCCGAGAGACCACCGCATCCGAGGGGAGAGCGCGGCGCGCCCGCACCGCCCGGGGCCGCCGCCGAGCGCATGACCGAGACCAGCAGCCCGCACCCGACCGCCGAGCGCCGCCTACAGGCGGTGCTCCTGGACATGGACGGCACGCTCATCGAGAGCGAGCACCTGTGGAACGAGGCGGAGGCCGAGACGGTCGCCGAACTCGGCGGGGTGTGGACCGAACGCGACCACGAGGCCAACGTGGGCAACGCCGCCGAGCCCGTGGGCCGCTACATCATCGAGCTGACCGGCGCCGACCACCTCACCCCGCGCGACGTCGCGGACCTGCTGTACGCGCGCTTCCGCACCAAGCTCGCGGGCGGCGCCCGGCTGCGCCCGGGGGCCAAGGAACTGGTGCGCATGCTGTCGGCCGCCGGGGTCCCGGTGTCGCTGGTGACCTCCACCGAGCGCGAACTGGTCGCCGACGCCATCGACGGCATCGGCCTGGAGAGCTTCGACGACTCGGTGGCGGGCGACGAGGTGGAGGCCAACAAGCCCCACCCCGACCCCTACCTGCGGGCGGCCCGCCGCCTGGGCGTGGACCCCCGCCGCTGCGTCGCCTTCGAGGACTCGCTGGTGGGCGTGACCGCCGCGGCCGACGCCGGGTGCGTCACCGTCGCGGTGCCCGACCACGTGGAGATCCCGCCGCGCGAGGGCGTGGTGTTCCGCGACGGCCTGGTGGGCGTGGACCTGGAGTGGCTGGAGTCCCTGGTCGCCGACCGCTGACCCGCCGCCCGTGGTGCGCCGTCCCGGCGGGGCCGGCCCGCCGCGGGTACGGTGGTGACCAGGGGGTCCCCGCACCGCCCCGCCGGCCCGGGCAGAGGGCCCGGATGGGGGGATCGCCCTAGGGCGTGTTCGGTGGATGCTTTCGTGCGGCCCGGCGCTTGCGCCGGGTGCCGGGAGCGGTCGTCGGGCGAACTCTCGCAAGCCGCCCGGCGAGGTCGGCCCGGGGTAGGCCGTCCGAGCACGGGCGGCGCGGCGAGAGGCGGCCCGGCGGCCGCGACCCGGAATGATCCGCCGAACACGCCCTAGGGGATCGGCCCGATGTGCGCGGCGGTGTGGAGTGGGAGACTGGTGCCATGCCTGACACTCTGACGACGATGACCGGTGTGATCCTGGGCGGCGGCCTCACCCTCGTGGGCCTCGTCATCAGCTTCCTGGTGTGGCGGGCCAAGGGCCCGGCCTCGGGCCTGCGCGGTGTGGCCTGGTCGCTGGTGCCGCTGGCGGCGGGACTGCTGGGGCTGATGAACGCCGTGTGGCAGTTCGTGCTCAGCATCCTGGGCATCCTGATGGGCCTGATCTTCAACCCGATGGTGTGGGCCGGCGTGGCCCTGGCCGGGCTGGCCGTGGTGCTCTACGTCGTCTCCGGGTTCATGCGCGCCCGCGGCGTGGGCACCCAGGGCCGGCCCAAGGAGCCCAAGGCCGCCAAGGAGGGCGGGGCGGCCGCGCCCCCCGCGGCCGGAGCGCCGACCGCCCCGAAGGGGCAGGTGGGGGGCGCCGCCCCCAAGGGCGGCAAGAAGCAGGACGACCTCTCCGAGTTCGGCGACATCGAGGACCTGCTCCGCAAGCACGGCATCGAGTAGCGCCACCGCCGGTCCGTCGTCCGGGGCCGCTCCGCGCACCGCGCGGGGCGGCCCCGTCGCGTGTCGGGGAGCGGCCGCGCATCTTACGCCCCTCCGGTCACTGGTGCCCCAGGGGTCGTCCGTAATCACAGAGGGTGACCGAAACCCCAGGCCGGGAGGACCCCCAGCAAACAGGAAGGACTCCGTACAGTAACGGAAACGTATCGACATGGGCGGACTCATAGCACTTGCCATAGCTTGTCCGGCCCGGTGGTGACGTGGGCGGATCACGCACGTATGGTTGGCCCGGCGATATACCCGTGTCTCCCCAGCTCGCGGCGGTCATCCGATGAATGCGAGCTATCTAGGCATTTGTAGTTATATGAGACTTTTCCGTGCTTTTGTCACGATTTAGCTACATGGCCAGAGATTGGACGATATGCACCCACGGGGCGAGTAGGTTTGTCGCTGTGTAACAACCCGGGCGGAACGCCCTGTGGTCGTGTCCAACTTCTCGTATGAATCCGGACACCTCCGCGGGCGGGGCCCACGGTGGCGGGTCATCCTCCCGCGCCGCGGACCCGGCGCCCACGCCAGCCAGCGTCGAGAACCGGCCGGCCCCACCCGTGAGACCCGCATGGGTCACCCCCCACAGGCCTCACGTGTGGGCTCTGTCCCCCCTCGGCCAGAAGCGTATGAGTGGAGAGTGGTGGCCTGATGAGCGCGCCCTCGCATGCCCCAGAGTCGGCGGAGCAGCCCGAGGCCGCCGCCGCGGGCGTCAAGGCGCCGGGTGGGCGCGGTGACGCCGACAGCCGGTCCCTGCGCCAGATCGCCTGGCAGCGCCTGCGCAAGGACAAGGTCGCGATGGTGTCCGGCGTGATCGTCGTGCTGCTCATCCTGGCCGCGATCCTCGCGCCCCTCCTGGTCAAGTGGTTCGGGCAGCCGCCCACCCAGTTCAACCAGGACCTGATGGAGCCCAACACCGGCCTGCCCTACGCCGACCCGAACAACCGGGAGCCGGCCCCCGGCCAGCCGCTCCCCGCGGTCGACACCTGGGGCGGCATCAGCGGCGACCACCTGCTGGGCCTGGAGCCCAAGACCGGCCGCGACCTGTTCAGCCGCATCGTCTACGGCGCGCAGATCTCCCTGCTGGTGGCGTTCCTGTCCACCCTGCTGTGCGTCGTCCTGGGCACCCTGCTCGGCATCATCGCCGGCTACAAGGGCGGCTGGATCGACACCGTCATCAGCCGCGCCATGGACATCTTCCTGGCCTTCCCGCTGATGCTCTTCGCGATCGCGCTGGTCGGCGTCATCCCCAACGGCTTCCTCGGCTTGGAGGGGAACGGGCTGCGCGTCGGCGTCATCGTCTTCATCATCGGGTTCTTCAACTGGCCCTACATCGCGCGTATCGTGCGCGGCCAGACACTCTCCCTGCGCGAGCGGGAGTTCGTCGAGGCGGCCCGGAGCCTGGGCGCGAGCAACCGGCACATCCTGTTCAAGGAGATCCTGCCGAACCTCGTCACCCCGATCGTGGTGTACTCCACCCTGCTCATCCCCACGAACATCCTGTTCGAGGCGGCCCTGAGCTTCCTGGGCGTCGGCATCAACCCGCCCACTCCCAGCTGGGGCAAGATGCTCTCCGAGGCGGTCGACTACTACGCCACCGCCCCCTACTTCATCATCTTCCCCGGCCTGGCCATCTTCATCACCGTGCTCGCGTTCAACCTGTTCGGTGACGGCCTCCGAGACGCTTTCGACCCCAAGACCTCCGACTAGGCCCGTGCGCCCGGTGCGCGGCACACCCGCTCGGCCCGCACCACGGCAAGGGCGCACGCAGCCCCGGACGGTCCCACCCATCCCCACATCAGGTTCGCAAGAGAGGCAGTTCCTTGAGGAAACGCACCCTCGGCTTCGTCGCACTCGGTGCGGCGGCGTCCATCTTCCTTAGCGCGTGCGGTGGCGGTGACACCGGCGAGTCCGGCGACGCCGCCGCGGCCGCCGGGTACGACGCCGGCTCGACCCAGATCGTGAACCCGTCCGACCAGACGGGCGGTACCCTGCGGTACGCCATCTCGTCGGACTTCGACTCCACGGACCCGGGCGACACGTACTACGGCTTCAGCTGGAACTTCACCCGCTACTACGCCCGTACGCTGCTGGCGTTCACCCCGGCCCCGGCCGAGGCGTCCACCGAGCTGACCACGGACCTCGCCGCGGGCATGCCCGAGCCGAACGAGGACTTCACCGAGTGGACGGTCAAGATCCAGGAGGGCCTCAAGTACGAGGACGGCTCCGAGATCACCGCCCAGGACATCAAGTACGCGATCGCCCGCTCCAACTACAACGGCGGCGAGCTGCCCAACGGCCCGCGCTACTTCGAGTCCAGCCTCGACCAGGAGCCGTTCAACGTCTACGACGTCGACGACCCGATGGCCACCTTCACGGCCGTCGAGACCCCGGACGACTACACCCTGGTCTTCCACCTCAAGGAGAGCTTCTCGGAGTTCCCCTACATCCTGACCCAGCCGCAGACCGCCCCGGTGCCCCAGGAGGCCGACCGCGGCGCGCTGTACCGGGAGAACGTCCTCTCCTCCGGCCCGTACAAGTTCGACGGCGCCTACGAGCCCGGCGTGAAGCTGAACCTGGTCCGCAACGAGCACTGGGACCCCGAGACCGACCCGATCCGCCCGGCCCTGCCGGACGAGGTCACCGTCGAGATCGGTGTCGAGCAGAACGAGATCGACCAGCGCCTGGTCAACGGCGAGCTCGACGTCGACCTGTCCGGCGTGGGCGTCGGCCCGGCCATGAAGAGCCAGTTCCTCCAGGACCTGGGGACCTACGAGGACAACCTGGACAACCCGCTGTCCGGTGCCCTGCGTTACGTCAACATCCACACCCCGGTCCTCGACACGGCCTGCCGCCAGGCGATCGCCTACGCGGCCGACCGTGACAGCCTGCACCGCGCCTGGGGTGGCGACACCGGTGGCGACCTGGCCACCAACCTGCTCCCGCCGACCATCCCCGGCTCGGACCCCGAGGCCAACCTCTACCCGTCCGAGGACAACAAGGGCGACCTCGAGGCCGCGCAGGAGAAGCTCGAGGAGTGCGGCGAGCCCGAGGGCTTCGACACCGTCATCGCCGTCCGCGACGGCCGCCCGAACGACCTGGCCACGGCCGAGTCGCTCCAGGAGTCGCTCAAGCGCGTCGGCATCGAGCTGGAGATCAAGACCTTCCCGGCCGAGGACTTCTTCGCGCAGTACGCCGGTTCCCAGGACTACGTCCGTGAGAACAACATCGGCCTGAGCGTCTCGGGCTGGATCCCGGACTGGGCCAGCGGCTACGGCTTCGGCTACAAGATCACCGCCGGCGACGCCATCCAGGAGACCGGTAACTACAACACCTCCGAGCTGGACGACCCCGAGGTCAACGAGCTCTGGGACCAGGCCCTCACCACCGAGGACCCGGACGAGCGCGCCGACATCTACGGCCAGATCGACACCCTGGTGATGGAGCAGGCCGCCATCCTGCCCGTCGTGTTCGACCGCGCGATGTTCTACCGCTCGGACGAGCTGACCAACGTCTACTACACGTCGTCCTACGCCATGTACGACTACATGGCCCTCGGCGTGAACCGGGGCTAACGCCCCTACCGGCCTGAACTAGTACGAGAAGGCAGGTGAACGCGGCGGGGGTCCACGGCCCCGTGGACCCCCGCCGCCGACCGCGATGCTGAACTATATTCTTCGCCGCCTCGGTGCGGGACTGCTGCTGCTCGCCGTCGTCACGGCGGTGACCTTCTGGATCTTCTACGTCCTGCCCAAGTGGGCGGGCGTGACCCCGCGCGGGATGGCCGCGATGTACGTGGGCAAGGCCCCGACCCCCGAGGCGCTCGACGCCACGGTGGAGCGGCTGGGCCTGGACGAGCCCGTCATCGTGCAGTTCTTCGACTTCATCCGGTCCCTGGTCTTCGGCGACCAGTTCCAGTTCGGCCGGGAGACGGTGGAGTGCGCGGCCCCCTGCCTGGGCTACTCCTTCACCACCAACAGCCCCGTGCTGGAGCAGCTGCTCGCCCGCTTGCCGATCACCGTGTCCCTGGCGCTGGGCGCCGCCGTGATCTGGCTCATCGGCGGCGTGGCCGTCGGCGTCCTGTCCGCGGTCAAGAAGGGCAGCCTCTTCGACCGCCTGGCGATGGGCACCGCCCTGGTGGGCGTGTCCCTGCCGATCTACTTCACCGGCCTGCTGGCCCTGGCCTTCATCGTCCACGAGTGGAAGGTCCTCCCGGTCCCGCGCTACACGCCGCTGACCGAGAACCCCGGTGCCTGGTTCACCGCGATGCTGCTGCCCTGGATCACCCTGGCGTTCCTGCACGCCGCCCAGTACGCGCGCCAGACCCGCGCGGGCATGCTGGAGGTGCTGGGCGAGGACTACATCCGCACCGCCCGGGCCAAGGGCCTGAGCGAGCGCAAGGTGATCTTCAAGCACGCCCTGCGCCCCGCGCTCACGCCCATCCTGACGATCTTCGGCCTCGACCTGGGCCTGGTCCTGGGCGGCGCCATCCTCACGGAGAAGGTGTTCTCCCTCAAGGGCGTGGGCGCCTACGCCATCGACGCGATCATCGGCAAGGACCTGCCGGTCGTGCTCGGTGTGACGCTCCTGGGCGCCGTCTTCATCGTCGTCTGCAACCTGATCGTCGACCTGCTGTACCCGCTGGTCGACCCGCGGGTGCGCATCGCGGCCTGACCCCGCGCCGGTACCGATCAGCTCTAGTGAAGGAATGTGACATGGCCTCGACCGAGCCCGTCGTCCGCGTGGACGACCTGCGGGTGACGTTCCCGACCATGGACGGCGACGTCCAGGCGGTGAACGGACTGTCCTTCGAGGTGCCCGCCGGGGGCGCCCTCGGCATCGTGGGCGAGTCGGGCTCGGGCAAGAGCGTGACCTCGCTGGCCCTGATGGGCCTGCACCGCGGCAGCCGGGCGAAGATCACCGGCGCCATCGAGGTGGCCGGGAAGAACGTGGTGACCGCCACGGACAGGCAGCTGCGGGCGATGCGCGGCAACGACATCGCGATGGTCTTCCAGGACCCGATGCAGTCGCTGCACCCGCAGTACACCATCGGCAACCAGCTGGTCGAGGCCTACCGGGTCCACCACCCCAAGGCGTCCAAGTCCGCCGCGCTCAAGCGCGCGGTCGAGGCGCTGGACCGGGTGGGGATCCCCCAGCCCGAGAAGCGGATCAATTCGTATCCGCACGAGTTCTCCGGTGGCATGCGCCAGCGTGTGGTGATCGCGATGGGGTTGATGTGCGATCCCAAGGTGCTGCTGGCCGATGAGCCGACCACCGCGCTGGACGTGACGGTGCAGGCGCGGATCCTGGACCTGTTGGACGAGCTGCGCCGGGATCTGGGGATGGCCCTGATCCTGGTCTCGCACGACCTGGCCGTGGTGGCGGGGTCGGTGGACGAGGTCGTGGTGATGCGCCACGGTGTGGCGGTGGAGCGCGGGGACGTGCGCACGGTGCTGTCGGAGCCGGAGCACCCCTACACGCAGGCGCTGCTGGCGGCGGTGCCGCGGGTGGAGGTCTCCCGGGCCCAGCGCCGCGCCCAGGACCGCGCCGACCGCCTGGAGAAGGAGAAGCGCGAGGGGACCGTCACCGACCCGGCGAAGTTCGAGGCGTTCACCCCCGCCTCCACCGACGGCGAGCCGCTGCTCAAGGTCGAGGACGTCGCCCAGCGCTTCAAGGTGCGCGGCGGGGCCATGGGCCGCTCCACCGACTTCTGGGCCGTCAACGGCGTCAGCTTCGACCTGTACAAGGGCGAGACGCTGGGGATCGTGGGCGAGTCGGGCTCGGGCAAGAGCACGCTGTCGCGGATGGTCATGCGCCTGCTGGAGCCCACCCGGGGCCGGGTGGTCTTCGAGGGCCAGGACATCACGCACATGTCCGAGCGCGCGCTGCGTCCGTTGCGGCGTGATGTGCAGATGGTGTTCCAGAACCCGTACTCGTCGCTGAACCCGCGTGTGACGGTGGGCGACGCGATCGGGACGGCGCTGCGGGTGCAGGGCGAGCGCGACACCAAGAAGATCAAGCGCGAGGTGCAGGAGCTGCTGGACCGGGTCGGGCTCCAGCCGAGCCACTACAACCGGTTCCCGCACGCGTTCTCCGGCGGTCAGCGCCAGCGGATCGCGATCGCGCGGGCGCTGATCCTCAAGCCCAAGCTGATCATCTGCGACGAGCCGGTGTCGGCGCTGGACGTGTCCACGCAGGACCAGGTGCTGCGGCTGCTGTCGGAGCTGCAGGACGACTTCGGTCTGACCTACATCTTCGTGGCCCACGACCTGGCGGTGGTGCGCCAGGTGAGCGACCGGGTCGCGGTGATGCGCAAGGGCGAGATCGTGGAGCTGGGCGACAGCGACTCCATCTACGAGAACCCGCAGAGCGACTACACCCGACAGCTGCTGGCGGCCGCTCCGCTGTTGGACCCGGACGAGGCCCGCAGCCAGCGCGCCGAGCGCGAGGCGCTGCGAGCCCAGGCCGTCTAGGGCCTGTTCTCCGAACGCCCTCCCGCCCCACCGGGGGTTCGCAGGGCCCCCGGCCCCGCCTTCAGGGGGCGCCGGGCACGGACCGAAGCGCAGTGGAGATTCGGGAGAACACGGTCTGATACACCGGGCCACGACGGGGGCCGGTCCGCGATCCGCGGGCCGGCCCCCGTCGGCGTTCGGCGGGACCCTCAGAACGCCGCGGGCGGGCGGCCGGTGGCGGCGGCGCAGAACAGGTCGGCCAGCTCGCGGCCGTAGGCGTCGGGGGAGACGCCGGGCCGCTCGCGCAGGACGGCCGGGGCGCCCCGCAGCGCGGCGAACAGCACGTCGGTGAAGACCTCCGGGTCGAACCCCCGGAACTCCCCGTGCCGCTGCCCCTCGGTGAGGAAGCCGATCAGCTCGGCCCGCCCGGCCAGCTCCTCCGCGTCCAGCTCGGCGCGCAGGGCCTCGGGCAGCGTGGCGGCGGACACGATCTCCCGCCGTGCCGCCATCTCCTCGGGGTTGCTCGCGCAGTAGGCGACGTTGCCGGTGATGATCCGGCGCAGGCCGTCCTCGAACCCCTCCAGCGGCTCCTCCCCGCCCTCCATGGCCTTGTCGAGCCGGGCGGCGATGTCCTGCATGACGCGCCGGATCAGCCGCTCCTTGGTCTTGAAGTGGTAGGTGATCAGGCCGGGACTGATCGACGCACGCCCGGCGATGCGCACGAACGACGCCTTGGCGTACCCCTCGTCCGCGATGGTCGCGATGGCGGCGCGCACGATCTGGTCGCGCCGGGCGGCCTCCACGAACGTCTCCCCGGACCCCTCCGACTCATTTCCTGGTTGCATGTACAGGATCCTATATGCTCAACTAGGAGTGAGTCCACCACAGGAGGGTCCATGGAATCCGGAACCGTGGCGCTGACACGGGTCACCGCGCTGGCCGGCGAGGACCTGGCGCCGCTCGACGGCGCCGTCGTCATCGAGGGCGGCCGGATCGCCGCCGTGGGCGCGGCCTCCGTCCCCGCCGGGGCCCGCGAGGTCCCGATGCCCGGGTGCACCGTCCTGCCCGGCCTGGTGGACACCCACGTCCACCTGGGCGCCCCCGACGGCCGGGGCCCGCTCGCCACGGTCCGGGCGATCGCCGACCACCTGCGCTTCCAGCCGGGCAAGCGGCGGGCCTTCCTCGCCCACGGCGTCACCACCGTGTGCAGCCTGGGCGACGAGAACACCTGGGTCCACGACCTGCGCCGCCGCGCCGCGGACGGCACCCTGCCCGGCCCGCGCGTGCGCATCGCCGGACCGCTCTTCACCGCGCCGGGCGGCCACCCGGTCGCCACCATCGGCGCCTCGCCCGGCGACGACTGGGTCCGCGTCCCCCGCAGCCCCGGCCAGGCCCGCGAACAGGTCGCGGCACTGGCCGGCGGGGACGACCCCGTGGACGTGGTCAAGGTCGTCCAGGACCGGGGCGACCCCGCCCGGCGGTCGCTGGAGCCGATCGCCCCGCCCGTACTGGCCGCCATCGCGGACGAGGCGCACCGGCACGGCGTCCCCGTGGTCGCCCACTGGGGGACCCTGCCGGACCTGGCCGAACTGCTGGAGGCCGGGGTCGACCACCTCCAGCACCTGGAGCCGCGCGGGCCGCTGGCCGGCTGGCCCGCCGAGATGCTGGAGGCCATGGTGGCGCGCGGGGTCACCCTCGCGCCCACCCTCGCCGTCACCGAGGCGGCGCTGGACGCCGACACCGCACGGACCCTGCGCCGCCGCGTCCTGGAGTTCCACGAGGCGGGCGGCACCGTGCTGGCGGGCAGCGACAGCGGCATGCCCGCCGTGCGCCCGGGCGCGGGCCTGGTCCGCGAGATCGAGCTGCTGGCCGCCTGCGGCCTGGACCCGGCGCAGGCCCTGGCGGCCGCCACCACCGGGCCCGCCCGCACCCTGGGCGCCGGGGCCCCGCTGGCCCCCGGCGCCCCCGCCGACCTGCTGATCGTGCGCGGCGACCCGCGCACCGACCCCGGCTCCCTGCGCCGGGCCGCCCTGGTCGTGCGCGACGGCCGCCCGGTCGCCCGCCGCCGACCCCGCCGAGGAGGGACACCGTGAACACCGAGGAAAGAGTGAACGTGACCGCCCAGCCCCCCGCCCCGCCCGCCGTCGTCCGCCACGGTGCGGCCTACCACCTGTCCGTGTGGGGCGTCCTCCTGCCGCTGGGAGCGGCCGCGGGCGGCCTGCTGTCCCTGCTCCCGGGCCGGCTGCTCGCCCTGCCCGACTGGGTCCTGGCCCTGCCGTTCCTCCCGGGGGCGGACAAACTCGAACTGCTGGCGGGGGTGAGCGGGCCGATCCTCACCGCCGTCCTGACGGTCATCGGCGTGGTGGCCGGGTGTTTCCTGGCGCTGATGTCGTACGACGAGGTCATCACGGTGGAGGTGGACGGGGAGGCCGTGCGCGTCACCGCCTCGGGGGAGACCGCGGAAGTCCCGCGCGAGCGCTTCGGGACCGCCTTCCTTGACGGCCGGGAGCTGGTGGTCCTGGACGCCGGCACCGCCGAGGCGGTGCGGGCCCGGACCGACCACAAGGCGAAGCGGCTGCGCGCCGCCTTCGAGGCGCACGGCTACGCGTGGTCCGAGGGCGACCCGCACGCCGACGCGTTCCAGCGCTGGCTGGACGGCACCCCCGACCTGGACGCCCGCACCCAGGCGCTGCTGCGCACCCGCCAGGAGGCCCTGGAGCGCAAGGACGCCGACGACGCCGCCGAGCTGCGCGCCGCGCTGGCCGACCGGGGCCTGGTGGTGCGCGACCGGGAGCACCGCCAGTACTGGCGGGCCCTGCCCGGCCGCGAGGTCTGACGCCCGCCCCCGCCGGTCAGGTGCCGACGGTCCCGCCGTCGTCCTTGCGCACCGCCACCACCGCGCAGCGGGGGCGGCCCTGCGGGTCGAACCCTGGCCAGTTGCCGACCGCCCGCGGGTCCTCCGCGGTGGGCTCGCCCCAGCGGGCGTCGGAGGATCCCGGCCCGCGCACCGCCACGAACAGGGTGCGCTGGTCCGGGGTGGCGCCCACCCCCGCGATCCCGCACCCGCGCGGTCCGGTCATGAAGCGGCGCACCCGTCCGGTGTCCGGGTCGGCGCACAGCAGGGCGCTGTTGCCCAGCTGCTCGCGGCCGTCCTCCCTGCCCAGGCCGGTCACGTCGGTGGTGATCCACAGCCGCCCGTCCGCCCCGGAGAACACCCCGCCGGGCGAGGCGAACCCCGTGCCCTGCCCCGCCCGGGCGAACTCCCGCCAGGCCAGGACGGTGGCGGCGTGGTCCATCGACCCCTCGGTCCAGGCCAGCAGCCGGCCGCCGCCGCCCTCTCCGGCCTCGGGCAGGTACACCTCCCCGGTGCGGGGGTGGACCGCCGGGCGCCCCGGCCCCCGGAACCCGGTCGCCCCCACCGCGGCGGCCGCCCGGCGGGCCCGCAGCAGCACGGCGGCCTGGTCGGCGAACCCGTCCCGGGCGGTCAGCCCGGTACGGCCGTGGGCCAGCGGCAGCCAGGTCCCCGTCCCGTCCGCGTCCAGCCGCAGCGCGTACAGGGCGCCCTCGTCCAGCGGGCTCGCGGACGGTCCGCGCACCTCCCTCCAGGGGCGGGCGGCGACGAACTTGTACACGTGGGCGTCGTCGGTCATGTACACCACCGGGCGCCCCAGCGATCGGGCGACGACCAGCCCCCTGTGCCCCAGCCGCCCCAGCGCGGTGCGCTTGGCGGGCGGGCCCTGCGGGTCGAACGGGTCGATCTCCACCACCCAGCCGAACCGGTCGGCCTCCCCGGGCGTGCGGGCCAGGTCGAACCGGGACAGGTGCCGGTGCCAGCCGCGGGCGGAGTCCGCGGCCAGCCCGTAGGCCTCGTGGTCGGGCCGCGGGCGCCAGGAGGGGTCCCGGGTCCCGAAGGCGTCGGCGAAGGCGTCCTCCCCGGTCAGGTAGGTGTGCCAGGGGGTGGCCGCGTACGCGGACCCTCCGGTGGTGCCCAGCGGTTCGGCCCCGGTGTCCAGGGCCCCGTGCCCGGCCAGGGGGCCGGAGAACACCACGGGGGTGTCGGCGGTGATCCGCCGGTTGAGCTCGTCGCGCGCCATCCGCCAGCGCCCCTCGGACAGCTCGACCCGCACCACGGTCGCCCCCAGGGAGGCGATCTCCTTGGCGGCGCGCTCGGCGGTGTCGGCGCGGCCGCCGTCGGGGTGCAGCAGCGCCGGGTCCAGCGCGGCGTGCCCGAGCACCAGCACACCGTTGCGGGTGCCCTCGCGGGAGGGGCCCAGCGGCAGGTAGTGCAGACCGCTGTGCCCGGTGCCGACCTGCTGCCCGGCGTGGGCGGCGGTGTTCGAGGCGTCGGGCAGCCAGGCGGGCCCGCCCGGGGCGATCGGCGCGCCCCAGGGCAGCAGGACGCGGGCGGTGTACCCGGCCGGAACGGTCACCCGGTCGGTGCGGGTCACCGGGACCTCGGTGAACCCCGGGGCCCCGTCGTCGGGGGCGGCCAGGGCCGGGACGGGCGTTCCGCCCAGGGCGGCGGCCAGGGTCCCCGCGCCCGCGGCGCAGAGCAGGCTGCGCCGGGACACGGCGGGTGCGGCCGCGGCGGTCGGCCGGGTGCGGTCGGGCATGGTCCCCTCCCGGGGGTGTGTCGCGCTCGCGACGAATCTCTCCAATAGTGATGAGATAACCACACAGAGTAACCAATTGCCCGCAGGCGGGACTCGCGTCGCGCGGAGGAAATAAAAACGGTTATCATTTCCTTCTAGGGTGCACAGCGGCCCCGCAGTCCACAGGTGAAGGAGAGTCCCATGGCGCGCAACGACGTCCGCCCCATCATCAAGCTCAAGTCCACGGCCGGGACCGGATACACCTACGTGACCCGCAAGAACCGGCGCAACAACCCCGACCGCCTCACCCTGCGCAAGTACGACCCGGTGGTCCGCCGCCACGTCGACTTCAGGGAAGAGCGCTGACCCCGCGCCGCACCCCGGCCGCCACCGCGTACACGCACCCCGACCCCGGAAAGGGCACACGGACATGAAGAAGGGCATCCACCCCGACTACCGGCCCGTCGTCTTCCGCGACCGCGCCGGCGACTTCGCCATCCTCACCCGGTCCACCCGGACCAGCGACAAGACCGTCGAGTGGGAGGACGGCAACACCTACCCGGTGATCGACGTCGAGATCTCCAGCGCGAGCCACCCGTTCTACACCGGCAACGCCCGCGTCGTGGACACCGCTGGCCGCGTCGAGCGCTTCAAGCGCCGCTACAACAAGTAAGAGAAACGGTGACGGCGGGGCCCGCGGGCCCCGCCGCCGAACATTCCAGGACAGGACACGATGGCCGTACCCAAGCGCAGGATGTCGCGCGCCAACACCCGCACGCGCCGCTCGCAGTGGCGGGCGAAGACCCCCGACCTGGTGCCCCTCACCCTGGGCGGGCGCGAGTACCTCGTACCGCGCAACCTGGTCCCGGCCTACCGGCGCGGACTGCTGCCCCCGCCGGCCTGACACGGCCCGGCCCGAGGCCGTCCGGCCCGACACGGCCCCGGGCACGGGGGCGCCCGCCGGGCGCCCCGTCCGCGTCTCCGGGGCGCCGCGCGCCGGGGCGGCCGGGAGGCGCCGAACGGACCGCGCGAAACGCCCCCGTCCCGGTGCCCGTGCACTCCCGCCGTCGGGCAGGCTGGTGGGGTGACGACGACCGCCACGGGGGCCCCGTCCCCCGGACCCACCACAGTGCGCGCTCCGCGCAGACCCGTCGACCTCCTCGTGGGGGTCGGCGGACTGTGCGTGATCGCGGTGATCCTGCTCGCCGCCCGGGCCGCCACCGACGGCCAGGCCGGCCCCGACGCCCTGCGCTCCCTGCTGCCCACCGGACCGCTCTTCCTCGCCGCGCTGGGCGCCAACCTCGCCCTCATCGTCCTGGTCTGCGCCTCGGTCCTGATCACCCTCTTCACCGGGGCCCTGCGCGACCTGCTGCGGGCCGGCGCGGCCGCCGTCGCCGCCTACGCGCTCACCTCCCTGGTCAACGCGGTCCTGTACACGCTCATCGGCCCCGACCGGGTCCCCCCGGGCCTGCCCGGCGCCCCCGGCGACCTGTTCACCGGCGCCACCCTGGGCTATGTCGCCGCCGCCCTGGCCTACCTCCTCACCATGCCGGCCGGCCAGCCCCGCGTGCGCTCCCTGCTGTGGGCCGCCACCGCCACCGCGGCCGCCTGCGCCCTGCTGGCCGGGGTCACCAGCCTGCCCGCCCTGCTGCTCACCGCCGTCGCCGGCGCCACCTGCGCCGGGCTGCTCGGCTACGCCGTCGGCGCGGGCACCCCGCCCCCCGCCGACGACGCGATCCGCGCCGAGCTGCGCCGGTTCGGCCTGGAGCCCGCCGACGTGGTCCCGGCCGGGACCGACCCCGAGGGCGACCCCCGCCACCTGGTCGAACTGGCCGACGGCGGGCGCGCCGAGGCCGTCGTGCTCGGCTCCGAGAACACCGCCGGGTTCTGGCGGCGGCTGCGCGACCTGCTGCTGCTGCGCGGCCCCTTCGCCCCCCGCATGCTCTACGGGGTGCGCCGCCGCGCCGAGCACGCCGCCCTCATGGCCCACGCCGTGCGCGACGCCGGGGTGGCCACCCCCCGGGTGCTGGCCGTCGGCGAGCCCCGGCCCGGCACCGTCCTGCTGGTCCGCGAGCTGCCCGGGGTCCGGCCCCTGGACGACCTGGCCGAGGAGGAGTTCACCGACGCCCTGCTCGACCGCTGCTGGGAGGCGCTGGGACGGCTGCACCGGCACCGCATCGCCCACGGCGACCTGCACGGGGCCACCGTCGGGACCGACCTGGAGCACGGGGGGATCGTGTTCACCGGGGTGGGCCGCGGCTCGGTGGCCGCGCCGCCCCTGACCGTCTCCCTGGACTCCGCCGCCCTGGTCGCCCTGCTGGCCACCCGGGTGGGCGCCGAACGCGCCGTCGCCTCCGCCGTGCGCGCCCTGGGGGTGCCCGCCACCGCCGCGATCCTGCCGTTCCTGCAACCGCCCGGCCTGCCCTACCCGCTGCGCCGCGCGCTGCGCGCCCGCAAGGGGCTCATCGGCCGGCTGCGCGAGGCGGTGGTCGAGGTCGCCCCCGAGGCCCCCGCCGAACCGGCGCGGGTGGAGCGGATGCGGCCGCGCACCGTGGTCAGCGTCATCGTCGCCACCGTGGTCGGCCTGGTCCTGCTCTACCAGCTCACCGGCGTGGACCTGAGCGCCGTCGGCCGGGCCGACCCGGGGTGGGCGCTGGCCGCGTTCGCGATGTCCACCGTGTGCATGGTCGCGGCGGCGATGGTGCTCATCGGCTTCGTGCCGGTCAGGCTGCCCTGGTGGCGCAGCGTGCTGGTGCAGTACGCGGCGTCGTTCGTGCGCATCGCCGCCCCGGCGGGGCTGGGGTCGATCGCCGTCAACACCCGGTTCGCGATCAAGGCCGGGGCGTCCACCCCGCTGGCGCTGTCGGGGGTCGGGCTCGGCCAGCTGGTCGGGCTGCTGGTGCACGTGCCGCTGCTGCTGGTGTGCGCCTACCTGACCGGGACCTCGTACTGGACGGGGTTCACACCCTCGCCGACGGTGGTGACCATCGCGATCGCCGTCACCGTGCTCGTCGCGGCGGTGCTGCTGGCGCCGCGGCTGCGCCGGGCGATCGCCGACCGGGTGCGGCCCTACCTGCGCGGGGTACTGCCCCGGCTGCTGGACACCCTGCAACGGCCGGCCTCCCTGGCGATCGGGCTGGGCGGGACCGTGCTGCTGACGGTGGCGTTCGTCCTGTGCCTGTACTTCTCGGTGCTGGCGTTCGCCCCGGACGCCGCGCAGGTGAGCCTGGTGGCGGTCGCCGTGGTCTTCCTGGCCGGGAACGCGGTCGGCTCGGCGGCACCCACCCCGGGCGGGCTGGGCGCCGTGGAGGCCGCGCTCATCGGCGGGCTGACGACGGTGGCGGGGGTCCCGGCGGCGGTGGCGCTGCCCGCGGTGCTGCTGTTCCGGGTGCTCACGTTCTGGTTCCCGGTGCTGCCGGGGTGGGGGGCGTTCTCCTACCTCCAGCGGCGGGAGGCCGTCTGAGGGGCCGGTAACCTGGAGGAACGCCGGAAAAGTACCCATCCGTGCGGTTTGTCACAGAAGTCCGCGCGCGGTCGCGGCGGCGGTTAGTCCTGATTTAAGGTCGGATAAGTAGGAAATAACCGACCGGAACCGTGCAAAGGACCCCGACGATGCGCCGCCTGACCCTCGCCGCCCCCACCGCCGCCGCCGTCCTGGCGGTGGCCGCCTGCGGCGCCCCCTCCGAGAACGCGGCCGCCCCCGCGGAGGGCACCGAGGTCCTCACCGTCGGCGCCACCGCGGTCCCCGCGGGCGACATCCTCGGGTTCGTCGACGCCGAGCTCGCCGCGGACGCCGGCCTCGACCTGGAGATCGTCGAGTACTCCGACTACATCGCGCCCAACGCCGCCCTGGCGGAGGGGCAGTTGGACGTCAACCTGTACCAGCACGAGCCGTTCCTGCTGGAGTACAACGAGGGCAACGGCACCGACCTGGTCGCCGTCGAGCAGGTCTACCTGCCGCCGCTGGGGCTGTACTCCCGCACCGTCGACGCGGTCGACGACCTGCCCGAGGGCGCGGAGGTCGCGCTGCCCAACGACCCCACCAACGAGTTCCGCGCCCTGCTCCTGCTCCAGGAGGGCGGCCTCATCACCCTCTCCGAGGACGCCGACGCCGCGACCTTCTCCCTGGACGACGTCGAGGACAACCCCAAGGACCTGGTGTTCCGCGAGGTCGAGGCGGCCCAGCTGCCGCGCTCGCTGGACGACGTGGACGCCGCCATCGTCAACAACAACTACGCCCAGGAGGCGGGGCTGGACTTCCAGGAGGACTCCATCCTGCTGGAGGCCTTCGAGGACAACCCGTACGTGAACATCCTGGCCGCCCGCGCCGACAACGCCGACGACCCGCGCATCGCCACCCTGGTGGAGCTGCTCACCTCGGCCGAGACCGCGGCGTTCATCGAGGAGGAGTTCGGCGGCAGCGTCATCCCCGCCGTCCAGGGCTGACCCGCGCCCCGGCGCCCGCCCGCCCCCGGGCGGGCGCCGGGGGCGGCGTGTCACCGGGGCGGGGTTGAATGGCCCGCATGAACGCACCGGAGACCGCCCGCCGCCTGCCCGCGCCCGACCGGGTGCGGGACCTCTCCCGCAGGATCGCGCTGCTGGAGTTCCTCATCGCCCCGGACAGCCCCTACCGCAAGCACGCCTTCCGCACCGGCCGGCGCCCCGGGTGGGATCTGGCGACCATGGCCAACGGGGGAGGGGACGACTACGCGATCGCCTTCTCCGACACGGCCGCGGTGATCCGCTGCTTCGACCACGAGTCGCCGATGAGCCCCTACGCCAACGACGGGGAGCACCGGCCGGGGACCGTCGACGCCCTGCCAGCGGAGTTCGCGGACATCCTCGCCGACCCCGGCTTCAACGGCGGCGACCCGCTCTCGGTGAGCGCGCTGATCTGGTGGCGGGACGGGTCGGACCGGTGGGGCACCGGTGTCCCCGGCGACATGGAGGACGGCTCCGGGTGGCTGCTGGAGGGCCTCTTCCATCCGGACCCCGAGATGCACTACCGCGACCACTTCCAGGTCTACTACGGGCGCCCCCTCGACGAGTTCGCCGTGGTGGACGCCGTCCTGGGCGAGCCGACCGAGGAGACCGCGGCCCTGCTGAACCCGGACGCCGCCGACCCCGCCGACCTGCTGCGCAGGGCCCTGGAGTCGGTGGGCCGGGCGGGGTAGGTCAGGCGCCGCGGGTGATGGCCTCGGCCTCGACCTCCGCGGGCTCGGGGCCGTCGTCCACACGCCGCAGGACCCGGCGGCCGGCCAGGGCGATCAGCGCGGCCACCGCCACCGATCCGGCGGCCGCGTAGAGCGGGGCACCGGGGGAGACGGCGACCGCGATCGCCGATGCGGCGGGCGGGGCGACCGCGCCGCCCAGGAAGCGGACCGCGGAGTAGGCCGAGGACGCCACGGACCGGGGCAGGTCGCTCGCCTCCATGACGCACTCGGTGAGCACGGTGTTGAGCACGCCCAGCAGCAGCCCGCCGACGATGACGCAGGTGATCAGCCCGGGCCGCGAACCGATGAGGGCGCCCGCCGCCACCAGGTCCGCCGCGAGCAGCAGCAGGGTGGCCCACAGGACGCCGGTGCGCGGCAGCCGCCGGGTCAGCAGCGGCGCGCCGAACACCGAGGTGACCGCCAGGCCCAGGCCCCAGCCGAAGAAGACCAGGCCCAGCCCCGTCTCGTCCAGGCCCAGCGGGAAGGGGGTGTAGGCCAGCAGGGCGAAGAACCCGATGTTGTAGAACAGCGCGATCAGGGACAGCACCAGGAGCCCGGGCACCCGCAGCGCGGCGAACGGAGCCGACAGCGGCACCGGGTCGCCCTTGGGGACGGTGTCCCCGCGCAGCAGCACGGCGATGGTGAGGAATCCGACCGCCATCAGCACCGCGGTGCCGAAGAACGGACCGCGCCAGCTGACGCCGCCCAGCAGCCCGCCCATCAGCGGCCCGGTGGCGATGCCCAGGCCCAGCGCCGCCTCGTAGAGCACGATCGCGGCGGCGGATCCGCCGCTGGCGGCTCCGACGATGGTGGCCAGGGCGGTGGAGATGAAGAAGGCGTTGCCCAGGCCCCAGCCCGCGCGGAACCCGATGACGGCCTCCACGGTGTCCCCGGAGCCGGCGGCCGCGGCGAACACGACGATCAGCGCGAGCCCCGCGAGCAGCGTCCGCTTGGCGCCCAGGCGGCTGGAGACCCAGCTGGTGACGAGCATGGCCAGGCCCGTGACCACCAGGTAGCTGGTGAACAGCAGCGAGGTCTGGGTGGGGGTGGCGTCGAGGCTGCGCGAGATCGCGGGCAGGATCGGGTCGACCAGCCCGATGCCCATGAACGCGATCACGCAGGCGAACGCCACGGCCCAGACGGCCCGCGGCTGCCTGAGGAGGGACGGCGCCTCCGGGGTGGACACGGTGGGTGTTGCGGTCTCCGCCACCATGGGGATACGGCTCCTTCACGGGTTCCGGTGGGGAGGACGGCGGCCTTGCGGTCGGGGCCCTCACGGGAATTCATATAGGTAACCTATGTTAATCCCCGCGCATTCCCCGGCGCGCACCGGGGGAGCCGGTCAGCCCTCGCCGCGCCGCAACCGCCCGTCCAGCAGCGCCACCGCGTCGGCCAGCAGGGCGCGCTCGTGCTCGGAGAGGTCGTCGAACAGCGGCAGCAGCGCCTCGCCGACCCGGCGGCGCCAGTCGTCCAGCGCCTCGGCGCCCGCCGGGGTCAGCTCGTGCAGGTGCGCCCGCCCGTCCGCCGGGTCCGGCCGCCGCAGCACGTACCCCGAAGCGTTCAGGGACTCCACGATCACCGTCATCGTGGGCTGGCGCACCCGGCAGAACTCGGCCAGCACGCCCAGCCGCAGCGGCCCCTTCTCCTGGAGCACGCTCAGCGCCCGCCAGGTCGCCGGGGAGGTCCGCTCCCCGGTCTCGTGCGCGGCGTAGCGCGCCAGGCGGTTGCTGATGTTGATCACGCGCACCAGCAGGCGGGCGACATCCGGGTCGTTCACACGGTCAGCCTAGTCGCGCGCGGTCTCCGAGAGCCCGGCGTCGTGGGCGATGATCGCCGCCTGCACCCGGTTGCGCACCCCCAGCCGGGCCAGCACCGCGCTGACGTGCGTCTTGACCGTGTCCTCGGCCAGGTGCAGGGTGCGCGCGATCTCGGCGTTGGAGGCCCCCGAGCCCAGCTGAGCCAGCACCTGGCGCTCGCGCGGGCTGAGGGTGTCGAGCCGGGCGTGGGCGTCCGCGCCCCGGCGCCGCCGGAAGCCCTCGATGACCCGGCCGGTGACCTTGGGCGACAGCACGGCGCCGCCCGCCGCCACCGCCCGCACCCCGGCCAGCAGCTCGCGCGGGGGAGAGGCCTTGAGGAGGAACCCGCTCGCCCCGCCGTCCAGCGCCCGGGCCACGTACTCGTCCCGGCCGAAGGTGGTGAGCATCGCCACCGCCGTGGCCGGGGAGGCCGCGCGCACCGCCTCGATCGCGGCGAACCCGTCCACCCCCGGCATCTGGATGTCCAGCAGCGCCACGTCCGGGCGCTCCCGCGCGGCCAGGTCGGCCGCCTCCCGGCCGTCGGCGGCCTCGCCCACCACGGTGATCCCTGGGTCGGAGCCCAGGATCGCCGCGATGCCCGACCGGATCAGCGATTCGTCGTCGGCCAGCAGCACCCGGATCATCGCGTCCCCTCCCCGTTGAGCGGTACCTCGTCCTTGGCGGCCAGCCGGTCCTGCGCGAAGCACAGCCGGTACGCGCGCCCCGCGCTCCCGGGCCACCCCGTGCCGGAGCGGTAGTGGACGCACTCCCAGCCGGAGGGCGCCACCACCTCGGGCGGGTCGAGCATGGTCCGCGGCGGCAGCAGCGGCTCCACCGCGGAACGCGGCGCGCCGACCTCCAGCCCGGCGTAGACCGGCGGCGGCAGCACGGCCCGCGCCGACGCGGACGCGTAGTACCCGGACCAGGCCAGGACCACGAGCAGCAGCAGCGCGGCCGGGACGGCGGCGGCCTGCACCGCCGCGCGCCGGGCCCGGCGCGCGGCTCCGCGCCGCCGGTCGGACTCCGAACCGCCCGGTCCGGGCACGGGGTCCGGCCGCGCGGGAAGCCGGGCCGCCACGCGGAAACCGCCGTCCTCCCCGGGCCCGGCCTCGAACACACCGCCCGCGGCCGCCAACCGGTCGCGCAGCCCGGCCAGCCCGCGCCCGCCCGAGGCCGGTGCGGGGCCGCCCCGGCCGGGGGCGCTGCGCACCGCCACGGCGAACCCGCCGTCCCCCGTCCGGGAGGTGTCCACGGCCACCGCCGCGCCGGGGGCGTGCTTGACCGCGTTGGTCAGCGCCTCGCGCACCACGGCGTGCGCGAGGACGCGCACCGGGGGCGCCATGTCCTCCCACAGCTCCGCGCCGGCCGCCGACACCTCCACCGACGCGCCGCGCGCCCCCGCCAGCAGCTTCTCCAGGACGTCGGGGCCGACCGCTTCGCCGGACCCGGGGAGCCCGCCGCCCGGGGCGGACCCGCTGGCGGTCCCGGGAGCCCGGTGCTGCGCCGTGCCGTCGGTCTCCGTGCCGGATCGGTCGGCGGCCCCGGGAGCCCCGTGCTCGGCCGGGCCGTCGGGGTCCGTGGCGGGCCCGTCGAGCAGGCCGATGATCTCCTGCAACCGCTCGACCGCGCCGATGGCCCCGGCGCCCAGCTCCGCGGCGCCGCGCCGGTAATCCTGCGGCGACAGGCCCTCGGCCACCTCCAGGGCCCCGGCCCGGACCGCCAGCAGGCTGAGGTCGTGGCCCAGGGAGTCGTGCATGCGCGCCGCGATCCGCTCCCGGGTCCGGGCGCGCTCCCGGGCCGCCACCAGCGCGCGTTCGCGTTCGAGCAGCTCGGCCCGGCGCCATCCCAGGTCGGTGACCTCCGACCGGTACCGCAGCGCACGCCCCACCAGCCACGGCAGCACCGTGCACAGCACCGCGAACCCGGCCTGCGCGGCGGTGAGCGTCGGGTCGGCCCCCCGCACGAGCGCCGCCGCCGGCCAGGCCGCGGCGCACACCCCGGCGAGCACCGCCCCCGGGCGCCCGTACGGGCCCCACCGGCCCGCGGCCGCGGCGGCCGCCGCCACCGCGAGCGAGGGCCAGGGCAGGGCGGACGGATCGGTCACCGGGAACGCGCACGCGGCCGCGGTCGCCGCGGCCAGCAGTCCCGCCCGAAGCGTGTCGGGCCCTCGTCCTCTGTGCACCGGCCCAGGCTACGCGCGCCCCGGCCCCGGCCGCCTCACCCGAAAGTGCCGGTCGCCCGCCCCACCCGCACCCGTTCGGGGGAGGCCCGCCCCCGGGCCCGGGACCTACCGTCCTCCGCATGCCCTTCAAGAGCACCGCCCTCGCCGCCGCGGCCCTGGCCTGCCTGGCCGTCCTGGCCCCGGCGCCCCCGGCCTCCGCGGCCCCGGCCGGACCCGCCCCCGCCGAACTGGACGCCTTCGTCGCCGACCACCTGGAACGCACCGGCCTGCCCGGCGCGGCCTTCGCGGTGGTCCACGGCGACCGGGTCGTGCACACCGGCGCCCACGGCCGCGACGGCCACGGCCGCCCGCTGCGCACCGACACCCCGCTGCCCGTCGCCTCGCTGAGCAAGTCCATGACGGCGCTGGCCGTCCTGCGCCTGGTCGAGGAGGGGGCCCTGGACCTCGACGACCCGGTGCGCGAGCACCTGCCCGGGTTCGCCACCGCCGACCCCCGCGGCGCGGACATCACCGTCCGCCAGGTCCTCGACCAGAGCTCGGGGCTGCACGACCTCGGCCTGCCCGACGGCCCCGAACCCGCCACCCTCGCCGAGGCCGTGGACCGCCTGTCCGGAGCCCGGCTCGCCGCGGCCCCGGGCCGGGAGTGGAACTACCACAACCCCAACTACCACGTCGCGGCCCGCCTGGTGGAGACCGTCACCGGCGAACCCTTCACCGCGTACCTGGAGCGCGCCGTCCTGGCCCCGGCCGGGATGGCCGACACCCGGTCGGCCTCCGACGGGGCCCGGACGGCGCCCGGCCACTTCCGCGCCTACGGCCTGAACCTGCCCGTGGCCGAGCCCGCGCACTTCGCCACCGGGTCGGGCGACATGATCTCCACCGCCGACGACATGGCCCGCTGGCTGCTGCTCCACCTCAACGGCGGCGCCGTCCCGGGCGGGCCCCGCGTCGTCTCGCCGGAGACGGTGGAGGAGGCGCACACGCCCTCCGCGCCCAACGGGCGCACCGGGCTCGGCTGGATGCGCCGCGGCCCCGCCGACGGGGCGTCCCGGGTCCAGGTCTGGCACGGCGGCACGAACTCCACGCACACCGCCTACCAGGTCCTCGTCCCGGAGACCGGGTACGGAGTGGCCGTCCTGACCAACGTCGGCATCGCGCTCACCGAGGAGGACACCTGGGCCCTGGCCGAGGGGCTGATCGACCTGACCGAGGGGCGGACACCCGCCCCGGCGGACTCGGTGTTGTGGAAGGTGGACGCCGTCCTGGGCGCGGCCACCCTCGCGGTGCTCGCCCTGGGCGTGCGCGGGGTGCTGCGCGCCCCGGCCTGGGCGGCGGCCCGCGCGGGCCGGCCCCGGTGGCGGGCGGCGGTCCGCCTGGCGCCCTACGCCCTGCCGCCGCTGGCCCTGGCCGCCTTCGACCCGGCGGTGACGTTCGTGATGGGCGGACGGGAGGGGACCTGGCTGCAGCGGTTCTACGGCGTCCCCGCCGAACTGGTCCTGCTGGTCTCGGCCGCCCTGGTCTGTGCCGCAGTGGCGGGCACCCGCCTGTGGCGCCTCCGCCGACGCCCCGCGGAGGGGGTGTCCGCGGCCCCCGGGGCCGTGCCCTCCCCCTGAACGGCGGACGGTGCCCGCGCCCCGGGGGAGAGCGGGGCGGGGCACCGTGTCCGGCCACCGGGGCGGGGCGCTACCGGCACATGTGCTCAGAGGGACGGGGCGGCCGCGCCTCGCGAGGGAGGGCGTCGGGAGCGGGGACGGTCTGCGCCCCGCCCGTCCCCCGGAGCGGCTCGAACGGCCGCAGCCCGTGGACGCGTGAGAACCAGAGGGCCAGGCCGGCGGTGGACACGAGGGTGAGCGGCACCGAGATCAGGAGGGTGGCGGGGTCCACCGCGCCCTGGTCCAGGGACGAGGGGCTGAACGGCGCCGCCAGGAGCAGCGTCAGGTTGTTCGCGGTGTGGACGGCGATCGCCAGCTCCAGGCCCCCGCTCTTCCACACGAGGAAGCCCATGCACAGCGCGAAGACCGCGATGTCCACCTGGCCCACCCAGTCGTAGCCGTGCCCGAGCATGAACAGCGGCACCGGGAGCACGATCCCCCACAGGGGCGAGCGCAGCCAGGTGCCCAGGACCTGCTGCGGCAGGCCCCGGAACGCGTACTCCTCGGCCGCGCACTGCAACGGCACCAGCGCGACGCAGACCGCGAGCCCGGCGACGAGCATGGCGTCGAACCGCGGCACCGCGGCGTCGTCCGGCGGGTCGAGCAGGAACGAGCCCCAGTACACGGCCGCGTAGAGCGGTACGAGGACGGCGGCCGCCCTGAGCATCATCGACCAGCGCAGCCGGCCCGCCACCGAATGCAGGATCCGCGAGCGGCCGCCGCCCCAGCGCGCGCCGAGGAGGACCGCCGGGATCATCAGGGCCAGCATCCCGAAGGTGAGGAGCATGTCCGTCGGGTTGTCCAGAGCGAAGGTGTCGAGGTCCGACGGCTCGGGCAGCCATGGCACCAGCAGCGAGGCCAGCATCAGGGCCCCGGAGGCCAGGAGGATGAGGACGACGAACACGGCCAAGGCCACGGCGACGGTCGTCAGCGGCCGCCACCACCGGGACGTGCGGCGTTCGAGGCGGGTGAGCCGGTGGTACGGCAGCGCCGTGGGCGGGCGCAGGTGCGGGGGCGGCGGGGGAGCGGTTTCTGTGGTCATGCCCTCAGAGTGCGGGCCCGCGCCGGAATGCGGATCGTGCGTTCGGACCAGGTGCGCGCCTCGGCCGAGGGGAGGAGGCGCCTCAGCCGAACGGTTGATCCGTCCGCTCGGTTCCGTCCCTAGGATGGCGGCGTGACCGAATCCGAGACCCCGGCGTCCGGCTCCGCCGCGCACCGGGCCGGAGCGCGCCGGAGACGCCCCTGGGTCCGCGCCGTGCTGGTCTCGGTGCTGTGCAGCCTGGTGGGGCCGTTCCTCTTCCTCATGGTGCTCGGCTTCCAGCTCGAGGAACTGGAGCCGCGCCACCCCGTGACGATGCTCGCGTTCACGCTGGTGGACGCACTGGTGGGCCTGGTCGCCTGCATCGCCGTGGGACCCGTCCGCCGGTCCACGGCCGGCAACGTGCTCCTCATCCTGGCCGGGATCGTCAGCACCTGGGCGCTGCCCGCGGGTGCCGTCGCGATCGTGCGGCTGGGGGCCCGGCGCTCCTACCCCCTGGCCGGCCTGGTCATGGCGGGCACGGTGGGCGCGGGCACGGCGTTCTCGTGGCTCTACGCCGACCTCACCGGGATCCCGCAGGAGCCCCTGCTCTTCGTGGTCCCCGCCCTCGCGCTCTGCACGGCGGTCCCGCTGTTGTGGGGCTACGCCCTGGGCACGCGGGAGGCGCTGCTGGCCAGCCTGGAGGAGCGGGCCGAGGCCGCCGAGCGCGCCCGGGTCGCGACGGAGCGCGGCCGCAGCGCCGACATCGCCCGGACCCGCGCCGAGGAGCGCAACGCCATCGCGCGGGACATGCACGACGGCCTCTCCCACCAGCTCGCGATCATCGCCATGCACGCGGGCGCCCTGGCCTACCGCTCCGACCTGCCGCCGGACCGGATGAGCGAGGCGGCCCGCACGGTCAGGGACGCCGCGGCGGACGCGAACGGCGTCCTGCGCGAGGTGCTCTCGGCGCTGCGGGCCGTCGGGGACGACGGCCCGTCGCACCCCGACACCGCGCCGCTGCCCGCCCCCGGGGCCGTCACCGACCTGATCGAGGAGGCGCGCGCCGCCGGACGGCCGGTCGAGGCGCGATGGCACGGGCTGGCCCCCGAAGACCTCGGATCGCTGTCCCCCACGACCGCCGTGTCGCTGGCGAGGATCACCTCCGAGCTGCTCATGAACGCGCGCAAGCACGCGCCGGGGGAGCCGGTGACCCTCGTGTTCGCCCGCGAGGGCGACGAGCTGTCGGTGCGCGCCTCCAACCCCCTGGCCGGCGGCGCGCCCCCGGCCCAGGGCACCGGGCTCGGGCTCATCGGTGTCGCCGAGCGCGCGCAGCTGCTGGGGGGCACCACCGGGTACGGTGGCGTGGGCGACCGGTTCGAGGTGGAGGTGAGGGTCCCGTGGCGGCGTTGACCGGGGGCTCGGAAGAGCCCGCCGTGCGGGTGCTCATCGTGGACGACGAGGCGCTGATGCGCGCCGGCCTGCGGCTGATGGTCGACGGCACCGACGGCATCGCCGTCGTGGGCGAGGCATCGGACGGGGCGGGGGCGGTGGCCCAGGTCGCGGCGCTGGACCCGGACGTGGTCCTCATGGACGTGCGCATGCCCGGCACCGACGGTCTGGAGGCCGTCCGGGAGCTGCGGGCGGCGGGCTCCCGGGCGCGCGTCATCGTCCTGACCGCCTTCGACACGGACGACTACCTCCTGGAGGCGCTGCGCGGGGGCGCGGTGTCGTTCCTGCTCAAGGAGTCCCCGCCGGAGACCGTGGTGACGGCGATCCACGACGCGGCGCGCGGCCGACCGGTGTTCTCTCCCGGTGTCCTGTCCCGGCTCGTGGCGTTGGCCGCGGCCAACGGCGGGGCCGGGGGCGGGGCGGCGGAGGCCGCGGACCCGGACCCCGCAGGACCGCCAGGGTACGTGACCTCGCGGGAGTGGGAGGTCGGACGGCTCGTCGCCGAGGGCCGGACCAACGCCGAGATCGCCGAGGAGCTCGGCCTCAGCGTGGCGACGGTGAAGACCCACCTCGGCAACCTGTACGCGAAGCTGCACGTCACCAACCGGGTGCAGCTGGCGATCCGCGTCCTCGAACACACGGCCCGCGCCCCCGGCGGCCCACCGCCGGGCTGACCCCCGGGCGGGTGGGCCGGGTGTCGGGGCCGCCGACGCCCTGTTCCGCGCTCCCGGGGCGGATCACCGGGCCGACGCCCGCCCGGGTGGGCCCATCGGGCGCCGAGACCGCCGCCGCGCTCCCCGGGGAGGGCCGCCGGGCGCCGGGACCGCCGCCGCCCCGTTCCGCCGGGCCCCGGCAGGGCCCTTCGGCGCGGCCCGGGCATGAGACCGCCCCGGCGCGGACGGTGCGCCGGGGCGGTGCCGTGCGGGTCAGGGCACGTCGGCGGGCAGCAGCGCGGTGAAGTCCTCCCGGGTCGCCGAGGCGCCCAGCCCCACCAGGCGGCCCGCCTGGCGGGTGATCATCCGCTCCAGCACCTGCCGGGCGTAACGGGCGTTGCCGAACGAGCCGTCCCGCTCCACCGTGGCGAAGTGCGCCGCGAGCGCCGCCAGCGTCTCGGGCCCGCACTCGTACCCCGAGGACGCCGCCATGCGGGTGACGATGGTGACCAGCTCGCCGTCGTCGTAGGACGGGAACTCCACCCGGTGGTTGAACCGGGAGGCCAGACCGGGGTTGGAGTCCATGAACCGGTCCATCTCGGCCGGGTACCCGGCGACGATCACCGCGACCTCGTCGCGGTGGTCCTCCATCAGCTTCAGCAGCGTGTCCACGGCCTCCTGGCCGAAGTCGTTGCCCTCCCCCTTGGGCGTGAGGGTGTAGGCCTCGTCCACGAAGAGCACACCGCCCCGGGCCCGCTCGAACACCTCCGCGGTGAGCTGGGCCGTGTGCCCGACGTAGCGCCCGACGAGGTCCGACCGGGCGGCCTCCACGACGTGGTCGCCCGGCAGCACCCCCAGCGTGTGCAGCAGCCTCCCGTACAGGCGCGCCACCGTGGTCTTACCGGTACCGGGGGGACCGGTGAAGACCAGGTGGTGGCTCATCGACGACACGGGCAGCCCCATCGACCTGCGCTGCTCCGCCATGAGCAGCAGGTTCGCCAGGTCGTTGACGGTGTCCTTGACCTGCGCCAGGCCCACCAGGGCGTCCAGCTCCTCGCGCAGCTCGGTGATCTGCCGGTCGCGGTCGGCGGGGGAGTCCTCCTCCACCGCCCCCGCCCCCAGGTCCTCCGGCAGCAGCAGGGTCAGCGACTCGTGGTCCTCGGGGGAGGAGGCGCCCAGGCGGTTCGCCTGGCGGTCGATCATCTCCTCGAACACCTTGCGGGCCTCGCGGGCGTTGCCGAAGTTCGGCCCCTTGGGCATCCTCTCGAACATCCCCGCCAGGGCGGCCTCCGTCTCCGGGGCCAGCCGGTAGCTGTGCCCCTCGCAGAGCCGGCGCACGATCTCCACCAGCTCGCCCACCTCGTAGTTGACGAACTCGATGGTCTTGCTGAACCGCGACGCCAGGCCGGGGTTGGCCGCCAGGAAGCGGTCCATGTCCTCGGTGTACCCGGCGACGATCACCGCCACCTCGTCGCGGTGGTCCTCCATCAGCTTGACCAGCGTGTCGATGGCCTCCTTGCCGAAGTCGGGGCCCTTGCCCCCGTCTCCGCCGCTGGAGAGGGTGTACGCCTCGTCGATGAAGAGGACGCCCCCCTTGGCCTGCTCGAACACCTCGGTCGTCTTGATCGCGGTCCCGCCCACGTACTGCGAGACCAGGTCGGCCCGGGCCACCTCCACCACGTGCCCGTAGCGCAGCACGTCCAGCTCGGCCAGGATGCGCCCGTACAGGCGGGCGACCGTCGTCTTGCCGGTGCCGGGCGCGCCGCCGAAGACCAGGTGGCGGCTCATCGGCGGGGTGGGCAGGCCCATCTCCGCCCGCCGCTGCGCCATCTGGTTGCGGGTGATGAGGGTCCGCACCTCCTGTTTGACGTTGCCCAGGCCGATCAGGGCGTCCAGCTCCAGCATCGGGCCGGCGGCGGCCTCCTCCCCGCCCGCGCCCTCCTCCTCCGGCAGCGGCGCCAGGGGGACGGCGGTGCCCGCCTGCTCGCCGAACGCGTCGGGCGAGCCGTTGCCCTGGCTGAACAGGTCCTCGGTGCGGGCCTGCTCGCTGGCCACGGTCTGGCGCAGCCCCGAACGCCCGTTGTCGCGCACCGTGCAGTCCTCCACCACCACCTCCTCGGTGGAGTGGACCAGCACGCCGTCGGCGCGGTTGCCGAACACCTCGCACCGGCGCAGGGTGGCCCGCGCACCGGCGGCCAGCAGCACGCCGTTGCGCCTGCCCTCCCGCACCCGGGTGCGCAGCACCGTCGCGCGGCTGCCGCCGCGCACCGACACCCCGTCCCCCGCCGACGCGGAGACCTCGCAGTCGCGCAGATCCGCCTCGCCGTCCGGGCCCACGGCCACGCCCGCGTCGCGGCTCTCCGCGATGCGCGCCCCCTCCAGCTCCAGGCGGCCGCCCTCGCGCACCGCCACGGAGGCGCTGCGGGTCCGCTCGAAGGTCATCCCCTCCAGCCGGCCGCGGGCCGATCCCTCCAGCAGGGCCCCGTGCCCGTCGGTGTCCGACACCGCCATGCCCCGCAGGAACGGCGCCCCGCCGGTGATGACGATGCCGTGGCCGCCGGTGCCGCCGACCTCGCCGCGGTCGAACTCCACGACGCTGTCCTCGGCCAGCAGCAGGCCGCGGCCGCCCCGCACCCGCAGGCCCAGGAACGCCGTGGACGCGCGCCCCCCGGAGCGGACCGCGCCCCCCTCGGACTCCTCCACCTCGCAGTCGGTGAACACGCCCCGGGCCCGCTCGGTGACGTGCACCCCGGCGCCCTTCACGCGCACCGACCGGGTCCGGGCCACCTGGGGGTCGCAGCTGCCGCGGACCACGATCCCGTCGCCGCCGACCTCCTCGACCGTGCAGTCCTCGACCACCGGGCGCGCCTGGCTGGACAGGGCGATGCCGTCCTTCTCCGTGCGGTGCACGTACAGGCCGCGCAGGGTCGTGGCGGCCCCGTCCTCCAGGGCCACGCCGGGCTTGCCGGTCGCCGTGATCTCGCAGCCCTCCAGGGTGCCCGAGGCGTCACCGCTGGCGAACAGCCCGTTGCCCCCGGCGTCGCGGAACACGCAGGACCGGACCGTCGGCCGCCCCTGCTCCCCGATGACCAGGGCGCTGGTCCCGACGTCCTCGACCACGCACTCCTCGATGAGGCTGAGCCCGGGGGAGACGATGACCACCCCGGCGCCCCCGGCGCAGCTCACCCGGCTGTCGCGCATGGCGACGGCGCCCGTCCCGCGCACCGACACCGCGGCCCACGAGGCGCCGACGACCTCGCAGTCGGCCATCTCGACCTGGCCCGCGGGGATGTCCACCGTGGGCCGTTCCTCGTCGCGGCCGCGCAGGACGAGCCCCGAGAGCTTGACCGCCTCCGCGCCGGAGAGCACGGCGCTCCCGGACGGACTGATCACCTCCACGCTCCCGCGGCCGTCGCGGGCGACCAGGGTGACGACCTCCCGCAGGACGAGGCTCTCCTCGTACCTGCCGGGCGCGATGGTGATCAGCGCGCCGCCGGAGGCCTCCTCCAGCGCCGCGGTGATCGTCTCGTGCGCTCCCTGGGCGCCGGGGTTGACGGTGAGGAGCTGCCTGCTCATCGGTGCCTTCCTTGTTCGTCCGGCCGCGCCGCGGCCCGGGTGGGGGAGGGCGGGGCGGCCCGCAGGGCCGCCCCGCCGGGGTATCAGGGGCAGGAGGCGCGCACGGCCGACGCGGCGACGTGGGCGCTCGCGCCCTCCTGCGCCGCCAGGGGGTCGGCGCCCGCGTTGGTCAGTTCGACGGTGAACTCCGCGGCGGGGGTGACGAAGCCGGTGACCTGGACCCAGCCGCCGCGGACCTGTGACTGGTCGAAGCCGAACACCGCCACGGGCGGCTGCTCGGTGCCCACGCCCGGCCGGATCAGGTACCGGGCCTCGCCGGGGGCCAGCCACAGGGGGCTCTCGTCGTCGGGGACGTGGACGTACAGCTCGCAGGAGACGCCCTCCCGCCCGGGCACGAAGGACCACACCGCGTACTGCCCGTTCCCCTGCTCGGGGTCGCCGGACACGGGGAGGGCGTCGTACTCGCCCGCGCACCCCTCGCCCCCGTAGCCCCCGGGCCGGGTCGCCCAGCCCTCGTTCGCGTCCTCGGCTCCGCCCCACCGGCCCTCGTGGCCGTAGGAGGCGCCGGGGAGCGCCGGGCAGCCGGGTCCGGCCACGGCGAGGTAGGAGCCGTCGGCGGGGGCGAAGCGCTCGGCGACGCCCCCCAGGACGGAGGAGTCCCCGCCGTTCGCGGCGCTCGGGTCCTGGGGGACCCCGGGGTCCTGCGGCCCGGCGGGGTCGGCCGCGTTCGCGTTCTGCGCGGCGTCCCCGGAGTCCTGCGGCGCAGTCTGCCCGGTACCGTCCCCGGCGGAGCCCGTGTCGGAGAACGCCTCGGCCGCGGACTCCTCGCCGCGGCCCTCCTGGGCGCCCGCGGCCGCCCCGTCCGCGGCGTCGCCCTCCTGGGAGGGGGTCCCACTCTCCGCTCCGGCGGTGTCCTCCCCCGCGGGGGGATCCGCCGCGGCTTCGGTGCCGGTGTCGGTGCCCGCCTCCCCGGCGGAGTCCCCGCCGTCTCCGGCGGTGTCGGAGGCGGGGTCCCCGGCGGTGTCGCCGGTGCCGTCGGCCGCGGCCACCGCGCCGGTGTCCGCCTCCGCGCCCTCGGCGGCGGGCGGTCCGGCCTCCGGAGCGGACCCCCGGTCGGGGGTGGAGGTCTGCACGGCGGAGCCGCCGACCGTGTCGCCGGGGTCGGGCATGGTGGGGGCGCGCAGGTCGGGCTGGACCTCCGGGACATAGCCGGTGTCGGGGGCGGTGTCGGTGACGGGGGAGCCGCCACCCTCCCCGCCCGCCGGCACCGACTGGCCGCTCCCGGTGTCGCCGCCGGCCTGTCCACCCGCCTGCCCGCCGGCCTGGGCGCCGGACTGCGCCTGCCCGGAGAGGGCGGGGGACACCGGCTCGCCGCCCGCCATGACGTCCAGGGACACCGGGCCCCCGCCGGTGCCGGTCACCACGGCGAAGGGCGCCGCGACCAGGATCAGCCCGGCGATGGCGGCGCCCGCCAGCATCGGCGCCCCGGGCCGGTCCAGCGCGGGCTCCGCCTCGGCGGCGGCCTCGCGGTCGGCGCCGACCACCGAGCCCACCCGGCGGGCGGGGCCCTCGGGGCCGGGGTCCTCCTGCTCCCGGGGGGCCTCCGGGGCCGGGGCCGCCGCGGCGGCCTGTCCGGCCGCCCTCTCGGCGGCCTGCTCGGCGGCGGGGGCCCCGCCGTTGAGGGCCGCGCCGAAGTCCTCCGCGGCGGACGCCGCGGAGGCCGGGGCGGGCCGGGCGGCCGCGCCCGGCGCCTCCTCGGGGACGGGGGCCCCGGAGGCGGGGTTCGGGCTCATCTGCGTCCTCCGGGGGTGAAGGTCCCGCCGAGGTCGATGTTGGCGTCCTCGGTCCCCTGGAAGCTGCCGCCCATGTCGAGGGTCCCGTCCGCGGCCTGGCGCTGGGCCACGGCGATGAGGTCCAGCAGGGTGTACAGGACCTCCTCCGCCTCGCCGATGTTCTTCTGCATCTGCTCCGCGTACTCGCCCTTGGTCCCCCACGGGACGCCGAGCGGTTCGCGCGCGGCGCGGGTGTGGGCGATGAGCTCGTCCGTGTAGTCGGCCGCGTCGTAGATCCGCGAGCCGTTCCTCCTGATGCCCTCAGGGAAGGCCGACAGGCCTCGTCCCGGTGCTGTCATCGGTTCCTCCTTCGAATCCGTGTCCGGCGGCGCCGGGCCCTCACCCGAGGTCGTCCAGGGAGACGCCCATGCGGCGCAGCGTCTCCTCGGGGTCGAGGTCGCCCCGCATCGCCGCCTGCGTGTCGATGCCCTCGGGCATGAAGGCCTCGTAGGCCTGTGCGACGCGGTCCGCCATCTGCTTCTGCGCGCGGCCGACGACCTCGACGATCGCCGCGGACAGCTCCGCCGGGGCCATGGTCCGGTACCCCTCGGTGTGGAACTTCAGCTCAGTCAGACGACCCGTCCCGTCCACCGTCGCGGCCACCAGCCTGTTCTTGGCCACGGCCTCTTCGGTTGCCGACTCCAGGCTTGCGCTTGCGTCCGAGAGTTCCCTCATCGTCGTGTGAAGCCGTTCCAGTTCGGCCTCCATCTGCTCCCGCATCGATGAGCTCATGGCGCTGGGCCCCCTTCTTCTGCTGTCCGGGCACGGGCCGTCCGAGCGTGGCCCGCTGCCGGTTCTTGTCGGTCCCCCAGACCTTCTCGTCCTCGGAGAGCCAGGTGGTCCGGTTGCGGTCGCGGTTCTCGGCACCGCCGCCACCGCCCATACCGCCCATCGGCGGCATCATGGGCGGCATCATCGGCGAGCCCATCCCGTTCATGTTCTGCTGACCTGCGGCGCCTCCGGGGCCGCCCGCGCCCGCGGCGCCCGGACCCCCGCCCCCCTCGGCCTGGACCTGGGGCCCGCCCGCGCCGGTGGGCGCGGCGAACATCTGGGTGCGGTCCGAGGAGTCGGAGCCGTTCCCGCCCCCGCCGCCGGAGGAGTCGTTGCCGCTGCCGTAGCCGCCGTAGTTGAGGCCCTCGGGCCCGCCGCTCTCGAAGCGCGGCGGCGGGTACTCCACCTCCTCCGACGGTCCCTCGAACCCGCCCTTGATCGCCTCGCCCGTGTCGGGGTCGACGGGGTAGGGCAGCCCGGTGACCGGGTCGACCTCCGCGGGCTCCCCGGTGACGGGGTTGATCGGGACGTCCTCCCCGCCGCCGGGGAAGTTGGTGTCCAGGCCCGGGTCGATCGGCGGCGGGGTGAAGGAGTCGGGCGGCAGCGGCTGCCCGGTGACGGGGTCGACGGGGGCCGGGAGGCCGGTCACCGGGTCGTAGTCGATGGGCATCCCCGTGTCGGGGTTGTAGGGGAGCCCGGTGTCGGGGTCGACCGGGAACGGCCTCCCCGTCTCGGGGTCGATGGGCAGCCCCGTCGCCGGGTCCATGTCCAGCCGCGTCCCGCCGTCGCCGGTGACCGGTTCGCCGGTGACGGGGTCGAGCGGCAGGGGGAGGCCGGTCTCGGGGTCGTAGGTGATCGGCAGTCCGGGGTCGGGGGACACCGGCCCCCCGGTGACCGGGTCCACGGGGTGGACCTGCCCGGTCTCCGGGTCGTAGTCGATGGGCAGGCCGGTGTCGGGGTTGTAGGGCAGGCCGGTCTCGGGATCGACCGGGAAGGGCCGCCCGGTGTCCGGGTCGATCGGCAGGCCGGTCTCGGGGTCGAGTTCGAGGCGGCTGCCCCCGTCCGGGGACACGGGCTCGCCGGTGACCGGGTCGATCGGTGTGACCCGGCCCGTCTCCGGGTCGAAGTTGATGGGCAGGCCGGTGTCGGGGTCGAAGGGCCGCCCCGTCGCGGGGTCGACGGGGAAGGGCCGCCCGGTGTCCGGGTCGATCGGCAGGCCCGTCGCCGGGTCCACCGCCAGGCCGGTGGGCGGCGGGAGGTTCGCCCCGCCGTTGCGGCGGCCGGTGCCGCCGCCCGAACCGGGGCCGTTGAGGCCCAGCGGCGGGGGAGGCGGGATCACGCCGCCCGGGACGGGACCGCCCCCCTGGGGGAAGTCGGTGCCCAGGCCGGGGGGCGGCGGGACGGTGCCGCCGGGTCCCCCCGGGCCGTTGACGTCGCTCGGACCGTTGACGCCGACGGGGCCGTTGACGTCGCCCGGGCCGTTGAGACCCAGCGGGGGAGGGGGTGCCACGCTCCCGGGAGGGGGCACCACACCGCCCGGCGGCACCTCGCCGCCGGGGCCGGTGCCGTCGCCCCCGGGGTAGTCGCTGCCCGGGTCGGGCGGCCCCTCCAGGCGGACGGTCTCGGGCCCCGGCCCTCCGCTGCCGTAGTTCCCGCCGTTGTCGGGGCCGCCCTCGTAGTCGGGCGGGCCCTCCCCGGGACCCTCGTAGTTGAGGTCGTCCGGGCCCCCGTAGCCGGGGGGCGGCTCCTCCATCCAGTCGGGGATGTCGGGACCCTCGCCCCCGGGCGGGCCGTCGCCCCAGTCGATCTTGATCTCCGGGGGACCCTCCCCCTCACCGTTGCCGTCGCCGAACATGTCGTCGTACGGGTTGTCGGTGTCGTTGATGTCGGGGATCATGCTCAGCGGCAGGCCGCCCTTGGGGTCCTCGATGATGTTGAGGTCGGTGTGCGCCCTCTTGTACATCTCCTCCATCTTGTTGTACAGCTCGGACGCGGCCGTGAAGACGCCCTCGAACTGCTCGCGCCACCGGTTCTTCAGCTCGTTGTTGACGTTGCTGTCCGTGATGTCGTCGCCGACGATCCCGTAGACCGGCGGGTCCGCGTGGATGGGGATCTGGAACTGTCCGCGGGCGCTGTTCCACTGCTCGCGACCGGTGGTCACGTTGAAGTACCAGTCGTCCAGGATCCGCCGCATGCCGCTGTGCGGGTTGTTCAGCGCCTTCGTCACCGCGTCCTGGAGCGCGACCGCCTTGCGGCGGATCGGGTCCATGACGTCCTTGAGCGCTTCGTGGTTGTTGTCGACCTGGCGCCTCAGGTCCCGCAGGCGCAGGGCGAAGTCGTAGAGCCGGGCCGCGTAGGCGGACGCCGCCGAACCCGTCATCGGCCCGTCGGGCACGTCGAGCTCGTTGTACGCCGTGCGCATCTTCTCGCTCTGCGTGTCCAGCATGGTGCTCAGCTCGGACAGGTGCGTGACGAGGTCCTTGACCGGCTGGCCGTGGAAGGTGGTGGAACCGGTCCCGGGCATGGAGTTGGGGATGACGCCGGCGAGGTTCGCCAGAGCCGTGCGGAACTTGGACTCGGCCGACTCGGGGCCGGTCCACAGCTCCTCGATCATCGTGTAGCCGGCGTAGTCCCAGCCGTTGGGCATCTGGTACGTGTAGTAGCCGGTCGAGTAGGTCTGGTAGCCGGGCTTGCGCATGCGCCACCAGCGGTTCATCTCGTGGCCGCCGTAGTCGAACTCGAAGCCGACGAACGGCTTGGTGTCCTTGGCGAAGTGGTACCGGCCGTGGTCCACCCAGTTGACACCGCTGCCGATGATCGTGTCCACGCTCGGCATCGGGGGGTGGTTCCCCCCGTCCTCGGCGTCGGCGACGATGTTCATGATCTCGTGCAGTGCGGGCACTCTTCCTCCGACCTCCTCGGGGTCTCGGCGGGTCTCGGCGGCGCTGTCAGGGGGTCGTGGTGGTGGTGCCGCCGCTGCCGGTCGCGCCGGGCGGGCTTCCGATCAGGTAGACCACCTGGCTCGCGTTGAGCTCCTGGTCCTCTTCCAGCTGCTCGAACTCGATGATGTTGACCTCGAGGCGGTCGCTGATGTCGTCGAGCTCCTTGCGGATGTCCTTGATGATCCTGAAGAGGTTGCCTATGGACTGGTCGATGCTGCCGGCGAGGAGGCCCGCGCTGGCGAGCCCGGACGGGTTGCCGAGGAGGGTGACGCCGGTGGTCTGGCCCTCGGTGCCGCTGCCGCCGTAGACGGAGTAGTTGTCATCGTGCGCGTTCAGGGCGGTGTCGAGCCCGCCCACGTACTCCGTCTGGAAGGTCCGCAGGCGGTCGACGTCGATCTTGGTGCCCTGGCCCTCCTTGGGGCCGTCGCCGTTGCCCCCGGTGCCCTCGCCGTCACCGCTCCCGCCGGAGCCCTCGCCGTCCTCTCCGTCCTCGTCCTCCTCTTCTTCCTCGTCCTCGCCGTCCTCCTCTTCGTCCTCTCCCTCTCCTTCGCCGTCCTCTCCGTCCTCGTCCTCCTCCTCGTCCTCCTCCGGTTCCTCCTCCTCGTCCTCCTCCGGCTCCTCTTCCTCGTCCTCGGAACCGGTGCCGGTCACGCCGCCGGACGGCTGGGGGGTCGGGTCCGGAGCCGGCCCGTACAGGCCCTCGCCCCCGATCGGGTCCGGGATGCTGTCCGGGTCGAGGTGGGAGAGCCCTTCCGTGGTCTCCGTTCCGGGACCGGAGGTCTCCCCGCCCGTCGTGGAGTCGTCCTCCCCGCCCGGGACCTCGGTGACGAACCCGGTGCTCTCGGTGGGGTCGAGCGTCGCCGGGTCGGAGGCGTGCTCCCCGGTGATCTCCTCCCGGGGGATGCGCTCGCCCACCACGACCGGTTCGTCCCCGGTCCCGGCGGGGGTGTCCGGAGCGGGCCCGTACATGCCCTCGGTGACGATCGGGTCGGGGACACTCTCCGGGTTCTCGCCGGAGTCCCCCTCCGGGTCGGATCCCGGGTCCGTGGACCCGTACCCCCCGGTCCGGTCACCGGACTGTTCGCCGGGCGTGGGACCGCCGACCAGGACGGGGGTGTCGTCGGCGACGGGGGTTTCCGGGGCGGGTCCGTACATGCCCTCGGGGTCGATGTGGTCGGGGACGCCTTCCCCGTCGTCCTCGCCGTGGTCCCCGCCGGGGTGCGAGCCCACGGGGGTGACCGAGCCGGGCGCCCCGCCCGAGGTGCCGGGGTCCTGGCCGGGGCGGCCGTGCACGCCCTCGTGCCCCTCCTCACTCCCGGGCCGGTCCTCGCCGCCGGGACGGTCCCGGTCGCCGCCGGGCTCGTGGTCGTCCTCGTCGGTGACGCCCTCCTCGTCGCCGCCGGGGCGGCCGCCGTGCTCCTCCTCGGAGCCCTCGCCGTCCCCGCCGTCCCCGGCGGGGCGGTCCTCGTCGCCGTCCTCGGAGCCCCCGTCCTCCGCGTCGTCTTCGCCCTCGTCCTCTCCCACCGGCTCGATGGTGACCAGGCCGGTCTCCGGGTCGACCGAGACGGTGCCGTCGCCGGGGTCGACCGAGACCTCGCCGGTCTCGCCGTCCATGACGATGCGCAGGTCGCCGATCTCGACGGTGACGTCCGCGAACTCGCCCTTGACCGGGTCGACCGCGAGGGTCCCCGTCGCCGGGTCGATCGTCATGACGAGGCCGCCGGCCTCCACGGTGACCGGAGGGGAGTCGGGACCCAGCGGGACGTTCTCGTCCGACGGCTCGATCCTGACCGCGCCGTCCTCGGGGCCGACCGTGATCCGCAGGTCCTCGGCGAGGATGACGGTCTCACCGGTCTCGGGGTCCACGGTGACCACCGGGCCGACGGCGTCGGAGGCCCCGTCCCCAGAGGCCCCGTCCCCGGAGCCGTCGTCCCCGGGGGCGCTGATGGGGACGGCTTCGACGGGGGCGGACACCGGCTCGGCCTCGACCGCGGGGATGCCCGCCATGACGGGCTCCAGGCGGGCCTGCTCGACCATGGGCAGGCCCGCGGACACCGGCTCCGCCTCCAGAGCGGGCGTCGCCTCCACCAGGTCCGACTGCTCGGGCGCACGGACGGACACCACGTGCACCGGTTCCTCCAGCGGTGCGGACAGCGGTTCGGTGACCGCGCCCTCGGTGGTCCCCTCCATGGAGGCGGGGACGCCCTGGGTCATCGGTTCGAGCCGCTGGCCCTCCACGAGGCGGCCGGCCATGAGCGGCGACGCCTCCGCGGTGGCGCCCAGCACGAGGTCCCCGTTCCGCTCCACGACGGAGGAGGACTCGGGGTCGATCACCACGCTCTGGTCCGCCGTGTCCACCTCGACCGTGCCCGACCGGTTGGTCATCATGAGCAGGCCGGTGGCCAGGTTCAGGCTGAGCGGAGCCCCGCCCGTCCCCGAACCGGACCCGGTCTGCTGGGAGGACAGGGTGGTGAGGAGTTCGGCCTGCTCCTCCTCGCCCTCGACGGGCGTCTCCGGCTCACCGGAGAGGGCGGCGCGAAAGTCGTACAGCGATTCGGACACGTTCTCGGTCTCCTTGCCGCCCGTACGGGGGCGTCATCCGAACTAGGGGAGGTGCGGGCCGGACCCGTGGACGGTCGGGTCCGGCCCCGGGAGGCCGGGCGGCGCGATCGCGCGCGCCGCCCGGACCGGTTCGGCTTCCGGGCGGATCAGAGGAGGGAGGCCCAGTTCATGGCCTCGCGGCGGTCCGTGCCGGAGTAGTTGTTGCGGATGTCGTTCAGGGCGTTCTGGGCCTTGCCCAGCAGGGTGCGCATGTCGGCGACGTTGAGCCGCCAGGACTTCACCTTCGCCTCGTAGTTCTCCTTGGTCTCACCTTCGAGGTCGGCCAGGAGCTTCTGCATCTTGGCGTCGAGTTCCTCGATCTGCCGTGCGACCGCTTCGGTCTGCTGGCCCAGACGCATCGTCGCGTCGTCGACATGGCCGTAGCTGACGTCGAATCCGTTCATGGGTTCCGCCTTGCCGTCGTAGGGGTGCGTGGAGGGGGCTCCGGGGACCGCCGCCCGGGGTCAGCCCGACTGGTTCGGGTTCAGGTCGTCCATCCACCGGGAGCCGGTCAGGATGGCCTGGTCCTCGGTGGCGTTCATGGCCTGCACCGTGCCGCCGAAGGTGCCGATCATCTGGTTCATGTCGTTGGTGATGAGCCGCAGCTCCTCCAGCCAGCCCACCAGCGCCTCGCTGTAGCGGTTGGAGGCCGCGCCCTGCCAGGACCCGCGCAGGCCGTCGCGGGTGTCGTCGACGTTCTGGTAGATGTTGTTGCACTGCGTGTAGGCCTCCTGCATCGCCTCCTGGGCGAGCCGGTTGGCCTCATCGGTACTCCGCGTTCTCGACATGTGCATCTCCTCTGGTGTTGGGCGCTAGGGGCAGGTGGTGCCCCCGCCTCGGGGGGAGGACGCCAAGGGGAGCGAGGCGGCCTCCTGGCTCAGCAGCGGCCCGGTGGGCAGGACCCGGAGCAGCGACGTCGGCAGCGGTACCGCCTCGTCCTCCGTGTAGCCCAGGGCCGTCAGCGCGGCGGTGTCGGCGACCGGGTACTTGGCCGCGGCGTCCGTCACCACGTAGTAGGTCGGGGCCGCGTCGGTGCCCGCCACGGGCCGCGCGCGGACCACGCCGCCCTGCCCGGCGGGGATGCCGACGAGGGCGGGGGTGGGGCACCCGGGTTCCACGAACGGGCGCTCCTGGACCGGCCACGCCCGGATGCCGGAGGGCGCGTCCATGGTCATGGCCATCGACCCGTCCGCCTCCCAGCGCAGGCAGGGCACCCCGGCGCCCACCTCCAGCGCGGTGGGCGGGACGGGGGGCAGGCCCTGGGCCGCGGCCGGGGTGGCGGGGTCGGCGGCGAGATTGGCGTGCACCTCGGCCGACGCGAGCGGCACGGGCTCGGGGGAGGCGTCGCCGTAGGCGGGGCCGGAGACCGCGGTGTCGCCGAGCAGCAGCAGCGCCTGGGTGAGCGTCAGGGGGGCCAGCCCGTCCCGGGTGAGCAGGTAGTGCTGGTCCTCCTGGCCGGGCGCGGAGACCGCGAACACCTGGCCCACCGACCGGGTGGAGCCCGCCAGCTCGCGGCCCTCCTCCCCGGCCCCGGCCACCTCGGGGGCGACCAGGTCCGGGCCCTCGGGGACCGTGTTGAGGAAGGCGGAGTCCACCGGCAGCGCGGGGGTCGTCCCGTAGCCGAGGGCCTGCACGCCCCCGGCCTCCTCGTCCATGCGCAGCCGGGTGCCCTGCCACAGCAGGTACGGGGTGCCGTCCGGGCCGGAGACGAGGACGCCGTCGCCGGACCCGACGACCCAGGGGTCGGGCGCCTCGCCGACCACCAGGGCGGTCCTGCCGCGCGGCGCGTCCTCCTCGCCGACGGGCGCCACGGCGCACAGGCGCCAGGTGCCCCGGGTGCCCGCCTCGGGGAGCCCGTCGGGCGCCCCGGCGATGCCCACCGGGCCGCCCATCGTCTCCCCCTCCAGGGACCGCTGGGAGACGAGGGAGGTGGCGGCGCCCTCGCCCACGGCCAGCCTGGCCGACGCCAGGTTGGCGACGGGGCGCAGCACACCGCCCGAGTACAGGTACGTGGCCCCGCCGTCGCGGTCGATGACGATCCGCCCCTCCTGGCGCCAGGAGGTGGCCCCGCCGGGGAAGATCAGGCCGAAGACCAGGAAGCCGATGCAGATCAGCGCCCCGATCGCCATGCCGACGTAGGTGCCGGTGCGCGTGCGGCGCATGGGCGCGTCGACGGCGTCGGGGTCGGCCTCCAGCATCGCCGTCCCCAGCCGGCCCACGGTGAAGTTGTGGGCCATCACCCGGTCGCGTCGTGACTGCACGTCAGCCCCCGATCCCGCGCAGGAGGCCGAACACCCCGAACTGCGCCAGTACCAGGGGCACCAGGGCCACGCACAGGATCAGCTGGATGATCTCCGCGGCCCGCCCCCAGTGCGGCAGGGCCCGCCGCCCCGGCAGGCTCCACGAGACCACCGCGAGGATCGTCGTGGCCGCGAACAGGCCCAGCACGGCCAGGAGGCGGCCCAGGGGCTCCGCACCCCAGGCCAGCGCGATGGCGAGCACGCCCAGGGCGGCCCAGGGCGGGCCCACCATCAGCGCGCGCTGCCAGGCGCTGCCGAGCCCGCGCGACTGGAGCAGCATCACCAGGCACAGGATCAGCACGAACGTCTTGGGGATCCAGCCCGGGGTGAGGGCCAGGACGCACGCGCACACCGTGATCACGGCGCCGGTGGAGGCGTACAGGGCGGTCTGGAACCGGTCGGCCAGGTGCGTCCGGTCCAGCACCCGCCGGGCCGGGAGCGGGTCGATCTCCTCCTGGAGCTGCTTGGGGTTGGCCGGCAGCGCCGGGAGCTTCAGGCCGGAGAGCCGGAAGGCCAGCTGGGGGGCGTAGGTGCCGGTGAACAGCGCCAGCATCGCCACCAGGGCGGCGGCGTCCGGGACGGAGGTGCCCGGCAGGAACATCAGGAGCAGCCCCGCGACGGCGCCCAGCACCTCGACGACGAACAGCCCGGCGAAGAAGGGGATGGAGCCCGCCACCGCGGCGACCCCGAGCACGCTGGCGCCCGCCGCCGTCACCGAGGCGGTCAGGAGCACCGCGCCCGTGAACAGCGTCCCCGGCTCCCCGGTGGGGACCAGCGCCCCCGCCAGCCCCATGGCCAGGGTGGCGCACCCGGCCAGGCCGGTGGACGCGGAGAGGTCGGCCATGGCGCGCGAGGCGGCCCAGGCCGACAGCAGCATGAGGAGCGCCGAGGCGGTCGCGCCCAGGACGGTGAACAGGTTCCGGCCCCCGGCGGTGAGCACGCCGAGCCCGATCAGCAGCACCACCAGCCCCATGACCTGGAGCAGGACGCGGGTGTGGGCGGGCGACCAGCGGTCGGGCCGCTCCGCCATGCCCGTGGCGACCCCGTCGACGATGTCGTCGAAGTGGACCGGGGGCAGCTGCTCGCGCCGGGGCCGCAGGTACAGGGTCTCCCCGTGGCACAGGCCCAGGGACGCCAGGGTCTCGTCCTCGTCCAGGGGCTCGTCGCCCAGCTGCTGGAGGACCCATCCGTCGTGTTCGAGGCCGCTCTCGTCCAGGTCCTCGCCGTCGTCGCCCTCGGCGTACAGCACGAGGGTGGGGATGATCTCGGACAAGGGGACCTCGACCGGGGCCGCGATCTCGAACGCGCGCCCGGGGGCGCGGATCAGGAGGCGGCAGGGGTCGGCGGCGGAGGAATCGGACATCCGGCGGCCGTTCGACGGGGGGCTACGGAACGGCACAGACACTAACACTCAGATATCGGTTTCTGGTGTTGTGTTGGTTTATGTATCCGAATTTGTGACCTTGTTTCGTAACGGTAGCTTTTCCCGTGGCCTGTCGCTCACTCTGCCGTGGTCTCCTCGTTCCGGCATCCGCGAGCGGCCCCGACCGGCCCCACCAAGGAGGACCCACCCCCGTGAGCACCATCCGCGTACGGCGCCCGCCGAGGCGCCCCGGCCCCGACCTGCCCTCGGGGGAGATCACCCTCCAGGAGCCGCCGGAGCTGACCGAGCAGCAGTCCAGCATGTCCTCGGTCTTCATGTACATGCCGATGGCGTTCACTTCACTCGCGATGCTCATGATGTTCATCCGGCCGGGGAGCATGGGCAACAGCGTGATGCCCTTCATCGCGGGCGGCATGATGCTGGCCGGTGCCGTCCTGATGCTCGGCGGGCAGTACCTGCGCGCGGTCCTGGAGCGCCGCACCAAGCTCAACGACGACCGGCGGGACTACCTGCGCTACCTGCGGCAGATGCGCACCCGGCTGCGCCAGGTCGTCACCGAGCAGCGCGACGCCATGCTCTGGCGCGCCCCCGACCCCGACGCCCTGTGGTCCATCGTCCGCACCTCGCGCTTGTGGGAGCGCCGGGCCGACGACGAGGACTTCGGCGAGGTCCGCGTCGCGGTCGGCGAGCAGGCGCTGTCCATGAAGATCTCCCCGGTCGCGTCCAAGCCGGTGGAGGACCTCGAACCCCTCAGCGCGCACGCCCTGCGCCGCTTCATCCGCGCCTACGGCACGGTCGAGGACCAGCCCGTGCAGGTCTACCTGCGCGGCTACGCCCGGGTGACCATGCGCGGCGACCTGGCCGCCTCCCGGGCGCTGACCCGCGCGCTCCTGGGCCAGCTCGCCGTCTTCCACTCCCACGATGAGCTGCGCATCGCCGTGTGCGCCTCGGCGGCGGCCCTGCCCAACTGGTCCTGGGTGAAGTGGCTGCCGCACAACCAGCACCCCACCGTCCGCGACGGCGCCGGGCCGGCCCGCCTGCTCTGCACCGACGCGATCGAGCTGGAACAGCTCCTCGGGGAGGGGCTCGCCGACCGGCCCCGCTTCGACCCCGCCGCGACCCCCGGGCGAGAGGAGCCCTTCGTGGTCGTGGTCGTGGACGGCGGGAGCATCCCGCCCGGCTCCCGGCTGCTCGGCGGCGGGTACCGCAACGCCGTGGTCGTGGACGTCGCCGACCCCATGCCGCCCGAGGACGACCCCTACACCCTCGCGCTGCGGGTGGAGCCCGCCCGGCTGGTCATGCTGGGCAGCGACAACACCGGCCGGGACACCGAGGAGGACCTCGGCCGCCCCGACTCCCTCAGCCTGTCCCGCGCCGGCTCCCTGGCGCGGCTGCTCGCCCCCTACCGGGCCAGCGGCGCCGCCGTGGAGGTGACGGAGCCGCTGACGACCGACTTCGAGCTGACCACGCTGCTGGGCATCCGGGACCTGCGGTCCCACGACCCGGAGCGGATGTGGGGGGAGCTGCACCCCAAGAACCGGCTGCGGGTCCCCATCGGCATGACCTCGGAGGGGGCGCCCCTGGAACTGGACCTGAAGGAGTCGGCGCTGGGCGGCATGGGCCCGCACGGCATGCTGATCGGCGCCACCGGCTCGGGCAAGAGCGAGCTGCTGCGCACCCTCGTGCTCGGGCTGGCGCTCACGCACACCCCCGAGACGCTCAACTTCATCCTCGTGGACTTCAAGGGCGGCGCGACCTTCATCGGCCTGGACGGGCTGCGGCACACCTCGGCGCTGATCACGAACCTGGCCGACGAGGCGATCCTGGTGGAGCGCATGCAGGACGCGCTGCACGGCGAGCTGGTCCGCCGCCAGGAGCACCTGCGGGCGTCGGGCGGCTACAGCTCGGTGCACGAGTACGAGCGGGCGCGCGAGTCCGACCCGTCCATGGAGCCGCTGCCGACCCTGTTCGTGGTGGTGGACGAGTTCAGCGAGCTGCTGGCCGCGCACCGGGACTTCATGGACCTGTTCGTGATGATCGGCCGGCTCGGGCGGAGCCTGGGCGTCCACCTGCTGCTGGCGTCCCAGCGGCTGGACGAGGGGCGGATGCACCAGCTGGAGAGCCACCTCTCCTACCGGATCGCGCTGCGGACGTTCTCCGCGATCGAGAGCCGGGGCGTGCTGGGGGTGCCCGACGCGCACCGGCTGCCGTCGGCGCCGGGCAACGGGTTCCTCAAGACCGACACCGAGACGCTGACCCGCTTCAAGGCCGCCTACGTGTCGGGGGCCTACCGGGTGAGCCCGCGCGCCGTCCGCGTCAGCGGCGCGGCGGAGGCCGACACGGTCCTGTTCACGGACGCGCCCGTCCGGATGTCGGAGACCGTCGCCGAACAGGTCGTGGAGGAGCAGCCGCAGGACGCGCAGACCCCCCTGCTGGAGGTCGCCCTGGACCGCCTGTCGGGGCACGGGCCCGCCGCCCGCGAGGTGTGGCTGCCCCCGCTGGGCGTGCCGCCGCTGCTGGACGAGCTGCACCTCATGACCGGGAGCGCCATCCCCGAGGGCGGGGTGCTCTGGGACGACCGGGGCTCGCTGCGGATCGCCGTCGGAGTCGTGGACCGGCCCTTCGAGCACCAGCGCAAGCCCCTGGTCGCCGACCTCACCGGCGCGGGCGGCCACATCGGCATCGCGGGCGGGCCCCAGAGCGGCAAGAGCACACTGCTGGCGTCGTTCATCCTGGGGCTGGCGCTGCGCAACACCCCCGCCCAGGTGCAGTTCTACGGCATCGACTGCGGCGGCGGCCTGCTCCAGGCGCTCAAGGGCCTGCCCCACATGGGCAGCGTCGCCGCGCGCACCGACGAGCGGCGCATCGTGCGGACCGTCATGGAGATGCACGAGATCCTCACCCACCGCGAGACGCTCTTCGCGGAGCAGGGGATCGACTCCATGGCCACCTACCGGGCCCGGCGCGCGGCGGGCGAGTTCGCGGACGAGCGGCACGGCGACGTGTTCCTGATCGTGGACGGCTGGGGAACCATCCGGCAGGACAACATGGACCTGGTCGCCTCGATCGTCCAGCTGGTGCAGCGCGGCCTCAACTACGGCATCCACGTCATGGTGGCCTCGCCCCGGTGGGCGGACTTCAACACCAGCGTCCGCGACCTCATGGGCAGCCGCTTCGAGCTGCGGCTGGGAGACCCGGTCGACTCGCTCGTCCACATGCGCGCCGCCCAGACCGTGCCCCGCATCCCGGGCCGCGGCATCACCGACGACAAGCACCACTTCCTGACCGGCCTGCCCCGCGCCGACGGGATCCCGGAGGCGGTGACGGTGGCCGCGGGCATGGGCGAGCTGGTCACCAGGGTGAAGGACGCCTGGGACGGCCCGGTCGCCCCGCCCGTGCGCACCCTGCCCGCCGTGCTCCGGGCCGCCGAGCTGCCCGGCTCCGACCTGGAGGGGACCGGCGGCGTCCTGCGGGTGCCGCTGGGCTTGGAGAGCCGGCGCATGCAGCCCTTCTGGCACGACTTCGGGGCCACGCCCCACCTGCTGGTGGTGGGCGACACCGAGTCGGGCAAGACCAACCTCGTCCGGCACATCACCAACGCGATCCGGAGCCACTACGGGCCCTCGGAGGCCCGGGTCGTCCTGGGCGACCAGAGGCGCAGGCTCTACGACGCCGTCCCCAAGGAGATGCAGCTGGGGTACGCGGTGACGGGCGACAGCGTGCGGGAGATGATGCAGGCCGCCGCGCAGGCGATGCAGGTGCGCATGCCCGGGCCCGAGATCACGCCCGACCGCATCCGGCTCCGCGACTGGTGGAACGGGCCGGAGCTGTTCGTCATCGTGGACGACTTCGAGCTGGTGGCGGGCAGCGGATCCAGCCCCATGGCCCCGCTGGCGCCCATGCTGGCGCAGGGGGCGGAGATCGGCATGCACGTCATCCTGGTGCACGCGGCGGGCGGGTTCGGCCGGGCGAGCGGCGAGCCGTTCATCCGGTCGCTGATCGACCTGAACACGCCCAGCATCATGCTGTCCTCGCCGCCGTCGGAGGGGATGCTGTTCGGCAGCATCCGGGCCCGCAGGATGCCGCCGGGGAGGGCCCTGTGGATCTCCCGCCGGGACCCGGTGGAGGTGCAGCTGGCCCTGGTGGAGGAAGAGGACGCCTGAGCGTGGGCGCGGCCCCGCCCCGGGTGCTCCCGGGGCGGGGCCGTTGGCCACGGCCGGAGCACGAACCGCCCCCTGCGGTGCAGGAGGCGGTTCGCCTTCCGGCTGTGGCCGGGGTTCCCGGTCGGGCGGACGACCCCCGGGGACCGGAGCCCGTAGGTATCCGCGGCCTTCACCCCCGTGTGGCCGGGGCCGTGGGGGCGGCCGCCCCGCCCCCTGGGGTCGGAGGAGATGGTGTGCCCCCGGTTGTGGCTCGGCCCCGGCAGGTCCGCCGTCACCCGTTACAGCGTTGAAAGGGCACGGGGGCGGCCACGGGGCGGGGTCAGGGGACCGGTTCGCCCGGGGTGGCGGGGCGCCAGTCGCGGGCGCGGCCGTTGCGTACGACGGCGGCGGCCAGCACGCACATCACGATCAGGAGCCCGGCACCGCCCACCACCGCCCAGGTCGGGAGGGCGTCCAGTGAGCCCAGGGGCGAGGGGTCGGGGACGAACCGTCCGCCCGCGGACAGGGCCGATTCACCCGCGGGCCCGGTGGTCAGCGCCGCGACGGGGTCGACCCGGCCGCCCCCGCCCACCGGGTCGCCCGAGCCCGACGGGGAGGAGTAGGCGGTCGAGATGAGCCGCTGCCGCAGCTCGCCCGGGGTGAGCTCCGGTTCGCGGGCGGCGAGCAGGGACGCCGTCCCCGCCGCGAAGGCCGCCGCGACCCCCGGTCCCGAGCCGATCACGTGCCCGCCGCCGGGCCCCGGTCCCACGGTCAGGTCGCCCGGAGCCAGGAGGTCGACCCGCACCAGTTCGCCGTCGGCCCGCAGCACCGGTGCGGCCACCACGGGCAGCCCCTCGGGGTCGTGGGCCGCCACGCTCAGCGCGTCGGGGTGCTGGGACGGGTGCCCGGCCATCGGGCCGCGCACCGTGTTCACCGTCGCCGGGGCCACCACCAGGGAGCCCGCCTCCGTCGCGGCCGCCACGGCGTCGTCCAGGGCGGTGCTGTTCTCCCAGGCCGCCGTGCCCACGAGGATGACGTCGGAGCCCGCGGCGGTCGCCTCGGTGATGCCGGAGGCGATCTGGCCGGGCGGGGTCACCCCGGTGTTGGGATCCCCCGCCGGGATGAATCTGAGGGAGACGCCGGGCGCCACCCCCAGGGTCCCGCTGTCCTCCACTGCCCGGCCGCCCGCGACCCCCGCCAGGAACGTCCCGTGGCCCAGGCAGTCCTGGGAGCCCCCGCCCTCCACGGCGCCCTCCAGCGCCGGGCCCGCGGCGTCGAGTTCCGGGGCCAGGACGGCGATCTCCGTGCCGGAGCCCGTGCTCAGCCGGTGCGCCCGGTCCAGGCCGAGGAAGGCGCGGGTCCAGGGTTCCTGTTCGACCACCTCGGTGCCCATGACGGAGCAGGGCTGCCGTTCGCCCTTGAACTCGAAGACCTGGGGGAGGGGCGGCGGGGGCTCGTCGCCCGCCGTGTCCGCCGCCGCTGCGGCCGGGGCGGCCAGGGGGGTCAGGGCGAGGAGCAGCGCGGCCGCCGCGCGGCCGACCGCTGCGCCGGGAGCCGGGGTGGATCTCAACGGGCTCTCCTGTCGAAGGGGGGTGGGGAGGCGGGGCGCCGCGGAAGGGGAGGAAGGGCGCGGTCGGCGCCGGGGCTCCGCCGTGTCGGGGGCCGCGCCGGGCGCGCAACACACCCTAACGGCTGCGCATCGCTCCGGGGAGTGGCGTCGGTCTCGCCGGGGCCGGTGTTCACTCCTCCTCTCCGCTGTCCGGGACCACTTCGGCGTACAGGACGTAGCCGCGGCCCCAGGGTTCGTAGGAGGTGATGCGGTAGGCGGTGCCGCGGGCGAGGATGATCTCGCGTTCGTGGGGGTGGAGGCTGCGGTCGCCGACCCACAGGCCCCGGGTGCCGGGCGGGAGGGTGAGGCGGATGAGGTCGGTGGGGGAGCCTCCGGCGGCGCTGGGGCGGGGGCCCAGGGACGCGGACATGAACCCGGGGTCGGTGAAGGTGCGGCCGATGAGGGTGGAGGGGTCGGCGGTGCCCCCGGGGGCCAGGTGGTCGAAGCCGTACACGCCGCGCACCGCTTCGACGCCTTCGGGTAGGGGTGCGTCGGTGGCGTGGTCCAGGCGCTCGATGATGTCGAGGACGTCCTGCGCGTCGGGGTACATGCCCCGCCCCCTCTTGTCGGGGAGTGTTTCGGCGATCCGGCCGGCGGGTCCGGCGTCGCGGTAGAGGTTCTCCAGGGCGGCCTCGGGGTGGCGGGCGTCGAGGACGCTCCGGACGGCCGCCTCCTGTTCGGGGGTGAGCCTGCCGCTGTTGAGGAGGTGGGGCAGGGTGTGCAGGGCGGGCCACCGGCCGTTGTTGGCCTCGTACAACTGCCAGCCGGGATGGGAGCGGCTCTGTTCGCGGCGGCGGTCGAGTTCGGCCTGGACGGTGTCCTCGTCCAGGGGCTGGAGTCGGGAGAACTCGCCGATCCAGCCGTCGGCGGTGTAGGCGTGCACGTACCGGCGGGTGCGGGGCGGGAGCGCGTCGTGGGTGTTGGGGTTGAAGTCGGGGTCGTGGAGGAGGTCGCCGTAGTCCAGGAGGCCCGCCTCGCCGGGGAACCGGCGGATGCCGTCGGAGCCCAGGACCCCCGGCCCCTCGGCCGGCGCCGTGTACTCGGGGGCCCCGACGACGAACACCGGGACGTCGGGACGCAGCAGGGGCGGCACCGCGGCCGTGGCGTCGAACAGCCAGGACAGGTCGCCCGCTCCCGGTGCGGGGAGGGCGGCCGCCTTGGCGGCGCCCGGGTTGAGCTCGGCGTCGAAGAGCCGGAACAGGGCGTCCTCCGCGCCGCCGGTCTCCGTGGCGGAGGTCTTCTCCTTCCCGTCGCGCAGGCGGTCGAGCAGCTCGGAGTAGGGGTAGTGGGGCGGGGACTCCTCGTCGCCGTAGGCGGGCAGGGGCTCCTCGCGCACGCCGTCGGCGTCCCGGGGCGATCCGTCGTAGGCGGGCGGCAGGCCGCGGCCGGAGTCCGAGGCGTCGGCGGGACCGCCCTCCCCGCGGCGGCGCGGCCCCTCCGGGGCGCTCCCTCCCGGGGTCGGCGGCCCGTGGCGGCCGTCCCGGCCCGCCGGGGCGGGCCCGCCGCCGTGACCGGTGCCGGGCGCCGGAGGAGCGCCCTCGTCGCCGGAGGCGTCCGAGTCGTCCGAATCATCGGAGTCGTCGCCCGTGTCCGGTGTCGCCTCGGGGACGTCCAGGTCCTGGAGGCGGGTGTTCAGGGCGTCCAGGTCGTTGTGCAGTCCGCGGAGGCCGGTCTCCAGTCCGCGCAGGCGGGGGAGTTCGGTGTCCGTGAGGTCGCGGACCCGGGTGTCCAGGTCTCCCAGGCGCGTCTCCAGGCCGGTCCGGTCGGTCAGCAGGGTGTCCAGGGTCGTCCGTACCCCGTCCAGGGCGGTGCGCAGGTCCGGGCGCGCGTCGAGGAAGGGGGCGTGCTCCCCGGCGATCCGGTCGGTCCGCGCGCGCAGGTCCGCCAGGTGCCCCCCGGACCGGTCCACCAGGGACCGGACGTCGCGGGTCCCCTCGTTCACCCGGGTGACCGCAGCCTCGGTGGCCCGGCGCTCGGCCGAGACCGTCCGGCCCCGCTCCGCCACGGGCCGGTCGAGCCGCCCGGTCTCCTCGATGAGGGCGTCGAGCCGGTCCCGCATCCGCTGGACCTCGGCCCCGCCGCGTTCGGGCCGGCCGGCGAAGGCGGACAGCTCGGCCTCGAAGGCCGTGATCCGCCGGGTCAGGTCGTCGACCTGCGCGCGGGTGGTGAGGTCGGGGGCGGGCGGGGGCACCCGCGCGGCGTCGGCGCCGCGGGCGTCCAGCACCCCGTCCGCCCGGTCCAGGGCGGCCGCGGCCTGATCGAAGGCCCGCCGGCCCTGGTCGCCCTCGGTGCGCACGTCGCCGATCACGTCGGCCACCAGCGGCCCGCCCAGGCGGGCGAGGTCGGCGGCCAGGTCCTGCTGGACCCGCGCGCGCTCCTCGAACCGGGGCAGGTTCCGGCGGGCCGCCGCGTCCGTGTCGCCGAGGACCCGGTCGATCTCCGTGCGGACCGCGCGGTTGCGCGCGGCCAGCTCCCTCTCCTGGTCGTACAGGGTGTCCAGGTCGCCGCCCAGGCGGCGGACGTCGTCGCCCGCCGCGTCCTCCCGGGTCAGGGGCCGGTGCCGCGCCTGCGTGTTCAGGGTCTCGGTGCGCATCCGGCCCACGCGGTCGCCGACGGACTCCGCCAGGGCCCGGCCGCGGCTCAACCGGCGCGCGATCCTGTCCTGTGCCGCCCGGGTGGCGCGGGCCTGCTCCCGTGCCCGGTCGCGGTGTTCCTCGGCCCGGTCGAGGAGGGCGCGCGCCTCCGCCAGCAGGGCGTCCCGCCGGGCGTCGAGCGCGTCGATGTCGGCGGAGGACTCCTCCCCCGTCAGCGCGGCGCGGTCGCGCTCGAAGGCGTCGATCCCGTTGCGCAGGTCCGTCACGGCGGCCGGGGCGGGGTCGGCGGTACCCGTCGGGACCGGGAGGGCAGCCAGCAGGTCGTCCGCGCTCCTGACCAGGGACGCGGCGCGTTCCACGTCCGCACGGGCCCGCTGCTCGCGCTGCCGCAGGTCGGTGACGGTGTCGCCGATCGCCTCGGTCTTCCCGCGCAGGTCGGCCGCGGGGTCCTGCGGGGCCCCGGCCCGGGGGTCGAGTTCGGTGTCCAGGGTCTCGCGCAGGGTGGTCCCGGACAGCCCCGGAGCCGCCGGGACGGCACCCGGCGCGGGCGCGGCCGACGCGGACGGGCCCATGTCCCGGCGCGCGGCGTTGAGGGCGTCCACCCAGGCGCGGGTGCTCGCCTCGTACCGGCGCAGGCTCTGCCGGTACCTGTCCTCCTGGGCGCGGTAGGCGTCCCGGGCCTCCTGGAGGCGTTCCGCCGCCCACTCTGAGGTCTGCGAGGACCCGTCCCGGGGCTCGCGCGGCGGCCGGACGGCCCGCTCCTCCTCCGTCCGCCGGTGGACCTCGTGGGCGCGCAGGTAGTCGCGGACGGGCTCCTCCAGGCGGCCGCGCTCGCGGCCGTAGGAGCCCTCGTCGTCGCCCATGGTCTCGGCGGCGCCGTGGACGCGCTCGGCCCCCGCGGCGAGTTCGGCGGCCCGCTCGGGGGTGACGATGCCCAGCCGCACGGCGTCGTCCTGGGAGACCCACACGCTCACGGTGTCCCGGGTCAGCCCCGTGTAGGAGTCCTTGCCCGAGGAGGCGCCGACGATCCAGGTGGTGTCGAGCTCGACGAGGTAGGCGGGGCCCAGGCGCTGGACCTCGGCGGTCGGCGGGCCCGCCGTGGCGATCCCGCGCCCGTCGGCGGCGGTCGTCGACGTGGCTCCCAGCTGGGTGTTGAGCGCCCCCGCCAGGACGCCGGTGTGCTTGTCGTAGACGTCCTTGTCGGTGGTCAGGCCGGCGGGGCGGAACGAGGGGTCCAGCGCCGTCCCCGAGTCGTGCTCGGAGGAGTCGGACGTCCCGCTCTTGCCGCTGCTCGTGGTGCTCAGGCGGGCCCCGGCCACCACGTCCAGGATCCGGGCCCCGGACAGGTCGGGCAGGGCGGTCAGGCTCCACCGGGTCGAGCCCAGGTCCATGAGGGCGACGCCGTCCCCGTGGCCGGCGGTGCGGGAGAACAGCGCCTTGAGGGCGACGGACTCCAGCCCGCTGTCGAGGGGGGAGTGGCGGCGGTCCAGGTGCAGGGCGTCGGCGACGTGCTCACGGGCGTGGCGCAGCCCGGCGGGGGTGAGGTTCCCGCCGGCGTCCCGGTCGCCGTCCCCGGGCTTCCAGCCCAGGGACCGCGCGACCACGACGGCGGCGGTGTCGCGGACGTCGCGCCCGCCGTCCTGCACGGCGGTCGGCATCATGACGAGGTCGTCGGGCAGGCGGGTCGCGCGTCCGCCGGTGAACTCGGCCCCGGAGCGGTCGGCCAGGGCCTGTCCCAGGTCCCGGCCGCGGGCCCGGGACACCGTGTCGCGCAGGCCGCTCCGCCGGCCGGAGCCGCCCGAGGACTCCGTGGACCGGGGCGAGAAGTCCAGGTAGGAGGCGGGGTAGTAGGTGTGGATGCGCCCGGACTCCCCCCGGCCCGTGGCCTCCAGGTCGTCGGGTCCGCTCAGGCGCAGCACCAGCTCGCTGTCCTGCTCGACCTTGGCGTAGGGGCCGGAGATCTCCAGCTGCACGGTGTGGGTGACCTCGTCGGAGCTCCCGCGGGTGCGCGTGTCGGAGGCGGAGGCGCCGCCCGAGACGGCCGGCGAGGTGAACAGCGGCCGGCTGCCCGGCTCCTGCCCGGGCGGGTTCGCGTCCCCGTCGAAGCGGGTGGGCTGGAGCGGGACGAGTTCGCCGCCGACCGTGTCGCCGGTTCCGCGGGAGTGGCTGCTCCCGGTGGCGGCCGTCCAGGTGTGGGACTCGATGATCGCGTCGCTGGAGGCCAGGTACTCGACCTTGCGCTCCCGGGTGCGCAGGTCCAGGTGCACCCGGGCGTCCTGGGCGGACCCGCCGTGGTTGGGGCCGTCGCCGGAGATCCTGCGCACGCGCACCGACACCGGCTCGCTCGTGCCGGACGTGGTGCCCAGCCGGGTGGTGAGCGCCTCCAGCAGCCGCTCGCGGCTTCCGTCGGTGAGCTCGTACTTCTGGCGGCGCAGGTCCCCGACCAGGCTCTCCAGCGCCGCGGTGGGGTCGGCGGGGCGGATGCGCCGGCCGGAGTCCTCGAAACCGGGCCGGACCCGGACGTCGGTGATGTCGGCCGGGTCGTCCTGGGGGGACAGGGAGAGGGTGCCGTCCCCGTTCTCGGTGACCCGGTCCAGGACGATGCCCGCCTCCTGGGCGTCCCGGGCCGGGATGTAGCCCGACATCAGGTCCTGGAAGCGGGCCGTCCACCCGCGGAAGTACTCCTTGGCGAGCCCCGGGCCCCGTTCGTGCAGCAGCGCCACGGCCTGGGTCGCCCGGCCCGCCAGCCGGTACGCGTAGCCCAGGGCGGCCTTGGGGACGATGGTCGTGGAGGCGGTGAAGGACGCCTTGGCGGAGGTGCCGTCCACGGACCGGAAGAAGTTCCAGGCGTTGTTGAGCCCGCCCACGGGGATCGGCCGGGTGGCGTCCCTGGGCGGAACGGCCGTGTCCGGGTCCTTCTGGCCGGCCTCGTCGACGATCCGGTTGCCCGTCCCGCCGCCTGTGGCGCCCACGCGGAAGGTGCCGCTCTTGGTGACGGTGTCGGAGGCGCCGATCTCCACGCTGGTCTCGCCGTGGGCGATCGTCTGCATCTCGACCTGCTGGAACTCCGCGACCCGGTCGGGCTCCACCCGGGTCGCCGTGGTGACGCGCAGGTCGCGGGGCGACAGGACGCCGCCGCTCATCTCCGGGCGCGAGCGCCGCCCGGTCGGGGCCGTGGTGGAGGGGTCGTCGGCCATGCCGGTGGGGGAGAGCAGCTCCTGGAAGTGGGTGCGCCCGCCGGTGGTGTTGAGGTAGGTGCGCAGTTTGCGCTCGAAGCCCTGGAACAGGCCGCGCCGGAAGCCGGAGAACAGCTCGAAGGTGCGGCTCGCGGAGCCGATGCCGACCCTCTCGACGGAGCCGCCGACCCGGACGAGGTCCTCGGCGCGGCGGCGCTCGCGCGCCTGCTCGGCGGTCTCCCGCGGGGTCCGCCCGGACCCCTCGGCCCCGTCGCCGGCCGACCGGTCCCCGTCGCGGTCCGTCGCGGCCCCGTCCGTGCCGCGTCGGGAAGCGTCGCCGTCCGTCGCGGCTGTCCGCGCCGAGAAGGGGCCCTCGATCAGGGCGCGCGCCTGGGCCTCGGTGAGGTCCCGGTGGTCCTCGCCGCCCTCCCGGGGAGGCGGGGACGCCGTCTCGGTGAGGACCCGGGGCGTGATCACCGTGTACTCCGCGCGGATCGGCCCGGCGAACAGGTCCGTGCCCTGGTCGGTGCCGCGGGCCTGGTCGGAGCCCTCGTAGTCGCTCATGCGCGCCGTGAACGCGACGGGTCCCCGCCAGACGTCGGAGCCGCCGGGGAAGAAGACGGTCTCGTCGGCCGCGTGGGTGACGGCGCGCGAGGTGTCCGAGGAGTGGGCGCGGGAGCCGCTCAGGGTGCCGCTCACCCCGCCCATTCGGCGGCCCATGCCGCGGGCGTCGGCCTCCCGGGAGCGCAGCAGGCCCGCTCCCGCCGTCAGGTTGACCGTGTGCGAGGAGCCCTTGCCGCGCGAGTCGCCGCTCCTGGCGTTGCCGCCCAGCCGCACGCCGGTCTCGGTGGGCGTGCGCCCGTCGAAGGACAGCGCCCCGAACTCCGCGTGGACGTGCACGGTGACGCTGTCCGGGCGCACCACCTCCTTGCCCTTGACCGTCAGCGCCGGGTCGACGACGGCGTTCTCGGCGAGGTGGATCATCAGGCCCGGGTCCGACGTCAGCTCGCCGGTGCGGCCGTGCAGCGCGTCGGGGGTGAGGGCGTCCAGGACGCGCAGGGTGTTCTCGCGCGCCACGTCGTAGTTGCGGCGCGTACCGTACCTCTCGCGCCAGGTGCGCTCGCCGCGCGGGGCCCGCTCGTTGCCGGGGCGCCGCGCGTAGTCGCGGCGGTTGCGGGCCATGTCCGGGATGACCATGCCGGGGTGCTCGCGGGCGACGGACTCCAGCACCTGCCGCTGGAGGCGCTCGTACACCGTGGAGCCGTCGTCCGCGGTGCCGTCCGTGCCGTCCGCCTCGTCCCGGGCCGCCGGGGCGCCGTCCCCGCCCTCCGTGCCGGGGGCCCGCTCTGGCGGGTCGAAGCCGAGCAGGGTCGTGCCGCTGAGGTCGGTGACGGTGTCCCCGCGCAGGTGGGCCATGGGCGGCCGGGGGGACTCGCCGTGGTCGCGCCCGCGCGGCCCGCCCCCGGCGGCGTCGTGGAGGGCCTCCGCGTCGCGGCGGGAGAGGATCTCGACCGTCTCGCCGGTGAAGGCGTGCGGGCTCTGCTCCCCCTCGATCCGCACGAAGATGTCGCGTTCGACGCGGTAGGCGAGGAAGTCCTCGGTGTCGGCGATGTCGCGGGCGATGGTGCGGCGGGAGCCGGTCCGGGAGGAGGAGTGCCCCTCGGAGTCCAGGGTGCGCGAGTAGACGTACTCCAGGGTGGGCACGTCGATGCGGGTCATGCCGCCGCCGGGCAGCGACAGCTCGATGTTCACGCCGCCGCCGAAGCTGAACCCGAAGCTCCTGCTGCGGCTGCCGGAGGAGGTGACGGTGTGCTCGGAGCCGTCGTGGCGGGTGAGCTCGCCCAGGTGCGGGGCGTGCCCGAAGGCGCGGTACTCGGTGGCGGAGGACGCCAGGCGCACCATCCGGGACGAGCCGTCCTGCCCGAAGAGCTTGAAGGTGATCGGCCCCCGGTCCAGGTGGGGCAGGTACTCCTGGAGGGAGTCGTTGTCGAGGACGGTCCGGATCGCTTTGTGCAGGTCGCGCGCGGCCCTGCCCCGGGACCCCCGGGTGCCCTTGCCGGTGGCGCCCTCGGCGCCGTCCGGCGCGAGGCGGTCCGCGAGCCAGGTGCCGAGGTCGGTGTGGGCGGGGGCGGCCCCGTCCTCTCCGCCGTGGGGGACGATCCGCTCGACCTTGACGGGCAGGCCGCCGTGCAGGGTGCGGGGGTTGCGGCGGGGCGCGGGCCCCTCGGAGCCGGAGGAGGCGCCATCAGCGCCCTCCCCGGCGGGCGGCCGGGGGATGCTGATGTGCTCGGGGGCGCCCTCGGGGCGCTTCTCGGCCTTGCCGGACAGGATCAGGGCCAGGCCGTCGCGCACCACCGCGGGGCGGGGAGCCCGGGCCGTCGGCCCGGCGGGCGGGGTGGCGTCCAGGTCCACGCGCAGGTCGGTGGCGTAGACCTCGGCCGGCCCGCTGTTGTCCATCGCCTGCACGGCGGTGGACTTCGAGGAGCCGCCGCTCGCTCCGCCGCGCAGCCGGGTGCCGCCACTGGCGCCCACGGTGAGGCTGGGGCCGATCGGGTCGCCCAGGAACGTCGGGCCGAAGTACAGCGGGTTGGCGGTGAACTTGACGCTGACGCCCCGGCGGGCGCCGCGCGTGAGGGTGTCGCCGGAGGAGACCGTGCGGGTGCGCTCCTGGCCGCCGATGATCGCGGCGTCGGTGCCCTCGCCGTCGCGGATGGGCACGTGCCGGTAGGCGGGCGGGACGCCGCCGCCGGGCCGGTCGGAGGACAGCCTGACGTGTACCGTCCACCGGTCCCCGGCGGGGCCGACGGTGATCTCCGGGCCGGTCCCGGTGAAGAACGGGTCCATGCCCTCCTCGCGCGCGATGCGGTCGACCTCGGCCAGCACCTCCTCACGCCGGGCCCGGGGCATGCGCGGGCGCATGCCGCGCAGGGACCGCTCGACCGCGTCGGGGACGCCGTCGGTGCGCAGTCGGCCGGGCCCGACCATGCGCGATCCGATGAGGTAGTCGAGGTCGTGGGCCTCGCCGTCGCGGTCCACGGCGAGCGAGCCGTCCAGCGTGTACGGCGCGGGGTCCCCGCCGTCCCCGTCATCGGTGGTCCCGGTCCCGGAGCCGTCGTCGTCCGGGGCGCCGGGGTCGTCGTCGGGCGAGTGGTCCTCCCCGGGGGCGCGGCGCGACCCGGAGCCCTCGCCGGTCTCCGCGGGGACGCGGTGCGTCGTCCCCGAGTCCTCGCCCGTCTCACCGGTGCGGGAGCGCCCGTCCGGCCCCAGGGTGTCCAGGGCGTGGTCCAGGAGGGCGAACACCCGGACATCGGTGGAGCCGGGCACGGGCAGGGGGGAGTGGTCGCCGTACGGCGACTTCGGGCCGAGCGGGTCGGGCAGGCCCTTGGGGCCCTTGGCGTTCAGGGCCTCCAGTAGCTCGGTGTAGGGGTAGGGGGGAGGGGACTCCTCGTCGTCGTAGGCGGGCAGGGGCTCCTCGCGTACGCCGTCCGTGTCCTGGGTGTCCTGGGACTCCTGGGCGTCCAGGGCCGGGCCGTCGTAGGCGGGCGGCAGCCCGCGGTCGTCGGCGGTGCGGTCGGGGACGCCGGTCCCCTCAGGGGAGGAGTCGTCGGAGCGCGGGCCGGACGCACCGTCGGCGTCCGGCACCGTCGAGGCGTTGTCGTCCGAGGGTGTGGACCGGGTGTCGGACGTGCCGTCTGCCTCTGTGTCCCGGGACGAGGTCTCCGGGGCCCGGCCCGTGCCGGTGTCCCGCCCGTCCTCCCGCCCGTCCTCCCGGCCGCCGTCGCGGTCGTCGGACGGCGGCGGGCCGCGGTGCCCGTCCGAGCGGTCCCCCTCGGGGTCCGGCCGCCGCGTCGATCCGCCCCCCTCACGGCGGCCGTCCCCGGGCGGGGGAGCGCCGCCGTCGTCGGAGCCGTCGTCCCCGCGCGTCACCGGGCCCGGGACCTCGGCGCCGTCCAGCCGTGCGCGCAGCCCCTCCAGGTCGCCCCGCAGGCCGCGCAGGGCGGTCTCCTCCCTTTCGAGGACGGGGATCTCGGTCTCGGTGAGGGTCCGGTGGCGGGACTCGGGGCCGTCCAGGCGGTCGGCCAGGCCGTCCCTGAGGTTCCGCAGGCGTGCGACGGCGTCCCGGGCAGCGGTCAGGGCGGCCCGCTCCGGGGCGCCGGGGAAGAGCGCGTCGGACCGCCCGGCGATCCCCTCGATCCGGGTGTCCATGTCCCCGAGCCGGGCGTCCGCGTCGTCCACCGCCGCGCGGACGGGGCCCAGCCGTTCGGCCGCGCCCTCCGCCGCGGCGCGGCCGGAGTCCAGGCGGGTGCCGACCTCGGCCTCGCGCCCGGTCACCGGAGCGGTGAGCCGGTCCGTTTCGGCGATCAGCTCCTGCCGCCGCCGCTCCATGGCCTCGACGTCGGCCGTGCCGCGCTCGGGGAGCGCGGAGAACTCCTCTAGATCCCGGGCGAACCCCTCGATCCGCCGCTCCAGGTCCGCCACCTGCTCGGGCGTCGTGAAGCCGTCCCCGCGCGGCGGCAGCGGGGTGTGGGCGTTCGCGTGCCCGTCCAGCAGGCCGGCCGCCTCGTCCACCGCGGTCCCGTGCTCCGGCCGGCCCAGCCGGGTGCCCGGCGGGGCGGTGTCCCGTTCGACCCCGGCCGCGGCCGTGTCGACCAGCCTCTCGCCCAGGCCGGTGAGGATCCCCTCCAGTTCCGCGTGGAAGCGCTGCTGCTCCTGGAGGCGGAACAGTTCGGTGCGGGCCAGGGTGTCGGTGCGGGCCAGCAGGCCGTCCAGGCGGGGTTTCAGCGCGTCGGCGGCCGCGGTCCGGTCGCGCAGCTCGCGGTCGAGCGCCTCCAGGGTCCGCCCGGAGTCCTCCAGCCGCGCGGCGGGCGCGGGGGCCTCCGGTGCGGGCGCCCCCTCGGGGGCCGGGGCGGGGGTCCGGAGGCGCGCGTCCTCCACCAGGCGGTCGTGCTCGGCCGCCGCCCGGTCCCGCTCGGCCCGCAGCTCGGCGAGGTCGCCGAGCGCCCGCTCGGCCCCGGTCCGGGAGGAGTCGACCAGGTCCAGGACGCCCCCGATCTCCGCCCGGGTCCGGTCGGCGGCGTCCGCCAGGTGCGCGCGCAGGTCGCGGGCCTGGGAGAGGAGGGTGTCCACTTGGTCCAGCAGGGCGTCGCGCCGGGCGGTCTCCGCCGCCGCGTCCCGGGGGGCGCCGGTGTCGGAGGAGAGCCCCTCGACGGCCGTGCGCAGGTCCAGCACGTTCCGCAGGCGGGCGTCGATGCCGTCGGCGTCGAGCAGGCGGTCCCCGCGCGGTACACGCGTGTCGAGGGTGCGCTCCGCCTGCCCGGCGCCGTCCTCGGCCTGCCCGACCCGCTCCCGGGCCCGGTCGCCGCGCTCGTTCAGCGCGTCCGCCGTCGTGCGGTCCTGCGCGACCCGGGACTCGAAGAGCGCCTCCGGCGCGTCGTACGCCCGGCGGGAGGCGGCCACCGACTCGGCCCAGGACCGGGCGCTCTCCTCGTAGGACTCCTTCGCCCTCTCCACCTCCGCCTCCTGGGCGAGGTAGGCGCTCCGGGCCCGGGCCAGCCGGTCGGCCGCCGCGGGGGACGCCTCCGTCCCGTCGGCGGTGCGCTCGGCATGGTAGGCGGCGTGCGCCTCCCGGTAGGCGGTGACCGGGTCGGTGAGCCCGCCCCGGGCCTCGTCGTAGGACAGCTCCTCGCGGCCCATGGCCTGGGCGGCCCGGCGGGTCTCCTCCGCCCGGGCGGCCAGGTCGCCCGCGTGCGCCTCGGTGACGACGCCGAGCCGGATCGCGTCCTCCTGGGACACCCAGGCGCTCACCTTGCCGCTGACCCGGCCGATGTGCTGGTGGTGGGAGTCCTTCAGGAACGGCAGGCCGCTCTCGGAGCGCGCCCCCAGCAGCCAGGTGGTGTCGAACTCGATGAGGTAGACCGGGCCCCGCTTCTCGTTCTGGGCGGTCGGGGGCGTGTCCGTCCTGGGACCGCCCCCGTCGGAGGAGGCGCCGACCGGGCTCGTGGCCGACACGTTGGGCGCCCCGGTCATCACGGCGGCGTGGTCCTTGAAGTCCGGGTGCCCGGTGTTGATGCCGGTCGGCCGGAACCCGCCCTCGGCGGTCGCCCCAGCGCTGTGGGAGAGCCCGTCCTCGGAGGCGTGCTCCTCGGTGTCGCTCCAGTTCAGCCGCGAGTCGGGGAGCACGTCCAGGACCCGGGCCCCGCGCAGGTCGGGGGCCACGCCCAGCCGCCAGTCCAGGGAGCCGATCCTCATCAGGGGCACGCCCTCGTCCGCCCCGAGCGCCTCGGAGAACAGGGACTTCAGGGCGATGGACTCCAGGACGCTGTCGATGGGCGTGTACCGGGGGTCCAGGTCCAGCTCGTCGGCGAGGAAGTCGCGGGCGGAGTCGATCTCCTGCGCCGAGTAGACCCGGTCCGCCGCGCCGGCCGCGTCCCCGGGGCCGGGCGTCCAGCCCAGGGAGCGGGCGATGGTGACGATCGCCGTGTCGCGGACGTCGGCCCCGTGGCCGCCGACGGCCGTCGGCATGACGATGCCGTCGCCGAGGCCGGCGGCCCCGCCCGCGGTGTACTGCCGGGCCAGCCGGTCCCGCATCGCGTCCGCCAGGTCGGGGCGGTCGTCGGCCGGCCCGCCCCCGATCCGGGGGCCGCCGCCGGAGCCGGTCTCCGTCCGCGGGGCGTCCGTCCCGGAGAAGTCCAGGTAGGAGGCGGGGTACAGGGTCCGGATCCGGCCCGCGTCGCCGTCGACGTCGAAGCCGACGACCTCCCTGTCGGTGAAGGGGACGTGCACCCTGCCCCTGCCGACGTCGGTCGGCCTGTCGAACTCGATGCTCAGCTCGAGCGTGCCCTGCTGGGCGACCTTGGCGTAGGGGCCGGAGGTCTCCAGCTGCACCGTGCGGGTCCGCTCCACCGTGTCGGAGTGGGTCCGGTCCTGCGAGGTCGTGTGGCCCGCGCCCCCGGCGGGGGTCAGGAACAGGGGCCGGTGGTCGGGCTGGTCGTCCGGCCCCCGGTCCTGGCCCTCGAAGGGTGCGGGGATCAGGTGCGTGTGGTCGGCGCCCACGGAGTTGCCGCCGCCGCGTGAACGGCTCCGGACCTCCTCGGACTTCCAGGTGTGCGACTCCACCATCTCGTCGGCCGAGCCCAGGTACTCCACCTCGGGCGCGGTCGTGCGCAGGTTGACCCGCACCACGCCCGAGGACGACGCGTGGCCGAACGGGGCGCCCTTGGGCCGCACCTTGACGGCGACCGGGACGTTCGTGCCCGAGGACTTGCCCAGCTGCGTGGTCAGCCTGTCGAACAGCCGCTTCCTGCTGCGGCCGGTGAGCTCGTACCCCCGCCTGTCGAGCTCGCGGGCCAGGGACTCCAGCGCCGCGGTGGGGTCGCCCGGGCGGATCCGCTGCCCGGTGTGCTCGAACCCCTCGCGGATCCTGACGTTCCCGGCGTCGTCGGGCTCGGGCTGGGCGCCCTCCTCCAGCGTCCCGTCCGCGTTCTCCCGCAGGCGGTCCACGATGACCCCGGCCCGGCGCGCGTCGCGCGCGGAGATGTAGCCGGACGCCAGGTCGGAGAGCGACGCCTTCCAGCCCCGGTAGTGCGTCGACCACAGGCCCGGGACGGCCAGGCCCCAGCCCTTCATGAGTTGGACCGCCTGGGTGACCGTGCCGCCGACCTGGAAGGCGTAGCCCAGTGCGGCCTTCGGAACGATGGTCAGCGACGAGGTGAAGGTGCCGGCCTCCCCGGTGGTCCGGCCCGACCGGAAGAAGTTCCAGGTGTCGGAGAGCCCGGTGAGGGGGATGGGGCCGCGGGCGGCCGCCGGGGTGAGGTCGTCGGGGCCGTCGGCGTGGGCCTTGTCCGGGTTGGTCGAGCCGCCCGCGTTGGCGCCGATCCGGGCGCTGCCGCTGGTGGTGACGTTGTGCGAGGCCCCGGCGTTCACCGAGGTCTCGGCGTGCAGGACCGGCTGCATCCGGGTGAGCTGCATCCGGGTCACCTGGTCGGGGTCGGCCCTGGTGACGAGGTCGGCGCGCCCGTCGTTGGGCGAGAACAGGCCGCCGGTCATGTCCATGGCGTCGCGCTGGCCGCCGGGGGAGAAGGTGGCGGGGTCCCCGGCCATGCCGGTCGGGGAGAACAGGCGCTCGAAGAACGACCGGCCCCCGCGGGTGTCCAGGAAGTGCAGGAGTTTGCGGCCGGCCGCGAACTGGAGGGGCGACACGGGGGCGGACAGCAGGCCGCGGGCCCGCCCGCCGAGGTCGCCGCGGGTGCCCCCCAGGTCGTTGTTGACGCGTTCCAGCACGCCGTCGTCGACCAGGGCCCGCGCCCGGCGGGCGTCCTCCCGCGCGGCCTGCTCACGGCCCTCCCGGCCGGGGTCGCGGGTGTCGTCCCCGCGGTCCCCGTCGCGGTGGTCCCCGGTCCGGTCGGCGTCGCGGCCCCCACGTCCTTCGTCGGTGCCGTCGCCCCGGTCCCCGTCGGTGCGGTCGCCGCCCTCCGTCCGGCCAACCCCGCCGGACTCGGTCGGCGCGGCGGGGGCGGGCGGCGGGGGCGGTGCCAGGGCGCCCTGGACCAGGGCGCGCGCCTCGTCCGCGGTCAGGGTCTCGACCTCGCCGTCCGTCGCCCGCGGCGGGGCGGTCACCGGCTCGGAGAGCATCTTGGGCGTGGTCAGGGAGTACCGCGCGTCGATCGGCGCGCTCAGCAGCGGCACGCTCTCGTCCCTGCCCGTGACCTGCTCCGAGGCGTCGTACTCGTGCAGGCGCGCGGTGAAGCGGACGTCGCCGCTCCAGTCGTCGGAGCCCTCGGGGAAGAGCAGGAGCTGGTCGGACTTGTGCTCCGAGCCGTGGGAGCGGTCCTTGCTCCAGGCCCGCGCGATGGTCGCGGCCACGCTCCCGCTGCCCATGGTCTTGGCCATGCCGCGGGCGTCCTCGGGGTTGCCGCGGGCCAGGCCCGGGCCCGCCGTCAGGGTCCCGGAGTGCGAGGCGCCCTTGCCCCGGCCCGACTCCTGCTTGGCGGCGCCGCCGACGTGGATGCCGGTCCTGCCGTCCTTGGATTCCTGGTGGGTGAGCGCGCCGAACTCGGCCTTCACCCGGACGGTGACCAGCCCGGGGCGGTGGAACTCCCTGCCGGTGAAGGTCCTCCCGAGGTCGATGACCGCCTTCTCGTCGAGGTGGATGGCCAGGCCGTCGCGGGAGGCCAGCGCCTCGCCGTTGTTGTTGAGGAACTCCTCCCGCAGCATCCGCTCGACCTTCTCGGTGTTCTGCCGCGCCACCCTGCGGTTGCGGCGCAGGCCCCAGTGCTCGCGCGGGGAGCGGGAGAAGTACGGGGCCCTCTCCCGGCCCGGCCTGCGCGCGTAGTCGGTGTGCGTCCGGGACAGCTCCGGGACCACGATGCCGGGGAGCTTCTCGGCCAGCCCCGTCAGGATCTGCCGGATGAGGTGCTCGGTGACCTGGTCGGGGCGCCCATCCGGGGCGGTGCCCCCCTCCGTCGCGCCCCCGTTCTCGGTGCCCGGCGTCCGCGGCCAGGAGAAGCCGCCCAGGCGGGTCCCGTCGAACCGGGTGATCCGGTCCCCGCGCAGGTGGTCGAAGGGCGGCCGGGTGTCCGGCCGGGGCGCTGCGTGCGGGTCGGGCAGGCCCCGCGCGGCGGCGTCCAGGGTCCGGGCGTCGCGCACGGAGAGGAGTTCGACGGTCTCGCCGGTGAACGTGTGCCGCTCGGTCTCGCCGTCCACCTGCACCACCAGGTCGCGGTCGACCGCGTAGGCGGCGAAGTCGTCGGTGTCCGAGGTCGCCATGGCGAAGGTGTCGCGCAGGCCGGTCTTGGAGGAGTTCTGCGTCTCCGAGGACCACGTCCTGGTGTAGCCGTACTCTCCGACCGGGGCGTCCAGGCGCACCCGGCCCCCGGGCAGGCGCATCTCGACGCCGAAGCCGCCCCCCACGGTGAAGCCCGCCTTGGACGCGCGCCCCTGCGTGTCGGAGCGCGTCTGCTCGGTGCCGTCGTGGCGGACGAACTCGTCCACGCGCGGGGTGTGCCCCTTGGCCCGGTAGTCCGCGGCCGGGGACGAGATGTGCACGACCCGCTCGGTCCCGTCGGGCAGCACCGCCGTGAGCCGGACCGGGCCCTGGTCCATGGCGGGGAAGTACTGCCGGATCGAGTCGTTGTCGAGCTTCCCGGCGAACTCCTCGCGCCAGGCGCGCTCGGCGTCGGCCCGCTTCCCCGTGGCGGGCTTGCCCTCGGAGTCGGTGCGCGGCGGCAGCAGCCTGTCGGCCAGCCAGGTGCCCAGGTCGGTGTAGGCCCTGCCGCCCTTGGGGCGAGGCCCGGTGGGGACGACGGAGGACACGCTGACCGGCAGTCCGCCGTGCTCCAGGCGCGGCCTGCGGGGCGGCGCGCCGGGGCCGCCCGTGGTCTCCCCGTCCGGCCGCGGCCGGAAGCGCATGACGGTCGGGGCCCCCTCGGGCCGGGGCCTGACCTCGCCGGGGACGACGAGGGCGACGCCGCGGGGCACCACGGCCGGGCCGCGGTCCGGCGGCGGGGCGCCCCCGTCGGTGCCGGGGGGCGGGCCGGGCGTGCGGACGCCGCCCGGGGGAGCGGCGACGTCCACGAGGACGCGCAGGTCGGACGTGTAGACCTCCGGGGCGCCCTTGCCCTTCACCTCCAGGGCGGTGGAGCCCTTCTCGGAGCCGCCGAACGTCATCGTCCGCAGCCCCAGGCCGGCGCTGCCGCCCGCGGACAGGACGGGGCCGAAGGCCCACCCGTCGGGGGTGGCGGACAGGAAGAGCGGGTTCACGTTGAACTTGGCGCTGAGGCCCTTCTTGGTCCCCTGCGAGGAGGACCCGCCGGCCTTGCCCTCGTGGGAGGCCCCGTCGGTGCGCATGGTCGCCGTCCGCACCTCGCCGTCGTCCGCGACGGTCGCGCGGTGGTACCCGTCGGTCCCGTCCCCGCCGTCGCCGCGCAGCCGCACCTGGAAGTGCCACCGGTCGGAGCCGCGCCGCACGGTGTGGGAGACCCCGTCGCGGCCGAAGAACGCGGTGGCGCCGGAGCGGCTCCGCATCTCCTTCTCGAAGTGGTCCAGGGCCTCCTTGCGCACGTCCGGGGGGACGAGGAAGCCCTGGGCGTCCACGGAGTCGGAGATCGCCGTGCGCACGAGATCGGCCTCGACGTGCACGCCGTCGAGGTCGATGAAGCGGGTGGCGACGAGGTAGTCCAGGTCGACGGGGGACGCGGTGCGCTCGGGCGTCCGGTCGCCGTCCCCCGGCGGCGGGGACGGCGGGGCGTCCTCGGAGGTGTCCGCGGTGCGGTCGCCCTCGGCGGTGTGCGGGAGCGGTGCGGGAACCTCGTCGTCGGACCCGTCGCGGGCGCGGTCGTCCCGCGTGGTGCGGTCGCCCCCGGGCGGCGGGGGCGCGGACGTGTCGTCGTCGTAGAGGTCGTCGAAGGCGCGGTCGCGTTCGGCGTCGCGGTCGACGGTGTGCGGCGGGGCGTCGTCCCCGGAACCGGGGAGGGTGCGGCCGTCCGTGCCGACGGGATCGCCGGACCCGGTCACGGGCACACCGGCCTCGTCCCGCGGCGGCGCGGCGGGGGGCTCCCCGCCGGCGACGGTCGGCGTCGGCTCCTCGGGGGTCTCCTCGGAGGGGACGGAGCGGTCCTCGGGCGTGCGCTCCACACCGCCGGAGCCGCCCTCGGGCTCCGCCCCGGGCGGGATCGGTCGGCCGCTCTTGTCGAGCCGGACCAGCGGGATCTCGGCGGTGAAGACCTGGACCGTGGTCGGCGGCGGGGCCAGGAGGGGGACCGGCCCCAGCAGCCACTCGAGGTCCCCGGCGAACGACGACGGGGCCACCGGCGCCTTGGCGTCCTTGGTCCCGGGGGCGCCGACGAGGTCGCTGTACGGGTACGCGGGCGGGGACGACCGCTCGTCCTCGTAGGCGGGCGGCGCCTCGTCCCGTTCGGTGTCGTCGGACGGGCTGGTCGCGTCGGTGGCCACCGACTCCGCGTCGTCGCTGAAAACGCCGTCGGCCTCGCTCACGGCGTCGTCGTCGGACTCCGGGGCGTCGCGCTCCGCGACCGGGGCCTCCGGGACCGGGGGCGCCGCCGCTTCGCCGGGACGGCCGCCCGGGTTGAGCTGGTCCTCGAACGAGTACGCCGGGGGAGGGGTGTCCGGCACGGCCGGGCCGTCCGGTCCGCGCTCCGGGGCCCCACCGTCCGCGGTGGTGTCGCGCGCGTCGTCCGACAGCGCATCCTCGCGCGGCCGCGGGTCCCGTGGGTCCTCGTCCTCGGCCTTCGGCGGCTCGGGCGCCTCCTCCGGCCGCCCGTCCTCGTGCGGACGCGGGTCCCGAGGGTCTTCGTCCTCGGTCCGCGGCGGCGCGGGTGCCTCCTCCGCGGCGGCCTCGCGGGACTCGGTGCCCTCGACGGGCGGCGGGGGAGCCTCGCCGGTCGACGGCTCCCCGGTGGAGGTCGGCGGCACCTCGAAGCGCCCGCCGCCCTCCGTCCCGGGGGGAGGCGGCGCGGACTCCCGGCCCTCGCCCTCGCCCCAACCGGGCGTGCTGGAGTCCTGCCCGTGGGGGGCCGACGGGCCGGATTCCGTCGGCACGGGGGTGTTCGGGTCGACCGGGGCCGGGCCGTGCCCCTCCCCGTTCGCGCGCGCCCCGTCCCCGGTGCGCTGCGTGCGGGTGTCGCCGCCCTGGCCGCCCGTACCGCCCTGCTGCTGGCCGGGCTGGGGCGCGCCGCGGTCGCCCCCCGCCACCACGGGCGGCGGGGCGGCGGCCGGACCCCCGGCCTGCTCCTGGCCCGGCCGGTCGGTGCGCACGGCGCCGTCCGTTCCGGGAGGCGGCGCGGACTCCCGGCCCTCGCCCTCGCCGGAACCGGGCGTGCGGACGTCGTACCCGAGAGGGTCCGAAGGGTACTCCGGGGCATCCCCGAACTCCTCCCGGCCGTCGATCCCGACCGGGGCGGGCGGGCCGTCCGGGGACGGTGCGGGAGCCCCATCGGCCTCCCCGCCCCGGCCCGGCGCGGGCGGGCGCTCCTGGTGGCCCCGGGTGTCCTGCGACGCCTCCGGGGCGCCGTCCCCGGAGCGCTCCGGGGACGGCGGCTGCTCCAGCGCACGCGCGGGACCGCCGGTCTCGGGCGGCGCGACCGGCCCGTCCTGGGGCCGGGGCGGCCGGACGCGGCCGTCCTCGTCGTCCGTGCGCGCGCCGTCCTCACTCCGGACGGGCGTGCCGCCGTCGGAGTCCGGGTCGTCGTTCCGGTCGCCGCGGCCGAGGTCCACGACGATGTCCGTCCCGCCGCGCCCCGAACCGGATCCGGGCCCCGGCGGTTGGTCGGAGCCCGCGCCGTCGGCGGTCTGCGTCGGCACCCGGTTCCGCGTCGGGTCGGCGACCGGCTCCGGGCCGGGGCGGGTGTCCTCCCCGGGCGGCGGCACCGTCTGCGTGTCCGGGGCCGGGGAGCCGCTCAGGGCGTCGATGCCGGCCAGCGCCGAGTCGGTCGACACCTGCTGGACGGTGTTCATGCTCGCGCCGGACGTGGCGGAGTACACCGACGCCTTGAAGCCCTCGCCCATGGCGGCGTTGCCCAGGCCCTCGCCCAGGTAGCCCTCGGCGGCCCCCGAGCCCGCGCCGACCCCGAGCTGGGTGAACCACATCCCCTTGCTCCGGAAGTGCTGGTACACCGGGTCGAGCATGTCCTGGGGCAGCCGTGACAGGTGCTCGCGCACCGGCGGCGGCAGGTGGTCGCCCAGGGTGCGCGATAGCTGCGCCCCAGCGTCCGGGGTGTTCCAGGTGCGCACCAGCGTGTCCGCGTAGTCGGAGCCCAGGCGGCGCGCCTGGTCGGCCCCCAGCGAGGCGCCGAAGTTGCGCTCGAACACCCCCGCCATGTCCTCGCGGAACCGGGCCCGGTTGGCGGCGTTGTTCCAGGCGGTCGCCCCGGGCGGGGCGTTGGAGCCGAACGGCACCGCCATCTCGTCCCGGTGCCGGGAGAACACGTCGGCGAGGTCGCGGTTGAGCCCGCGCCCGGAGGTCCCGGCCCCGGGAACGGGGACCGGGCCGCCGACCGGCGCCGGATCGGGGCGCGGCGTCGGCGACGGGTCGGGCCGGGGGACCGGGTCGGGGTCGGGGCGCCCCCCGCCCGGGGGAGGGGGCGGGACGTCGGCGTCCGGACCGGTCGGGGGGACGTCCGGCCGCGGCGGCGGGGGGTCCGGCTGCGCCGACGGCACGGGGTCGGGCCGTCCGGAACCCGCGGGCGGCGGCGCCACGTCGTCGATGTCGCGCAGGGGCGGGGGCGTGGGCAGGGGTTCGGGCACGCCCCTGCCCACCGGCGGCACGGGCACGGGGTCGGGCAGGCCCCCCAGCACGTCGATCCGGTTGTTGATCAGGTTGACGATCTGCCTGTCGAACACGGCGCCGACCAGCCCGGACAGCCCGGCCGAGACCAGTCCCTCCATCACCGCGCCGACGTGGGCCCCCTTGGTGAGGTCGTGGTCCCAGGTGTCGCGGGTGCCGTTGGCGATCTGGATGCGCTGGATGACGCTGTCCATGCTCGCGAAGAGCTGGCTGATGATCTGGTGGCCGGGCACGGTGAGGAGGAACCAGGCCAGGACCCGCTGCATGGCCAGGCTGCGGATCATCTTGAAGATGGGGATGTACTTCAGCGTCGCGCCGAAGGTGAACTTGGCCATGGCGATCGCCCAGGCGATCTCCACGAGGAGCTGGGCGAACTGCACCATCACCATCGCGGACATGTACTCCGCGTTGGCCGCGCCCTTGCGCAGCTCCACGGACAGGGTCCGGGAGATCTCCGCCGCCGACCCCAGGTAGTCGTTCTCGCCCTGGGTGAACTGGTTGATGGACCGGTCGTAGTAATCCGACGCCCGGCCGCCGAAGTTCCGGCGAACACGGCCGCGCACGGTGTTCATCAGATCTTTGAGGTCCTGGGAGAGCCTCGACCAGAGGCCGTCGTAGATCTCGGCCGCCGCGCGCATCGCCGGAGGGTCGGCGGTGGGCACCTCGATGCCGGTCAGGACCTGGATGGCCTTGCGGCTGGAGTCGGACATGTTGGGATCCAGCGGCACGCCCGATCCCCTCCCCTTCGACCCGCCCGCGGAGTGGGGTCACGTTAGCACCACGAACCGTGCATGTGGAAGTGGTGGTTCTTCCCTTTCTGTTCATGTTGGTGTGTCACGGAAACGTTGGACTTCGTTCGAGCGCCGCGTTCGTGCCGGTCGGGAGGCCGAGACTTCGCCGGGTGATCCCCCGGGGTTCATTCCGTGCCGGTCTCCCCGTGGGGCAGGTGTTCCACCCTGGATCCGGGGGTAGGCCAGAGGAACGGGCGCGGGCCGTCCGCACCGCCGCGCCGGAGCGCGGAGGTGCCGCGACACCGGCCCACGCAGCCATTCGGCTGCCCGTTTCTGTGCGATCCACCGGGCCTTCGGTTTTCGGTTGCGTCGAATCCCCCCTGTGTAGGGCCTATTTCTTGTTCTGGGGGGTTGTTGTGTACTGTGCGCTCTCGGTACTCTCACGCTGAGAGAGCGTGAAACACACGCAAACCCACATCGGTCGGTGTCGGCCCGTCCCCCCGCGGACCCGCCCCACCTGCCGCTTCCCCACCCCCCACCCCCGTCCCGCCCGGGCGGAGCACACCGAAGGGAACAGGCCGCGATGCGATCCGGCTCGACCCGCCTGGCGCTCACCGTCTGCGCGCTCCTCGCCGCCGCCGGGTGCTCCGCACCCGCCGCGGAGACGGACGGCGCCGGAACGGAACCGCGGCCCGCGCCCACCGCCGCCGCCGGCGGTGACGAGGAGGCCGCGCTGGCGGCCTACACCGGGATGTGGGACGCGGTGGTCGCGGCCTCCCACGGAGACGAGGAGGCCTCGCGCGCCCTCGACGACCACGCGGTCGGGGCCGCCCGGGAGATCATGCGGACCGCGCTCGACGAGGCGGCCGCGGGCGGGAACGCCGAGGGCGAGCCCGTCCTCGACCCGGCCGTCACCGTCGAGAGCCCCGAACTCGCGGTCGTCGCCGACTGCGTGGACGACTCCGCCTGGCGGACCGGCGGCTCCGCGGGGACGGCGGGCCCCCGCAAGGTCGACGCCACGCTCATCCACGACGGACTCGCCTGGCGCGTGTCCGAACTGCGCATCTGGGAGGCCGGATCATGTTGAGACCCCTACCCCCCGCCGCTGCCGCGGCCGCCGCCGCCCTGGTGCTGGCGACCCTGAGCGCCGCACCCGCGCACGCCGACGACGGCTCCTTCCTCGGCAGCGTCGAGTGCGGCACCTCCGGCGGCAACGGCTGCCAGATCCTGCTGCGCTGGCTCTTGGAGCACGGCGGCGTCCCGGGCACCCCCGGCACCGGCGGCTCCGGGGGGACCGGCGGCGCGGGCGGCTCCGACGAGTACGCCGACGTCGACTGGGACGCCATCGACTGGGAGTCCATGGACTGGGAGAACATGGTCGACTGGGATTCCATGGACTGGGACCGCATCTTCGAGGAGGCCGCCCGGGGCGAGGAGGGCACCGACCCCCTCACCAGCATCGAGGAGGCCATGGCCTCCTTCCAGCTCCCCGAGCCCACCATCGCCACCTCCCCGGGCACCGACTCCCTCATCCTGGTCAACACCCCCCTGTGGCTGTGGGTCGACCCCCAGAGCTGGGGCGCCGAGTCCACCTCCGCCGAACTGGGCGACTCCTCCCTCACCGTGACCGCCACCCCCGCCCGCACCCTGTGGACCATGGGCGACGGCTCCACCGTGGAGTGCGAGGGCCCCGGCACCCCCTTCGACCCCGCCGTCCACGACGCCGACTCCGCCTCCCCCGACTGCGGGCACGTCTACACCTCGGCCTCGGACACGGCCCCCGAAGGCGTCCGCACCGTCACCGTCCGCGTGCTCTGGGACACCGAGTGGAGCTTCTCCGGCGGCGGTGGCGGAGCCCTCGACCAGCTCACCAGCACCTCCGAGGTCGACCTCACCGTCCGCGAGTCCCACGGGCTCGTCACGGACACCCACTGACACCGAGAAGAACTGAGACAGACGTGGTCGAGACGACGACGGCCCCGCCCCCCGGGGCGGGGCGGCAGACGCAGCAGCCCCCCGCCGTGCGGCTCTCCGGCGGCGGCGCCCGGCGCTGGCGGTGGCTGGTGCTGGCCCTCACCCTGACGACGGCGGGCGCGCTCAGCGGCGTCATCGCCCTGGAACGCCTCGACGACCGCACCGGGGTGGTCGTCGCCGACACCGACCTCCCCGCGGGCCACGTCCTCACCATGGACGACCTGCGCGTCTCGGAGATGTCGGTGTCCTCCGACCTGTCCTTCGTGGACGCCGCCCGCTTGGAGGAGGTCGTGGGCCTGACCCTCACCCTCCCCGTGGTCGAGGGCGGGGTCCTGCCCGAGTCCGCCCTGGGCGCCGACGCCGCCTTCCCCGAGTCCGACCGGGCCCTGGTCGGCGCCACCCTCCAGCCCGGGCGCTTCCCCGCCTCCCTGGGCGCGGGCGCCAGCGTGTCCGTGGTCGTGAGCGGCGGCGAGCAGCAGGAGGACGGCGCCCCCCAGGCCTACCTCGCCCTGGTCCGCACCCTCGTCCCCGACCCGGGGGTCGAGGGCGCCGTCAACGTCGAGCTGCTGGTCTCCTCCGCCGACGCCGCCCGCATCGCCGCGGCCGCCTCCGCCGGACAGGTCAGCCTCGTGCAGGTCCACCCGCGCGGAGGGGCGTGATGACGACGACGGTCGCCGTCTTCTCCCTGGGCGGCGCCCCGGGCGTGACCAGCCTGGGCATGGCCCTGGCCGCGGTCTGGCCCGGGGACGCGCCCGGAGTGCTGGTGGAGGCCGACCCCTCCGGCGGAGCGGTCGCCGTCTGGCGCCGCCTGCCCACCGAGCCCGGGCTGACCGGCCTGGCCGCCGCCATGCGCCGCGGCGGCGGCGCCGACCCCGAGGCCCACACCCAGGCCCTGCCCGGCGGGCTCCGGGTCTGCCCCGCGCCGATCACCGCCGACCCCGCCGAGGGCGCGGTGCGGCTCCTGGGCCAGCACCCCCTGCCGTTCAGCGCGATGGCGGCGCCGGTCGCCGTCCTCGACCTCGGCCGCCTCACCCCCTCCTCCCCGGCCCGCGCCCTCGTCGCCCGGGTCGACCACGCCGTCCTCGTCGTCTCGGAGCGCCTCACCGAGCTGCGCCGCGCCCGCGAGCACCTCCTCGCCCCGTCCTTCCCCGCCCGCCACCTCACGGTCGTGGTCTGCGGCGGCCGCGGCGGCGTCGGCGAGATCACCGGCGCCCTCGGCTCCGCCGTCTGGGGGCGCGTGCCCGACGACCCCCGCTCCGCCCGGTTCCTGCGCGGCGAACAGGACATCGCCCGGCCCCAGAAGCGCCCCCTGTTCCGGGCCGCCGACCGGCTGGCGCGCGCACTGGCCGCCGCCCGGACCGAGCCCGTCGTCTACGCGCCGCTGCCCCCGGGGGTGAACGCATGACCCCGCCCGACGAGTTCGCGGACCGCGCCGCCGAGCGCTTCCTCGACCCCGGCGCCGACCGGGTGGAGGCCCAGTGGGTCGCCTACGTGTCCGCCGAGGCGGGCCGCAGGATCAGCGAGGAGACCCGCGGCGAGGACCCGGACACCCCGCAGGAGCACCGCGCCCGCGCCGACCGGGTCATCGCCAACATCCTCGACGAGGCCGCCCGCACCGCCCTGGCCGAGGGCCGCCCCCTGCTGGCCCCCGCCACCGAGGCCGCCATCGCCGCCGCCTCGCTCGCCCAGGTCACCGGTGTCGGGCCGCTCCAGCCCCTGCTCGACGACCCCGAGATCGAGAACATCAACATCAACGGCGTGGACGCCTGGGTGCGGCTCGCCGACGGCAGCCGCCGCCTGCACGCCGGGCTGTTCGCCGACACCGACGACGTCATCGCCCTGGTCCGCCGCCTGGCCGCCGAGTCGGCCAGCGGCGAGCGCCGCTTCGACCCCGGGGCGCCCATCCTCGACCTCCAGCTCCCCGGCGGGGAGCGCCTCAACGCGGTCATGGAGGTCTCCCGACAGCCCTCGGTGTCGATCCGCCGCCACCGGTACACCCACTCGTCGCTGCGCCGGCTGGAGAAGCTCGGCACGCTCGACCCGGCCCTGGTCTCCCTCTTCCGGGCCGCCGTGCGCGCCCGCCGCAACATGGTCGTCACCGGGGGCACCGGCGCGGGCAAGACCACCCTGCTGCGCGCCCTGGCCTCGGAGATCCCCCCGACCGAGCGCCTGGTCACCATCGAGGACGTCTTCGAGCTCGGCCTGGACCGCGACCGCGAGGCCCACCCCGACTGCGTCGCCCTCCAGGCCCGCCCCGCCAACATCGAGGGCGTCGGCGAGATCACCATCGCCGACCTGGTCCGCACCGCGCTGCGCATGTCGCCCGACCGCGTCATCGTGGGGGAGACCCGCGGCAGCGAGACCGTCCCCCTGCTCAACGCCATGAGCCAGGGCAACGACGGCAGCCTCACCACCCTGCACGCGGCCGGCTCCGCCGGGGCGTTCACCAAGCTGGGCGCCTACGCCGCCCAGTCCGCCGAGCGGCTGCCGCTGGAGGCGACCGCGTCGCTGGTGGCCTCCGCCGTCCACCTGGTCGTCCACGTCTCCGCGCTGCCCACCGGCGAACGCCGCGTCACCAGCGTGCGCGAGGTCGTGGGCGCGGAGGGGCAGAACGTGGTCTCCAACGAGATCTACCGCTACTCGCCGCGCCAGGGCCGCCTCGCCGCGGCCCCGCCCAGCCCGGACACCCTCGACGTGCTCGCCGACCACGGCTTCGACCCCCTCTCGCTCCAGGCGGAGACGGCGGGGTGGGGCCGGTGAACACGAACACGCTCCTGCTCGCCACCGCCGGGGGCGTCGCCGGGCTCGGCGTCTTCCTCCTGTTCGTCTGGGCCGCCCCGCTGCTCTCCGAACGCCTCCGCCGGGGCCGGTCCCGGCCGCTCCCGCGCCCGGGCAGGGTCGCCTTCGCGACCGCCGCCGGCGTCGGCGCCTGGCTCCTGACCGGCTGGCCGGTGGCCGGAGCGCTGGCCGCCGCCGCGGTCTGGTGGGCCCCGCAGGTCCTGGGCAGCGACGCCGAGCACAAGCAGCAGGTCGAGGGGGTCGAGGCGGTCGCCGCCTGGACCGAGATGCTGCGCGACCTCATGGCCGGGTCCTCAGGTCTGCACCAGGCGGTCGCCGCCACCGCGCCCATCGCCCCCGAACCGCTGCGCGGGGCCGTGCAGCGGCTGGCCGACGACATGCGCCGCGGCCGCGAGCCGCGCGACGCGCTGCACACCTTCGCCCGCACCGTCGACAACCCCACCGGCGACCTGGTCGCCTCCGCCCTGGCGATGGCCGCCACCCGGCACGCCACCGACCTCGGCGTCCTGCTCGGCGCCCTGGCCGAGTCCGCCCGCGACCAGGCCGCCATGCTGGTCAAGGTGGCGGCCGGCCGGGCGCGGCTGCGCACCTCCTCGCGCATCATCATGGGCGCGACGCTGGGGATGGCGGCGTTCATGCTCCTGTTCAACCCCGAGTACCTGGCACCGTTCGACGGCCTGCTGGGCCAGATCGTCCTCGCGGCCATCGGCGGCATCTGGGCCACCGCCGTGGTGTGGATGACCCGGATGTCCCGCTTCTCCCTCGGGCCGCGCGTCCTGGCCCCCGACCCGCTCAAGGAGGCCGCGCTGTGAACCCCACGACCGCGGCGGCCCTGGCCGGCGCCGCCCTGGGCCTGGCCCTGTGGGCGCTGGCGGCGGCCCGCTGGGCCCGCCCGACCCTGGCCGAGCGCCTGTCCGGCCCCCGCCCCCCGGCACGGCTCGCACTGCGCCCCTCCGAGGGCGGCCTCCTGACCCGGCTCGGCCGGGTCGGCGTCCCCCTGCTGCACGCCGCCGGCCTGCCCGGCAAGCGCGCCGCGCGCAACCTCAGGATCTGCGACCGCGACCCGGGCGGCTACCTGGCGGAGAAGGCGGCGGGGGTGGTGGTGGGGGTGCTGTTCCCGCCGGTGATGGGGTTGCTGCTGTCCTCCTTCGGAGCGCTGCCTCCGGGGTTCGTCTCCCCCGTGCTGTGGGCGGGTTTCGCGGTGCTCATGTGGTTCGCCCCGGACCTGTCCCTCAACGACGAGGCGGCCAAGCGCAAGGAGGAGATGCGCCGCACCCTGTCCGGCTTCGCCGACCTGGTCGTGGTCTCCCTGGCCGGGGGAGCGGGCGTCAGCGGCGCCCTCACCGACGCCTCCGCCAACGGCGGCGGCTGGGCGATGGCCGCGATCCGCGACGCCCTCCGGGAGGCGTCCCTCACCCGGGTCCCCGTCTGGCAGGTGCTCCGCGAACTGGGAGAACGCTACGACACCCCGGAGTTCGCGGAACTGTCCGCCAGCCTGCACCTGGCCGGGGCCGACGGCGCCCGGGTCCGGAGCTCCCTCTCCGCCAAGGCCAAGACCCTGCGCGTGCAGTTCCTCGCCGAGACCGAGGCCAAGGCGCAGTCCGCGACCGAACGGATGAGCCTGCCCGTCGTCCTGCTGTTCGCCGGATTCCTGATCCTGCTGGGCTACCCGGCCATGAGCCTCATCCTCTTCAGCACTTGAACCCCGTCACCGGAGAACCGACATGAAGAACCTGTACGCCCGCATCATCGCCGAGCTGACCCTGCCCAAGGGCGACGGCGGCTACTCGACCGAGACGGTGATCATCACCGCAGTACTCGTCGGCATCGCCATCACCGCGGGCGGCGTGATCTACGGAGTCGCCACCGAGCAGATCGCCTTGATCGGCGGCGAGTAGGAGAACCCCTTGCGACAGCAGAAAGACGACCGGGGCAGTACCGAGCTGGCGGTCGCGGCCCCCGCGCTCCTCCTCCTGGTCATGCTGGTCGTCCAGACCGCCCTGTGGATGCACGGCGAGCACGTCGCCGCCGACCTCGCACGCCGCACGGCCGAGCAGTCGCGCACCGTGGAGGGCACGGCCGCCCCGGCGGCCGCGCCCTCCGGCTCCGTCCTGTCCGACATCGACATCGCCGTCGAACGCGGGGCCGAGGAGGTCACCGTCACCGTGACCGGCTCCGTCCCCAGCCTCGTCCCCGGGGTCACCTGGAACGTGCGGCACGTGTCCGTGGCCCCCGTCGAGCGCTTCGTCCCCGGAGGTGAGACACCGTGAGGCACCGCGACCGCGGCTCGGCCTCGGTGGAGCTGGCCCTGCTGGCACCCGCCCTGCTGACCTTCGCCATGCTCATGGTCTTCGCCGGCCGCGTCGTGGACGCGCGGGCCACGGTCGGGGAGGTCGCCCACTCCGCCGCCCGCGCGGCCTCGCTGGAGCGCACCCCCACGGCCGCCTCCTCCACGGCGACCGCCATCGCCGCCGCCGGGCTCCAGGAGCAGGGCATGGCCTGCACCGACCACACCACCACCGTCGACCACGGCGGCCTGGCCGCCGGGGGAGCGGTCTCCGTCACCGTCCACTGCACGGTGGACTTCTCCGACCTGTACGGGGTCGCCTTTCCCGGCGGCCAGACCATCGAGGGCGGCGCCACCGTCGCCGTGGACACCTTCCGGGGGCAGCCGTGACCGCCGCCGCGCGGGACGACCGCGGACAGGTCAGCGCCTTCGTCGCGGTGATGGCGGTCGCCTTCATCGCGTGCCTGGGCCTGGTCTACGAGGGCGGGGAACTCCTCCAGGCCCGGCGCCAGACCGCCACGCTCGCCCAGGAGGCCGCCCGGGTCGGCGCCCAGCAGCTCGACTGGAACGCCTACCGCGAGGGCGCCGACGAGGTCCCGCTGGACCCGGCCGCCGCGTCCGCCGCCGCCCAGGCCTTCCTCTCCTCCGCCGGGGCCACCGGGACCGTCAGCGTCTCCGGCGACACCGTCACCGTCACCTGCACGATGTCCTACTCCTTCACCCTCGTCCCGGCCGGATCGACCACCGTCGAGACGACCGCCACGGCACGTCCCTACACACAGACGACGACCCCCTGAGCACCTTTGTGAGGCGGACATGCATCCACTGAACAGGCTCGGCGCGGCCGTGTTCGCGCTCGCCTTCCTCGTCGGCGTCCCCTACGTCCTGCTGTGGCACGCCGCCTGGCCCGACACGCTCCCCTCCTGGGACGTCGCCCTCGCCCACCTGCGCGGCTGGCGGCTGCCCCCGGGCGTGCCCGCCGCCGTGCTGATCACCGCGCTGTGGGCGCTGTGGGGGATGTTCGCCCTGGCGCTCGCCGCCGAGGCCGTGGCCCGCCTGCGGGGCGTGCCCCTGCGCCTGCGCCCGTTCGGACCGCTCCAGGCGATCGCCGCCACCGCCGTCGCGGCCACCGCGGTCAGCCCCGCCGCCGCCTTCGCCGACACCGTCGCCCAGGACGAGGAGTCGCCGGACCGGGAGGAGGGCGCCCCCGCGGCCCCGCAGGAGACCGCGGAGCAGGGGCCGGTTGAGCGCACCCGCACCATCAGCGGGTTCGCGGTCGGATCGGCCGAGCTCACCGAGCGGATGCGGGAGGACCTCGCCCCCACCGTCGAGATGCTGGGGGACCACTGGGACGAGAACGTCCCCGTCGCGATCACCGGGCACGCCGACCCCAGCGGCAACGCCGACCGCAACCGGGAGCTGTCCCGGGAGCGGGCCCAGGCGGTGGCCGACTACCTGGAGGAGGAGCTCGGGGAGGACGCCCCGGACACCGAGGTCACGGGCAGGGGGGCCGAGCAGCCGGTGGAGGGGCCCGCCGAGAGCCAGCGCCGCGTCGAGATCGCCTACACCCTCGCCCCCGCGCCCGCTCCCGCCTCCACTCCGGCCCCGCAGGAGGAGGCCGGCACGGACACGGCCCCGGAGGAGACCGGCGACGGTGTCGCCGCAGCGGAGGAGGAGGCCGACCGGTCCCTCATCACCGTCGAGAACGCCGCCGCCGTCGAGGAGGACGGACCCCGCGTCGTCGTCCTGGAGATCCCCGACGGCGCGGTCGCCGGGTTCGTGGGGTTCGCCGGCCTCGCCGGGGGCTACCTCCTGGGCAAGCGCGGCTCCTTCGTCCCCAGGATGGCGCTCAGCCTGCCCCGGCGCCTCACCGGCCGCCCGCGCCGCCTGGCGCTGCCGCCGGTCCCGCCGCGCCCCGAGCCCGGCGACGAGATCGACGAGCGGGTCACCGTCGAACTCGACCACGTCCCCGGCCTGGGCCTCACCGGCAAGGGGGCGGACGGGGCGGCCCGGCGCCTGATCGCCAACGCCCTCGACCCGACCGAACCTCTCGCGGTGCGGATCCTCATCACCGAGGACGAGGCCGTCCGGCTGCTCGGCGAGACCGGCCGCGACCTGCTGCGCGACCGTCCGTGCGAGCCGGTCACCCTGGTCCCCGGAACGGAGGACGCGCTGGCGGTGCTCGCCACCGAACTCCACGCCATGGCCGAGGAGGACCGGGCCCCGCTCGCCCTGATCATCTCCGCGCCCGAGGCCCAGCACGAGCACGCCCTGTCCGGCCTCCTGCTGCACGGGCAGCACCGAGGCGTCACCGCCGTCATCCTCGGGAGCTGGCCGCTGGGCGGCAACTGCACGATCGACGCGGACGGGCTCATCTCGCAGACCAGCCAGCCGCTGGCCACCCTGTTCCACTGCTCCTGGCCGGGCTCGACGGCCGAGGAGGTCCACGCGGCCGTGCACGCCCACCACGCGGCGGACCACTCGGGGTCGGAACGGCCGGTACGGCCGTCCTTCCGGAACCGGGGGGCCGCCGAGCCGCGCCCGGTGCTGGTCGCGGAGGACTGGGACGATGACGACGCCTTCGTGCGGGTGGGCGACGACGCCGCCTGGGAACGGCTCACCCGCGCCTGGGAGGAGGAGGCCGCGGCCGGCTCCGCGGCCGACGACGACGGGGAGAGCATCGCCGCCGCCCCGGAGCCCGAAACCGCTCTGGACCCCGAACCCGTCCCGGACGACGGGGCCACCGTGGACGCCGCCTTCCGGGCGCTCCGCGAGGGGGAGTACGCCGAGACCGGCACGGACACGCCCGCGCGCCGGCCGACGACGGACACGACCACCGCGGCGGACACGACCACCGCGGCGGACACGACCACCGCGGCGGACGCGACCACCACGGCTGACGCCGAGGACGACTCCTGGTGGGACGAGACCCCAGCCCAGGAAGAGCCCGCCCGCGAACCGGCCCCGCACGACTCCGCCACCCCGCCCGCCGAGGCCCCCGGCACACCGGAGCCCGACGACGCCCCTGCCCCTACCGGGAACACGACCGACGAAGCCCCGACCGTCCCGCCCGCCGAGGCCGACACCCCCGCCGGGCAGGAGGACGCCGACGCGTCCCCGACCGGCCGACGGAGCTCACGCGACACCCCCGCTGAGCAGGAGGACGCCTTCGCCGCCCTCAACGGGGCGACCCCGGCACCGGAGAGCCCCGCAGCCGCCCCCGCGCCCGCTCCGGCCGAAACCCCGGAGCCCGTGCGGGACACTCCCGCCGTCACACCCCCCGACACGGACGGCGCCGAGACCGGGGGAGAGGCACCCCAGGCCGCCGCCCCGGCCCCGCCCGCACCTCCGTCCCCACCCGTCGCTCCCGCGGCTCCCATGGTGCCCGCCGCTCCCGCGGCCCCTGCGGCTCCCGCCCCGAAGGAGGAGCAGAGGACCCGGGTCCGCCACGAGCGCGCCCCAGGCCGCAAGGCCGGCCGGGTCCGCGTGGTCCGGGTGGACCGTCCGGAGGTCCCGGAACAGCAGGCCGCCGAGCCCGTGTCCGTACCGGTCCCGGCAGGCTCCGCGGCATCTTCCCCCGGAACCCGACCGGAACGGGCCCCGGCGGCGGCCGCAGTCCGTCCGCGCCGCAAGGCGGCCGTCCGCGACCGGGCGGAGCCGCGCGACCCGGAGCCCGCCCCGGTGGCCGAGGAGGAGGCTTCCCCGGCCTACCGCCCCCAGCCCGCCAAGCCCCGCAAGGCGGGCCGGGGACGCACCTGGAAGCCGCGCGACGACGGCTGACCCGCACCTGCCCCACGACGCCGCGGAGCGTCCCCCTCCAGGGGGCCGCTCCGCGGCGTCACAGGCCTCACCCGGACCGTCAGCCGTTGCGGCCGCCACCACCCCCGCCGTAGCCCGACCCGGAGCCCAGGTCGCTGCTGACGTCGAAGGCGTAGTCCTCGCTGACCTCGTAGTTGCGGGCCATCTGGAGCGTCCGGTCGGCCGCCTGGTCGAAGGCCGTGGGCAGCGCCTCGCCGTACTCGTCCAGCGTCTCGATCATGGGGGTGAGGTTCTTCGTCAGGGAGTCCGAGATGTCATCGCCCGACCCCCAGACCGCCCCGAGGGACTGCCGGGCCGTCCGCAGCCGGGCGAAGGCCTCGCGCACGAGCCGACCGGGTTCGCGCAGGTCCTCGCCGGCCCGCGCCATATCTTCCGGCAGCACTGTCAGGTGGTCGTCGGACATCGGCGTTCCTTCCCGTGCGGGGGCGCGGCCCCGCCTGACCGGAACCGCATGCGTCCCCCGGCCACGTTCTAGCCCCGCCGGGTGATCGGCACCCATGCTTCCGGCAACGCGCGGGTGTACACGGGGAGTCGCCTCCCGGGGAGCCGTCCCCCAGCCCCTCAACCCAACCCGGAAGACACCAAACCCGCAGTCCAGGGGGTTTCCCACCCGACCGGAGTGGCCAGCCACAGCCGGAGGGCGTCGCAGTACCTCTGCCGCAGGGGGTGACGGCGGCAGGGGGCCTCCGGCCCCGACCCCGGGGGGTGTGGGTAGAGCGGGACTGGGTCCGGGCCCCTGGGGGTGAAACAGCAAGAGCAGGTTTCCAAGTGGCCTGCCATCTGGGAAGGGCGGCGTTCGGGAGTCTGGGGAAGGAACCGTTGGTCTCCTCGGGTCACCCCGTGGGAACGTACAGACCCGGGCTGGGCGTCGACCCGTCCCCACGCAGTCGGCGCACGGCAGAGCACCGGGCGGTTGCGTTGGGCTCACGTCCTGAGTGGTGGGGGTGCGCTTTCAGGGGACGGGTCGGGGTCCAGCGCACATCCCCGGCCACAGGTCCACGTAACGACGCGCCGACTGCAAACCCGCGGTTGCACAGACCTCGCTTGAAAGCCCGACCACAACCGGGGTGACCCCCGCCGTCAGCGCCCTCCCGCACCGAAGGGGGTGAGGGGGAGGAAAAACCACGGCCTGCACGCCAGGGGGTGGAGGCCGCGCCCACCCCGGGGCCTTGGCCCCGGCTCGGAAGGAAAAACCGCCACCCGCGCTCCAAGGGGGTGCAGGCGGCAGGCACCCGCGCCCCCCGGCCCCAGCCCGGAGGGAGAACCGCGACCTGCGCCCCAGACCGGAGGAAGGACCGCGCCCCCCGCTCCCGAGGGTGGACCGGCACATGCACGCGGCCCCAGACCCAGCGGGGTGAAGCGGCACGGTCCCGCACACCTTCCCCCCGAGTAGTGAAGGCCGGCGGGCACTCCTCTCCCTGCCCCCTCTCGGGCCAGGGCCGCGTGGACGCTCTACCTTCGCTCCCGGAAGCGGAGGTCCCGGTCCTCCCTCCGGTCTGTGTCCGGGGCCGTGGGTATGCGCGGGTTTCACCCTCTGGGGTCGGGGAGGGCGATCGGGGCCGGGGTCACTACCGCAGGCGGCTGAGGTGACAAGCGAGGTCTGAGCAACAGCCTGTTTCCAGTCGGAGCGTTCTTTCCCTGGACCTGTGGCTGAGCGTGCCGCCTGGCACCGACCCGTCCCCTGAGAAAACCCCCACCACCCCGGGCGCGCAGGAAACGCGACCGCCCGGCAATCTGCCGGACCCCGTACGCGGGGACGGATCGACGCCCGGCCCGGGTCTGTACCTTCCCAAACGGTGACCGGTGGAGCACAACACTTCTGAGCCAGCGCCCGCACACCGCCGTTTCCAGATGGTGACCGTCCTGGAAAAACCTCACAGTCCGCCTCACCCCCTGCGGCCGGGGTCGCGTTCCGCTCTACCGACACCCCCTGCGGCCGGGGCCGGAGGCCTCCTGCGGCCTCCACCCCCTGTGGCCGGGGCCGAGCGTCGCCCTCCGGCTGTGGCTGGGGCCCCGGGGACAGGGAGCAACCCCCTGGAGTCGGGGCGGGAAGGCCACCGCGGCCTCCACCCCCTGTGGCCGGGGCCGAGCGTCGCCCTCCGGCTGTGGCTGAGGCTCCGGGACCGGCAGCAACCCCTTGTGGTCGGGGCGAGAGGGTCACCGCGGCCGTCACCCCCTGTGGCCCGGGCCCAGCAATGCCCTCCGGCCGTGGTGCGGTGGACCTTCTGCACTCGGGTGCGGAACTCCTCGTGTCGCGCGATATCGGTCGGACTGCTCGCGCCGACGCGCAGTTCGCCGAGACCGACCGACGCGTCTTCGCCCGATTCACCCGAGGAGGGAGCCGACCGCACTGACCATGCGGCGGAAGGAACGGCTCCGTTCCATGGCCAGGTCCATGTCCATGAGGGCGGAGAATTTCGCCTGGTGAAGGGTCTCCTTGTAGGACTCGTTCATGATGGTCCGCAGCACTCCCTTCGCGTCCCGCTTCCCTTCGGGATCCGGTGGTGCCGTCGCGTCATCGAGGACGCAAGGATGTGAGCGGAGTGACTCGGCCGCAGCCAGGAACCACGCTTCGTACTCATGCCGGGCGATCACCACCTCCACGGGAACCGGCACCGTCCCCGGCGCCGGAGCCATGGAGACTGCGAGCTCGACAGGGCACGTGGTGTCGGCGTCGTCACCGTCGCGCAGCACGAGAACACCACCTGCCGCCCCCGGTACACGCGCCGCCTGCACACGGAGTGCCTTGGCCAGTTCCTCGGGTTTGCGCATCTTCGCGGAATCAAGGCGGAAAGGAGGCGTCACTTCCGCGTAGGTTCCGTGGACTTCCAGGCAGGTACGGGTGATGAGAGCGCGGACGGCGGGCATTTCGCCGTGCCCCTCCACGATGGGCGCCACGGTCGGATGCGGCATCAGTCCTCCCTCCGCGCGGTGGAAGGCTCTTCGAGTACGGGAAGCAGCTGGTCGGTGCGGAGCAGTTCGCCGGGTGTGTAGAGGTGTTCGCGGAGCGCCATGGTGCCGGCGGCGTCCAGCGGCCCGATCCGCACCTGCGCGCCCATCGAACGAACCGCGCACAGCTCCTCGGGCAGGAGGTCGTCCCGGTCCAGCAGGTCCGGGCTGTGGCTGGTGATGATGACCTGGCGCCGTTCGGCGGCGTCGCGCAGTGCGTCCAGCAGTACCCCGGACGCGGCGGGATGCAGGGCGTTCTCCGGTTCCTCGATACCGATGGTGCTGCGGGTGCGACCGGTGTCGGAGAAGAGGGCGACCAGGACTCCGAGAGCGCGCAGGGTGCCGTCGGACATGGACTGTGCGGGGAAGCGCTGGGGGCCGTCGGAGGCATGGACGTCCTGGAGGAATTCCAGGGTCTCCCAGGTGCCGAGATCCTTGCGGGATACGCCCAGTAGACCGGGCACGATACCGGCCAGGTACTCCGTCATCCTCTCCCGGGCACCGGGGGCCATGCGGTGCAGGACGCTGGCGAGGTTGGAACCGTCGGGCAGCAGGAAGGCTCCGGAATCCGGGGTCCGCGGCTCGCGCATGGTCCCCGGGACGATGTTGAAGACGCTGATACCGGACAGGCCTTCGAACACCGCCCGGAAGTCGTCGATCCCTGCCGCGGAGACCAGGTACAGCCGCTGGTCGTCGACCGGCGGCATGACCGGCTCGGACTGCTCGGCCAGCTCTCCGTTGCGGACGTCGAACCAGGCCCGGTTCGTGTCGTGGTCGGCATCGCGCACGTTGCAGTACTCGTGTGCGATGCGGAACCCTCCTCCGCCCGTCGCCGCGATCTCGACCCCGTAGTCGCCGGTGAGGTCTCCTGCGGTGAAACCCAGCTCGATACGGACGTTCATGGGACGCCGACGACCGGGGAATCGCCTGCTGACCTCGGCGGTCCCGCCCCGGGTGCGCAGGGCCTGATCCAGGGAGGTGCGCAGCCCTTCGGCGACCAGGGACAGCGCGTCGAGGAAGTTGCTCTTGCCCGACCCGTTGGGGCCGACCAGGATGAGCAGCCCGCCGGGTTCCACATCCACTCTGGCGAGGTTCTTGTAATTCCACAGGCTCACACGGGTGAGCGAGAAGCGGTTGTCCTGCATGCGCTCAGTCTTCCAGTGTCGCGGGTTCGATGCGTCCGGATCGCCATGGGAGACGGCCGGCATGGGGGTCGGACACGGGTTGCGTGTGAGCCGGGCTCCGGGGAGGATCCTGTGCCGACGCGACCCGCCCCGGCACAGGTGGAAGCCTCTTCATCCGTGGAGGATGAAGAGGTGGTGGGCGAGGGCGCCGGCCAGGGTGTAGGCGGTCAGGCGCCAGGGGGTACGGCCGCGCTTTCGGGGCCTGCGATGGCTGTGCGGACGGTTCGGGCGACGTCCTGTGGCAGGTCTCGTGGTGGGCGCCGCGGACCGCGGCCGCTATCAGACCCCCGCACGGGCGGCGCACAGTTCGGCGCGGACCACTTCCAGCAGCCGTCCCGCCCAGTTGCGGCCTTCGGCTCCGGTTCGCCCCCAGTACCGGGGCGAGCCGAAATCGTCATACAGGATCGTCCGGTCACCGGTGGACAGCAGGACCTCGGCCAGGTCGGGGTGCTGCTCGAACTTGGCGCGCAGCAACCGGAGCATCACGGCGGTACGCGCCACGGCCCAGTCCGGTCGACGGGGTGCCTCCCGAGCCAGGAGTCCGACCTGTCCGAGGTTCTCGGCCGTGCGGATCGCCTCCTGCGCGGCGGGATCGGTGACGGACGCCGCCCGGTAGGCGTGCAGCACGGTGGGGTACACGGCCCCGTCGACGTTCACCGCTGCCGGGAAGTCGTTGCGCAGCGCCAGGATCGGCGGCTCGGGCCGGGTGCCGTCGTTCCTGAAGTAGCGTTGTTCCAGGACGACGCTCTCGGCCCGGGGTTCCCAACGGCCGTCGAGCCCTGTGTCGGCGCGGGTGCTCTCCCGCTGCGCGGTCCATCGGGCGAAGTACTCCAGGGCCTGCCCGTGTTGCCGCTCAGTGACGGTCATGCCCTCGAACATGCCGGTCAGGGTGCCGCCGGGGCCGAAGGCCAGGACCTGGACCGGCCAGTCCTTGGAGTCCATGTCCCCCAGCAGGTAGACCCGTTGCGTCCAGGGGATCTCCAGGTAGGCGGCGCGCAGTGCGGCCCGGCGGGCCTCATCGGGGTCGGCGAGGTAGGCGTCCAACGCGGCCAGGCAGCGGTCGGAGGAGGTGGGACGTCCGTTGAGCTCCTCGACGGTGTCCCGGACCTCGGCCAGCAGGCAGTCGGCGTCGGTGTAGGAGACCGGGTCGGCGAACCGCCACTCACCGAGTCCGTGCACCGACGCCTCGGCCCCCGCCTCGAACTCGGTGGCCACCCATCCCGAGGCGAGCTTGTCGGCGAACCCCGCCAGGTCCACGAGGCCCCAGCAGTCCACCAACCCGTCGGCGTAGATCTTCAGCGAGGTCAGAAAATAGGTGCCGCCGTTGCGGATGAACGCCGGGCGGCTCTCGCCGGGGATCCGTTCACCGTCGGACTCGCGGAAGACGGGGTGCATGATCGCCATGCCCGGCAGCTTAGCGATCCGTCCCGAACGCCCGCGGTCGTGCTCCCGGCGGGGTGGTGGTCGCCCGCGTTCTGTGTGGGACGGCCGACCCCGCCCGACCCCTACCGGGGTTCACGTATCCGGGAGGCCGGAAGACCGACCTCGGCCCCACCGCCGGAACGGTTCCGCGGACCTGTTCCCGCGGGTTCCGCGGGTCACGCCGGCCGGAAGACCTTCTCCTCCACCAGCCGCCCGTCCCTGTCCCACCGGCGCACGGTGTCGAGTTCCCCGTCCTCGCCGAACGACTTCTCCGAGACCAGCCGACCGCTCGCGTCCCACTCCCGCCAGACCCCCACCGCACCGTGCCGCAGGTCGCTGCGGCCCTCGGTCCGGAGCGTGCCGTTGCGGTGCCATTCCCGGTACGGCCCGTCCTCCACACCGTCCCGGTAGGTCGTCAGCGACTGCACCGTCCCGTCGGGCCAGTGGTCGACGACCTCACCCGTGAAGGGCGCCCCCTCGAAGAGAACGGTGCCGTCCGCGTTCCCGTCGACGTCGTCGTAGTCGATGCGCATCATCGTTCCGTCGGCTCCGTGGACGAGGGGTTCCAGGTCGGCCGACCGCCCGTTCGGGTCGCCCGGAACGTGGTGGTTCCACCCGGCGGCGCTGTGCGCCCCCAAGAGTATCGTCGTGCAGTTCATGCAGCGCCGGGAGACGAGCATCCCGGATTTGAACAGCGGGAACACGTTGAATATCAGGAAGTCCCGGAGGGCCTCCTCCGTGGCGTCCGCCCCCGGGCCCAGAGCAGCTCATTCACGGCCTTCGCCAAGCCCGATATCGAGCGGATGAGCGGGGAGCCCGCCGGGCTGCGAGCGGTCCCGGACGAGTCCACCGCCCACGCACAGGCGATTCCGCCCGCCGGGGCGCTCACGCACCCGGCGACGCCGTTCCACCCTGCGGTTCATGTCGCTCTCCTCTGGTCGAGCTGCTGGAGTTGCCCCGCGTGGATGTCAGCCACCCACTCCCAGCCGGGCTCGGGCGAGTCGATCCGCGGGTCGTGGGGGACACCGCCGTCACGCAGGGCGTGTACGTACGCCCGGTCCTGTTCGATCCGTGCGTGTACCTGATCGGCCCCGCAGACGGACCCGTGTCCGGGGATGAGGACATCGACGTCGTCCGCCACGTCCTCGAGCCGCCGCAGCCCGATGAGGTAGTCCTCGACCGGGTCACCGGCGCCGTTGAAGTCGTCGAGCATCGGAACGAAGACGTCGGACAGCATGTCGCCGGCCACCAGCACCCCGCGCTCCTCGATCAGCAGCGCCGCATGGCCCGGGGAATGCGCCGGATGCTCGATGATCCGGACTTCGGGGCCGTCCCAGGGGATCCGCGCGGTTCCGGCGGGCAGACCGGTGATGAGGCCGTACAGGTCCAGCGGTGTCTCCTCGGCGATCTCCGGCGGCAGCCCCTCGGCGGCGCGGGCCTTCCAGTCCGCTTCCGACCGCACGGCCCGCATGGCGGCCGCGCAGCGGGCCGTGCCGTAACGGGGAACGTCGCCGAGGTCGGCGTGCCAGAGCACGTGATCCCAATCAGGGTGCGTGGAGAAGCCCGCCACGACGGGTCGGCCCGTCTCGGACAGGTCGTTCGCAAGGCAGGTCAGTTCGTCGCCGGTGAGCCCGGGGTCGATGAGGAGCACACCCGCCCGGCCTTGCACGACAACGGTGTTGTTCCGGAGCAACTCGCTTCGGTGGATCAGTACACCCTCCGCGACCTGTGTCAGCATGGCGGCCCTGCCCTTCTTCGTGGGTTGATCGAGTCATGCGTGACAGCTCGGTGAGGTCGGTGATCGCCGTCGGCGTGCGCCTGCCGGAGTTCGGCCTGACCGCTCGGGGTCGAGTTCGGGCTGTTCGTCGCAGATTATCGACGGCCGGAGACAAGAATCCGGCGGCGCGTCGGCCGGAGGGTGCGAGATGCACGCTCGGCGGCTGCGTGCCGAGGTCGTTCGCTCCTTCCAGCCCTCCCCGGTGCCCGGTCTCCGTCATCGTCGAGACCTTCACGCGGGAACTGGTGATCACCGAGCCCGAAGAGGTCGGCCGGTACCGTGACATCCACGCGGTCCTCACCGAGCACGCCCTGGACGAGGCCGCCAGTCGTGATCACCTCAGGGAGCTCGCTGCCTCCCTGTGATCCCGGCGGACCCGGGCGGGGTCTGCGGGGGCCGCTATCCGCGCGGTCCCTCCCCAGCCGTGGAATCGGTGTGCTCCGTGCCGCCCGGGAGCGGGGGCGGCGGGGTCAGGGCGTCGGAGAACATGCTGTTCAGCGTTTCCTGGCGCTCCTGGTCGGACTGCGTCGGCGAGGACCCGGGCGGGCCGACGGACACGACCGTGGGCGCACCCTCTCCGCCGGCCGGTTCCTCGGCGTCCGCCTCCTCCGCCGTCTCGGTCGGAGGCGGCGCGGTGTGCTCCGGCGGCAGGACCTCGGCGTACAGGATGTGCCCTCGGCCCCAGGGTTCGTAGGAGACGATGCGGTAGGCGGTGCCGCGGGCGAGGATGACCTCGCGCTCGTTCGGGTGGAGGCTGCGGTCGCCGACCCACAGGCCCCGGGTCCCCGACGGGAGGACGAGGTGAATGAGGTCGGTGGGTGAGCCCCCGGCGGCGCTGGGGCGGGAGCCCAGGGACGCGGACATGAACCCGGGGCTGGTGAAGGTGCGGCCGATGAGAAGGGCCGGATTGACGGTGCTGCCGGGAACGAGGTGGTCGAAGCCGTACACGCCGCGTACCGCTTCGACGCCTTCGGGCAGGGGCGCGTCGGTGGCGTCGTCCAGGTGCTCGATGATGTCGAGGACGTGCTGCGCGTCGGGGTAGAAGCCCTGTCCTCTTTTGTCGGGGAGTGTTTCGGCGATCTCGCCCGCGGGTCCGGCGTCGCGGTAGAGGTTCTCCAGGGCGGCCTCGGGGTGGCGGGAGTCGAGGACGTCGCGGACGATCTCCTCCTGTTCGGGGGTGAGCCTGCCGCTGTTGAGGAGGTGGGGCAGGGTGTGCAGGGCGGGCCACCGGCCGTTGTTGGCCTCGTACAACTGCCAGCCGGGGCGGGAACGGCTCTGTTCGCGGCGGCGGTCGAGTTCGGCCCGGACGGTCGCTTCGTTGAGGGGTTCGAGGCGGGAGAACTGGCTGATCCAGCTGCTGGCGGTGTACGCGTGCACGTACCGGCGGGTGCGGGGCGGGAGCGCGTCGTGGGTGTTGGGGTTGAAGTCCGGATCGTGCAGCAGCTCGCCGTATTCCAGAAGGCCCGCCTCACCGGGGAACCGGCGGATGCCGTCGGAGCCCAGGACCCCCGGCCCCTCGGCCGGTGCGGTCACCTCGGCCGGGTCCGTGCCGCGCCCGCTCTCGTCCGGCCCGAGGCCCGTCCGGTCGGCGGTGTCCGTGGTCGGTGAGGTGCCGGTCTCGTGGGGGAGGGGGAGAGCCGGGGACTCGGGTGCACGGCTCTCCGGTTCGGTGGTCTCCGCAGCCGTGGTGGTGTGCGGCTCCGGCGCGGGGAGGGCGGACTCCTCCTCCCCGCCCTCGGTTCGGGTGGTGCCCTCCTCCGAGGCCGTTACCGTGACCTCCGGTTCGAGCGGTGGGAGTTCTCCTTCAGCGGGTTTCGTGGTCCCGATGCCCTCCGGCTCCGGTTCGGGGTCGGTGACGGCAGGGTCGACCGGCGGGTCCGGCAGGGGGACGTGAACGGGGGTGCCCCGGGGGGAGCCGGGCGGGGTGGCGTCGTAGAGGTCGCTCTCGGCGTCACCCTCCTCTGCCTTCTCCGTCTCCCGGGGGCCGTGTTCCTCCTCGTGGCGGGTGAGGGGGTTTTCGGTGGTCTCCACCGACGGATCGACCACCGTGGTCTCCGCCGGGTCCGCGACCGTCTCCTCCGCCGGGGGCACGGTGGTCTCCTCGTCGGGAGCGACCGCGGTCTCCTCACCGGGGACCACGGCGGTCTCCTCGCCGGAGGTGTCCACCGGTTTCGTGGACGCCTCCTCGGCCGGGGCCTCGCGGGTGTCCCTGCTCTCCGTGACCACCGGGGATTCCACCAGGGGTTCGACCGGTTCCTCGACCGGTTCCTCGACCGGTTCCTCGACCGGTGTCTCGACCGGTTCCTCGACCGGCTCCTCTACCGGGGGACCCTCTACCCCCGGCTCCTCCACCGGTGTCTCCGTGATCTCCTCCGCCGGCTCCTCCATCGGCGCCTCCGTCGGCCTCTCCGCCGTCCGCGGGTTGAGCGCGCGCAGGTCGCGCAGGGCGTCGACCATCTCCCGCATCGCCCGGTCCCTGGCCTCCTCCAGTTCGCGGTACCGCTCGTCCCGCTCCTGGTAGTCGATGCGCAGCGTGTCGTCGGCGAGGTCCGGGTCGACCCGGTTCACGAACTCGAACAGCTCCCCGCGCGCCTTGATATAGGCCGCGTCGGCCTTGGCGAAGGCCGCCTCCGCCTCCGCGTACCGGTCGATCTCCGGTGCGCCGGTGTCCAGCCCCCAGGCGCGCGCCCGGTCCTCGTCCACCCACCGCAGCACGGAGGAGTCGCTCTGGCTCCCCACGGGCGGGGTCCCAGGCTCGGCGGAGTTCTCCGCCCACACCAGCCACCGGGCCGGAACCCGCACCAGGAACATCCGCCTGGTCCCCGGCCCCTCGGCCAGCGCCCCCTCGCGCTGGCCGGACGACACCCCGTCCTTGGCCCCGCTCAGGGCCGCGTTGTCGGCGTCGAGGTTCTCCCGGAGGCGGTCCGCCGGGCGCGCGGTCTCCGTGACCTGGCCGCCCAGGCCGGCGTTCTGCGCCCGGTTCTCCGAGGTGTTCTGGGACCGGCGGACGCCCTCCTGGTCCGAGTCCCGGGCGCGGCTCTCGCTGCTCACCCCCTCGATCACGGCGCCGTCCGTGTTCAGCAGCGCCCGCGTCTTGACCACCGTGTCGCCGTACTCGGCGAGCACCGCGGCGTCCTGCGTGGCCTCGGGGGTCAGGGACAGCAGCAGCATCTCGTGCCGGCGGACGGTGATCCCGGCGGCCCGCTCCAGGTCCGTGATCCTCCGGTCCAGGAACCGGGCCGCAGCGTCGACCTCGGCGGGGTCCAGGAGGCCCGGGCCGCCCGTGCGCGTCCACCCGGCCAGGAGCGCGGCGTTGACCACCGCCGCGTCGAGCACGCCGCGGCCCTCCCCCTCGATCGCCACGGGCACGGAGTCGAGCCCCGCCGTGCCGTCCTGGTACCCGCGCCCGTCGCGCCCCCGGTGCAGGTCCGCCCAGTCGTCCGGGTACGTCTCGGTCCCGGTGTGGTCGAAGTTCGCGGGGGTGTACGGGGTCCCGGTCGGCGCGGAGCCGTTGCCGGGGCCGAGCGTCTCCAGGTAGGGGAGCGGGTAGACCGCCTGCGCCTGCCGGTCCAGGACCGACGTGGTGAAGACCTGGTCGCCGATGCGCAGGCTCGCGTCCACCCGGGTCGGCGTCGTGACCACGGCGAAGGGCGTGAACACGACCCGCTCCTGTGTCTCCTCGCGGGTCCGGTTCCGCGAGGAGGAGTCCTCCACCAGCGTCTGCTGCCGGTACGCGGGGGTGCCGCCGGCGCTGATCGCGCCGACCTGCCGACCCGTGGCGGGGTCCTCGCGGTTGCCGATGGGCGCAAGAAGGTCGATGCCGGCGCCGTGGCCGTACCCCCGGAACGTGGTCTCCTTCTCGGAGGAGGAGGTCGCCTTGATGTTGCGGTCGACGAACTCCATCTTCCCGCCGATCTGCTCCACGCGGGACCCCAGCGGGCGCAGGTCCAGGTCGAGGGTGGCCGTCCGCGACCGGCCGTTGACGAGCGTGTTCGCCGGGACCACGCGCACCTCGATGCCCGACAGGTGGGTCATCCCGCGGTTGAGGTCCGAGGTGACCGTCTCGATCAGGTCCTCGCGCGAGTGGGTGGTCAGCTCCCAGCCTCCCCGCCGCAGCCGCTGCTCCAGCTCGGAGACGAGGGAGGCGACCTGGACGGGGCGGGAGTCGTAGCCCTTCCCGGCCAGGTCCGGCTTGAGCACCATCTGCCGGTGCGGCCCCCGCGGCGGCGGGTGCGGGCTCTTGTGGACCCGGCCGTCCGGCCCCCAGGTCAGGTGGTCGTCGACGAGCCCCTCCGCGAAGACCCAGAGCGCGGGGACCATCACCTTCTGCGCGTCGCGGACCTGGGACGTCCACGCCGTGTGGTCGCCGGTCCCGGGAGACCGCGGGACGGAGAACAGGAAGTCGAAGTCCTTCTTGTGCTCGGTGGCCTGGAGGACGACGCCGTGGGTGACGAACTCGAAGGTGGAACCGGTGAACTTGACCTCCCTGCGGGTGCGGAAGGACACGGAGGTGGATTCGCCGCGCCCGTGGCCATGGGGGGTGTACCGCAGCTCCACGCCCGGCTGGGCGATGGGCGCGGAGGAACCGCGCGGTGCCTGTTCCGCGGTCTCCGCGGTGGGCTGGGAGCTGAACACCCCCCGGGCGATCAGGACCGTGCTGAAGACCGAGTCCCGGGTCGTGCCGAACCCGTAGGAGATCTCCTTGACCTGGTTGGGCTCCATCACCGCGAACTCGCGCAGGACCACCGACGCGACGTGGGTGGGCACGTACCAGGTCACCGTGGTCGGCCGGGTCCGCCACGGGGCGATGCCGTCGTCGAGCTGCACCCGGAAGCGGGAGCCGCCGTCCCGCTGGATCCCCGGCGAGGCGGCCAGGGACTGCGGCGACGTGTGGTTGGCGATGATCGCCGCCGCGCCCTCCCGGGAGGACGCGGCGCGGGAGAACGCCCAGTGGTCGCGGTCCAGGCTCGCGTAGGTGAGCGAGGAGACGGTGATGATCTCGGAGCCCCGGCGCATCAGGGCCGGGTTGAACGCCTGGACGCTGGAGAACAGCCCCGACAGGCGCCGCGCCCGGTCCGTCCGGTCGATCCGCAGCTCCGGCTCGGGGACGGGGGCACGGCGGCGGCCGCTCCGGCCGGCCGGAGCGTCGGTGGTCCGCTCTCCGGGCGGTGCCGTCTCCGTCGTCCGCCGGGTCCCGGTCCCCGAGGTCCCCGTGTCCGTGTTCCCCGGGTCCGGGACCCCCGTCCCCGTGTCGGTGTTCCCGGTGTTCGTGCTCCCCGGATCCGGGGTCGTGGCGTCAGCGGTGTCCGCGGCCTCCTCGGTGCCCTCCCCGCTCTCGGTGACGGTCTCCGGTCCCTGTCCGGCGGGAGGGGGGAGCAGGCCCAGGTTCTCACTGAGGAACGCCGAGGGGCCGCGGTCGAAGAGCCGCTCCGCCTGGGACGGCGGCAGCCTCCTGGGCGGCTCCGGGGCCTGCGCCGGGGGCGTGTCGAGGGTGAACCGCCGGCCGGTCCGCGGGGTGTGCAGCTCCACCCGGGCCCGCACCGGGTCCGGCATGCCGTCGCCGTCGCCGAAGAGCTGTCGCCCCATCCCCGTCCGGGACGGCGCCTCCCACCGCGAGGAGCGCGGCACCACGGAGTCGTCGGGTCCCATCCACGCCGAGAACTCCACGTCGGCGAACAGCACCCTGCTCCCGCTCTTGTCCTTGACGTTGGTCTCGGAGGCCGCCGAGACCCCGTACTCGCTCTGCTTGCGCGAGCGGAACTCGTTGGCGGCCCGGAAGTACACGCCCCCGGCCCGGGAGGGCGTGCCGAAGGAGTCGACGCCGGCGGAGATGCTGCGCAGGGTCACCCCCGTCCGGCCCTCGGCGGTGACCGATGTGACCTTGTCGGACTTGCGGCCGATGCCCGAGGACGCCCCTGTGGTGCTGCCGGTGTGCGAGGAGTCCAGCGGGGCGGTGGCCTCGGAGTAGCCGGTGACCCGGACCCGCGGCCACACCGAGATGTGGTCCGGCACGGTGAACCTGCGCTCGCGCATCTCGTTGCGGAACGGCAGGAACTTCGTCTCCACCAGCTTGATCTCGACCTGGCCGGACAGCCAGGCGTCGCGGTCGGCCCGGAAGGAGGAGGAGTTGACCTGGGCCAGGACCTTCTCGGTGTTCAGCTCGGCGGTTCTGCGGTTGCGCCGGTGGTTCCAGCCCGCGTGCGAGCGCGCGGGCTCGGGGGCGCCGGGGACCGCCAGGTGCGGCAGCACCAGGCCGGGGTACTCCCGGTCGATCTCCGTCAGGAGCCTGTGCGCGAAGTCGCGGAAGAAGGACTGCGGGAGCTCCCCGTCCTCGGTGCGCACCTCCGACCCGTCGGCGTGGGTCACGTCGCGGACCAGCGCGTCGCCGAAGTGGGTCGGACCCCCCTCGCGGTCCAGGAACGGGTCGCCCGTCCGCTCCAGGTGCTCCGTCTCGGGGCGCTCCCCGTCGAGGCGGCGGACGTCGTCGGCGGTGACGGCCTCCAGCGAGGACGCGTCGAAGTACGTGGGCTCGGCGTCCCCGTCGAGCCACACGGCGATCGTCCGCCGGGTCCGGTAGACGGCCGTGTCCGTGCTGTGGAACAGGTGGGCGTCCCACGTGTTGCCCGAACGCCCCCGGCCCGTGGACCACACCTGCTGGAAGCGCGTCTCGAAGTAGGGCGCGTCGACCCGGACCGCGTCGCCCGGGGTCCGGGTCACCATGCCGCCCGACACCGCCACGAAGAAGCCCTTGAGCCGGTTGGCGAGCACCGAGGCGCCGCGGGCGTAGCGGTCGGTGAACTTCATGTTGAAGTCCTTGGGGGTCTCCGGGACCAGCTCCATGGAGGTCGGCGGAGCCCAGATGGTCAGCAGGCGCGTCCCGCCCCCGGCGTCGGGGACGCGCACGGTCCGGGGCTCGTCCGTCATCGTGGGCAGCTGGGTCATGACGATGTCGTCGGCGAACACCTCCAGGACGCCGCGCCGGTCCAGCTCGCGGCGCAGGGCGCGCGACCCCGTCTTGGGGTGGGTCACCACCTTGGGCTCGTCGCTGCCCGGGCGCGGCCGGTGGAGCACCCGGCGGGTGTTGGAGCCCTCCCCGGGGGCCTCGAAGCCCAGGCGGTCGGCGACCCAGGAGTTGAGGCCGGTGGGCGCCTCGGCCGGCTCGGCGGACCGCGTCCCCCACGTGGGCAGCAGGCCCCGCCACCGCGAGCGGCCCCCGCGCGGTGAGCCGGTGCCCTCGCCGGGGGTCTCGGTGCGGCGCGTGATGGACTCGATCGAGATCGGGTGGGAGTTGGCCAGGTAGCCGCCGTACTTCGTGGCGTCCGGCGCCGTGGTCGGCGGGTCTCCCTCGGCCGGGTCTCCCTCGGTCCGGGACCCGTCCTCGGACGCGGTGTCCTCCGCGGCCGTGGCCGGGGGACGGAAGGGGTCGGTGAACGTGATCCGCGGGGGGAGGTCGTCGCGCCGCTTCAACCCGCCCATGAGGACGAGTTCCACACCGTCGTCGAGCCGGGTCTCGGTCCGGACCGGGCCGAGGTCCATGCCGTCGGCCGGGTCGTTCCCGCCCGCCGTCTGCGGCGGGGGCGGCCGGTGCGGGGTCCACTCGGCGGTGAGGGTGCTGCTGTAGGTGGTCCCCTCGCCGGTCATCTCCGTGGTGAGGAGCCGTGTGTGGCCGCCGTCGCCGGACTGCTGCTGGATCGCCGAACCTCCGAAGGCGGAGGCCCGGAAGCCGACGGCCGGCGCGGGGAGCCCGCTGACGCCCAGCAGGTTGGCCTGGAAGGCCACGACCGGGCGGCGCGCGGAGCCGACCAGCCCCGACTCGCCCCGCGACTCCTGGGTCTGCATGTCGTGCAGGCCCTTGTACTTGGCCACCGGGGCGCCGCCCCGGTTCCGGCCGCCCTCGTGCCAGTCGTCGTCGGAGCGCAGCCGCAGCGTGAAAGCGGTGCCGTCGGCGGAGGTCTCGGTGACCCCGTCGCGGGAGAAGAAGTCGCGGGGGTCGGTGCCGAGCCTCGTGTGCAGGGAGGCGCGCACGTCCGCGGGCAGGTCCGGGCGCGTGTCCAGGACGGCGTCCGGGTCCACGCGGACGCCGTAGGACTCGATCCACCGCGACTCGATCAGGTAGTTGAGCCGCAGCGGGTCCGCGCCCTCCTCCGTGCCGTCCGATTCCTCGGTCGGGACCTCGGTGCGCACTTCCTCCTCCGCGGGCGGGGGTGGGGGAGGCGGCGGAACCCTGGTGACCTCCTCGGACTCCTCGGTACGGGTGTCCTCGGCCTCTTCGGTGCGGGTCTCCTCGGGCGGGGTGGTCCGGGCGACCTCGGAGTCCGTGTCCTCGTCCTTCGGCGGCGGTGGCGGGGCCGGGGTCTCGGTGGGCCTCTCGGTCTCCGTGGTGCCCTCGGGCGGGGTGGTCCGGGTGCCCCCGGTGTCCGTGTCCTCGTCCTTCGGCGGCGGGGACGGGGCCTTGGGGGGCTCCGTGGTCTCCCCGGGGGCCCGCGTGTCCGTGCCCTCCCCGCCCGGCGGCGGTGACGGGGCGCGTTCGTGTTCGTCGGCGGGTGCGGGATTCCGGGTGTCCGCTTCTCCGCCCTGCGGCGGAGCCGGGGGTGTGAACGCGGTGCCGGACTCCCCGGATTCCGGCGTGCTCTCCAGCCGAGGGGGCCGCCCCTCGACGTTCGGAACGGTGAGGGTGCCGCGATCGGGTCCCCCTCCGGTGCCCCCGGCCGTTTCCGCGGCGGGAGCCGACTCGGTGTCGATGGGTATGTACACCGGCTCGTCCGCGAACCGGACCCGCCGCTCGCGGCGGACGCCGTTCCGTTCCTGCTCCCTCGCCGTGTCGGAACGGCCGGGGTCGCGGGTCGTGTCCTCGGGGGTGGGGGACACGCCCGACGGGGTCAGCGAGCTGAAGAAGAGGTCCAGGTCCACCCCGCTCCCGCGCCGCTCCGGGGAGCCGGAGGCAGCGGACGGCGGCGGGAAGCCCCCCGCGTCGTCCGGGGCCGTGAGGGCGCCCTCACGGCGGAACGGCCCGTCGCCGGAGGGGGTGCCGGGCGGCGTGCCGTTCCCGGTATTCCCCTCCCCATTCTCGCCCATGGCCTGGGACGGGGACGGCTCGGTCCGGTCGCCGGACACCGGGCCGCGTTCGCCCTCGGGGGACGCCGCGGCGGAGTCCCCCCGCGTATCGGAGGACTCCCCGGGAGGCGGGGCATGCCCGCCGGGGAGCGTGGTCGGCCCCTCCGGGGGCTGGGTGGAGGACTCGTCCCCGCCTTCGGCGGAGGTTTGGGTGCTTCCCTCCGGGGTGGTTTCGCGCTGGTCCTCCCGGGTGTCCCCGCCCTCTTCCTCTGGGGTGGTTTCGTGCTGGCCTTCTCGGGTTTCCCCGCTCTCTTCCTGCGGGGCGGTTTCGCGCTGGTCCCCCTGGGCGTCCCCGCCCTCTTCCTCCGGGGCGGTCTCGCGGTGGTCCTCCCGGGTGCCCTCTTCCGCGTCCCGGTTGGTGGCGGTGCTGCCGCCCTCCTCCTCGGCGGGCGGGGGAGAGGGCGCGGTGGCGGTGTCGTCCTCCTGTGCGCCGGACTCCGCGGGCGCCTCCTCGGTGACACCGCTCTCGGCTGCGCCGCCCTCGTCGGCCGGACCGCGATCATCCCCCTGGCCGGAGCCGCTCTCCGACCCGCTCCCGGACAGGGGCGCGCCCGCGCCCGAGCCGGGCCCGGCACCGGCCGGCCCACGCCCGCTCCCGCCCTCCGTCACGGGCGTGGTCGTGTGCCGCGTGTCGGGACCGCGGCTCTCGGTGCGCGGCGACCGGTTCCCGTCGTCCGACCCCGACCCAGCCTCCGAAGCGCCCGGTTCGCCGGACCCGGGGGGACCGGCGGGGACGTTCCCGGTCTCCGACCGTTCCGACCGGCCGGACACCGACGCGCCGTCCTCGTCCCCGTCCTCGTTATCCGTGCCGTACCCGTCGTCCGTTCCGTATTCGGATCCGAGGTCGAACGACATGTCGTCGCCGCCCCCGCCCCGCAGGTGCAGGACCGGCCCCTCACCGTCCTCGTCGTCCGACTCGAACCCGTAGTCCGACCCGTACTCGTCGTCCGTTCCGTATTCGGATCCGAGGTCGAACGACATGTCGTCGCCGCCTCCACCCCGCAGGTGCAGGACCGGCCCCTCACCGTTCCCGGACGAGGACCCCGGCCACCCGCCCCCTCCGGTCCCCGGCCCCGGAGCGAACGGCCGGTCGCCGGCGTCCTCCCCGTCCGGGCCGAGCCCGCGCGGCCCGGACCCGTCCGGCTCCGGGAGGTCCACCGGGGTGTTGTTGAGATTGCGCAGGTCGTCGAGGGCGTCGATGGCCCTGAGTCCGCCGGTCACGGCCAGGTCGTGCACGACCGAGGTGGCGGCGCCCGCTACCGCCGACATCCCCGACGCCTCCCACTGCTGCTCGGGGGAGAAGAGCAGGTTGGTCAGGCCCTCGCCCATGTAGCCCTCGAACGCGCCCGAGCCCGCGCCGATGCCCAGCGCGGTCAACCGGTCCCGCCACCGGGTCCCGAACTCGGCCACCGTGTCGGCGAAGGCGTTCGGGACGTCGCGGGCGAGGTGGTCCCGGGTGCTCTGCGGCAGCGGCGCGCCGCCCAGCACGTCGTCGAGCGCCGAGGTCGCACCCGGCGTGTTCCACGTCCGCAGCAGGGTCTCCGCGTACTCGCGGCCCAGCGCCCTGGCGGCGTCATCGCCCAGCTCGTCCCCGAAGTGGCGGGCGAACACGTTCCCCGCCCCGTCGATGAAGCGTTCTCCGTGCCCGATGCCGCTGCTCGCGGTGTTGGGCCGCTGCGCGGGCCCGGTGAACTCGTTGGAGTTGCGGGCGAACAGGGTCACCAGGTCCCGGTTGAACTCCGGCGTGATGCTCCCCGGCGGCCAGGTCACCGCGGGGCCGTCCTGCCCCGCCCCGTCGCGCCCGGGCCCCTCGCCCGGCGGCGGCCCCGGCGGGTCGTTCGGCGGCCCGGGCGGGCCGCCCGCGTCGTCGCGGACGTTCGGCGGCCCCGGCGGGCCGGAGCCCGTCCCGTCCGGAACCGTCTCGGGGACGTCCCGCAGCGGCGGCGGGTCCGGGGTCGGCTCCGGGCCCCGGCCGACGGGCCCGGGCGGCGGCTCGGGGACGATGTCGCGGACCGGCGGCGGGACGGGGGGATCGGGGAGGTTGTTCCCGAAGAGGTCCGCCAGCTGCCTGCTGAGGAACAGGTCGGCGCCCATGGACAGGCCCGCGCCGAGCAGCCCCTCCACGAACGCGCCCGCGGCGGCCATCCGGGTGAGCTCCTTGTCCCACTCGTCCCGGTTGCCCTGGTCCATCTGGATGCGCTGGATGAGCAGGTCCATGGTGGTGCCGAACAGCTGGGCCACGAACAGGTGGCTCAGCAGGTTCCACACCAGCCAGTTGAGGATGCGGCGGATCGCCTGGCTGCGGATGAACCTGAACATCGAGATCCACGCGAGCGACGCCCCGAACGTGAACTTCGACATCGCGATCGCCCAGGCGATCTCCAGCGCCAGCTGGACGAGCTGGCCGATGATCATCCACTTGGCGTACTCGACCTGGTTGGCGGACTCCTTGGCGTACGCCCGGATCTCCCCGGCCAGTTTCGCGGCCTCGCCGACGTAGTCCCGTTGTCCCGCGGTGAACTGGGCGAGGGAGTTCTCGAAGTACTCGGTGGTGCGCCCGTCGAACGTCGACCGCACCTTGCGGCGCAGCACCACGATCAGCTCGGGCAGCTCGGTCGCCAGGATGTACTCGACCGTGGCGTACATGTCGGAGACGTCCCGCAACCGGTCCTCGTCCACGTTCGGCCACTCGGTGCCGGTGAGGCCGTAGAAGAGGTCGGCCAGTCCGTCGGGGATCTCCATCCCCATGCGCGTCCCCGCCCCCGATCCGTTCCGCCGCCGGTCGCCCGCCGCCGGGAGCCGCGGGGCCCGGCGGACGCGACGATCCTAGGGCGGGACGGAGCCCCGGAACGGGCCCCGTGCGGTCCTTCCCGGAGTGTTCGCCCGGCCGTCACCGGGCGCCCGCCCGGCGCTGACCGGACGGCCGCGAACCCCTGGGGGACGGGTCATCCGGGCGCGGCGGACCGCCGCGCGCCGTGCCGGACCACTGCGCGCCGTGCCGGACCACTGCGCGCCGTGCCGGACCACTGCGCGCCGTGCCGGGCGGGACGGCGCCGAGGCGCCCGCCCGGCGGTGCGGCCCGTCCTGTCGGCCCAGCCCTGTTCCGCCCCGTCCGGTCCTGCCCCGTCCGGCCCCGCCGATCCCACCGCGACCGGGCCCCGCTGCGGGCCCGGGTCAGAGGTCCTCCGTGCCGAGGAACGCGCGCACCTCCGCCAGGAACCGGTCGTGGCACTCCACCTGCGCCCAGTGCCCGCAGTCCGGCACCGTGACCAGCCGCGCCCGCGGCATCAGCCGGGCGGCCCGCCGGGAGCCGCGCGGGTCCACCAGGGGGTCGTCCTCCCCGTGGAAGAACAGGGCGGGCACCCCGATCCGGTGCACCCGGCCGCTCAGGTCGTTGAGCATCCCGCGGCGTCCCACGGTGGCCCGGTTGTACCCCAGGTGCCCCAGCTGCGACCCCGGCCTGCGGATCAGGCGGGTGAACTCCTCCACCACCGGCGCCGGGATCGCCGACGGGTTCCGGACCACGGCCCGCACGGACATCTCGGGGAAGTACCGGTCGACCGCGCGCAGCACGGGCAGCACCAGCGGGTCGGGGGTGTGCACCACCGCCCAGGCGCCCGCCTGCGTGAACCGGTCGCGCAGCCGCGGCACCAGCCCGGCGGGGGCGACCAGGACCAGCCCGGCGACCCGTTCCGGGTGCTCCAGGGCCAGGTTGAGCGCGATGTCCCCGCCCATGGACACCCCGGCCACGACCGCCCGCTCCACCCCCAGCGCGCCCATCGCCTCGTCCACGACCGCCGCCAGCTCCCGCGGTCCGCCCACCGGCCCGGCCTCCAGGCTGCCGCCCCACCCGGGCAGGTCCAGCGCCCACACCCGGCGGTCGGCGGACAGCGGCTCCAGCAGCCGGTACCAGGAGACCGCCGCGCCGTCCGGGCCGCTGCCGTGCAGCAGGACCAGGGGCGCAGGTCCGGGCCGCGCGCCGCCGGCCCGCAGCACCCGCAGGCGCCCGACCCCGACGTCCACGTACTCCTCCCGCGCCCCGGGCGGTACGAGGTGGTCCATGGCGGCTCCCTTCCGTCCGCCGCCCACCCTACGCACGCCGGCCCCCGACCGGTCGGAGGATTCCCGTACCGCCGGGCCCTCCCGTTGCCCGGACCCCGTTGCGCGGGCGCCCCCGGGGACACGAGAATGCCGGTGTCGCACGGTAACGGAGGCCACGCACACCATGACCGACCCCTCATCCGACGAACACCCGCCCCCCATCGACACCACGGCGGCCCACTCCGCCCGGGTCTGGAACTACTGGCTCGGCGGCAAGGACAACTACCCCGTGGACCGCGAGGTCGGCGACTACGTGCTCGCCGCCTACCCGGAGATGGTCGAGGCCGCCCGCGCCGACCGGGGCTTCCTCATCCGGGCGGTCACCCACATGGCCCGCGAGGAGGGCGTCCGCCAGTTCCTCGACGTCGGCACCGGCCTGCCCACCCACAACAACACCCACGAGGTCGCCCGGCGGGTGGACCCCGGCGCCGCCGTGGTCTACGTCGACAACGACCCCATGGTCCTGGCCCACGCCCGGGCGCTGCTCACCGGCGGCGCGGGCGACGTCCACTACGTCGACGCCGACCTGCGCGAACCGGACAAGGTGCTGGCCGCCGCCCGCGACCACCTGGACTTCACCCGCCCCATCGGCCTGACGATCCTGGGCACCATGGGGCACACCGAGGACACCGCCGAGGCCTACGCCCTCACCCGCGCCTACATCGACGCCCTGCCCCCGGGGAGCTTCTTCGCCCTGTGCGACGGCACCGACACCAGCGAACCGATGGTGGAGGCGGCCCGCCGGTGGAACGACACCGCCGCGCTGCCCTACCACCTGCGCACCCCGCAGGAGATCGCCGGGTTCTTCGCGGGGCTCGAACTCGTGGAACCGGGTGTGGTCTCGGCGTCGCTGTGGCGGCCTGACGGGACCGAGGTGGGCGACCCCGCCCACGTGGACCAGTACTGCGGGCTGGCCCGCAAGCCCTGACCCCAGGCCGGCGGCGGCCCGCGGTCCCCGGCCGGCGGGCTCCGGCCCTCCGGGACCGGCGGCGGGCGGCCCCGGACGGACGCGCGCAGGCGGTTCCGGGCCGCCGCCCCCGAGGCCCCGAGACCCGCCCCGGAACCGGTCCCGTCACCGGCCCCTCGCCTTCCGCAACCTCCGCCACCGGCACTCGTGACACAGCGGTGACGGCCCGTTCAGCAGGGGTATCCCCCCGGGTCACCCCGGTCGGGCACGATGTTCGCCTTCCCCCGCACACCGTGAAAGCGAGCACCCGTGCCCTCTCCCACCTCCCCCGAGGGGACCGGCCCGGCCCGGCCCGTCCAGGTCGGCACCGGCGGGCACCGGCCCGGCATCGAGGGCCTGCGCGCCGTGGCCGTGCTCCTGGTCGCCGCCTACCACATCTGGTTCGGCCGGGTCTCCGGCGGCGTCGACGTGTTCCTCATGCTCACGGGCCTGCTCGTCACCGCCTCCCTGCTGCGCGCCGCCACCGGCCCGGGCATCCGCTACGGCGCGTTCCTCGCCCGGCTGGCCGCCCGCCTGCTGCCGACCGCGGCCCTGGTCGTCCTGTTCACCCTGGCCGGGACCTGGCTGTTCCTGCCCCGGTCGCAGTGGAGCGAGGCGCCCGGGGGAGCGGTCGCCGCCCTGCTCGGCCACACCAACTGGCGCCTGGCCCTGGACTCGGTGGACTACCTGGCCCGCACCGGCGTCCCCGACCCCTTCCAGCACTTCTGGTCGCTGTCGGTGCAGTGGCAGTTCTACCTGCTGTGGCCCGCCCTCATCGCGGGAGCGGTGCTGCTCGCCCGGCGCGGGGGGCGCGACCCGCGCCGGCCGCTGTTCTGGGCGCTGGCGGCGGTGTTCGCGCTCTCCCTGGCCTACTCGGTGGTGACGACCCGCACCGACCAGCCGTGGGCGTACTTCGACACCGGGGCCCGGCTGTGGGAGCTCGCGCTCGGCGGGCTGGTGGCCCTGCTGCTGCCGGCCCTGCGACCCGGGCGCACCGCCCGGCTGCTGCTGGGCTGGGGCGGGCTGGCGGCGCTGGTGCTGTGCGGGGCGCTGCTCCAGGTGTCCACGGCGTTCCCGGGCTTCGCCGCGCTGTGGCCCACCCTGGCGGCCGCGGCCGTCATCGCCGCGGGGGCGCCCGCGGGCGAGGCCGTCGGCGTCGACCGGGTGCTGTCCTCCCGGCCGCTGCGCTACCTCGGCTCCATCTCCTACGCCCTGTACCTGTGGCACTGGCCGATCCTGGTCTTCTACCTGGCCGCCACCGACCGCGACCTGGCCACCCCGCAGGGAGGGGCGGCCGTCCTGGCGGTGTCGCTGCTGGCCGCCGCCGCGACCACCCCGCTCGCCGACCGGCTCGCCGGGCTCGGGCGCGGCGCGGGCCGCCGTGCGGTGCTGCGCGGCACCGCCGTGGCGCTGGCCTGCCTTCTCCCGGCCCTGGGCGCGGCGGGAGCCTGGGCGCAGGCCCAGGAGGCCGAACGCGCCCGCTGGGACGCCCTGCTCGCCGACGGCGGCGGCTACCCGGGCGCCGCCGCCACCGACGGCGGCGCGGCGGCACCGGACCTGCCGGTCTACCCGCCGGTGTCCCTGGCCGCCGAGGACGCCCCGGTCACCTACGCCGACGGGTGCAACCAGACCACCATGGACTCCGAGGTCATCGTCTGCGACTACGGGCCCGACCACGCGGAACGCACCGTCGCCCTCGTGGGCGGCTCGCACGCCGCGCACTGGTTCCCGGCCCTGGAGGCCATCGCCGTCGAGAACGACTGGCGGCTGCTCAACATCGTCAAGGGCGCCTGCCTGTTCACCGACGCCCCGCAGATTTACAAGGGCGAGCCCTACACCTCCTGCGCCGAGTGGAACCGGGGGGTGATGGCGGAGCTGGAGCGGCTGCGGCCCGACACGGTCTTCACCACCGGCACCACCACCAGCCTGGACGCCTCCGCCGGGTTCGGCGAGGAGCAGATCGTGGACGGGTACGTGGAGCGCTGGCGCGAACTGGGGGAGTGGGGCATCGAGGTGGTCGCGGTGCGCGACACCCCCAGGTTCGGGTTCGACGTGCCCGGCTGCCTGGCCGAGGCGGACCCCGCCGACCCGGACGCCTGCACCACCGAACCGGAGCGGTCCCTGGCGCCGGTCTCCCCGCTGGCGGAGGCCGTCCTGCCCGCGAACGTGACGGTGCTGGACCTGACCGACCTGTTCTGCGACGTGGACGTGTGCCGCCCGGTGATCGGCAACGTGCTCGTGTACTGGGACGGCAGCCACATCGGCTCCACCTTCATGCGCACCCTCGCCCCGGAGCTCGAACGCCGCTGGCTCCTCGCCGAACGCCGCTGACGACCGGGACGGCCGCCCGACCGCGGAGGAAGTGAAATTGAAGGGTAGGCAAATAAAGATATATATCCATCCGGATGATCAGCCGGCGGTTCGCAATTTTGTGGAAGGTGAGGCGAAATCTCTTCTGCTCCATGAGCGCGCCGAGAGTTCGCAAGGGCTAGTGGTAGAAGATTTTGGTGATCGTGGAATATCGAGGATGATATGCCCTCGCGAGTTGTTTTTCAGGGTGGAGCCGAGATATATTGAGTCGATTGGAGAATGGAACATAGGAGTACATGAAAACCCGGTTGTCGAGTGGCGGCTATCCAAGTTGGATGGGATGGTCATCTATCCTGGAAGATTCTATTTCGTTCCCCCCGTTCAGGGCTCGAAGGGTGATGGAACAGGTGAGGTTGCAGAATTTCTCAGAATGACCAAAATGTTGTTTGGCTGGCTGCGCTCCTGGGCTGTTCTGCATCAGTTCCCGTGGGGGAGTGAAAGGCTCAGTCCTTCGGTGAGTAATCTCGTGGAGAGCGGCGCTTTGCGCCTGAATAGGAATCCCCCCGGATCGAGGATTTAAAAACCCTCTTCTGGACCCTCTGCGGTTGTTCGGGACCGAACGCGACGCCCTTGCCGGTGAGCCCCTCTCCGGGGGCGTGGTTCAGGTCGACACAGAGAGCGCGGGTATTTCGGGCCCGGCGGCGGTCGGCGACGTGGTCATTGCGACCGATGGCCCCCGTTCTGGGGCTCGGAGTTGAAGGCGTGGGTCGACGCGGTCGACCTGGCTCCGGGTATGTGGTTGCAGACCTCGGCCGGCACCTGGGTTCAGATCGACGTGATCCAGGCCTGGTCCCAGTCCGCCACGGTCCATAACCTGACCGTCCAGGGCGTCCACACCTACCATGTGGCCACGGGGACGCTCGACGTCCTCAACCACAACTGCGGTGGAGCTCGATTTGAAGTAGGTAGTGACGGTCTGGTTACTGATACGCAAACCTCAATGCCTGCGACGAGATATAACAGGAAGCGCGATTACGGGGGAGCCCGGACAAATTCCCCTGTTGGTGTGGCGGCTCGAGCCGCTGGAGAGGGGAAGCCGTGCCCCGAATGTGGTATTACCATGCAATCGGGAACAAAAAATGCTCCGACCCCCGAATATGACCTCCCGCTTGTTGGTCATTTTTGCTTCCATGGTGGTTGGAAAATGACCGATGGGCATCGCAGGGCTCATGCTTGAATTTTCATCAATGGCGCCGTGTGTCACACTTGCCAGAACAGGCGGGGCTCTGCCATGGCTGCAATCTCTATTCGGATGGCGAGGGCTTTTGGGATGAAGAGATGAGTTACTTCGATATTTATGAGGACTTGGATGACCACCTTGCCAGAGGCTGGGAGGGTAGGAGGCAAGAGGATTATAGGTGGACCCTGGGTCCAGCTATTGAAGAGATGCCAAATTTCTTTGTTCGGAGAATAGACCCTCGAAGAAACGAGAGTCCTTATGTCTATGCCACCGTAGGTGCGTTTGAGGTTGATGAGCATGCCATGAGAGAGTTCTTCATACTTTCTCCAGTGGAATCTCCAAGGCACGTTGAAACCTTGGCGATGGTATCCCACTACCACAGTTTTTTTCAGCATAGACTGCACCATGGTTCCGTTTTGGATCTGGGACGTCCTTGGATTGATGGATCCGCCGGTCATCATATTTTTGTTTCTTGGCCGTATGTTTTGGAAGAGGGGCAGGATATTTGTAGAACCTCGATGGGCGATGTGACCTATTTGTGGCTGATTCCAATTTTCAAAAATGAGGCGAAGTTTATCAAAAATAAGGGGGCTGAGGCTTTTGGTGATTTGCTTGAGGAATCTGGCGTTGATCTGGTTGATCCTCGCCGCCTTTCGGTTGTTTAGAATATTTTGTAGGTCTGGGGAATGGGTTATCGTTGAGTGAGGAGCCCTGCTGTTTCCCCGGGCTTCGGATAGACGAGGTGAACGCCCGGGGCTGTTGATCCGTCTGTCCGGTCGGTTCGGTCACCGAGGGGGGCAACGGAGCCACCTTCCACGTCTACGACGCTGACAGCGGCCGACTGATTCGGCACGCCCTGGAGGCCTTGACCCTTGCGAAGGCGTTGGTGGAGATCACCATCGACCCCACCACCGAGCGCGACGCTCCCGAGGGAGAGACCGTCTCCGCGGGCGTGGTCGAGGTCGACACCGAGGACGCGGGTATCCCGGGTCCGGTGGCGGCCGGTGAGGTCATCATCGCGACCGACGAGCACCCCTTCTGGGTCCCTGACCTGAAGGCGTGGGTCGACGCCATCGATCTGGCCCCGGGTATGTGGTTGCAGACCTCGGCCGGCACCTGGGTCCAGATCAACGCCATCCAGACCTGGTCCCAGCCCGCCACGGTCCACAACCTCACCGTCCAGGGCGTCCACACCTACCATGTGGCCACAGGGTCGCTCGACGTCCTCAACCACAACTGCGGTGGAAATTTTCCCTGGGATCAAAAATGAGAGAATTTTTGCGGTGGTCATCTGGCAACCTAAGGCATTAGTGCGATATTGGATAAATGCGGTGTACTGGAGATGGCGGTCCGATCCCCAAAAGTGTTCCCGGACTTCCTTTGGGTGCGAAAATGGCAAACAATGCTATTGCGGCCTTTGGGGCAGTGGGCGAAGCGTAGGCGCTATTCGTGATGTGTGGAATCAGGGTGAGTTGGGGGGTAATTTGGATTCGCTTAATTTCGCTGTCCGTGGAGGGGTTTCAGCCGAGGATGCGGTGAGGGGAGTTCGCCGGAAGGTATGCCGCCAGAAACGGCTGGTCTAGTTCGTCGCTCGATTGGGAAAGCGTGGTCGACTCTCCGGGGTGCTACGCGGAGTTTGTTGTAGAATTTTCGCGGTAGGAGAACTTATGGAATCTTCCGGCGATCGATATAAGCTAGAGGCCATTGCTCGCTCTCTTCGGAGTCATTGGATTAATGAGAAATCAGTTATAGGGATCCTTAATTTTCTGGTTGAAGAACTTGATTCAAGGGATGATCCCGGGGCGCTCGCCTTTGGTGTGGTTGTGTGCATGCATGAGGCATTCGATATGTCAATGGGGGATGCTAAAAGGATATCTGGATGGAATGCGATTGGTGGCATCCTGTCGGATGAAGAAATAGAAAAGAGGTTGAGTCCGCTCATTCCTCGCGTTCCTGAATCCTGACCTATCGCTTTGAATAATTTTTTCTTAGAAGGTGTCTGAAAAGGGCCGAAAGGGCGCATGCTCAGCTTGAACTCGTGATGTCCGGTGCCTGATGCCATCGGCTGGCCACAGAGGTACGACATCCTTATGAGGTACGCACAAAGGGGGCGTGGCCACGGGATCACTCGACGTCCTCAACCATGTCTGTGATGTAAGCGCGACCGTTTACTATGACCCGGAACGGGGTGCGCAAGGGCATGCAATTATTGGAATCAACATGCCCGATGGCCGTTCGATGATCGCTGAAGCCATGCCGCAAGGGCTTTCCGGGAGTCACGGAGACTACCGTGGGCTGCCGAATGGGGAGAGGCTTTTATGGAGGATATGGGTAAGAGGGCCGTTTTTAGAAAGCTAGATCTCCCTGATGCTGAAGGTGCTCGGGAGCGGCAAATGATTTGATTGGAGTCGGCGGGATTCCTGCGGGGTAACTAATGATTGCGTGTTCTATTGTGTTGGTATTCTTTGGGGTGGGGGTTGAATGGAAGGGGTGTGATCAGTTCATTCCTTGAAATGTGAAGGGAGGTGAGGTGAGAATAATGGTGTACGAGCCCGCGCCGGCGGTTCGTGTGCTGGCGGAGATTCTACTCAGTGAAAAAGTGGGAGGAATTCACCATCGGCGCGTTGGGGAGCTGTTGGTGGCCCGATCTGAAGTGGATGAAAGATACTTCTATTGCAACTCCAGGCGTCGAATCGCGGGTGCGGAGTTTGACGATATATTCATGGCTCTTTCTGAGGCGGAGGATGTTTATGTAGACGCATGGGGGCGGTGTGAATCCGGAACCAGGGAGTGGCGAATCGAGGAGGGGTTGAAGGTTCTCGAAAATGCTCTCTCGGGTGCCATAGATCTTTTCCGTGAGGCGGCGAACAAAGAATAGAAAGTGTCTTCGATGTCTTGCAGGCGAAGTTGTCCATAGAAAGGAAGAGCGCTGCCATGTCCCACCGTGCTCGAGTGTGGGGTGCCGCCGTGCCGGCCCTCGCGCTCCTGCTCCCCGTTCTGTCCACCCCCGCCCATGCGGAGCAGGAACCGGCCACCGACACCCCGGCCGTCTCCATCGCCGGTCCGGCCGTCGGAGACAACCCTCCTGAGATACCTGCCGAACTCTCGGACTCCCACGGGGGCGCTTGTTCCTCCGACCCCGATACCCCTCTGCTGATCAACGAGGTGGCACCTGCTCTCACCGCCTACGTCCGCGACCGCGACTCCACGTCGTCCGGCCGGCAGAAGGTCAAGACCGAATTCACCTGGTCCGTCGACGGTTCCCGGATCGGCGGCGCGGAGAGCCCGTCCACCGACGTTGCGGTCTGGCCCTCGGGTTCCTTCCAGTCGGCTGATGCCTCCGGACTGCCCGAGGGCGTGCTGATCGCCTATCGCGCGCGGGCCCACGACGGCACCTCGTGGTCGGGCTGGTCCCCGGACTGCTACCTGACGGTCAATACCTCGCGCCCCGACCAGGGACCGGCGGTGACCTCGACCGACTACCCGGCCGACGGCATGGCGCACGGCTCCCCGGGTCTGCCGGGTGAGTTCACGTTCAGTAACAACGGGGTGGACACGGCCGAGGAGTACTACTACGGGTTCAACGACGACTCCTGCACCACCAAGGTCACCCCGTCGACGCAGGGCGGATCGGTCACGGCGACCCTCACGCCCGGGCAGGAGGGGCTGAACCGGATCTACGCCCGCACGGTGGACGGCTTCGGGAACTCCTCCGACTGCGTGCTGGTGTACTCCTTCCTGGTGGCATCGCCGAGTGACCCCGTCCTCCACCTCGGTTTCGACGAGGGTGAGGGGAACCGCGCGGTCGACGCCGTCGACCCCGACCGCGGTGCCACGCTCTCTGACGGTGTCGACCGGGTGCGCGGCCGCGTCGGCGCCACCGAGAATCCCGGCACGAATCCGTTCCCCCGTATGAACGGCACGGCGGTGCACACCAGCGGTTACACCGATGGTGCTCCCGGGCCGTTCGACGAGATCGACACCGATCTCCTGACGGTCGACACCTCCGGCACGTTCTCCGTGTCGGTATGGGTCAAGCTGGACCGCGCAGACGCGGATCACACCGTTGTGGCCCAAGGGGGCGCCCGGCAGAGTGCCTTCCGTCTCGGCTATGACGACTACAGCGGCCGGTGGGCGTTCGAGATGTCCCCGGAGGACGAGCACTGGGACGGGGCGCGCCCATGGGTCTCGGCCCTTTCGTCGGAAGCCGCCGAAGTGGACGTGTGGACCCACCTGCTCGGCACCCATGATTCCCGGACGGGACGGTTCACCCTCTACGTCGACGGTGTCGAGCAGAGCGAGGCGACCCACACCGGCGCATGGAACGCGACAGGACCGTTGGCCGTGGGCCGCGGCCTTTCCCGGACCGCCGGAGACCACTACTGGCCCGGGGCGATCGACGACCTTCGTATGTGGGACCGCCTGGTCCATGACCAGGCCGTGTCCGACCGCGAGTTCGAGGACGAGGTCTGGCGCCTGGCCAACCGCCCCGTCGCCCCGCAGGGGCGTTGGACTCTGGACGAGTACGACGGGACGCAGGTGGCCGACTCCACCGACCACGGTCTGAACGCCACACTGCACGGCGACCCGCTCACCGCATGGAACCTCGCGGAGAACGACGCCACCGCCTCTCCCGGTGTGCGGCTCAACGGGGACGGGGAGCACATCGAAAGCCCCGGACCCGCACTGCGCACCGACCGCAGCTTCAGTGTCGCGGCCTGGGTGCGCCTGGACGCAACGGCTCAGGGCGCCGATGCCGTTGCCGTGAGCCAGTCCGGGCAGTACCAGAGCGCTTTCCACCTGGGCTACCGGGGATCCAACGGCGGGTGGACCTTCGGGCTCTCAGCCCACGACGACCCGCCCGCCACCGGTTCGGAAGAGTGGAGCCGCATCCACTCGGCGGCCCCGGCCCGCCTGGGGGAGTGGACCCACCTCGTGGGGGTCTACGACCACACCCGCAGGGAGATGATCCTGTACGTCAACGGACTCGAGGAGGCCCGGGCGAGTGTGGACCACGCGTGGCACGCCGAAGGCGGACTGCGCATCGGCGGAGCCCGGTACCAGGGTGCGGACGGCCGCCACTGGACCGGCGATATCGACGACGTCCACGTCTACCAGGGTGTTCTGGGCGAGCGGGACAGGGACCGCGTGTACATGGGGGAGTTCCCCAACATCCAGATCTGACCCCTCCGCAGGTCGCACGTCTCCCGGCCACCTGTGACCGTCGCCGTGCCGTGAAGGCGCGGGGACGGTCACAGGGGGCGTCGCCGGATCCCGGCGGTTTGGAGAACGATCCTTTTCTTCAAACGGGTCCCTTTTGTTCTCAAGGGTGAGAGGAGAAAGGGTTGTTCTCCTTGAAGTCGGGACTTTGTTTTGATGCGGTTTCGAGTGTTCATTGCATGGCTGTCGGGAAGGGATCTCAGCTGTTCTAGGGATAGGCTGGCCGGGGTGGAACCGTTTCCGGGGTGCTGTCGCGGGACGGTGTCGAATGCGCGAAGAGTGCTTTTCGGGGAAAAGGGGAGATCATGGCCGGGGTCGAGGAGAAGGGGCGTCTGGAGAAGCGCTTCGAGCTCTGGGACCGGGAGGGGAAGGGGTACGTCGAGCGTTCCGACGTCGAGGCCGGGGCCCGGCGCTTCGCGCAGGAGTTCGGTGAGCAGGGCTCGGCGAAGGAGCAAGCGCTCATCGACGCCTACAGGGGCATGTGGGACTCCCTGTCCCGGGCCGCGGGCACGGACCGGGTCGGGAAGGACGACTTCCTGCGGCTCTCCGAGACGGCGGTCATCGGTCAGGGCGACGACGGGTTCGACCGGGTGCTGCGCCCGGTGGTGGAGGCGCTCGCGGACCTGCTGGACACCGACGGCGACGGGCGGATCGGCGAGCGGGAGTTCCTGAGGTGGGCCGGTGTCATGGGGGTGCGCGGCCCCGATTCCGCCAGGGCGTTCGAGCACCTGGACGGGGACGGCGACGGGACCCTCTCCCGCGAGGAGTTCACCGTCGCGGTCCGGGACTACCTGTTCGGCAGGCACGACGCCCCGCTGTTCGGCGCCCGCTGACCGGCGGCGCCGTCACCACGGCGGGTCGCCGACCGACCCGGCGGGCCTCGGGGTGCGGACCAGGACGCCGGTCCGGGCCGCCGCCTCCAGGAGCACCGGGTCGGCCGGGAGGGTCATCGGGGACCAGGCCGGGGCGTCCGGCCAGGCCCGGGCCAGGGCGGCGGCGGTGACGCGGTGGAAGTCGTCCAGGACGGCGGACGCCTCCTCCCGCGCGTCCCACCGCCGCTCCGCCCAGCACCACAGAAGCACCGTGGCGGCGGTCCACCGGCCCACGCCCCGCCGCCTGGCCGGTCCGGTCAGGTCGGACCGGGCGTGCGGCGGCGGCAGGAGGACCTCGGCCCGGCCCTGGTAGACCTCACCGGCCGCGGCCCGTTCCAGGGCGGTCGCCGCCTCCGCCAGGAGCCCGGCGAGGGTCTCGGGTCGGGTGCCCGCGGGGACGGCCGCCGTCAGTGATACCGGCACCCTCGCCCACACCGGTGCGGCCTGGTCGGAAACGGACATGATCCTCCTCGTGTTCCTCGTTCGTCGGGCGGTCCCCTTCCCCCGCCGGAGCGGCGGGGGAAGGGGACCTCGGTCCGGCGCGCCCCGGGGCCGCGCGGCCCCGGGGCGCTCTCCCGTCAGCCCCGGTGGCCGGGGAACAGGTCCTGGAGGACGCGGGCCGCCTCGGCGAAGGTCGGGGCGGCGTTCAGCCGGTCGCGCGGGACCGGCGCGCCCAGCCGGGCCGAGAGGCGGGAGCGGATCTCCACCGCGGTGATGGAGTCCACCCCGGCCTCCGCGAACTCCATGTCGGGCTCCAGGTCCCGGAGGTCGTCGTGGCCGAGCACGGCGGCCGTGCACTCCATGACGACGTCCAGCAGCAGCCGCTCCCGCTCGGCGGCGGGCATCGCGGCCAGCCGCGCCTTCAACGGCCGTGTGTCGGCGGTCATCCGGCGCCCCCCGCTTCCCGGGCCCCGGCGCCCGCGGACGCCCCGGCCCCTGCCCCGGCCCGGGTCCCAGCCCCGGCCCCGGCCCCTGTGCCGACCTCGCCCTCGCCCCCTCCCGGGCGTTCCGCCCGCGGCCCGCCGGTCTCCTCCAGCCAGGACAGCAGCGCCGCGGCGAACCCCTCCGGCGCGTCGAGGTGGAGCATGTGGCCCGTCCCCGCGACGGTGCGGACGTCGAAGCCGCGCGCCCGGCCGTCGTCCCCGTCGATCTCCGGGACGAGCCCGCGCCGCTCGGCCAGCAGGATGAGCGACGGCACCGAGGTCGACTCCGGGAGCGCCGGCATGTCGAAGGCGTGCAGGTCCACCATGGTCCGCGGGTCCCAGAGGGCGCGGGCGCGCGCCTCCGCCTCGACCTCGGCGCGGGACCAGCCCGGGTTGCGCTCGGCGATCTCCTCCGGGGTCAGGCCCACCAGCCGGATCGCCGACCGGGGGTCGGGGAGGTCGGTGACCGCCCGGATGCCCCAGTACGGTTCGGCGTAGACCAGCCGCGCCGGGCGCAGGCCGTCGGCCGCGAGCCCGAGGAGGGCCGCGCCCAGCGAGTGCCCCAGCGCCAGGTCGGCCCCCGCAGGCAGTGTCTCCACCAGGTCGTCGGCGAGCGCCCGCGGACTGTAGTAGCCGCGCGGGCTCGCGCCGTGCCCGCGCAGGTCGGGGGCGACGACCCAGTAGCCCAGTCCGGCGAGCACGCCGGCCGTGCGCTCCCAGGTACCGGAGTCGCACGCGAACCCGTGCACCAGCAGCGCGGTCCGTTCGCCCTCGCCCCACGTGCGGGTTTCGAGCCTCACTTCGCCTCCTCCTTCGTGTTCCGCAGCCGGGCCACCACGCGCCCGGCCAGTTCGGTGACGGACGGCCCGGACACGATCTCCACGAGGGCCAGGTCGCAGCCGAACTCCTTGCGGATCGCCCCCAGGAGCTCGGTCGCCATGATCGAGTCGAACCCCAGGTGGTCCAAGGTGCGGTCGCGGTCGACCCGTTCCGGGGGCGCGCCCACCACGCGGGCCACCACTCCGGCGAGCATCTCCGCGGCCACCGCCTCGGCCTCCTCCGGCGGCGCCTCCGCCAGCCGGCGCCGGGCCTTCTCCAGGGTGGTGGCGTCGCACCCGGAGGACTCCGGGACCAGGCCCCGCAGCCGCGGCCTCTGCACGACGTAGGGCCGGATCTCGGCGAGCCGGGCCCAGTCGATGTTCAGCACCGCGGCCACCTCGGCGTCGCGGCCCAGGAGCTCCTCCAGGGCGGCGAACGCCCGGTCGGCGGAGATCAGGCCCATGCCGAGCCGGACCACGGTGCGGGCGACGCCCTCCTCGGCCAGGGTGCCCACGTCGCGGATGCTGCCCCACTGCACGGCGATGCCGGGGAGTCCGGCCCGCCGCCTGGATCGGACGACCGCCTCCGCGGCGGCGTTGGCCGCCGCGTAGCCCGCCTGGTGCAGGTTGCCGATGGCCGAGGTCACCGACGAGTAGACCGCGAACAGGTCGAGGTCCATGCCGCGGGTCGCCCGGTCCAGGACGTGCGCGCCGCCCAGCTTGGGCGCCAGTACGGCCCGGATCCGCCCGTCGTCGGAGTCCTCGAACGGCTCGTCGTGGAGCACCATCGCGGCGTGCACCACACCGCGCAGCGGACGGCCCTCCTCGGCGAACCCGGCGATCAGCGACCGGACGCCCGCCTCGTCGGTCGCGTCCAGCGCGTGCACGGAGGCCCGCGCGCCGAGCTCCTCCAGGTCCCGCAGGAGCGCGGGGACCTCCGGGGCGGCACCGCCGCGCCGGCTCGCCAGCGCCAGGTGCCGGGCGCCGCGCCGGGCCAGCCACCGGGCGGTGGCCGCGCCGAACCCGCTCGTCCCACCGGTGATCAGGTAGGTGCCCGCGGGGTCGAAGGCGGCCGGGCGGGGCGGGACCACCGCGGCGGGGGTCCGCTCCAGGGACACCACCGCGCATCCGGCGGTGGCCGGGGCGCGCGGCGCGCGGAAGGCCTCCCCGGCGCCCTCCGGCTCGTGCAGCTCCAGCGGGAGCGGGCGGTAGGCGCCCGCCCCGACGCGTTCGGCGACGCGGGCGAAGCATGCGGCTGCTGCGGCGGGGCGCTCGGCCGCCATGCGCGCGGCGTCGACCGAGGCGAGCAGCAGGTCGCCGTGGAGCGGCGGCAGCGGGGACGGCAGGGCGGGGCCGTCGGCCGCCTGGACGAACCGGCCGCCCGGCGGCAGCAGTTCCAGTGCGAGGGCCGCGGCGGGGCCGGCGGCGGTGTTGAAGACCACGTCGGGGCCGCGCCCGCCGGTCAGCTCCGACACCCTGCGGGCCAGGGCGGGGTCGCCGGTGTCGAGCACGTCCGCCACCCCCAGCATGCTGAGCAGGTCGCGGCCGTTGGGGTGCTCGGCGGTGGCGATGACCCGGGCCCCGACCTCGCGGGCGTGGGCGGCCGCGGCGGCCGCGGTCCCCCCGCCCAGGCCGTGCACGAGCAGCGTCTCGCCCGCCTCCAGGCCCGCCAGGTGCTCCAGGCCGTGCTGCACGGCCAGGTAGGCGGGCAGGGTGGCGGCCTCGGCGAACCGCGTCCCGTCGGGGATCCGCCCGACCATGTCGGCGCGGGCGCACACCCGGGTCGCGCCGGCCCCCGGGGTGAAGGCGTAGACCCGGTCGCCCGGCGCGAGGCCGTCGACGCGGCCGCCGACCGCCCGCACCACCCCGGCGCAGGCGTACCCCGCGGAGTGGCCTCCGCCGGCCGCGGCGCGCGCGGGCGCCTCGCCCAGCGCCTCCGCGGCATCCCGCCCGGTCACCGCCACCGCCCGCACGTCGATGAGGACCTCGTCCCCGGGCGGCTCCGGGACGGCGGTGCGCACCCACTCCAGCCGGTGGGAGGGTCCGGGGTCGGTGAGCCGCAGGGCGCACGCCCCGTCCGGCCCGGGCACGTCCGCGGCGGGGCCGAGCGGTGCGAGGCGGGGCACGAACCGGCCCTGCCCGTTCAGCACCACCTCGTCCTCGTCGTCGGGGTCGGCCAGCTCGGCGGCCAGCGCCGCGGTGTCGGCGCCGGGGTCGCCGGTCCGGAGCAGGGAGACGTGCCGCAGGTCCAGCCACGGCCGCTCCCCGTCCAGGACGCGGGCCACGCCCCAGGTGGCCGCGTCCTCCGGTGCCCCGCAGGGCTCCGGGGCGGGGAGCACCCCGCAGGGGCGGGTCACCGCCCACACCCGGGGCGGGGTGTCGCGTTCCTCGAGGGCGTCGACCAGGGCGCGGAGCGCGGCGACGCGCTCCACCGCGGCGCCCACACCGCCGTCCGGGTCCTGCGGCCGGTCGCCCAGGAACAGCACGACCTCGGAGGGGGCGTCCCGGTCCAGGGCCCGGGCCCATTCCGCGGCGCACCGGGGCAGGCCGGTCCGCGCGGCGTCGCCCCCGCCCTCGACGATCCGCTCCCGCAGCGCCCGGGCGTGCTCCCCGGCTCCGTCCTCGGCGGCGATGAGCACCCGGGCGCCGCTGAAGCCGGGCACGGGGTCCCGCGGCGCGGGAGAGCGGTCGGAGCGCCGGGTCAGGAGCACCGACGACCGCTCGTCGGCGTCGCTGAGCCGGGTGGTCTCCTCGAACCCGGACGACTCCAGCAGGTCCGTCCACTGCCGCGCGGTCAGCAGCGGGGAGTCGGTGCGCAGGTCGGTGTCGGTGTAGGCCCAGAAACCGTCCAGCAGCCCGAACGCCAGCGCCAGCTGCCCGGCGTCGTGGTGCTCCACGGCCAGGAGCCGGCCGCCGTCGGCGAGCACCTCCGACAGCCGCCCCAGCACCGCCCGCAGGTCGGAGGTGGCGTGCAGCACGTTGGCGGCCACCACCAGGTCGAACCCGCCCTCGTCGAGCCCCTGCTCCGTGGCCGGGACCTCCAGGTCGAGGGTGCGGCACTCGACGAAGCCGTGGTCGGCGAACCTCCGCACGGCCCCGGACACCAGGGAGGGGGACAGGTCGGTGAAGACGTACCGGGTGCGTTCGGCGGGCAGGAGCGGCAGCAGCGCTGCGGCGGTGGCCCCGGTGCCGCCGCCGACCTCCAGGACGCGCAGCGGCCGGTCGGCGGGCCAGCGCTCGACCAGCGCCGCGACCGCTGCGGCGGCGTACCGGTTGGCCGCGCGCGAGAAGGGCAGCGACTCGTAGATGTACCGGGCCAGGCGCGCGCCGGAGTCGGAGAAGACGAGCTCCACCGGGTCGAGCTCCCCGCGCAGCGCCTCGGCCAGGCGCCACCCGCAGCGCTCGTAGAGCACCAGGGCCGGGGCGGCCTCGGGCAGGGCCCAGGCGGCCTCCTCCATGGCGCGCCCGGGGTCGGCGGGCCCGCACACCCGCCAGCGGGGTGCGCCGCCGTCCGTGGAGACGTCCTCCAGCAGCCCTTCCGCTCGGGCGACCGAGGCGAGGATCCCCAGGAGCCGGTCGTAGTGCGGGCGCACGCCCGCGGCGACCAGGTCGGCGGTGCCGAAGGTCTCGGCGCCCGCCGCCAGCTCGGCCAGGGCCCGGGCGGCGTGGTGCGCGGTCAGGGTCAGGGCGGCGGCGTCGGAGGCGAGGCCGCGGGAGCCGGCCCACTCCCGCTCGGCCTCCCCGATCCCGTCGGCGGCCGCCTCCGCCAGCTCCCGGGGACCGGGCAGGGCGGCGGGCGGTGGGGACCCCTTGGGGGCCGCGCGCATCCGGGTGCCGTAGAGGACCGGGCGGGAGGACCCGGCGCGGAACCGCCGGCCGCGGTACCCCTCGATCTCGACGGCGACCGTCCCGTCCCCGTCGGTGATGACCAGGTCGCAGACGATCTCGTCGTCGGTCGCCTCGCGCAGCCGGGCGTGGACGAGGCCGGAGGCCGCGGGACGGCGCCAGCGGCGCACCGCCCCGATGGCGGCGGGCAGGAACGCGTCCCCGCCGGGGTCCGTGCCGCACAGGGCCGCCGTGGTCTGGAGGGCGGCGTCCATCAGGACCGGGGAGACCTCGAAGTCCTCCGCGTCGGCGGTCCCGTAGTCGGCCAGCACCTCGCCCCCGGCCGCGTGCAGGCGTCGCAGCGGGCGGAAGACGGGCCCGTACCCGATCCCCGCCTCCGCCATCCGGGCGTAGTGGCCGTTGACGCCCAGGTCCGGGCCGCACCGGGAGCGCACCCGCCCGGCGTCCAGCGGGGGCGGTGCCTCACCGGACAGCGGCCGGACCCGCGCCCGGGCGTGCGTCCGCCAGTCGCCGCCGGTCCGGGCGGCGATGCGCACCGTTCCGGCGCCGTCCGGGACCGAGACCTGGGTGCGCACGTCCATCTCCGGGTCCTCCCAGGGCAGGGGGAGGACCCGGAGGATGTCCAGGGAGACGACCTCGACGGGGCCCGAGAGCGCCCGGCGCCCCGCGGCCAGCGCCATCTCGGCGAAGGCGGCCGCGGGCATCACCACCGCGCCGCCCACCCGGTGGTCGGCCAGCCACGGCAGGCGCGCGGGCTCGACCTCGCCGGACCAGGCCGGGTCGGGGCCGGGGACGCGCTGGCCGAGCAGCGGGTGCTCGTAGGGGCCGCGGCCGGCGCCGGTGAGCGGCGCCCACCAGTCCGCGGACCCGTTCCAGTGCCGTTCGCGCTGCCAGGGGACGCCGGGCAGGTCGGCCACGCGCCCCGGTTCGGGGAAGAACCCGGCCGGGTCGGCCGCCCCCGCGGCGATGACCCGGCAGGCGGCGGAGTCGAGGGCGGCCCGTTCGTCCGTTGTCCCGTCCTCGGCGGGCCTGCGCAGTGTCGGCAGCACCGCGGTCCGGCCGCGGCCGGTGCCGGCCGCCCGCCGCAGGTAGCCGCCCAGCACCGGGTGCGGCGCGACCTCCACGAACACGTCGCAGCCCTCCTCCGCCAGCGCCCGGACGGCCTGGGCGAACAGGACCGGCTCGCGGACGTTGCGCCACCAGTAGGCGGCGTCGGGCTCGCCGTCGAGCAGGCGGCACGCGGTGACGGAGGAGACCATCGGGGTGTGCGGGGTCCGGGGCGCCAGCCCCTCCAGCGCCCGCAGCAGGTCGGCCCGGACCGGGTCCATCATGCGGCTGTGGAAGGCGTAGTCGAGGTCCAGCTCGCGGTGGAAGACCCCGCGCAGTGCGAGCAGCCCGCCCAGTTCGCGCAGGGCTCCGGTCTCCCCGGCGACGTTGACGTCGGTGTCGCCGTTGACGCCGGCGATCTCCAGCCGGCCCCGGAACGGGGCGAGCTCCTTCTCCGCCTCCGCCGGGGACAGGCCTACCGCGGCCATCCTGCCTGTTCCGGCGGTCGTCCCCTGCGCCCGGCTCCGCTCCGCGATCACCCGGGCGGCGGAGTCCAGGTCCAGCGCCCCGCAGGCGTAGGCGGCGGCGACCTCGCCCGCGCTGTGCCCGACCACGGCCGCGGGGCGGACGCCCCGCTCGGCCAGCGCCGCGACCAGGCCGGCCTGGACCGCGAACAGGGCGGGCTGGGCGACCTCGGTGCGCGCCAGGGCGGACCGCTCCCGCGGGGCGCGCAGCTCGTCGACGACCGACCACCCCAGGTGGGGGCGGAGGGCGGCGTCGACGCGCTCCACCTCCTCCCGGAACACGGGCTCGGAGCCGAGCAGGCCGGCTCCCATGCCGGCCCACTGCGACCCGTTCCCGGAGAAGACGAAGGCCGCCCGTGCGCCGTCGGCGTCCGTCGTGTTCGCCCCCTCGACGCCGTCGGCGCCCGGGGTCCCGTCCGCGACCGCCTCCAGCAGGTCGGCGGCCTCGGCCGTGTCCCGTGCCAGGACGGCGGCGCGGTGCCGAAGCCGTCCCCGCCGGACGGAGGCGGTGCGGGCCAGGTCGTAGAACTCCTCCGGGGCGGCCGAGCGCAGCCGGTCGGCGTGCGCCCGGGCCGCCTGCCGCAGTGCCTCCCCGGTGTGGCCGGACACCACGACCGGCAGCCTCGGCGCCGCGGACCGGGCGGGGCGCACCGACCGGTCCGGCGCCGTGTGGGCGCCCAGGACCACGTGGGCGTTGGCGCCGCCCGCGCCGAAGGAGCTCACCCCCACCAGGGGGTGCTCCCCGCCGCCCAGGGGGAGCCTCTCCCGCACCGGCAGCAGCCCCAGCCCGTCGAAGTCGATCCCGGGGTTGAGGGTCCGCGAGTGCAGCGACGGCGGGATCTCCCGGTGGCGCAGGACCACGATCGCCTTCAGCAGGCCGGCCACCCCGGCGGCGGCCTCCAGGTGCCCGAGGTTGGTCTTGACCGACCCCACCGGGAGCGGCCCGGCCGGGCCGCGGCGCACGCCCAGGGCGCGCCCGAGCGCCGTGCACTCGACCACGTCGCCGACCCGCGTCCCGGTGCCGTGCGCCTCCAGGTAGGCGAGGTCCCGCGGCGAGACCCCCGCGCCCGCGTACACCCCGCGCAGCAGCTCCTCCTGGGCCTCCTCGCCGGGGTGGGCCAGGCCGGGGGTGCGGCCGTCGCAGTTGATCCCGGTGCCCAGGACGACCGCGTGCACCCGGTCGCCGTCGGCGACCGCGTCGGACAGCCGCTTGAGCAGGAGCATCCCGCCGCCCTCGGCGCGGACGAACCCGTCGGCGTCGGCGGAGAAGGTCCGGCAGCGGCCGGTGGGCGAGAGCATCCGGGCCTTGGCGGCGACGATGTACTCGTAGGGGTCGAGCAGGAGGTTGACCCCGCCGGCCAGCGCCAGCCCGGTCCGCCCGGACAGCAGCTCCCCGCAGGCGTGGTGGAGCGCCACGAGGGAGGAGGAGCAGGCGGTGTCGGTCACCGTGCTGGGGCCGCGCAGGTCGAAGTGGTAGGAGACCCGGTTGGGCACCGCCGTCGCGCTGCTGCCCAGGGCGGTGGGCGCGTCGATCGACGCCGTGTCCCGGCACTGCAGGGAGCCGAAGGGGAGCGAGTAGACGCCGAGGTGGACCGCGGTGTCGGAGCCGTGCAGCCCGCGCGGGTCGACCCCGGCGTCGTCGAACGCCTCCACGGCCAGCTCCAGCGCCATCCGCTGGCGGGGGTCGATCCGCGCGGCCTCGCGGGGGGAGATCCCGAAGAAGCCGGGGTCCCACTCCTCGACGCCGTCGACGATCCCGCCCGCGAAGGTGTAGCTCTTGCCGGGGCGGTCCTGGTCGGCGGAGTGGAACCAGGCCTTGTCGAAGCGGTCGGCGGGGACCTCGGTCACCAGGTCGCGGCCGTCCCGGAGCGCTTCCCACAGGCCGTCCAGGCCGGTGATGCCGCCGGGGAGGCGGCAGGCGGCGCCGATCACGGCGACGGTGTCCTTCCCGGGGGTCGGAGTTCGTTTCATGCTGCCCTTTCGGTCGGGTTCGGCGGGGCGCTCGGGGCGGGCCCGCGGCAGGCCGGTCGTGGTAGGTCTCTGGTGCCGGTGGGGAGGCGGGCGGGGCGAGGGGCGGGGGACGCATGGGGCACCGTGGCCGGATCGGGTGCGGGTGCGGGGGCGGGGGCGGCCGTCACACCGACGGGACGGGGCCGGCCGCGCGGTCGGCGGCCAGGCGCCGCAGCGCCTCCTTGTCGACCTTGCCGATCCCGACCGTGGGCAGGGCGTCGAGGACCACCACCCGGTCGGGGAGCTTGAACGCGGCCACGCCCTCCCCGCGCAGGAACGCGCGCAGGCCGCGCAGGGTGAGCCGCTCGGCGGCCTCCGCCGGGCCGCCGCCGGGGACGACGACGGCGCACACCCCCTCCCCGTACAGGGGGTGGGGGAAGCCGACCGCCGCTGCCGCGCGCACCCCCGGGTGGCGGGTGAGCACGGCTTCGAGGTCGTCGGCGGCGATCTTCTCGCCGCCCCGGTTGATGACGTCCTTGACCCGGCCGGTCACCGCCACGTTCCCCGCCGGGTCGACGCGCACCAGGTCGCCGGTGCGGTAGTGCCCCTCGGGGCCGAACCGGCCCGGTTCGCCCGCGGCGCGGCCCGCGTAGGCGGTGATGGTGCTCGGCCCGCGGGTCCACAGCTCCCCCTGCTCCCCGGGGGCGACCGGGCGGCCGTCCGCCCCGACCACGAGCAGCTCGTCGCCGGGGGCCACCGGGCGGCCCTGGGTCAGGTCGGTGACGGCCTCGGGGTCGTCCAGGCGGGTGAAGGTCAGCAGCCCCTCGCTCATCCCGTACACCTGCTGGACGCGGCATCCCAGCTCCGCCCTGATCCGGCGGGCGGTGTCCGGCGCCAGCCGCGCCCCGCCCACCTGCACCACCCGCAGGGACCGCGGCGCGACGCCGGAGTCGGCGGCCCGGGAGGCCAGCTGCCCGGCGAGGCCGGGGACCAGCGCGGTGTGCGTGACGCGGTGCAGGTCGGCCAGCTCCAGCAGGGCGTCGGCGTCGGCGGTGCCGGCGAAGGCGACGGAGCCGCCTCGCGCGAGCGCGCCGAACATCCCGGGGTGGGCGCAGGTGAAGCTGTGCGTGGCGGGGAGCGCCGCCAGGTAGACCGAGTCCGGACCCAGGCCCGCCGCCGCGGCGGCTGCGCGGACCACCGAGCCGAGCGCCTCGTGGGTGCGGGGGATGGGCTTGGGCGGGCCGGTGGTCCCGCTGGACAGGAAGTACAGGGCGGTGTCGCCGGGGCCGGCGGTGTGCGGACGGGGCCCGGGGGCCGTGCCGGGCGCGCACAGCGCCGCGAGGTCCGCCCCGTCCGGGCCCGGGGCGCCGGGGCCGAGCACCAGGACGGTGCGCGGACCGGGAGCCTGCCGGAGGAGCCCGCGCAGCATCGCCGGGTGGTCGGTGCGCCCGGTGGCGGCCGGCACCGCGGCCGCCACGGGGGCGAGGTCGGCCACGACCGGCTCCAGTTCGTGCTCGCGCAGGGCGGGGTGGGCCAGGATCGGCGGGCAGCCGGCCCGGATCAGCGCGAGCGTGAGGACGAGGAGCTCGACGCTGTTGGACAGCTGCACGAGGACGGGGCCGGGGGCCCGCACGCCCAGTCCGGCCAGGCGGCGGGACGCGGCGTCGACGGCCCCGGCGAGCTCCCGGTGGGTCAGCGGCCGCGGTCCGGCGACCGCGGGCCGGTCCGCGGCCGCCGGACCGCCCGCGGCGTGCCGCAGTACCAGGTCGTCCAGGAGTTCGGCCCGCCACCAGCCCCGGGCCCGGTAGAGTTCCGGTCCGCTCGCCGCCCGCATCTCCATCGCCCCCTGGAATTCCTTTTTGTGAACACGGCCCGAAGGCCGCACGCGAATGGACAGTACTACAGGTGGAGAAGCGAATGCAGAAGGTTTCCTTTTTGGCCGTGTATTCCGTTGTCCGTTTTTTGTGAGCTGAGTGGGAGTGTGTTTTGGAAGGGTTCTCCTTTGCTCTGTGATTTCCGGTTCTTCTGCCCTTTCACGGAGGGTTCACGGCCTCCGACCCGGTCGCTGCGGGTTTCGGAACCGGGGAGGAGGTGCTGTCAGAGCCAACGAAACGGGCGTATCCGGCTTCGGAAAGGGGGTGGCGCGCATGCCGGGCCGGGCCGCGCGACCGTGCCGCCGCCGGGGCCGGACCGGGCCCGGAGAGGGCGGCCCTGCGGCGGATAGGATGGCCGCCGCGCGGCATGCGGGCCCGACGCCCGGCCCGTCGCGAGAATTCCTCCGAACCCCTGGGAGAAAGGGGCCCGAACCGTGGCCCAGCGCACCCTCTACCTCGTACGCCACGGAGCGGCCGACGCCCTGGGACAGGTGACCGCCGACGGCCGGGAGCAGGCCCGGCTGCTCGGGCGGCGGCTCGCCGGGGCGCCCGTCGACGCCGTCTGGCACTCGCCGCTGCCGCGCGCGGTGGACAGCGCCCGGATCATCGCGGCCGAGATGCCGCGCGTGCTGGTCGACGAGGCGGCCGAACTCGTGGACAACGTTCCGTTCGTCCCCGGACCCGAGGACGTGCCGCCCTCGTGGAAGGGGTTCTTCGACGGTTACGACCGCGGCGAAGCCGATGCCGGGCGAAGGACCGCGGACGCTTTGACGGCACGGTTCTGCGGGCCCAACGGCCGGGGGCGCCGCGCGACGCACGAAGTGGTGGTGACGCACGCGTACCCGATCGCCTGGATCGTCCGCGAGGTATTGAACGCGCCGCCCGCGCAATGGATGTCCCTGGCGGGCGTCGCGAACGCCTCCCTCACGGTGGTCGAATTCAGCGACGACGGACCCCCGGCCGTCGTGATGTTCAACGACATGTCCCACCTGCCCGCCGGGCTGCGGTGGACGGGGTTCGCGGGCGGCGGCCGGCCCTGAGCGCCGCCGGGGCGGCGAGGGGGGCGGGCCTCAGCCGGGGAAGCCCAGGGCGAGCTGTTCGGGGCGCCGGTCGGCCGGGGCCGCGGCGGGCCGCTCCGGGGCGCGGGCGCGGTGGGCGGCGCCCGGACGGTTCAGTCCGTGGCGGCCGGCGATCTCGCGGACGGCCTCGGTGACGATCCGCCGGTAGGACTCGGGCGCGTAGGAGCCGCGGCCGTACAGCCTGCCGTACAGCGGCAGCAGCCCCGGGTGCTCGCGTGAGAGCCAGGCCCGGTACCACTCGCGAGCGCCCGGCCTCAGGTGCAGCACGATCGGGGTGACGCGGGCGGCCCCCGCCGCGGCGATGGCGGTCACGGTCTCCTCGATCTGTTCGGCCGAGTCGGTCAGGCCGGGCAGGATCGGCGCCATCAGCACCGAGCACTCCAGGCCGCGTTCGGCCAGGCGGCGCACCACGTCCAGGCGCGCCCGCGGGCTCGGGGTCCCCGGCTCCACCGTGCGCCACACGGCCTCGTCCACGGAGCCCACCGAGACCGCCATGCCGACCTCGGTGACACGGGCCGCCTGTTCGAGCAGGTCCAGGTCGCGCAGGACCAGCGTGCCCTTGGTGAGGATCGAGAAGGGGTTGGCGGCGTCGCGCAGGGCGGCGATGATCTGCGGCATGAGCCGGTAGCGGCCCTCGGCGCGCTGGTAGGGGTCGGTGTTGGTGCCCATCGCGATGTGCTCCCCGCGCCAGGAGGGGCGGGCGAGTTCGGCGCGCAGCCGTTCACCGGCGTTGACCTTGACGACGATACGGGTGTCGAAGTCATGGCCGCTGTCCAGGTCCAGGTATTCGTGGGTGCGCCGGGCGAAGCAGTACACGCAGGCGTGCGAACAGCCGCGGTAGGGGTTGACGCTCCAGCGGAACAGCGGGGAGTCGCCGGGGACCCGGTTGATGATGGACCGGGCCCGGACCTCGATCGCGACGGGTTCGCCGTCCTGCCCCGCCTGCACCGGCCCGGGCCCGGCCGTCCGAAGCCCCGCCCGCCCGGTGCCCCGGGTCGGGGGCGGCGTGTGGTCGAACAGGGCGGTCTGCTCGACGGTCGTGGTCGCCTCTCTCAGGTTCTCCCAGCGCATGACTGTGATTCGAACATGTTTTCGAACATCTGTCGAGTGGTTCGAACACCGGACGGGGTGTTCGGGCGGTGGGCAGGGGGCGCGGCGCGGACCGGTTCCCCGGGTGGGCAGGGGATTCCGGCGGTCGGGGCCGGCGGCCGGGAAGGAAGAAGAAATCGTGTCGGTGAGCCGGGCTCCGGGGCAGGGGGACCCGTCGCGGAGGCCTGTGTCCGGTCGCCCCGTCCGATCCGATGGCGGGAGTCGGTCCCGGGACCGGTCCCCGTGAGGTCACAGCCCGGCGGCGGCGAGGATGCGGTACATCCGGTCCGGGGGCAGGGCGGGGTTGGCGGCGGCGTGGTCGGCGACTTCGGGGTCGGGATCGGAGAGCAGCCGGTCCAGCAGCGCGTCCGTGACGTTGGGGTGCTCGGCCACCCCGCTGCGCAGGGCGGGGTCGGCGGCGAGCCGTTCGAGGTCCCGCGCGGGGAGTTCCGGGTCGTGCAGGGCCAGGCGGCGCACCTGCGGGTCCGGGTCGTCGACGAACGTGCGCAGTGCGTGCCGGGGGAAGTTCGGGTGGTCCACGAGCAATGGCCGGGGGCGGCGGGCATCGCCGTGTTCGCGTACCAGGCGTTCCAGGACGTCCGGCGGTGTGTCCGGGCGGTGGGCGGCGATCTGGCGGACCATGGGGTCGGGGTCGTCGTCCAGTCGGCGCCAGGCCTCTTCGGGAAGGTCGTGGCAGGAGGCCAGGACACGCCGGAACACCGCGTGCGGGCAGTCGAGGTAGGCCAGCCGCTCATCGAGAGGGGCCTCGCGCAGCCAGCCGGGCTCGGCGGGGTACCAGTACAGGGCTATCTCCGCCTCGACGCTCCCGTTCGCGTACTCGGCCTCGACGAGCGCGTACAGCCGGTCCCGGGTCGCGGTGTCCACGTGGCGGCTCAGCGCCGCCGCGATTCGCACGTACGGGTGGTCGACGTCCGCCACCAGTCGGGCGACCATCTCCGCGGAGAGGTGGGGGTTGTCGGCGACGGCCGTGAGGACGTCCTCGTCTCCGCTGCGCACCAGCCGCTCGAACTGCTCCGCCGTGAGCGGGACGCTGCGGGCCGCGTTGGCGCGCACGGCGGGGTCGGCGAGGCAGCGCTCCCGCCATTCGGGCGGGATGCCGGGCCGCTCGTGCCGGGTGGCGGCCGCCCGGACCCGGGGGTCGGGGTCGGCGAGCAGTTCGGCCTGCACGGCCGGAGGGCGGTCGTGCCAGAGGTCCGCGATGGCGGCGCGCAGCTTCGGATCCTCCGCGCGGGCGAGCACGTCGAGGGGACGGGCGTAGACCCGTTCCAGGTCGTCGAGGCCGAGCGGCACCCCGCGCTCCACCATGTCGCGGACGAAGTCCGGGTACGCGTCGCGGATCTCGGGGTCGGGGTGCTCTGCGATCCTCCTGCGCATCTCCGGGGAGACCCGGTCCCCGTACAGGGTCACCGAGCTCCGGCGGTCGCCGTGCGCCAGCAGGGCTTCGACGACGGCGTCCTCCAGCCGCCCGGGGCGCCGGGTCAGGCCGCTTCGGCCGGCCCGGTGTGCGGCCAGGCGCACCAGGACGTCCCGGGGCGCCGCGGGATTCCGCCCGAGTCCGGACAGCCGCGGGTGCGCGAGGTTCGTCATGGGGCCAACCTAGCCGGGCCGTTCCGGCCGGGACAGCCGTCCTTTTCCGCCGCCGGTACCGGGGACGGGGGCCGTCAGGCGGCCTCCAGGACGAAGAACAGGAAGGCCGGGCTGGTGGACAGGACGCGGAAGTCGTCGGGGAACAGCTCGCGGGCGGCCGGGTCGGGCAGCGGTTCGCTGATGGCGGAGATCCGGAAGCCGGCCGCGGTGAAGGCGTCCGTCATGGCGTGCAGCGGCCGGTTCCAGAAGCCCATGGTCGCGGTCAGGCCGCCCATGGTCCACTCCTCGGTCCAGTGGTGGGTCGCGAAGTAGTCGGTCTTCTTCCCGGCCGCCCGCTGGACGGCGTGGACGGCGAAGGGGTGGTCGACGGACATGATGAGGCGGCCTCCGGCCGTCAGCACGCGCCGGAACTCGGCCAGTGTCGGGCCCCAGTCCCGGAGGTAGTGCAGCACCAGCGACGCCACGACGTCGTCGAACGCGCCGTCGGGGAAGGGGAGCGGGTCGCGCAGGTCCGCCACCCGCAGGTCCGCCTCCCCGCCCAGCCTGCGCCGGGCCAGTTCGAGCATCCCGGGGCTGCGGTCGATGCCGCTCACCGCGGCACCCCGGTCGCGTAGCGCGGCGAACAGCGGGCCGGAACCGCAGCCGGCGTCGAGGACCCGGCGGCCGGCGACGTCCCCGGCCAGGGCCAGGATCGCGGGCCGTTCGTAGTAGGCGTTCATGATGTTGGACGCGTTCTCGGAGTCGTAGCCCGCGGCCAGGTGGTCGTAGTCGTTCATCCGGGTCGGGCGGGAGGGCGCGGCATGGTCTTCGGGCGGGTTCGGCATACCGGGCATCCTCGCCCACCCGGACGGCGCGGCACAACGCGGCTCCGGCGCCGCATATCCGCTCCCGCGCAGCCGGACCCGCGACGGATGTCCGGCCGCCCCGTTCCGCGCGCCCGCGTCCGTGGGCGGGTGTCACCGACTGTCGGCTGTCGGAGGTTCTGTTACAGTCATGACCACTGCAAGTGGAGTACTTTGAATGGAGTGGTTTCATGCGTGAGCTGGTCTACTACGCCGCCGTCTCCCTCGACGGGCGCATCGCCGGACCCGCGGGCGAGTTCGACTTCTTCTTCGCCCCGCTGGCCGACGAGGAGCGCTCGGCCGCCTACAACGCCTGGGTCGACGCCCACTACCCCGAGGCCACCCCCACCGCCGGCCGTGAGGCCTCCGGGCTGGCCGACGCCCCCAACGTCCGCTTCGACACGGTGGTCATGGGTCTGGGCACCTACCGGGCCGCCTACGACCACGGCATCGAGAGCCCCTACGCTCACCTGCGCCAGTACGTGCTCTCCACGACCCTGGGGCCGGTCTCGGCCCCGGAGGTCACGGTCGTGGACCGTGACCCCGTCGGCCTGGTGCGGGCGCTCAAGGAGGAGGACTCCGACCTGGACATCTGGCTGTGCGGCGGCGGGAAGCTGGCGGGGGTCCTCCTGGCGGAGATCGACCGCCTGGTGCTCAAGAGCTACCCGGTGCTGGCCGGGGCGGGCGTCCCCCTGGTCGAGGGCGGCTTCGACCCCGGCCTGTTCACCGTCGTGGACCGGCAGGTGTTCGACAACGGGGTGGCCGTCACCGAATACGCCCGCGCGTGAACCGGGGCGGCCCGGACGCGGCCGCCACGGCCGCGCCCCGCGCCACCACCGCCTCCGGCAGGGCGTGGCCGCACCGGGCGGCGGCCGGTCAGCCCCTCTCCTCGCGGACGTCCCTCCCCTGCTCGGCGAACGCCTTGAAGTCCTCCATGTGCCGCTGCGACTGCTTGTGGAAGGCGCCGGGCATGAGGAGCGCCACCAGCCGCATCAGCAGGCCGCTGAACCGGTACTCGCTCTCGCTCTCCCAGAGCGTCGCCTCCGGGCCGGCCTCGGTCAGCGAATCGCGCACGACGCTCCACATGCCCGCGCCGACGATCTCGCGGTCGAAGTGGACGACGGTCCCCTCGGGGATCGCGCGCAGGTCCGCCGGCTCCCGGCGGGTGATCGTCTCGACGCACTCGAGTTCCTGCTTCCCCGACCGCATCACGACCCGCGACTCGGTGCCGAGCTCTCCGTGCACCCCGTTCAGCGGCTCGTGCACCACCAGGTCCCGCAGCCACATCGGCAGGTGCGCCGGGTCGGCCAGCAGCTGGGCCACCCTCTCCCGGGGCAGAGCGATCTCGATCGAGTTGGTGTACTTCACGGCGCGCGTTCCCTCCAGGTGCCCGGCTGCGGCGGCGACGTGCCCCGGTTCGCCACCGGCGGGCCGGTGGGCCCGTCCCCGGGCCGGGGACGGCCGCTCGCGGCGGAACGCGGAGGGGTCACGACGTCCCATGATGCCCTCCAGGGGGGACAGGAACCCGGAGCCCGGTGATCCGGCGCCGGGAAACGCAGGACACGCCGCACCGTTCCGAAGGGTCCGGCGCGGGGCGGTGCCCGGGCGTCGTCCGTATCCGGCTGAGTCGGCGCCGACTCCGGATGAGGCGACGGCCGGCGGGGGCACATGGCCGGCGCCGGATGCGTCCGCATACCCCCATCAGCCAGGAGGCGGAAGGGCAGTGGGCGGCAGGTCTTCGGGGAACCGCACCGGCTCCGCCGGACGTCCGGTCCGGCTCCTGCACCAGGGCGGATGCGCTTCCCCGCTCCCGGACGGGGCCCGCCGCCGAAGGCTTCGGGGTGCCGGTTGCCGGGCTGTTCGCGGACCCGGGTGTGGAGGGGGATCCGGTGGTGTCAGGGCGCGACGGAGGGTCGGCGGGGCGTCGCGAGTACGTCCTGGAGCACGTTCTCGAGCGTGACGCGGGCCAGTTCGCACCTCAGGGTCTGCTCGATGCCCGCGTAGATGCCCTGCATCACCGGCTGGATGCCGTGGCCCACCACGCACTCCTGGTCCGGGGTGGTCCGGTGCATCGCGAACAGCGGGCCGGGCTCCACCGCTTCGTACACGTCGAGCAGGGTCATCGACTCCAGTTCGCGCGCCAGAGACCAGCCCGCGCCCGCGCCCCGCCGGGACTCCACGAGCCCGGCCCTGCGCAGCTCGCCGAGCAGCCGCCTGATCACCACAGGGTTGGTGTTCGCGCTGGCCGCGATCTGCTCGGAGGTGGCGACCTCATGGCCCCGGCGCTGGTAGAGGCCGATCCAGGCCAACGCGTGGGCGGCCAGGGTCACCCTGCTGTTGGCGCTCATGCACCCCTCCTCCCGGACGCAACGCTTCATGTTACGACGGCTCAGTCGTAACAGCAAAGGTTGCGACTGTGTTGTCGTAACAGTTAGTGTTACGACTGCTGGGAAGGATCGATCAACGAGGTGAGAAGAATGAGCAAGCCCCTCACGGGCAAGACCGCCCTGGTCACCGGCGGGTCCCGCGGACTGGGAGCCGCGACCGTGCGCCTACTGGCCGAGCAGGGCGCCGACGTCGCCTTCACCTACGTCAGCTCGGAGAAGCAGGCGCAGGCTGTTGTCGACGAGGTGCGCGACAAGGGAGCGAAGGCCGTCGCCTTCAAGTCCGACCAGGCGGACACGAGCCGGGCGCCGGCCCTGATTGATGAGGTGGTCGCACACTTCGGCGGCCTGGACATCCTCGTCAACAACGCGGCGATCTCGGTGGAGCAGGGCCGCACCGTCGACGACCCGGAGGCCGATACCGCCGCACTGGACCGGATGCACGCCACCAACTACCTCGGCGTGATCGCCCTCATCCGGGCCGCCTCCCGGGTGCTGCGCTCGGGCGGCCGCATCATCACCGTGAGTTCCGGACTGGGCTCCCGTGTCGGTGCCCCGGGCCTTGCCGACTACTCGGCGACCAAGTCGGGGGTCGAGCGGTACACCATGGGCGTCGCACGGGACCTCGGGCCTCGGAACATCACGGCCAACGTCGTGGAGGCAGGGCTGATGGAGACCGGGATGCAGCCGCCGGACCCCGAGGTCCTCAAGGCCCTGATCGGCTCGCTGTCCCTGCAACGCGTGGGCCACCCCGATGAGATCGCCGCGGCGATCGGCTTTCTGGCGAGCCCCGCCGCGTCGTACGTCACGGGCGCGGTGCTGGACGCCCACGGCGGCTATAACGCCTGAACCGGAACCCGGTGGCGTGTCCCCGAAGCGCAGCGCGCCTTCGGGGGCGCGCCACCGAAGGCCCGCGGGGGTAGGCCCATGGCTTCCCATGGTTCGCGCGGGTCACGTGGATATGTGGATGAGCGGTGCCCGGCAGGGGTTGGCCTTGCCGGGCACCGGTGGTGTTGTGCGGGGGTGGGGAGGAGGGCGGTTCGGGGTCAGCCGCGGGTGGAGTGGAGGAAGGCGGTCCACTCGGGGGAGGGGAAGGGGAGGTGTCCGGCGGTGGGGTGCTTGGAGTCGCGGACGGCGGCCCCGCAGGGCAGGTCGGCGATCTCGACACAGTTCTGATCCTGTGCGCTGTAGCTGCTTTTCCGGAAGTTCGCGGGAAGGTGTGCGACCTCGACGCAATTGCCGTTGACGCCGCTGTAGCTGCTCTTGCGCCACACCATCTGGTCGGTCACTGTAGTCACTCTTCTAGGTCGTGGAGACGGCGGTCGATGAGCGCCAGGGACTGCGCAGCGGTCATCGAGCAGCTCTGTGCGCTGCCGAACATGTCGTTGAACAGTCGGACCTGGCGGTCTTCTTCCAGATACATGCTAGTGACGGGTGTTTCCAGATAGGCGATGCTGGCGTCCCTGGGATCGGGGAAGTCCATGACCACGAAACTTCCCTCGGTGGCCGGATGGGCGCCGGCGGAGAACGGCAGTACGTAGAGGTCGATGTTGTGCCGGGCGGCCAGGTGCACCAGATGGCGCAACTGCTCGGCCATCACCGCGGGCGAACCGACCTGCCGGTGCAGCACGGCCTCGTCCAGGATCGCCATGTAGGTGGGCGGGTCGACCCGGTGCAGGATCTCCTGGCGCTTGATGCGGGCTGCCACGCGCTGGGCGATCTCGTCGTCGTCGCGGACCTGGTTGGCGCGGAAGATCGCGTCGGCGTAAGAGGGCGTCTGCAACAGGCCCGGAATGACCTGGGCTTCGTAGGTGCGCAGAGCACACGCCTCAGCTTCGAAGTCGGCGAGCATCTGCGGCATGAGGTCTTTGTACTGGGCCCACCAGCCCTTCTCCCCGGCGAGTTTGGCCAGCTCATGCAGGGATGCTCGGTCGGCGGGATCGTCCACGCCGTACAGGTCCAGGAGTTTGTCGAGGGTGGCGGAGGGGACGGTCCTGGACTCGGCCTGTTCGATCTTGCTCAGGTTCGACTTGCCCATGCCGATGCCCTTGGCGGCGTCGATGAGGGTCAGGCCGGATTCGCCGCGCAGACGCCTGAGTTCGGAGGAGAGGCGTCGGCGGCGGATGCTGGGGCTGTAGGGAGTGGGCATGGAGTGAGCCTAGCGAAAAAGTTCTAGTGGAATCCACTTAAGACGCTTGACTGGAGTGGATTCCATTACGATGATGAATGTGTAGCCGGTGATCGGCTTCTCACTGAGAGTTGGTGGGGGTCGTTGCTGGTCAGGCTATGCCGTGGCCGTCCCCCGCGTCTGCGAAACGCGCACGTTCACCCTGTTCCACCTTGCGCGGATGGACGCACCGGTCGGGTCCGTTCGAGGCTCTTCGCCACATCCATGCCAAGGAGTGTCTTTGTCATGCTCGCAATCGTTCCCTCACCCCCGCCGATGCCGCCGTTGCCGGAGGTGACCCTTCCCCTCGGGGAACTGGTGCCGCGGCGGTGCCGGCACTACTTCAACCCGCACGCCCGCCGGGCGCACTACAAGGTGCGCTCCTACGAGTTCGGGTCCTCGCCGCAGCTGATGCCGCTGGTCCGGGCGTTCCTGGACGCCAGCGCCGCCGAACGCGACGCCGACTACCGGTACCTGTTCACCCTGCTCGGGTCGGAGCTGGCCGCGAACGCGCTCACCCACTCCCGCTCGGGTCGGCCGTTCGGCACCTTCACGTTGCGCTGCGAGCGCAGCCGTACGGGACTTCGCCTGACCTGCACCGACCAGGGCGATCCCTCCGGCCGCACCACCCCGGACGGGCAGCGCGACCACCTGACCGCCGACCCGGTCGGCCTGGACCCCGACGCCGAATCCGGGCGGGGGCTGGCCCTGGTTGACGCGCTGGCCACCTCCTGGGGCGACAACGGCATCGCCGACCACCGCCAGGTGTGGTTCTTTCTCGCCTACGACCTGACCGGCAACCCCTGGACCACCGCGGCCTGAACCGGTTCGGGCGGGAAGCGCAGCCCCACCGGGCCAATGACACCCGCCCCCGGAACAACTGAGAACACAGGTGCCCCGACCGGTGCTGGAACACCGGATCGGGGCGTGATCACCACCTGCACCAGCCAGGAGATGACCGTGGAACACCCTACAACCGGCCGCCACCGACGGCCCTGCACTGGCATGCCCGCACGCGTGTGGTCCCTGGCCGCCGCACTCCTTGCCACAGCCCTGACCGCGCTCTTCGTCCCCCGCCGAGCCGACCGAAAGCCGCGCGCACTCCCGTCCGCACCCGAACGCAAAGATGTTCCCGGGCGCGGTGACCTGCTCGCCGCTCCGCCCGGATCCCCCGACCGGAACACCTGGCCCGCCGGAGCCTCCGATGCATCCGCCCGCTGGGAGCGGGCCTTCACCAGCCCGAGCGACCGGACGGACACCGACCCCGACCGGATCGCCGGAGCCCTGGTCCGCCCCTACCTGGACCTCGTCCCCCGGCCGCGCCCGGCGGAGCCGGAGGACTACCCGGCCGCGCCCCCGGCCACGGACCAGGGCGAGTTCGCCGAGCCGGCCGACCGAATCCGCGCCTACCTGGCTCTGAACCCGGGTTCCGGGGAGGTCTCCTGACAACCGGGGTCGCCGCGGGGCCGCCCGTGTGCGACGCTCGCTTGCGGGAGACCGCCGGGTGACAGGGGAGGACCATGGGCGAGTCCGAGTTGTTGGTGGTGGGGCCCGCGCTGGCCGTCGCCGTCGTGGTGGCCGTCGCGGCCGCGGCCGGGGTGTCCGCGCTGGGCCGCCTCGGCCACGGCCTCGCCGTGCTGCGCGCCGGCGGCCGCGCGGTCCTGCAACTGGGCGCGGTCTCCTTCCTCATCGCGGCCGTCGTTTCCTCCGGCCCGCTCACCCTCGGCTTCGTCGCGGTCATGCTCACCGTGGCCTCCCTGACCGCCGGACGCCGCATCACCACCACCCGGTGGCGGCCCCTGTGGGCGTTCCTGCCCGTCTGCCTCCCGGTCGTCCCCGTCGTGGTCGCGCTGCTGCTCACCGGCCTGACCCCCGTCAGCGGCCTGGCCGTCATCCCGCTGACCGGGATCCTCACCGGCGGCGCGCTGACCGCGACGGTCCTGGCCGGGCGCCGGGCCACCGAGGAGCTGCGCACCCGCAGGGGCGAGGTCGAGGCCGCCCTGTCCCTGGGCCTGTCGCCGCGCGACGCCGCCCTGGAGATCGGCCGCCCCGCCGCCGCCTCCGCGCTGCTCCCGGCCCTGGACCAGACCCGGACCGTGGGCCTGGTGACCCTGCCCGGGGCGTTCGTGGGCATGCTGCTCGGCGGCGCGACGCCGTTCGAGGCCGGGGCGGTCCAGGTGTTCGTCCTGGCGGGTCTGCTGCTGGTGGAGAGCCTGGCGATCGTGCTCACCGTGGAGCTGGTGGCCCGCGGGGCCCTCCCGGTTCCGGAAAGGGAGTGAGGCCCGGGCACGCGACGCCTCTGCCATGCTGGGCCGCACCGGTCCGGAGAACGGAAAGGCGCGTGCGGCGGATGGGCGGGCGGGAGTACGAGCGGGCGCGGTGGCGGGAGTGGGTCGGCGCCGCGCTCGCCGACCATGAGAGCGGCACGGCCGGGCTGGACCGGGTCGCCGACCTCCTCGTGCTGGGCGCGGCCGAGGCGACCTCGCGCCGCGGCCTGCTCTACGAGCAGGCGTACGAGCTGGCCGCGGAGCTGGAGCGCCACCACGACCTCCGTACGTCCACCTGGAACACCCCCGACGACGTCACCCCCGCCGATGACCGGCAGCCGGCGCGGACCGTCGCGGAGGTCCGGCGCCTGGTCGGGGCGGTATGAGGAACGCCGCGCTGTGGGCGCGGTACGCGGAGACGACCGGTGAGGTGGAGGTGTCCGGGACGCGGGCCGGGCTGCTCGCCCTGGCCGGGGTGCTCCGGGGCGGCGGTGACCTCGCCCTCGCCCCGGTAGCGGATCCGGCGCCCTACGACCGGGCGCTGGCACGGCTCCGTGTTCGGCTCCGAGAGGCGGGCAGGGTCCGGGTGTCCGTCGACGACACCATCCTGCTGATCGAGGGCGGACCCGGGTCCATCGCCGTCCTGGCCGAGAACGTCGAGGGCTTCGCTGCCGAGGCGGACGACCCCCGCCACCACCTCCACATCGATTACTTCCCCGGCCACTTCTACCTGGCCGAGGGCTCGGCGCCGCTCGTCGTGGGTTGGGACACCTCCGCTGACACCTGAGCCGCCGTGGGTCCGCCCGGGCGCTACGGCCTCGCGGAGGGCTCCGCGCCCGTGGCGGCGGCCTTCGGCGGGGCCCCTTCGGACACCCGGGGCGCCCGGCCGCCCGGCGCCCGGCCCGAGCGGTCTGCGAGCACGCCCGCCAACAGCACCACAGCGACACCCGCCGCCGGCACCACCATCAGGCCCGTCCGCAGCGTCGTCGCGTCCGCGATCGCCCCCACCACCGGCGGCGAGCACAGGAACCCCACCCGCATCAGCCAGCTCACCAGCGCCAGCCCCGTCCCCGGCTTCAGCCCGCGCAGCTCGTCGGCCGCGTGCATGGCCGACGGGATGAGCGTCGCCACGCCGAACCCCGCCGCAGCGAACCCCGCGATCGTCCCTGGAACGCTCGGGAACAGCAGCGCCGCGCCCAGCCCCAGCGCGGCGATCGCCCCGCCCGCGCGGGCCACCGCGCGCTGCCCGAACCGGTCGGTGAGCGCGTCGCCCGCCATGCGGCCGACGAACTGCGCTCCCACCAGGGCGATGTACCCGAACGCCGCCAGCGACGCCGTCGCCCCCAGGTGGTCGGACAGGTACACCGCACCCCAGGTGCTGCCCGCGTCCTCCACCATGATCCCGGCGATGGAGATGACGGCCAGCGCCGCCAGGATCGCGTACCTGGTCCAGGCCGCGCCGCTCACACCCCGGACCTCCTGCTCGGCCCCGCCGCCGGCCTCCGCGGCCCCCTCGCGGTCCGGTCCAGGCAGCGTCCAGCGGTAGGCGGTCAGCGCCGTCGCCGACAGCAGCACGGCCGCCACCGCCAGGTGGACGCCCGGGGACACTCCCAGCCCCGTGGCCGCCGCGCCCATCAGGCCGCCGATCACCGCGCCCACGCTCCACAGGGCGTGGAACGAGTTGAGCACCGACCGCCGGTACAGCCGCTGCACCCGCAGCCCGTGCGCGTTCTGGGCCACGTCCACGACCGCGTCGAACGCCCCCGCCAGGAACAGCGCACCCGCCAGCAGCGCCCACGTGGGGCCCACCGCCGCGCCGAGCATGCACAGCGCCGTCAGCACCGTTCCGAACGCCGCCACCCGGGACGACCGGAACCGGCGGATGACCGGCCCCGCCGCCATCCCCGCCACCAGCGCGCCCGCAGGGAACGCCGCGATGGCCAGCCCGTACTGGGCGTTGCCCAGCTCCAGCGCCGCCTTGATCTCCGGGTAGCGGGGGACGAGGTTGGCGTAGAGCGCGCCGTTGGTGAGGAACAGCAGCGACACCGCGGCCCGCGCGCGGCGGACGCTCCGGTCCACGGGCGCGCGCCCGGCGGCGGGTGCGGCGGGGGAGTCCGGCGCGCTCATGGTGGGACCTCCAGGGGAACGGCAGAAGGTGTACGACCGTACACCTGTCGCGTACGATCGTACACTCCGGAGAAGCGCGGATCGAGACCACGCCCCCCGGGGATCCGCGAGAATGGCCCCGTCGGAACCGGCGGCGGAGAGGAGTCAGGGTGGCGACCGGACGGGTGGACCCCGAACGCAGGGAGCGCATCATCGCCGCCGCCGCCGACCTCATCGCCGAGGAGGGCGTGGCCGGGACCTCCCACCGCAAGGTGGCCGCCCGCGCCGAAGTCCCGCTGGGCTCGATGACCTACCACTTCGCGGGCATGGACGAGCTGCTGCGCGAGGTGTTCTCCCGCTTCGCCCAGGACCTCAGCCGCAGGTTCGAGCAGCGCCTGGCCCGGGCCCGGAACCTGGAGGAGGCCCGCGAGGCCGTCACCGCCCTGGTCCACGACGAGCTGATGACCTCCCCGCGCGAGCTGGTCCTCACCCACGAGCTGTACACCCTGGCCGCCCGCCGCCCCGCCTACCGGGAGCTCACCCGGGCGTGGATGCTCCGCAGCAGGCGCGCCCTGGAGCGCCACTTCGACCCGCTGACCGCCCGGCAGGTCGACGCGCTCATCGAGGGGCTGACCATCCATCGCGCCCTGGAGCTGGAGCCCCACGACCGCGCGCTGACGGCGGACGCCGTCGCCCGCCTCACCGCCGCCCCGTCGCCGGGCGGCCCCACCGAGGGCTGAGGACGTCCCGAACGGCGACCGCTCGGGGCGGTTCGGGCGGATGGTGCGCCCGGCCGCCCGCGCGTCGGCTTCCGGTTCCGGGGTCGTACGGCCTGCCCGGGGCCCGGTCCCGGCCCCTACTCCTGTCCCAGCCCCAGCTCCTCGACGACGCGGGCGACGCGGTCGCGGTCCTGCGGACCGAGGCCGCGCAGCGGCAGCGGCAGGCTCGGGCCGCGCACCAGCCCCAGGTGCTCGGCGATCGCCGCGGCCACCCGGAGGCTGCCGTGCCGGGCGAACAGGTCCCACAGGGGGCCAAGGCGCGCGGAGAGTTCCTCGGCCCGCTCCGCCGCGCCGGACCGGGCGGCGCGCACGATCTCCAAGGCAGGGGCGGGCAGGGTGCCGCCGATGACCGAGTACCAGGCGTCGCAGCCCGCGTTCAGCCCGGTGGCGCCGAAGGCGTCCCCGGACACGCCGACCGTGACGCCCTGGGGCAGGAGCTCCCGGAGCCGGGCCACCCGCCGGGCGGCTTCCGCGGGGTCGGCGGGCACCCCGGGGATCTTCAGCGACGCGACGCCGGGCAGCCGCGCGACGTCGCGGTAGAGGTCGTCGGTGAAGGAGAAATGCGTGGTCCGCGGGTTGTCGTACACGACGAGCGGCACGGACAGGGCGCGGGTCACGTCCTCGTAGAGGCCGTACACGTCGTCCGGGGTGAGCTCCTGGTACGACACCGGCGCCAGTAGCACGCCGGACGCCCCGGCCCGCTGGGCGTCCTCGGCGAACTCCAGGACGTGCGAGGTGCGCAGGGCGCCGATGCCCGCTAGGACGGGCACCTCCCCGGCGTGCTCCACGGCCAGCCGGACCACACGGGCGCGCTCGTCGCGGGTGAGGTAGGCGTAGGAGCCGGTCGACCCCAGGGCGGTGATCGAGTCGACGCCGGCCCTGGCCAGGCGCCCGACCAGGCCGGCGAAGGCGGCCTCGTCGACGCGGTCGCGGTGGATCGGGGTGAGCGGGAAGGCGCTGAGGCCGGTGAACATGGGCACTTCCGTGGATCGTCGGGCGGACCGGCGGGGGCGCCGCCGGGCGGGCCGGGTCCGGGACCCGGCGGCGGGAAGACTACCGCGTCACCCCTCGCCCCTGGCGCCCTGTGACGGTGATCGCCCGGTCGCGGGGAGTGTCGCTCGCCCACCTTCGGCGGCCGCTCCGATAGAGAAAGGGGGACGCCCCCGGTGGGCGACGCGCTCCTTCAGCCGTCGAGAGGACCATATGGGCAGCATCCCCGACGAGGTCGCCCCCGGTGTCTTCCGCCTCGGCGACGAGGTGGTGAACTTCTACCTGGTGGACACCGACGAGGGCCTGGTCCTCGTCGACGCCGGGCTGCCCACGCACAGCTCCGCGTTCCTGGACGCGGCGTCCCGGGTGGGCGGGCGGCTGCGGGCCGTCCTGCTCACCCACGGCCACCCCGACCACATCGGCCTGGCCGCCCGCGTCCTGGAGCACTCGGGAACGGCGGTGTGGGTGCACGAGGGCGACGCGCCGCTGCTGGGCGGCGGCCCCGCGCAGGCGATCGTGCACGCCCCTCCCGAGCGCTCGATGCTGCCCTACCTGCTGCGCCGTCCGCGGGCCGCCCGCCTGCTCGCTCACCTGGAGGGGTCGGGGGCGTTCAACGCGCCGCCGGTGCCGGAGTACTCCACGTTCGTCCACGGCCAGGTCCTGGAGGAGGTGCCCGGAAGCCCGCGGGTGGTGGGCGCGCCCGGGCACACCCCGGGCAGCGCCGCGTTCGTCTGGGACGACCGCGGGGTGGTGTTCACGGGGGACGCGCTGGTCACCTACGACCCGACCACCGGCCGCAAGGGACCGACCACGATCAGCCGGATGTCCACGCACAAGGGCGCCCAGGCGATGGCCTCGCTGGAGCGGCTGGCGGAACTGGGGGAGGAGGCCGTGGTGCTGCCCGGCCACGGCGACCCCTTCACCGACGGGCCGCGCGCGGCGGCCGAGGAGGCGATCGCGCGCGGGATCCAGTAGGGCCGCCCGGGGGTGTCCGCGCGGCGGTGCCGGGCGGGGCCCGCCGGATCGGGGGAGAACCACGGGGCGTTCACGGCTGTCTACCCGGACGAACGAGTTGCACCGAACCTATTGACTTTCGATAGGTATCTATCGATACTCGATGCATGCGCAGCTACATCACCCTGGTCCTGCGGGCCGGCGTCGCGATGGCGATCCTCACCGGCCTCTTCGGCCAGATCGTCGTCATCCCCGGTGTCGCCGCCAGCGAGGTCGAAAGCTTCCCTCCCTACGCCCCCTACGAACTCCCCTATGTCACCCTTGCCGTTCTCGGCGTCGCCTGTGTGCAGGTCGCCCTGGTCGCCGTGTGGGCGCTGCTCGCGATGGTCGAGCGCGATGCGATCTTCACCCGCCGGGCGTTCTTCTGGGTGGACGTCATCATCGGGGCCACCCTCGCGGCGTCCCTGATCACCGCCGGGGTCACCGGGCACCTGTTGGTGGACTCGAACATCCCCTCTCCCGCCGACGGCATGGAGTTGATCGGCGCCCTGGGCGCCGCCGTCGTCACCACTGCCGGGGGCATCGCCTTCGCCCTGCTGCTCATCCTCATGCGCGGACTGCTGCGCAAGGCGGCCGACCTGCAGACGGAGATGTCCGAGGTCGTCTGAAGCGGATGGTGTATCCGGTCGAGTGCTTCGACTCCTTGAAGCGGATGTCTTATCCGGTTGGTCGAATCGGCCCACCGAACCGGATGGCCGATCCGGTTGGGTGAACTGGATAGTCTATCCGGGTGGTTGGATCGTCCCACTGAACCGGATGGCCTATCCGGATGGTGGGATCAGCCCGCCGAAACGGTACGCGCGGGCTCTGGGCCCCGATCCGCCTTCGGTCGCGCCCCGACCGTCCACGGCGCACGAGGGCTGCCGGACGATGGCCTTGCCGGAGCGGTCGGCGGAACCGGGGGAGGAGGCCGTGGTGTCGCCCGGCCGCGCGTCTCCTTCGCTGCCCGGCCGCGCGGCGCCGAGCGGGTGATCGAGCGCGGGAGCCGGTAGGGCCGCCCGCCCGTGGCCGCCTGTCGAGGTCGTTCCCGCGCGATCGCCTGCTCGGATTCGACCGGCGGTCGCGACACCGCCCTGTCCCGGCAAGGCGGGCTGCTCCCGCGGAGCCTTGATCGGTGTCCTCCACTCGAGGTCTTCCGCGGCCGCCCGTTCAACGCCGCGGCAACGGCCCGCGGATCCCGCGCGTGGTCCGCGCCCGGGCGTTCGCACCGGGTTCCGAGTCGTACCGGTGCCGCCCGGCCACACGTTCCTCCGCCGGCGTGGCGGCCCCGGCGGCCGGGGCCGCCGAGTCAGCTCCCGTGCCGGGGCTCCTGGTTGAGGTCGTCGGCGGCCCGCTCGTTGAGCACGGCGGCCGTCCGCACGGCGCCGTTGACCATCCCCTCGTCCGCCTCGGCGCCCCGCTTCTCGGCGGGTTCCTCCGGCGGGCCCGGCAGGACCCCGGCCATGACCCGCATGAGCCGCTGCACCAGCGACGGGCACAGCCCGCGCGCCGCGACGACCGCCGCCGCCAGCGGCGTGATCACCAGGTACGGGCGCCCGCGCGCGGCCGCCTCGACGATCCGGCGGGCGGCGTGCCCGGCGCCCGCCGACACCAGCGGCAGGCCGGCGCCCAGGGCGAACCAGCTGTACTCGCGCTCGGCGTTCCCCGAGAACACCGCCGCCCGGTGCGAACCGGTGCGCATCAGCCCCGGCACCACCGTGGTGACCCGAACCCCCCGGCGCGCGAGCTCCGCGCCCAGCCCCTCCGACAGGGCGACCTCGGCGAACTTGGCGCACGAGTACGGCAGCAGGTGCGGCACGCTGAGGTGGCCGCCGATGGACGTGATGGTCACCAGCGAGCCGCCGGTCCGCGACAGCGGGCCGATCGCGGCCCGGGAGATCCGCAGCGGGGCCCAGAACATCGTCTCCATCGCGTCGCGGAAGTGCTCCTCGGTGAGCACCTCCTGCGGTCCCACCTGGATGATCCCGGCGTTGTTGACGACGAAGTCCAGGTGGCCGAAGGCCGCCTCGGCCTCCTTCACCAGGCGCTCGGCCCCCTCCGGGTCGCGCACGTCGCACCGGATGCCGCGGGCCGGAACGCCGCGTGCCTCCAGGTCGGCCACGGCCCGGTCCAGCTCGTCGCCGTCGCGCGCGCAGACCACCACGGACGCGCCGCGCTCGCCGAACTCCCGGGCCAGGCTCAGGCCGAGCCCGCGCGAGCCGCCGGTGACCAGGGCGACCCGCCCGGCGAGCCGTGTGGTGTGCGGCCGTGGTGCCAGCGCCGCCGCTCCGACGCCCAGCGCGGCGCCGGCCGCGGCCCAGGGCAGTACCCCGCCGCTCCGGCTCCGCCGCGCCTGCTGTGGCTCGTCCCGGCGGAGCCGGGACGCCGCCCGGGCCGCCAGGAGCGGGACCAGGACGGTCTTCGCCTTCATCACCGGTCGCCTCCTTCGCGTCTGCTCCGGTTCCGCGTTCCGCGCGGCCGGTCCGTTCCCGCGGAGCGAACCCCCACAGGCCCTCGGGCGGGGAGCGCCGGACGCGGCCCCTGCGGTCCCCCGTGGCGGCGCCCCCGAGCACCGCCGTCCTGTGGACCCGCCGTGTAGGGACGCGGCTACCCGGGACCGTACGGGCCGAAACAGCGGGCGCCCCGTGCCGCCCCGTCCCGCCCCGTGCCGCCCCGGAGCGGAACGGGTCGCGGAGGCCACGACCGGCGACCGGCGGGGCCGCCGCCCGCCGAACACCGCCGCTCCGGCTCAGCCGGTGGGGTCGGGCTCCTGGGCGCGTTCCCGCTCCCGGTAGGCCTGCGCCTGGAGGTCCCACAGCTCCCGGTACACGCCGCCCCGCTCCATCAGCTCCTCGTGGGACCCCCGGTCCACCACCCGCCCCCGCTCCAGCACCACGACCACGTCGGCCATCCGCACCGACGCCAACCGGTGCGTGATGAGCACGACCGTCGCCCCCGTCCGCCCCGCGTGCGCGTGCAGCGAGGAGAAGAACCGGTGCTCGGCCCGGGCGTCCAGCGCCGACGTGGGCTCGTCCGCGATCAGCAGCGGCACCGCCGACCCGTCGTCGCCCCGGTGGAACCCCCGGGCCGCCGCGAGCCGCTGCCACTGCCCGCCCGACGGCTCGTGGCCGTGCGCGAACCGCTTGTCCAGCAGCGTCTCCCACCCGCGCGGCAGGTCCGCCACCACCGTGTCGGCGTGCGCCGCCCCGGCCGCCCGCGCCAACCGCTCCGGGTCGTCCTCCGGGCCGCCCATCACCACGTTGCCGCGCGCCGTCATCGGCCAGTGCGTGTGGTCCTGGGCGATCACCGCGATCCGCGAGCGCAGGTCGTCGGCGTCCACCCCCGCCAGATCGGTCGCGTCCCAGCACACCCGTCCGGCGTCGGGCGTGTACAGCCCCGACAGCAGCTTGGCCAGGGTGCTCTTGCCCGACCCGTTCTCGCCGACCAGCGCCACCGTCCGCCCCCGGGGCAGCACCAGGTCCACCCCGGCCAGCGCCGGACCCGTGGCGCCGTCCCCGTCCCCGTCCGCCTTGGGATAGGAGAACGTCACGTCCTCCACCCGGATCTCCGCGAACCCCTCCGGGGCGGGCGGAAGGTCCCGGCGGGGCGTGCGCTCGCGGGCCTTCTCCTCCAGCTCCACCAGGTCGGCGACGTACAGCCCCGCCTCGTAGACCTGGCCCACCGACACCAGCACCGTGCCCAGCGCGCCCTGGGCGACCCGCACCGCCACCACGGCCGCCCCGGCCGCCGCGATCGGCACGACCCCCTCGACCAGCAGCACCCCCAGCGCGACGAACACCACCACCGTGGCGGCCCCGCCCAGGGCCCCGCCCGCCACCCGGATCAGCGCCATCCGCGTCGCCAGCCGCAACCGGGCCTGGAGCTCCCGTTCGGCGAACCGGTCGAACTCGGCGCGCAGCCGCGGGCCCATCGTGTACGAGCGCAGCTCGGCGGCGGTGCGCCGGTCGATCATCAGCTGCTGGAGCATGAACTTGCGGCGCATGACCTCGGTGAGCCTCAGCGTCAGCCGGTACCGCAGCCGGGCGGACGCCGCCGAGCTCCACCACTGGGGGACCATCGCCACCAGGATCAGCGGCAGCAGCACCGGGTGCAGCGTGCCCAGCACACCCGCGGCCGCGGCGATCGCCACCAGGCCGGTGAGCACGTCCAGACTGGTGCGGACCAGCACCCCCATCTGGTCGCAGCCGGTGGCGTACCCGCGGAACACGTGGTCGTTGAAGGCGCTGTCGTCGAAGGCCGCCGCCTCCACCCCCGTGACCGTCTCGTTGAACCGGCGCTCGGCGGCCAGCACCACCTTGGGCTCCAGCCGGGCCTGGGCGCGCCCGGCCAGCGCCCCGCACGCGCCCCGGGCGAGCAGGGCCGCCGCGAGCAGGAGCAGCGAGGGCAGCGCCGCCCGGATCCGGTCGGGGGTGGGCACGGCCGCGAACACCTCCTCCAGGACGGCGTTGGTCGCCACCAGCGCCCACGCGGTGGCCGCGCCCATCCCCAGCCCGAACACGACGGTGGCGGCCAGGTCTCCGGGCCCCGCCCGGCGGCCCACGGCCAGGGCCCGACCGACCAGCACGGGCATCCGGCGCGCCATCGACCACCAGGTGGCCTGGCGGGCCCGTTCGCGGAACATCCGGTACTCCGAGGTGGCGAGCCGCTCGGCGTCCGCGTCGGGGGAGTCGGAGGAGGCGTCGTGCCCTGGATCGTTCCCGGCTCCGGTGTCGGCGCCGGAGCCGGCGTTGGTGTCGTGGTCGTGCAACAGGCGTTCCTCTCCGTTTCCGTGGCGGGGACAGGCCGATCATGACGGTCCGGTCCGTCGCCGGGGGAGGGGGCGACCGATTGCGGTCCGACCGCATCGGGCCACGGAGGGTCCCGCCGGGGGTGCACGCGCGCGTCCGGCGGCCGGGACGGGCCCGGACCGGCCGGGTAAGGGGCGATCCGAATCCGTGTTCGATGCGGTCTCCGGTGCCCTTCCGGGGGCCGTCGCGCCGCCTGTCACCGACCGGGGGAGAGCGTCACGGAGTTCGCCCTTTGAGTGCCAAGAGGCCTTTTGTCGCCTTGATGCCCGTTCGGGTTCCGTGTCCGGGTACGCGCCCCGCGCGAAACGCGGCGATCACGCAGAACCCGCACTCTCCCGACCCGTGCCGATATCAATGGAACCGCGACCGCGCCCGCCCCCCGCCACGGCGTCCGGACTCCGGTGAGGGAGAGGTGGTACATGGCTGGTCTTCGGGCGCGCACCCGTGACCTGCGGCACCGGATCGAGCAGACGGCGGCGGTGGTCCGCGACCGCCTCACCGCCCACACCTGGTCGGTGGTGCAGGCCACCCTCGCGGCCGTGATCGCCTGGACCGTCGCCGGCGGCCTCGTCCAGGACCACAGCCCGTTCTTCGCCCCCATCGCCGCCGTCATCGCGCTCAACGCCTCCGGCGGCGAACGCGGCTCCAACGCCCTCAAACTCCTCACCGGGGTGTTCATCGGCATCGGCGCGGGCGAGCTCGCCCTGGCCGTGGACGTCGGCGAGCTCGTCACCATGAGCGCGGCCACCCTGCTGGCCATGCTCGTGGCCGTCGCCATCAACGCCGAGCGCATCGTCATCGGGCAGGCCGCGGCCAGCGCCATCCTGACCACGATCTTCATCGGGGACGGCAGCCCCGGCATCGACCGGCTCGTCGACGCCCTCATCGGCGCGGGCGTCGCCCTGGTGTTCAGCCAGCTGCTGTTCCCCGCCCGGCTGGTCGCGCTGCTGCGGCGCATCGAGGTGGACGCGCTCGGCGAGATGTCGGGCATGCTCACCGGCGTCGCCCAGGCCCTGGACGAGGAGGGCGACGTCTCCAGCCAGCAGATGGTCAACCGGCTCGGCGACCTCAGCCGGCCGATGGCGGAGCTGAGCCGCGCCCGCGAGGCCAGCATGACCACCATCCGGCTGTCCACGATCCGCTGGGGCGACCCGCAGCCGGTGCTGGACGAGGACGAGATCATCGAGCGCCTCATCCTGCTCGGCGAGAGCTGCCTGTTCCTGTGCCGCAGCACCGCCGCGATGGGTGCCCACGAACGCCGCGAGCTGGTCCCGATCGTGTCCGGCATGGCCGACGTGCTGGCCACCCTCGCCGACGACCTCAGCAGCCGGGAGGCTCGCGAGCAGGCGGTGGAGCAGGCGCTGATGACCGCGCGCATGTACGGGCCGGGACGGCCCGACGACGACCAGGTCACCCAGGCCACCCACCTGGCGGTGGAGATGGTCGCCACCGACATCATGCTGTTCGCGGGCATCCGGTTCGAGGAGGTGGAGGAGGTCCTCCAGGGAGATCTGGAGGACCCGAGGATCCCGCCGCCGCCGGGGGTGCCCTGGCTGCCGTGGCTGCGCTGGCACCCCCGCCTGGGACCGGTCCGGGACCGCTTCGCCCGCTGGGGGCCGGGACCGCGCAGGCCGGGCGGGCCCCGGCGCTTCGGCCGCTGGCGCCCTGGGCCGCCCGGCTGACGGGCCGGCGCGTCCGGGGTTGCGGTTGACGCGGGGTCAACGCCTAACGTCGGTGACCGGACCGGAGGTACCGGTCCGACGAGGGGAGCGGTCATGCCGACCTGGCCGACCGGGCAGGTGTGCCGGATGACCGGCGTCAGCTCGCGGACCCTGCGGCACTACCACCGCATCGGCCTGCTGCGGCCCGCCGCGGTGGGGGCCGGCGGGGTGCGCCACTACGGCCGCGCCGAGCTGCTGCGGCTCCAGCGCATCCTGCTCATGCGCGAGCTGGGGCTGCCCCTGGCCGACATCGCCGCCGTGCTCGACGCCGGCGGCGACCCGGCCGGGGCGCTGCGCACCCACCTGCGCGACCTGCTGGCCGAACGCGACCGCATCGACACCCTCGTCACCACCGTGCGCCGCACCCTGGACGCACTGGAGGAGGAGGGGACCATGGGCGCACTCGACCCCGAGACGCTCTTCGCCGGATTCGACACCGCCGCCTACACGGACCGCGCCCGCGCGCAGTGGCCGGCCCAGTGGGAGCAGGCGGCCCGCGCCGCCGACGGCCGGGCCCCGGCCGACTGGGAGGCGGACCGGGCCGGACTGGCCGCCCAGCTGGAGCGGATGGCCGCCCACCTGGCGGCGGGGCGGCCGGTCACCGACCCGGCCGTGCAGGCGGAGGTGCACGACCACTACCTGCGTGTCTCCCGCATGTGGACGCCCGACGCCGACTCCTTCGCCCACCTGGGGCGCGTGTACGCCGAGGAGGGGCCCTGGCGGGAGGTGTACGAGGCGGTCGCGCCGGGGCTGGCCGACTACCAGTGCGAGGCCATGGCCGCCTACGCCCTGGCCCGCCTGGACACCCGGAGGGAGGGGACGTGATCCCGCCCCACTGGACGGCGCACCGCCGGGAGGAGGACGGCGAGGTCCTGGGCTACCTCGCCCCGGCGGGTGCGGGGGCCTACACCCCGATGACCCCGTTCGGGCACGCGGCGGGCGCCCCGTCCGCCGAGGCCGAGGCCCGCGCCGCCCTGGACGCCCGCGGGCTGGCCTATCTGGCCGACCGCTGGCTGCTGGAGCTGCCCGGGCGGGCCGAGCCGATCACCGTGCGGATCGTGGAGGTGGGCCCCGACCGCATGCGGGTGGCCAACGCCGACTTCGGCTATGAGGAGGCCGACCTGGGGCACGTCTTCACGCTGGACGTCCCCGAGCCCGGCCGCCTGCGCCCCGCCTGAGCGCCGGTCGCCGAGGCTGGGGGCCCGGGGCGCCGTGCCGCCGCCCGGCGGACGGGCCCGCCCGGCCGAGGGGTCCGCCGCCCTCCCGTCCTCGCGGCCGGAACGGAGCGCCCCGGCCCGGGGCCGTCGCCGGTGGGCGGCGGCCCCGGGCGGCTGCTCGGCGGGGGCGACCTGGAATTCCAGGTGACGGGAAAGTGGCCGGGAGATGAATGGAATCCTCGGTGATCGGGGTAGGGAACACACAACGTGACCCTCCGTGTACGGTTCCCCCGGAATGTTCCCGACAGGAGACTTTTGCAGACCCGACGGATCCCTGCCCCCGTTCCGTTCGCCCGTCCCCGCGCCCGCTCCCGCCCGGTGAGAAGACCCGGGCCCCGCCGCGCGCCCGCCGCCGCGGCGGGCGGACCCTCCCGCTCCTGAGGAGGGCGGCGCGCGGGGTGGCACGGCCCGCTCCCCGGCGGGTCATCGCACCGCGTCCCCGCGGCGGTCCTCCCGGACCGGCCCCCGTACCGCGCGCCCCGTGTCCGGCACGCCCCCGGACCGCCCCCTCCCGACGCGCCCCGTGACGCGCGGCCGGTCCCCGGCCGCGTCCGCACCGCCGGTGCCCCGCACAGCACCCGCGGTCCTTCGGCGACCCCCGAGCGGCATCCCGACACCACCGCCCGGGCCCTTGCCGTACCCGGAAACGGGGCGCCTCCCGACGCCGCCCCGACCACCGGAAAGCGTGGAACGCAGTGACCGTACAGATCGATCCCCCCTCCCACCAGCCCTTCCCCCTGCCGCACGCCTCCGTGGACGCCCCCGTCCACGCGGGGACGGCGGCCCCGGAGACGCATGCGCGGCTCCGGGCTCCCGGGCGCGACCGCCGCACCGCCCCGCCCCGGCCGGGCGCCGTCCCCGGCCCCCGCCCGAGCACCGACGACACGGCCCGGCCGCCGGGGGAGGACCCGCCGGGCCCGCCCGCCCGCGCACCCCGCGCGCCCCGCCGGCCCCCCGGCGG
>NZ_JBHVLR010000016.1:0-159407 GCF_042797335.1 Nocardiopsis sp. NPDC057823 | reverse complement strand
GGGGGGGGGTGGGGGGGGGGGGGGGGGGGGGGCGGGGGGGGGGGGGGGGGGGGGGGGGGGCGGGGGGGGGGCCCCCCCCCCCCCACCTCCCGTCCGGTGCTAGGGGAGGGGATTGAGCGTGTCGGCGAACACCACACCGTGCCCGAGGCCGGTGTCCGCCGACAGCGCTCCGCGCTCCACCCGCACGCCGCTGGGGGCGGCCAATGCCCCCAGGTCTGCGAAGGAGGCGCGGTCGATGTCCTCGACCATGGCGGGTCGGGACAGGCACAGGGCCAGCTGCCCGGACAGTTCGGGCAGCAGGTGGGGGGCGACCGGGACGCCCCGGCGGTCGGCCGCCTCGGCGATGCGCAGGAAGGGGGTGATGCCGCCTACGCGTACGACGTTGGGCTGGACGATGTCGCACACCCCGGCGTCGATGTAGCGTTCGAACTCCTCGACGGTGCGCAGGTTCTCGCCCAGGGCGAAGGGCACGGGGGTGCGCGATCGCAGCCGGACGTGGGAGCGCAGGTCGTCGGCGGGCAGCGGTTCCTCGATGAAGTGGGGTTCGTGCTCGGCCAGTGCCGCCAGGGCGCGGGCCGCGGCGGGCACGTCCCAGCGCTGGTTGGCGTCGACCATGAGGAGGCCGTCGGCGCCCAGGAGGGTGCGCACCGCCCGTACGCGTTCGGCGTCGCGGGCCGGGTCGGGGGAGCCGACCTTGATCTTGACGGCCCGGTGTCCGGCCGCCAGCCACCGGCGGACCTGGTCCTGGAGGTCGCTGAGGGGGTAGTCCAGGTTGACGCCGCTGCCGTAGGCGGGGACCGTCGTGCGGCGCCTGCCCAGGAGTTCGACCAGGGGCAGGCCGGCGGCCTTGGCCGACAGGTCCCACAGGGCGATGTCGACCGCGGCCAGGGCCATGAGGGTGATGCCGCTGGTGCCCGCCTCGCGCAGGTGCCGGCGCAGCTCGTCCCAGCGGGAGGGGTGGGCGGGCCCGCCCACCAGGGCGGGCCTCAGGTCGTCTTCGAGGAGCGCGCGCACCGAGCGGGCGCCGATGAGCGGGGTCCAGGAGAATCCCGTTCCGGTGAGGCCGGTGTCGGTGTCCACCTCCACCACGACGATGTCGTTGCGGTCCACCCCGCCGTCCCACGCCCGGTGCAGGGGCAGGCGGTGGGCGCGGGCGCGCATTGCGGTGACGCGCACGTGTTCAGCCCTTCCCGACCAGGGCCAGGCCGGTCTCGATGAGTGCGGCCAGGTCGGCCTCCTCCTCGGGTGTGGGGTCGGTGAACGGGGCCCGGACCCCGCCCACGGGGACGCCGCGCAGGCGCGCCCCCGCCTTGACCAGGGAGACCGCGTAGCCGGGGGAGCGGTCGCGCAGGGCCACGAGGGGGTCGAAGAACTCGGCGAGGAGCCGGTCGGCCAGCGGGTCGCCGTTCTGGACGGCCTTGTGGAAGGCGTCGGCGACCTCGGGGACGAAGGCGAACGCCGCCGAGGAGTACAGGGGCACCCCCACGCCGCGGTAGGCGGGGACGGTCAGTTCGGCGGTGGGCAGGCCGTTGAAGAAGGTGAAGTCGTCGCCGCGGACCTTGCGTACCGCGAGCACGATCCGGTGCATCAGCCCCAGGTCGCCGATGCCGTCCTTGATGCCGACGACGGAGGGCAGTGCTGCGATCTCGGCGGCGGTCTGGGGGGTCAGGACCAGGGTGCCGCGCTGGTAGACGATGACCGGCAGGTCGGCCGCGGCGGCGACGGTGCGCACGTACTCGACCATTCCCTCGCGGGGGGCCGCGACGAGGTAGGGGGGCAGGAGCAGGACGGCGTCGGCGCCGGCCTCCTTGGCGGCGCGGGCCTGTTCGGCGGCGGTGGCGACGCTGCCGCCCGCGCCGGCCACGACCGGGACGGCCCCGGCGACGGTGTGGACCGTGCGGGCGACCACGGCGGCGTGCTCGGCGGCCGACAGGGCGTGGATCTCGCCGGTGCCGCAGGCGGTGAACACCCCTCCGGCGCCGTGGGCGACGCCGGAGGCGACGTGGTCGGAGAGGACGTCGAGGTCCACGGCCCCGTCGGGGCCGAAGGGTGTGAGGGGGAAGAAGAGGATTCCGTCGAAGCGCATGGCTCTCCTCGGGGGGAAGGGGGGTGTCACAGGACGTGTTCGATGTGGCGGCGGGCGGTGGTGGCGATGACGTCGTCGATGTCGGCCGCCCAGATGTCGGCGTTGAAGATCTCGACCTCGATGTCGCCGGTGTGGCCGGCGGCCTCCACCGATTCGCGCAGGGAGCGCACGTCGATGTGGCCGTCGCCGACCATGCCGCGACCCAGCAGGGCGTCGGCGGGCAGGGGCAGGACCCAGTCGCAGACCTGGAACAGGGCGATGCGCCCCTCCCGGCCGGCGCGGGCGATCTGGGCCTGCACGTCGGGGTCCCACCACACGTGGTAGGTGTCGATGGTGACGCCGACCGCTTCGGCGGGGAGGTCCCGGGCCAGGTCCAGGGCCTGGCCCAGGGTGGACAGCACGGCCCGGTCGGCGCAGAACATGGGGTGCAGGGGTTCCAGGCCCAGGCGGACGCCGCGCTCGGCGGCGTAGGGGGCCAGGGCCGCCAGGGCGTCGGCGACGCGTGCGCGCGCGCCGGGCAGGTCGCGGTCGCCTTCGGGCAGGCCGCCCACGACCATGACCAGGACGGGGGCGCCCAGGGCGGCGGCCTCGTCGATGGCGCGCCGGTTGTCGTCCAGGGCGGGGGCGGGGTCGTGGCCGGTGAGGAAGCCGCCCCGGCAGTAGGAGGTGACCCGCAGCCCTGAGCGGCGCACCAGGGCGGCGGCCTTGTCCAGGCCCAGGTCGGCGACGTGTTCGCGCCACAGGCCGATGGCGGGGACGCCGGCGCGCAGGCAGCCGTCGACGGCCTGGACGAGGGTGGCGGGGCGGACGGTGGCCTGGTTGAGGGACAGCCGGGCCAGGCGGGGGTCGCCGGGTCCGGGGGTGGGGACGGTGGCCGGGAGTCCGGTGGGGACGTCCACGGCGGTGGGGACGGGGGTGCTCATTGGTGCACCCCCGCCACGTGCAGCAGGGCGCGCATGCGCTCGACGGCCAGGTCGGGGTCGGTGAGGACTCCGGCGGTGTCGGCCAGGCGCAGGGTGCGGGCCAGGTGGGGCAGGTCGCGGGCGGACTGCATCCCGCCGACCATGTGGAATCCGCGCTGGTGGCCGTTGAGCCAGGCCAGGAACGCGATGCCGGTCTTGTAGTGGGGGGTGGGCGCGCCGAAGAGGTGGCGGGCCAGGGGGACGGTGGGTTCGAGCAGGGCCCGGTAGCGGTCGGTGTCGCCGGCGTCCAGGGCGGCCAGGGCGCGGGCGGCGGCCGGGGCGATGGCGGCGAAGACGCCCAGCAGGGCGTGGGAGTGGCCGTGGTCGTCGCCCTCGATGAGGTCGGGGTAGTGGAAGTCGTCGCCGGTGTACAGGCGTACTCCGGGGGGCAGCAGGCGGCGCAGCCGGACCTCCAGGCCGGCGTCGAGGAGGGAGACCTTGATGCCGTCGACGCGGTCGGCGTGGTCGGCGATGAGGGCGGCCACGGGTTCGATGGCGTCGGCCGGGTCGGGGAAGCCCCAGTACCCGTCCAGGGCGGGGTCGAAGACGGCGCCCAGCCAGTGCAGGATCACCGGGCCCTGGGCGCGGTCGAGCAGGGCGGAGTAGACGCGGGTGTAGTCGGCGGGTCCGGTGGCGACGGCGGCCAGGGCGCGCGAGGCCATCAGGACGGGGACGGCCCCGGCCTTGTGGACCAGGTCGAGCTGGTCGCCGTAGGCGGTGATAACGCTTTCCAGGTCGGCGTGCGAGGGCTCCAGTCCGTCGGTGCCCACGCCGCAGGCCAGGGCGGCGCCGCGGGCGGCGGCCTCGGCGCCCGAGCGGCGGATGAGCTCGGCGACGGTGTCGGGGTCCAGGCCCATGCCGCGCTGTGCGGTGTCCATGGCGTCGGCCACCCCCAGGCCCTGGTCCCACAGGTGGTGGCGGAAGGCCAGGGTGGCGTCCCAGTCCAGGCGGGCCGGGGCGCCGGGGGCGTTGGGCAGCAGGGGGTCGGCGACCACGTGCGCGGCGGCGTAGGCGGTGCGGGTGCGGGCGGGGGGCAGGGGGGAGGCGTCGGCGGCGGGGCCGGCGGGGGTGAAGGGGGCGAGGGTGCCGTCGCCCTCGGGCAGCAGCAGGGGGCTCATCGGATGGAGACCTCGCCGAGTTCGATGGTGCGGCCGGTGCGGGCCGACTCCAGGCCGGCCTCGGCCATCTGCAGGCCGCGCGCCCCCGAGAGCAGGTCGTGGGGGAAGGGCGAGCCGGTGGCCACGTGGCGCAGGAAGTCCTCCCACTGGGCGCGGAACCCGTTGGGGAAGTCGGTGTTGTCGGGGACGTGCTCCCACTGCTCGCGGTAGCGGCCGGGGTCGGCGGCGTCGGGGTCCCAGACGGCCTTGGGGGTGAGGGCGCGGGGCTGGACGCGGCAGGAGCGCAGGCCCGCCACGGCGCTGCCGTGGGTGCCGTCGACCTGGAACTCCACGAGTTCGTCGCGGTCCACGCGCACGCTCCAGGAGGAGTTGATCTGGGCGACGGTGCCGCCCTCCAGTTCGAAGATGCCGTAGGCGGCGTCGTCGGCGGTGGCGTCGTAGGGGGCGCCGTTCTCGTCCCAGCGGCGGGGGATGTGGGTGGCGGTGCGGGCGGTGACGGTGCGCACCGGGCCGAAGAGGTGCTCCAGGATGTAGTGCCAGTGGGGGAACATGTCCAGGACGATGCCGCCGCCCTCTTCGGCGCGGTAGTTCCAGCTGGGGCGCTGGGCGGGCTGCCAGTCGCCCTCGAAGACCCAGTAGCCGAACTCCCCCCGTACGGACAGGATCTCGCCGAAGAAGCCGGAGTCCACCAGGCGGCGCAGTTTGAGCAGGCCGGGCAGGAAGAGCTTGTCCTGGACGACGCCGTTGCGCACGCCCGCCTGTTCGGCGAGTTTGGCCAGGTCCAGGGCCGAGTCCAGGGTGGACGCGGTGGGCTTTTCGACGTAGATGTGCTTGCCGGCGGCGATGGCCGAGCGGACGGCCGCTTCGCGGGCGTGGGTGATCTGGGCGTCGAAGTAGACCGAGACCTGCGGGTCGGACAGGACGGCGTCCAGATCGGTGGACCAGCGGGTCAGGCCGTGCCGGTCGGCGATCTCGCGCAGTTTGCGCTCGGAGCGGCCGACCAGGATGGGTTCGGGCAGGAGCCGGGAGCCGTCGGGCAGTGCGATGCCGCCGTCGTCCCGGATGGCCAGGATGGACCGGGTCAGGTGCTGTCGGTATCCCATGCGCCCGGTGACGCCGTTCATGGCGATGCCCAGTACGCGATCGCTCATCTGATGTGACCACCTCTCTTGTGAAAGCGCTTTCCACCTTACGGCAAAGTTCGCCTCCACACCAGTGGCGAAGCGTGCGGCCGACGGCGGGGGTGGCCGGGTGCGGTGCTCGGGAGGGTGAAGGGGCTGGTCACCGGTCGCGGCGGGGGCGGGGGTCCGTCGCGGTTCCGCGCGCGGACCGGGCCCGCCGCGGCCGCGCACCCCGACGGGCCGGGCGCGCTTTCCCCGGTTTTCCCGGCGGGCCCGACCTGGGCGGACTCCGCCGCCGCGACCGCCCCGCGGGGGCGGTCCCACCGGGGGCCGCCGACGCTCCGGAGGGCCGATCGCGCCCCCGGAAAACGGAAAGCGCTTACATTTCCGGGGGTCGGGCCCGCCGCCCCGGACGGGGCGGCGGGCCGGGTGTCAGCGGGCGGTGTGCGCGGTGATCTCGGCCAGCACCAGGTCCCACAGCGGCTCGGGCGGGTACTGGTGGCCCACGCCGGGCAGCGGCACCAGCCGGGCGCCGGGGACGGCCGCGGCCATCGCCCGCCCGTGGGGCAGGGGGAACATCGGGTCCTCGGTGCCGTGCAGCACCAGCGTGGGGGCGGTGAGGGCCGCCGGGTCGGGGTCGGGCGAGCCGTCCTCCTCCAGGATCCAGTGGTTGGTCTGCGTCGCCGCCATGTCGGCGGTGCGGTCGTAGACCCGCGCGGAGAGCGCGCGCGAGCGCTCGGCGTCGAAGACCGACCCGGCGAACGCGCGCTCGCCCTCGACCATCGCCTCGATGGCGGCCTCGCGGTCGCTCCAGTCCGGACCGGGGCCCTGGTCGGCGAACACGGCCCGGAGCCGCGGCTCCATCGGCGGCAGCTCGGGCCGGTCCGGGCCGCCGGTGCCGCCGGGGGTGGTGGACTGCAGGGTCAGGGTCGCCACCCGCCCGGGGTGGTCCAGGGCGATGCGCTGGGCGAGGTCGGCGCCCATGGAGATCCCCACCAGGTGGGCGGTGTGCGCGCCCACCCCGTCCAGGACGGCCAGGGCGTCGGCCACCAGGTCCTTGCGGGTGTAGGCGGGCGCGCCGGCCGGGTAGGCGGTGGACCGGCCGGTGTCGCGCAGGTCGTAGCGGACCACGTGGCGTCCGGCGGCGGCGAGCCGGGCGCAGAAGCCGTCCTCCCAGTAGTCCATGGAGGAGGCCGCGCCGCCGATGAGCAGGACGGTCGGGTCCTGGGCCGAGCCGAAGGCCTGCGTGCAGATCAGGGCGTCGCCGGAGGGCAGGAGCAGTTCTCCGGAGCGGGCGGGGTCGCTGGACATGGCGCTCTCCTAACTACTGAATTAATAGCTGCTACTATTATTTTCATAGTTTCGTGAGGAGGACAAGTGCCCGGTAAGCGGAGTTACGGCGAGGGGTGCCCGATCGCGCACTCCCTGGACCTGGTCGGCGAGCGGTGGGCGCTGCTCGTCGTCCGGGAGCTGCGGCTGGGGGCGCGCCGCTACAGCGACCTGCAGGAGGCGCTGCCCGCCATCGCGCCCACCGTGCTCTCCCAGCGCCTGAAGGACCTGGAGGCCGTCGGCGTCCTGCGCCGCCGGGAGCCGGAGCCCCCGGCGGCGGGCCGGGTGTACGAGCTGACCGAGTGGGGCGCGGAGCTGGAGCCGGTCTTCCGGGCGCTGGCCCGGTGGGGGGTGCGCTCCCCGGTCGTGCCGCTGTCGGGGCAGGTCAGCGCCGACTCCGTGATGCTGGGCCTGCGGACCTTCTTCGCCCCGCCCGAGGGGCACGAGCCCTGGTCGGCGCGCTACGACGTGCTGCTGGGGCGCGAGCGCTACCGGATCGGTGTCGAGCGGGGGCGGCTGGCGCACCTGGCCCGGGGGCGGGACCCGGAGGGGGCGGACGTGGTGGTGCGCACCACCAAGGAGACCTGGCGGCGGGTCCTGGCGCGGGAGGAGCCTGTGGCCGGCGCGGTCGCCGCGGGCCGGCTGGAGGTCGAGGGCGATCCGGGCCTGCTGGAGCGCCTCGTCGCGGCCGCGGCGCCGCCCCCTTCTGCCGGGTAGGGGCTCAGGCGCCGCGGGGGTCCAGGGTGACGCCGGGCAGGGCGGGCAGGTCGGCCAGTGCGGTGACCCGGTGCAGGTGGTGCACGCCCGGCGGCAGGTCCGCGGCCAGGGCCGCCGCGTGGGCGGTCACCAGGGCGGTGGCCCGGGACTGGCCGCGGCCGCGCGCCCGGCGCAGGTGGGGGCCGCTGCGGGCGGCCGCCGTCCAGGCGTCCGTGCCCGGCAGGTGCGGGACCCCGCGCAGGCGGCCCGCGCCGGGCAGGCGGGCCAGCAGCCCCAGGCCCCGGGTCAGGGCGGGGGAGTCCAGCCCCAGGTGGGTGCGGACCGGGCGGCCCAGGTCGCGGGTGAGCACGTGCTGGTCGGCGAAGTCGGCGCGCAGCAGCCGTCGCCGCCCCTGTCCGGGCAGGTCGAGCCGTGCGCCCCGGGACAGGTTGCGCACCGTCTCCCCGGTGGCCGGGTCGGGGAAGGAGCGGCCGAGCAGTCCGAGGGTCCACGCGGTGGCGGCCGCCCCGTGCGCCTCGCCCTCGCCCAGGAGTACGGCCACGTCGATGGGGGCGGTGCCCGGGTGGGCCGCGTGCAGGTCGGCGGCGAGCAGGGTGGTCAGGCCCGGGGCCAGGCCCACGCTGAGCAGCACCGGCGCGCGCGGGGCCAGGCGTTCGAGCCGGGCGGTGTAGCCGGCGGTGGCGGTGGGGTCGACGAAGGCCGCCCCGTGGTCGGCGGCGATCGCGGCCAGTGCGGGGTCCTCGGCCCCGGCGGCGTTGACCACGACGTCGATCCCCTCCAGGGCGTCGCGGTAGTCGTCGTGGCGGGTCAGGTCCAGGGGCAGGTCGGCGCGGCGGGGGTCGCGTCCGGCGGCCAGGCAGGTGTGCCCGGCCGCGCGCAGTGCGGCCGTGGCGGGTGCGCCCACCGCGCCGTAGCCGCCCAGGACCAGCACCCGCAGAGTTCTTGTAGTCATACTCCAAATAGATATGCGGAGTGGCACTACAGTCAAGTCCTAGGATCGTGGCCATGGACACGCACGCCGTCGACGGGCGCACCGCCCGCTCCCTGGCCACCCGCGCCCGGATCGCGCGGGCCGCCGCCGCCCTGTTCACCGAGCGGGGGTACGCCGCCACCAGCGTCGCGGCGATCGCCGCCGAGGCGGGGGTGGGCGTGCAGACGGTGTACTACACGTTCAAGACCAAGGCGGCGGTGCTCGGGGAGGCCGTGGACCAGGCCGTGGCCGGGGACGCCGAGCCCGTCCCGACTCTGGAGCGCCCCTGGGTGCGCGAGGCGCTGGCCGCCCCCGACGCCCGCGGCCAGGTGCGCCTGCAGGTGGCCGGGACCGGTGCGGTGATGGAGCGGGTCGCCGGGCTTCTGGAGGCGGTGCGGGGCGGGGCCGCCGACCCCGACCTCGCCGGGCTGTGGCGTACCAACGTCGAGCAGCGCCGTACCGTGCAGCGGGTCTTCGCCGGCGCCCTGGCCGACCGGGGGGCGCTGCGCCCCGGGCTGGACGCCGAACAGGCCGCCGACCTCATGGTCGGCCTGCTCTCCCCGGAGCTGTTCACCCTGTACACCGTGCACCTGGGCCGCTCGGTGGAGTGGTGGCGCGAGCACACCGCCGACGCGCTGCTGCTCCAGGTGGTCCGGTCCTGACCGGGGGCCGCCCTGCCCGGTTCCGGCCACGGGGTCCTGAACGGCCCGGGGGTCAGGCCAGGAAGCCGCGGACCAGTTCGGCCACGCGGTCCGGGCACTGGCGGTTGACCCAGTGCCCGGCCCCCTGGACCACCTCCAGCCGCGCCCCGGGCACCGCCGCGGCCGCCGCGGCGGTGCGGGCGGGGGCGACGCCGATGTCGCGGTCGCCCTGGACGAACAGGGCCGGGCAGGAGATCTCGCCCAGGCGCGGGCGCAGGTCCACGTTCATGCGGATGGGGCCGATGGAGGCGTTCTGCCAGTCGGAGGAGCCCGTTCCGTTGGTCCGGGCCTCCTGGAGGACCTCGTCCACGATGGCGTCGAAGTCCTCGACGGGCCCGGGGATCAGGGCGGAGCGCACGAAGCGCTCCACGCCCGCGCGCGAGCGCAGCATCATCCCGGGCAGGGTGGTGTTGAGGAACCGGCTGCGGGCGGTGAGCCACAGCAGCTGGTGCACCACGGGCGGGAAGGAGAGCGTTCCGGCGGGGGCGATCGCCACCAGGCGCTCCACCCGGCGGGGGCGCTCGATGGCGTAGGCCAGGGTGAGCGCGCCGCCCTGGGACAGGCCCACCAGGGCGGCCCGGTCCAGGGCGAAGTGGTCCAGGACGGTGTCGATGACGCCCAGCAGCACGCCGTGGTCGGCGGTGCCCCGCCAGGGGCGGCTGCGGCCCTGTTTGGGCCAGTCGGGGGCGAACACGCGGTGGTCCGCGGCCAGGGCGGGGATCAGGTGCCGCCAGCTGAGCAGGGCGTTGTCCTGTCCCGCGCCGCTCAGCAGGAGGACCGGCGGGCCCTGGTCGCCCGCGACGGCGACGCTGAGGGGGCCTTCGGGGCGGGTGATGACGGTGCGGTCGAAGGGGTCGTGGGTCACGGTGCGGGGTCCTTTCCGCGGGTCTGCTGCCAGCGCTGGAAGAGGGCGGGCAGTTCCGACTCCAGGAACCGGTACAGCTCGTTGACGTTGGCCAGGCGCTCGCGGCGCTGCGCGGAGGCGTCCCGCAGGACGCGCAGCCCGTGCTCGGTGACCTCGCGGAAGCCGGAGGCCTGGGCGTAGCGGCGCTCCAGCATGCGGCTCCACCCGTCGGCGGAGATGCGCAGGTAGGCGTTGCGGTCGCCGGGGCGGCGCACGGTCTCGACCAGGCCGCTGGGGGTGAGCAGGCGGGCGGCGGTGCTCAGCGAGCTGCGGCTGACCTGGAGGGCCTCGGCGATCTGGGCGGGGCTCTGCTCGGACGGGTCGCAGATCAGCAGCCAGCCGACCACCCGGCCGGAGATCAGGGGCAGGCCCTCGCGGGCGAAGAACGCGGCGACCTCGTCCACGAAGGCGGCCTCGTCGTCGGTGGGTGCGCTCATGCGGCCAGATTACCGTCGTTGCAGTCATGACTGCAACAACGGTAATGGGTGTGCGGGGCCCGTGGTGCCGTCGGCGGCCGCCGACGGCACCGGGGCGGGTCAGGGGGCGAAGGAGTCCAGGGCGGCCGCGCGCATGTCCTCGTACCCGGCCCAGTCCCCTTCGAGGCCGGCCCAGGCGACGGTGTAGTACACGCCGGGGGAGACCGTGATGTTGCGGGCCAGGACGCGGCGCTGCTGCCCGTCGCCGGTCCAGCCGAACTCCCAGTCGGCGGCCGACTGGAAGGGGGTGCGGTCGGTGACGTCCTCGACCAGGATCCGCCGGTAGTCCGGCAGCCGCCCGGAGTCGATCACCCCCTGCTCCTGGTCGAGCACGTGCTGGTACTCGTCCTCGGTGGGGTGCTCGGCGCTGTCGATCTGGAGGTAGGTGGCGTCGGTGGGGGAGTCGTAGAAGACGCTGGTGCCGTCGACCCGGCGGATCCACCCGTCGGGCACCAGGACGGAGAAGCCGTTCTCGGGGTCCGGTGTCCAGGTCATGCCGCTGTGGACGGGCTCCTGCGGCTCCTCCTGCGTCTGCCCGGTCCCGGGGGTGGCGTCGGCGGCGGTGGTGTCGGCGGCGTCCGCGTCGTCGGAGGGCGCGCCGTCGCCGGGGCCGGTGCCGGACAGGGCGGTCCCGGTGGGGGCGCCCCAGGGGTCGACCACCACCAGGACGGCGGCCCCGGCGACGACCAGGGCCAGGCCCAGGGTCAGGACCACCACCGGCCAGGAGAGGCGGCCGCGCGGGGCGGGCCGGTCCGCGCGGGGCCGGGGGTGCCCGTCGGGGGCGCCCGGGGGCGGGGGCTGGACCGGGAGGGTGGGGGCGGTGCGGGGCGGGATGAAGGAGCCGGTGAGGGCGACCTGCCGGGTGGTGCCGGCCGCTGCGGGGCCGGGCTGCGGCGGGGGGCCGACAGGGGCCGGCGGTGCGGCCGGCGCCTGGGGTCCGGTGCCGGGCGGGGGGACCTGCGGTGCCGCCGCCGGGACGGGGGCCGTGGCCGCGGGGGCCGTGCCGGCCTCCAGCAGCGCCCGGCAGCGCCGGGCGTCCAGGCGCCGCTGCGGGTCCTTGGCCAGCAGTCCGTGCACCGCCTCGCGCAGCGGCCCCGGGGCCAGCCGTTCCGGCGGTTCCTGGTGGAGGATGGCGTTGAGGGTCGCCGGGACCCCTTCGCGGCGGAACGGGGACATCCCCGTGGCCGCGAGGTACAGGGTCGCCCCCAGCGACCACAGGTCGCCCGCGGGGGTGGCCGGTCCCGACGAGAGGCGTTCGGGGGGCAGGTAGGCGGGCGACCCCATGATCCCGGCGGTCTGGGTGACGGCCGTGGTGTCGGCGATCGTCGCGATGCCGAAGTCGGTGAGCACCACCCGTCCGCTGTCGGTCACCATGACGTTCTCGGGTTTGACGTCCCGGTGCGTGATGCCCTGCCGGTGCGCGGTGTCCAGGGCGCTGAGCAGGTCCAGGCCCCACCGGGCGACCTCGTGGGCGGGGCGGACGCCCTCCCGGCGGACCAGTTCGTACAGGGAGCACCCGGTGAGGAACTCCATGACGATCCAGGGGCGGCCGTCCTCTTCGAAGACGTCGTGGACGGTGACGATGTTGGGGTGCGACCCCATGGCGGCGGCCTGGGCCTCGCGGCGGGCGCGGGTGGCGGCGCGGGCCCGCTCCTCCTCGCTCAGCCCGGGGCCGAACAGGATCTCCTTGACGGCGACGGTGCGGTTGAGGTCGTCGTCGTGGGCCTTCCAGACCCGTCCCATCCCCCCGCGGCCGAGTTCGGCGGTGAGGCGGTAGCGCTCGCGCAGCAGGCGCTCGGGTTCGGTCTCGGACCCCATCGGGCTCCCTCGGGTGCGGGCCGTCGTGTACGGAAAAGGCGCGCACGGGGGGCGGCCAGGGCACGATTGTAGTGATGTGCGCACCCGCCCCGGACCGCCCCCGGGGCGGGGCCTTCGCCCGTCGGCGGGTGCGCACCGGCCTGAGCTGGGAGGGCCGGGGCGCCGACGGGGGCGGGAATGGGGGACGCCACGTCCGACACGCATGGTTTCGCCCGTACGTGGTAAAAAGTTAGGTGTGCCGAACTTCAGAGATTGGAACCCTTCACCGCGCTGGGCCGCCGCTCCGCTCGTCCTCGCCCTGGCCCTGACCGCCTGCTCCTCCTCCGCGGGCTCCTCCGCCGGCGCCGACGACGGGCGCCCCCTGGTCCTGACCACGTTCACGGTCCTGGCCGACATGGTCGAGAACGTCGCCGGCGACCGCGTCCGGGTCGCCTCCCTGACCCGCCCCGGCGCCGAGATCCACGGCTACGAGCCCGTCCCCGACGACCTCGTCCGCGGACAGGACGCCGACCTGATCCTGGAGAACGGCCTGGGCCTGGAGGCCTGGTTCGCCCGGTTCACCGAACGGGTGGACGCCCCCACCGCCGTGCTCTCCGAAGGCGTGGAGACCATCCCCATCTCCTCCGGCGACTACGAGGGCGAGCCCAACCCGCACGCCTGGATGTCCCCCGACAACGCCCTGGTCTACGTCGACAACATCCGCGACGCCCTGATCGGGCTGGACCCCGAGGGCGAGGCCGGGTACACGGCCGCCGCCGAGGCCTACAAGGCCGAGATCACCGAGGTCGGCGACTACCTGGAGGAGGAGCTGGGCTCCGTCCCCGAGCCCGCCCGCGCCCTGGTCACCTGCGAGGGCGCCTTCTCCTACCTGGCCCGCGACGCCGGGCTCGCCGAGATGTACCTGTGGCCGGTCAACGCCGAGAGCGAGGCCACCCCGCAGCGCATCGCGGAGGTCACCCGGTACGTCGAGGACAACGGGGTGCCCGCGGTGTTCTGCGAGAGCACCGTCAACGACGGCACCCAGCGCTCGGTCGCCCGGGCGACCGGGGCCGAGCTCGCCGGACCCCTGTACGTCGACTCCCTGTCGGAGGGGGGCGGTCCCGTGCCCACCTACCTGGACCTGCTGCGCCACGACGCCGAGGCCATCGTGGCCGGGCTCGCCGGGGGGCGGCCGTGAGCGCCGCGGCGCCCCCGGCGCCCGCCGTGGAGGTCGTGGACGCCACCGTCCACTACGGCGACGTGCTCGCCCTGGACGGGGTGTCCCTGTCGGTGGGGCCGGGCCGGATCTGCGGACTGCTGGGCACCAACGGCTCGGGCAAGTCCACCCTGTTCAAGACCGTCCTGGGGCTGGTGCGCGCCGACCGCGGCCGGGTGCGGCTGCTGGGCCTGGACGGCGCCACCGCCCGCCGCAGGGGGCTGGTGGGGTACGTGCCCCAGACCGAGCAGGTCGACTGGGACTTCCCGGTGAGCGTGCGCGAGGTGGTCATGATGGGCCGCTACGGGCGCATGGGGCCGCGCCGGCGCCCGCGCGCGGCCGACCGCGAGGCGGTGGAGCACGCGCTGGAGCGCACCGACCTGGCGGGCCTGGCCGAGCGCCGCATCGGCGCGCTCTCGGGCGGCCAGCGCAAGCGGGCGTTCGTCGCCCGCGCCCTGGCCCAGGGCGCCGACGTGCTGCTGCTGGACGAGCCCTTCGCCGGGGTCGACAAGGGGTCGGAGGCCACCATCACCGCGCTGCTGCGCAGGCTGCGCGACGAGGGCCGCACCCTGCTGCTGTCCACCCACGACCTGGCCCGGGTGCCGGAGCTGTGCGACGAGGCGGTGCTGCTGCAGCGGCGCGTCGTCGCCCGGGGCGCGCCCGAGGAGGTGCTGCGTCCGGAGACCGTCATGGAGGCCTTCGGCGTCCACGTCGAGGAGGAGGGGGAGCGGTGGAGGCGCTGACCGCGGTCGTCGACTGGTTCGCCGTGCCGGTGCAGTTCGACTTCGTCCGCCGGGCGCTGCTGGTGGCCGTGGCGGCCGGGGTGGTGTGCGCGGTGCTCTCGTGCTGGATGACCCTGGTGGGTTGGTCGCTCATGGGGGACGCGGTCTCCCACGCGGTGCTGCCGGGGGTGGTGCTGTCGTACATGTTCGGGCTGCCGTTCGCGCTGGGCGCCCTGGTGTTCGGCACCGGGTCGGTGGCGCTGATCGGGGTGGTCAACCGCACCTCCCGGGTCAAGGAGGACGCGGTCATCGGGGTGGTGTTCACCGCGATGTTCGCGCTGGGGCTGGTGCTGGTGTCGGCGGTGCCCAGCCAGACCGACCTGGGGCACATCCTGTTCGGGAACGTGCTGGGGGTGTCCGACGCCGACATCGCGCAGATCCTGGTGCTGGCGGCGGTGGTGCTGGGCGTGGTGTGGTTCAAGCACCGCGACCTGACGCTGTACGCGTTCGACCGGGTGCACGCCCACGCGGTGGGGATCAACCCGCGCCTGCTGGAGACGCTGCTGCTGGGGCTGCTCGCGGTGACGGTGGTGGTGGCGCTGCAGGCGGTGGGGATCATCCTGGTGGTGGCCATGGTGATCATCCCGGGGGCGACCGCCTACCTGCTCACCGACCGGTTCGAGCGGATGCTGGCGATCTCGGTGGGGGTCGCCGTGGTGGCGGCGGTGGCGGGGGTGTTCGCCAGCTACCACCTGAACGTGTCCACCGGCGGGTCCGTGGTGCTGGCGCAGGCGACGGCGTTCGCGCTGGCCTACCTGTTCTCGCCGCTGCACGGTGTTCTGGGCCGGCGGCGGCGCCGGCCCGCGGGTCAGAGCACGGCCCGGCAGTAGAGGCGGTGTCCCCGGGCTGCCGCGGTGCGGGCCAGGTCGGCGAGCGCTTCGGTGAAGCCGGCCGGGCCCGAGGTGTCGGCGCCGTCCGGGAGGAGGCCGGCCGCCCACGCGGCCGCGGCGCGCTCCCGCTCGGAGGGGGTGGCCGCGGCCAGGGCGTCGCGCAGCCGGTCGGTGAGCGTCATCATCCACATGCCGCCGTGGGCCGGGTCGGTGAGCAGCGCCGCCGCCCGGGGGTCCCGGCCGACCTCGTCGGCCGACAGTCCGGTCAGGGCCGCCTCCAGCCCGCCCAGGTCGACGGCGGGGTCGACCCCCTTGACGGACAGCAGCGGCACGCCGGCCTCGGCGAGGTCGGCCTCCAGCAGGGCGGCGGCCGCGGTGTCGTCGGCGGCGGCGAGGTAGTCGTAGATCGGCATGGAGCCAGTACACCGCATCCCCGCGACGGTCGGCGCCCGCGCCGTGGGCCGGGCGGGCAGGTGCCCGGTTCAGGTGCGGGCGGCGGCGTGGCGGCGGTAGTGGCGGGCGGCGCGGGCCCGGTTGCCGCAGGAGGTGCCGCACCACTGCTGGCGTCCGTGGGCCTGGACGAAGTAGCGCTCGCAGCGCGGGGCGGTGCAGACCCGCAGCCGTTCGCGGTCGGGCCCTTCCAGGAAGGCGATGGCGGCGCGGGCCAGTGCCGCGACGGTGTCCGGGCAGCCCCCGCCGGGGGCGAACTCCACGGTGGGCACGTCCGGTCCCTCCCAGCGCAGCCGGGGCACCACCGCCTGGCGGGCCGCCGCCGCGTTGAGCAGGGCGAGCGCCTCCCGGTCGGGGGGCGGCAGGCGGGTGTCGGCGGGGCCGGGCCGGGCCGTGCCGACCACCCGGGCGAACAGCGTGCGCACCGCCCCGCGCAGGGTCACCACCTGGGCGTGCAGCTCCTCGTCCACCGGCGGTGCCGCGCCCTCGGGCAGCAGGTGGGCCGCGGCGGCCAGCCAGTGCGCGGTCCCCTCGACGCCGTCCAGGTCGTCCGCCACGCCGGAGCCGTCGTGGCGGATCGTCCCGGCCAGTTCGAGTGCCAGTCGGCCGTCCATGATCCCCCGTTCGTTCACCGCAACCCCACTTGCCCGCATCCTTCCCCACGGGCTAGCGTTCTAACGGTTAACACTAACTTATCCGTTAGAACCTCGTCTCCGGTGAACCCGGAAAGGACCCCGATGACTCTTCTTCTCGCGCACATCAGCGACCTGCACCTGGACGGCTCCGAGCGCGCCACCGAGCGCGCCGAGCGCACCGTGGCCTACCTGCGCGACCTGCCGCAGGCCCCGGACGCCCTGCTGGTCACGGGGGACATCGCCGACACCCCCGCGCGCGAGGAGTACGAGGAGGCGGCCCGGCTGCTGGACCTGCCGTTCCCGGTGATCGTGTGCCCGGGCAACCACGACGACCGGGCGGGGCTGCGCACGCACCTGCTGGGGGAGGGGGCGTCGGCGGAGCCGTTCAACCGGGTGCACCACGTGGCGGGGGCGGCGGTGCTGGCCTGCGACTCCACCATTCCGGGCGAGGACGGCGGGCGGCTGGACACGGCCACGCTGGTGTGGATCAACGAGACGCTGAGCGATCTGCCGGCGGACGTCCCGGCGCTGCTGGCCTTCCACCACCCGCCGGTGCGGATGCACCACCCGCTGCCGGACTCGATGCGCCTGGGCAACGCCGACGACCTGGCGGGGCTGCTGCGCGCCCACCCCCGGGTGGCGGGCATCCTGGTGGGCCACATGCACACCGGTGGCGCGACGATGTTCGCGGGGCGGCCGCTGCTGCTGGCGCCGGGGGTGACGTGGACGCTGCGCATGCCCTGGGAGGGCGAGCCGGCCGCCGACCGCACCCAGCCGCCGGGGGTGGCGTTCCACCTGTTGGACGAGGACCAGCGGCTGAGCACGCACTTCCGCGCGGTGATGCGCGCCGGGGCAGAGGTCTGAGCGGGCGGGCGCGCCGTGCGCGCGGGGAGTGGCGCCACGTTTTCGCCGGTCGGGTCATGTCGACGGGGGGCGGGTCGTGTGCGCGGGAGGCGGCGGTGCCGGGGAGCACTTCGGGGCCGCCACGAGTCGGTGGCGGCCCCGTCGGGCGGAAGGTCCCGACCGAACCGGTGGCCGCGCGGGCGCGGCCTGGTCGGAGCGCTTCCCGGTTCGACGGGCCCGGGCAGGTCGGGCCGGGCGCCGTCGGACCCGTTGGGATTCTAGGCGAGTGGGGGGAGTCGCCGGTCCCGGTCAGAGGAGCATGGCGAGCTGGCGGCACTGGGCGACCAGGGTCCCGGTGGAGTCCCAGATCTCCATGTCCTCCTCGTGCAGGCCGCCGGAGACGTGCTTGGTGAAGACGCGGCAGGCCAGCCAGCCGGGGGCGGGCCGGGCGCGCACGTGGACGCTCAGCTCGACGGTGATGGTCGTGAACTCTCCGATGTCCAGGACGGCGGGCGGGGCGAAGTCGACCATGGCGGGCAGTGCGTGCACGTCGGGTTCGCGGCCGTCGGCGAAGCGCATCCAGAACTCGGCGTGGGGGCGGCCGTCCTTCTTGCCGTCCAGCCAGCCGGGGCGGGTGGGGTAGCGGTACTCGACGCTGTGGGCGATGCCGAGCCCGTCGGGCTTGTCCGCGAACTCGTCGGGGACGGGGCAGTCCCCGGGTGCGGGCAGGTCGGGCGGGGTGTCCAGGGTCAGCACCCGGGCGGCGGGGTTCGGGGTGAGGTCGCCGTAGGTGGCGGTGGCGCGGATGACCTCCTTGCCGTTCTGCTCCAGGACCACCTGGCCGGTGGCGGTGCGGCGGCCCTCGCGGATCACCTCGGTGCGGGCGGTGGCCGGGCCCGGCGCGGCGGGGCGCAGGAAGAACGCGGAGACGGCCAGCGGGTCGGGCTGGCCGAGGTTCTGGCGCAGGGCGTTGAGGGCGGTGCCCAGGACGTACCCGCCGTTGGGGTGGGAGGTGAAGGTGGTCCAGGCGTCGGTGAGGGTGGCTGCGAACTCGCCGTCGGCCAGTTTCTCCACGCGGGTGTCGCGGTCGAACCGGTACTGCTCGGTGATGGGGTCAGGGCTCATGCCGCAATGTTACCGACGAGTAGGAACCGGTCGGGGGCGCGGGCGCGAAACGGGTTGACCCTGACGCGGCGTCAGGGCCTAGCGTCGAAGACACCGGGAACACCCCCGTCACCTGCGCGGACACAAGGAGGGCCGATGGGCCGCACCGTGGGCGAGGTCGCCCGCCTGAGCGGGCAGACCGTGCGCACCCTGCACCACTACGACCGGATCGGGCTGCTCGTCCCGGCCGAGCGCACCCCCTCCGGCTACCGCAGCTACAGCGACGGGGACCTGGAGCGGCTGCGCCGCATCCTCACCTACCGGGAGCTGGGCTTCGGCCTGGAGGAGATCGCCGGGATCCTCGACGACCCCGCCGCCGACACCCGCTCCCACCTGCTGCGCCAGCACGGGCTGGTCACCGAACGCATCGAACGCCTGCGCGCCCTGGCGCGCAGCCTGGAACTCCTGCTGGAGGCCGACACCATGGAACTGAACATCACCCCCGAGGAACGCCTGGAGCTCTTCGGCGACTTCGACGTGGAGTCCCACTCCGCCGAGGCCGAACGGCGCTGGGGCGGCTGCGAGGCCTACGCGCAGTCCCAGCGCAAGGTGGGCTCCTACACCAAGGAGGACTGGCAGCGGAACCAGGCCGAGGCCGCCGAGATCTACCGGGCCCTGGCCGACGCGATGGCCGAGGGGGCGCCCGCCGACGGCGAGCGGGCCATGGACCTGGCCGAGCGCCACCGCGAGCACATCACCCGCTGGTACTACGACTGCACCACCGAGATCCACCGCGGCCTGGGCGCCCTGTACGTCGACGACGAGCGGTTCACCGCCACCATCGACGCCGGCGCCCCGGGGCTGAGCCTCTACCTGCGCGAGGCCTTCGCCGCCAACGCCGACCGCCGCGAGCGCGCCTGACCGTCCCCCGCCCCGGGGCCCCGGGGCGGGGGACGCGGGCTCAGGGGATGAGGACGATCTTGCCCGAGCCGTGCGCCTCCAGCTCGGCGTGGGCCTGGGCGGCGTTGGCCAGGCTCATCAGGCGGGGCTCGGGCATCACCAGCCGCCCCTGGGCCTGGGCGTCCAGCAGGGTGCGCAGCACCTCGGGGGTCTGCCCCGCCGCGCCGCCGGAGGAGAACCGCACCCCCAGCTCCTGGGCGGCGCCGTCGGCCAGGGTGACGATCCGCTCTGTGGTGCCGCCGCGCAGCGCGATCGCGTCCGGCAGCACCCCGTGCCCGGCGGCGTCCAGCACCGCGTCCACCCCCTGGGGGGCGGCCTCGCGGACCCGGTCGGCCAGCCCTTCGCCGTAGGCGACCGGGATCGCGCCCAGCGCACGCACCCGCTCCAGGTTCGCCTCCCCGGCGGTGCCGACAACGGTCACCCCGTCAGCCACCGCGAACTGCACGGCGATCGCCCCGACCGTTCCGGACGCCCCGTGCACCAGCAGCGTCTCGCCCTTGCGGGGCGCCAGCTCCCGCAGTCCGCGCAGCGCCGCCTCCCCGGCCACCGGCAGCGCCGCGGCCTGCGCCCAGTCCAGTTCCTCGGGCTTGGCCGCGTAGGTCCCCACCAGCGCGTACTCGGCGTATCCGCCGGTCAGTGCCCAGCCCGCCACCGCCTCGCCCACCGCCGTGTCGGTGACGCCCTCGCCCAGGGCGTCGACCGTTCCGGCGACCTCCGAGCCCAGGCCGCGCGGCAGGGTCCCGAACCGCATGGCGCCCGAGCGCACCTTGACGTCGAAGGGGTTGACCCCGGCCGCCTTGACCGCCACCCGTACCTGCCCGCGCCCGGGTTCGGGGCGGTCGGCCTCCTCGACGGTGAGCACCGACGGGGCGCCGTACTCGGCGAAACGGACAGTGTGCATCGGGCGTTCCTCTCGTCCCACGGGTGGTCTAACCTAACGTGCCCGCCCCGCCCCCGTCCCGAACGAGGAGACATGCCCGGACTCCTGGCCGCCGCCGACCGGTTCAACGACGCCCACCCCTGGGACCACAACGCCCACTACCACCGGTGGCTCCTGGAACAGCTCCCGGCGCGCGTGGACCGCGCCCTGGACGTGGGCTGCGGCACCGGCGACCTGGTGCGGGCGCTGGCCGGGCGGGCCGCGGAGGTGGTGGGGGTGGACGCCGACCCGCGTGTGGTGGACCTGGCCCGCGCGGCGACGGGGCGGTGCCCGGGCGTCTCCTTCCGGGTGGCCGACGCCGCCGAGGACCTGCCCGAGGGGCCCTTCGACGTCGTCACCTGCGTGGCGGTGCTGCACCACCTGCCGTTCGCCCCGGCCCTGGAGCGTATGCGCGACCGGCTCGCCCCGGGCGGGACGCTGCTGGTGCTGGGCGTGCACGAGCCGTCGCAGTTCACCGACCACCTGCTGGGCGCCGCCGCCGTCCCGGCCAACCTCGCCGTGGGCTGGGCGCGCGGGCGCCGCCCGCGCCCGGAGGCGATGACGGCCCGCACCGCGCCGGCCGCCATGACACTGCCCGAGATCGCCCGCGTGGCGGGCCGGATCCTGCCGGGGGTGCGGCTGCGGCGGCACCTGTTCTGGCGCCACTCCCTGCTGTGGCGGGCGGAAGGCTGAAAACGGGTGGCGTGTCGGCGCGGACACGGTGCACAGTTCCACAGGAAAATCCACATAACGCCCGAATTCACTGGGAAGTGAGCCGCCCGTGCGCTGGACCGTCCACTCGGAGCGCCCCCTCTACACCGACCCGTGGCTGGACGTGCGCGTCGCCGACGTCGAGCTCCCCGACGGCCGGCACCTCGACCACCGGCTGATCCGCCGCCCCCGCGGCGCGGGGGCGGTGCTGCGCGACGGCGGCCGGGTGCTGCTGCTGTGGCGGCACCGGTTCATCACCGACACCTGGGGCTATGAGATCCCCATGGGCGGCGTCCACGAGGGCGAGGACCCGTGCGCGGCCGCCGCCCGTGAGGCGGAGGAGGAGACGGGCTGGCGGCCGGGCACCCTGGAGCCGCTGCTGCGGGTGCAGCCCTCCAGCGGCCTCACCGACAGCGAGCACCACGTGTTCGTCACCGACGACGCGGTGCACGTGGGCGAGCCCGCCGACGCCTGGGAGTCCGAGCGCCGGGACTGGGTGCCGCTGGCGGAGGTCCCCGCGCTGATCGCCCGCGGCGAGCTGGTCGGCGCCACCACCGTCAGCGCCCTCCTCTACCTGCTCTGCCGGGCGTGAGCGGTCAGTCCCACCAGAAGGACCAGGTCTCGTCGCCGATCAGCGACTCGGCGTAGGACTCCAGGCTGCCCGTGCCCTGCCAGACGTTGTCGGGGCACAGGGCGAAGTGCTCGGCGGCCACGCGCATCGCCCGCTCCCGGTCGGTGACGACGGAGGCCGTGCTCAGCACCAGGGTGTCGAACCCGGCCATCACCAGCCGCGTCCCGAACCGGCGCTCCCAGTCGGCCAGGACCGCGGAGATCGCCGTGACGTCCAGGCCGTGGTTGACCGCCCCCTGCCAGCCGATGACGCTGAGCGCCTCGGCGCCGGAGGCCGCCCGGACCAGGCCCAGGCGGGGGTCGGGCCGCTGGGCGAGCCAGGCGGCGCTGCGGTCGGCGCACTCGCCGGGGTCGGCGGTCAGCGGCGCCTCGGGGGCCAGGCCCGGCCAGGTGAGGCCGTGGGGGGCGGTGACGGCGAGCCGCTGCTCGGGGACGAGGTGGTCGTACTCCTCGTCGACCTCGGTGGAGCCGCTCCAGGCCTTGGCCAGGACGGCCTCCACGTCGTGGTCGGCGGCCGTGCCCGGGGCGGGCGGGGAGAGTTCGCCGGTCTCCCAGGGGCGGTCGCCGTCCTCGTCGCTCATGGAGGTCAGCAGCAGCGGCCACCACCCCGAGTCGGCGTGGGCGGCGCGCAGTTCCTGCCACAGCCCGTCGGGGGCGGTGCCGTCGCTGATCCACATGACGGGTTCGCCGGCCCCGGAGAGAGCGGGCTTGCCCGGCGGGAGCTGGATGGAGATGTCGGCCTGGGGGTCCATAGGGGGTTCCTCGTCTTCCTTCGACCACGCTCGGATCGCGCAGGCAGAGTACCGACTTTCGTGCCGTTCCACCCCCGGGGAAGGAGTGTGCGGGACGTGGCGATGCATGAAGTCCGGCGGAACGGTCAGTGGCCCCGTTGAACCCGTATCGAAGGAGGACACGATGGCCGAGGAGAACAAGGGCCCGAACAAGTTCGACGAGCTCCGCGGCAAGGCCAAGGAGCAGGCGGGCAAGGTCACCGGCAACCGCGAGCAGGAGGCCGAGGGCAAGGTCGAGCAGAACAAGGCCAAGCTCAAGCAGGCCGGCGAGAAGGTGAAGGACGCCTTCACCTCCGACGACAAGAACCGCTGAGCGCGGTGTGAGGGCCCCGCCCGGAAGGGCGGGGCCCCTCACGTGCCCGGGGGCGGGAAAACGCCTGGCACGGGGCGGCCGGGGGCGGTTACCGTACCCCGGTGAACATCACCCGCACCCGCTGGCGCGCCCCCGCGCTGGCCGAGACGGTGGCGGCCATCGCCGCCGAGGCCGACCGCGCCTGGGAACGGACCCTGGCCGAGTGGGGCGCGGCCCCGGGCACCCCGGCCGAGCGCGACCTGGCCGCGCTGGTCGCCGACGCGCCCGACCGGTTCGAGTGGCGCGTCGTGGACGCCGCCCTGGACCTGCTCGCCTGCCCCGACTGCGGTGCGCCCCTGGGGTCGGGGGAGCGCGGCTGCGCCCCCTGCGACCTGGCCGACGGCAACCGGTACGCCGCCCGAGAGGTCGACCGCCCCGCCGTCGCGCCGCGCAACGAGCACGCGGTGCGGGTGGCCTGGACGGTGGCCCGCCACCCGCACCGGTATGCGCCGCGCGCGGTGTGCGGGATGGAGCTGAGCCTGCCCGAGGTGTACGCGGGCCGCATGCCGACCACCGCGCAGGCCCAGGCCTACCGCCGCCTGATCGACGGGCTCACCGACGCCCAGGTGGAGAGCGTGGCCTCCCTCGAGGACCTGCTGCGCCTGACGGCCCGCCGGTGACCGGGCCCGGGCGCCTCAGCCCTGTGCGGTGAGGTCCTCCTCCACCAGCAGCCGCTCGGCGGTCTTCTCGTAGCCCAGCAGCCGGTTGACCTGGAGCATCGCGGTGTTCTCCCGGTTCAGGGTCACCGCCATCGCCTGCACGTGCGGGAAGTTGTCGTGCACACGGAGGGTCTGGGTGGCCTTGACCCTGCTGGCCAGGCCCCGCCGCCGGTGGGCGGGCAGCACGGCGGTGTCGTGCTGGTCGGCGACCGGCCCGTGCGTCACGGTGCACACGGTCGCCGCCACCACCTCGTCGGAGAACCGGTCGACCACCGCGCCCACCAGCAGCCGCGAGCCGTCCTCGGTGATCCGCCGCTCCCAGGCCCGCACGTCGTCGGGGCCCCACCGGCGCGGCTCCTCCTGGAAGGCGGCGCCGGGCGCGTCCAGCAGGTGGTTCATCACCTCGCCGAAGGACTTCACCAGCGCCGGGGGCGCCGACCCCACCCAGTGGGTGATCCGGTACCCGCGTTTGGGCGCCGACGCCAGCCGCCAGCACCGCTGGAGGGTCTCCTCGTCGAAGGTCTGCACCTGGAGTTCCAGGTGCAGCAGGGTGCGCAGGTTCGGGCTGGTGCGGGCGAACGCCTCCCCGGCCCGGCCGGCCAGGACGGTGCTCTGCAGCCGGGTCATGCCCTCGGCGCGGGCCCGCGCGGCGGCCGCCGCGCGCAGCCGGGTGCCCAGGCCGCGGCGGCGGGCGGGCGCGTCCACGAACAGCCGCAGGAACCCGATGCCCTCGTCGTGGGGCTGGCGCCGCAACTCGGCGGTGCCCAGGATCGGTCCCCCCTCGTCGGGGCGGGCCGCCCACCGCCAGGCCCGGCCGCCGCGCCCCTGCCCCAGCCGCTGGGCCAGTTCGTCGGGCTCGGGGGCGCTTGCGGACAGTTCACGTCGCCCCGCCACATGGACCGCGCTCCACGCCGCCAGGTCGGCGGGGGCGGCCGTGAGGGGATCGAAGACCTCCACCACTGGACTCACACGTCCACCGTTTCACACCACCCCCGCCCCTGTCCCGCTTCAGCGCAGCAAGGGCAGCCGTTTGGTGAGCTTGTTGACCTCCCCTCGCGCCCCCAGCAGCGCCAGTCCGGTGTACTCCACCTCCTCCGGGGCGGTGTCGGCCAGGGCGTCCAGGTAGGCGACGTAGTCGCGCGAGCGGCGGGCCACCTCGTTGAACCCGACCACCAGCAGACCCCGGTCCTCGGCCTCCTCCTTGATCTCGCGCAGCCGCTCCCCGGTGGCGGTCAGGGTGGGCACCGGGTGCGGGTTGAGGCCGGCGTGCACCCGCCCGCCCGCGTCCTTGCCGTCGGCCGCCACCGAGTGCTCCAGCCGGCCGCCCAGTGCGAGCCCGAGCACCGCGCCCGCGTTGGCCGCCTGCCCGGGCGGCAGGTCCTCGCGCAGTACGACGACGATCTTGGTGTCCATTGCCATGGTCCGCCCCGCTCCCGTGTTCCGTTCATCCGCCAAGTGGACGCGCATCAGGCTAGACAGGCGGAGGCCGTCGGTGGTGCAATGCCGAACATCATTCGGAGCGAGGGGCGGGGAACGGACCGTGGACGAACTAGATTCGGCGATCGTGCGCGAACTCCAGCGCGATGCGCGGCAGACCAACCGGGCGCTGGCCGCGAAGCTGGGGGTGGCGCCCTCCACCTGTCTGGAGCGGGTGCGCCTGCTCCGGCGGCGCGGCGTCGTCCGCGGCTTCCACGCCGACATCGACCCGCAGGCACTGGGCCGCCGGGTGCAGGCGTTCGTGTCGGTGCAGCTGCGCCCGCCCAGCCGCCGGGCGATCGAGGGCTTCAAGGCGGCGATGCACGCCCTGCCGGAGGTGTCGGCGGTGTACGTGGTCGCGGGGGAGCACGACTTCCTGGTCCACGTGTCCGCGCCGTCGCTGGACGCGCTGCACTCCTTCCTCATCGACCGGCTCACCGAGCGCCGGGAGGTGGCGGGCTTTCGCAGCCAGATCATCTACGACAGCGTCGTGAAGACGGTGGCCGAGCCGCTGGAGCCCGGCACCGGCTGAGCCGGGAAAAGGGGGTGCGCACGCGGGGCGGGGGAACCGGCTGGGGGTCGGGTGCGTCAGAGGGGGGAACCCGTACCGCCCGGAAAGGCCGCCCATGAACGCGAAGAACGCCGCTTTCTCCCTGCCGCTCGGCGTGGCCTTCGGCATCGTCTTCGGCATGCTCTTCGACAACATCGCGCTGGGGATCGCCATGGGTGTGGCCCTGGGTGTGGCCTTCGGGGCCGGGGCGTCGGCCGCCGGCTCCAAGCGCGACGACTCCTGACCCCGCCGCCCGTGCCGGGGGCGGGCGGCCGCCGAGGGCACCCCGGGGCGGTCCGGCCCCGGCGCCCCCGGCCAGGATGTCCCCATGGACATTCCCCACCACATCGACGCCCTGGCCGCCGAGGGCCGCCTCCTGGCCGAGGCCGCCGAACGCGCCGGGCTCGACGCCCCCGTCCCCACCTGCCCCGGGTGGACGGTCCGCGACCTGCTCGCCCACACCGGCCGCGTCCACCGCTGGGCCGCCTCGCACGTGGCCTCGGGCAACGGCGGCCCGCCCCCGCAGGCCGCCCCCGACGGCCACCTGCCGCAGGACGCCCGCCTCCTGGCCTGGTTCCGCGAGGGGCACGCCGCCCTGGTCGCCACGCTCACCGGCGCCGCCCCCGACACCGAGTGCTTCGCCTTCCTGCCGGCCCCCTCCCCGTTGGCGTTCTGGGCCCGGCGGCAGTGCCACGAGACGACCGTCCACCGCATCGACGCCCAGAGCGCGCTGCGCCCTCCGGCGAACGCGCCGGACCCGGCGGTCGCCCCCGAGGTCGCGGCCGACGGCGTCGACGAACTCCTCATGGGCTTCCTGGCCCGGCCCGGGAACCGGCCGGCCTCCGACCCGCCGCTGACCCTGGCGGTGCGCTCCACCGACACCGGCCACGCCTGGACCGCGGCCATGACCCCGCAGGGCTCGTCCCCGACCCGCGGGGACACCGACGCCCCCGACGCCGTCCTGGCCGCGCCGGCGGCCGAGCTGTACCCGGTGCTGTGGAACCGGGCCGAGCCCGGCCCCGGCGCCCTGGCCGGGGACCGGCGCGCCCTGAAGGCGTGGCGGGGGTCGGCCCGGGTCGGCTGAGGCGAGGTGACACAGGTGTCGAAGGCCACACCCGGGCCTTCGGTACCGCCGGTAACCTGCGCGAACAGGGGGTTCTCACGGACGCCCCGGCCTCCGGGTGAGCCCACTGTTTCCCCCGTGTTACGGCCCGACACGTCCAGGCAACGCACCCTTCCTACCTTCGATAACGTCAGCCGACACCGAACAGGAAGGGCCGGCCGTGACCCCCGAGACAGGCCGCCGCGCACCGCGCACGGGCAAGAGCTGGATCTCCCACTGGGATCCCGAGGACACCGCCTTCTGGAACGACGGAGGCCGCCGCACCGCCCGCCGCAACCTGTGGGCGTCCATCTTCTCCGAGCACATCGGCTTCTCCGTGTGGAGCCTGTGGTCGGTGCTGGTGCTGTTCATGACCCCCCAGACGGGGTTCGACTGGTCCCCGGAGCAGAAGTTCCTGCTGGTGTCGGTGGTCTCCCTGGTGGGCGCGGTCCTGCGCGTCCCCTACACCCTGGCGGTGCCGTTCTTCGGCGGCCGGAACTGGACCATCATCTCGGCGGCCGCGCTGCTGCTGCCCACCCTGCTGGCCGTGTACCTGATCGGCAGCCCGGACACCCCCTACTGGGTGTTCGTGGTCCTGGCGGCGACGGCCGGGCTGGGCGGGGGCAACTTCTCCTCGTCCATGGCCAACATCAACTTCTTCTTCCCCGAGCGGGAGAAGGGGGTGGCGCTGGGCCTGAACGCCGGCGGCGGCAACATCGGCGTGGCCACGGTGCAGCTGGTGGGCCTGGGCGTCATCGCCCTGTTCACCCTCGACGGCGCCCGGCTGGTGCCGCTCTTCTACGTACCCTTCCTACTCCTGGCCATCTGGGTCGCCTTCCGGCACATGAACAACCTCACCGGTGCCCGCACCGATGTGGCCGCGCAGCTGGCGGCGACCCGGGACCGGCACTTCTGGATCATGTCGTTCCTGTACGTGGGCACCTTCGGCTCCTTCATCGGGTTCGGGTTCGCCTTCGGCCTGCTGCTGCAGAACCAGTTCGGGCTGGAGCCCCTCCAGGCGGCCTCCATCACCTTCCTGGGCCCGGCCATCGGCTCGCTGGTCCGCCCGGTGGGCGGGCGCCTGGCCGACCGGCTGGGCGGCGCCCGGGTCACCCTGTGGAACTTCCTGGCGATGGTCGCGGGCACCGCGGTGGTCGTGTTCGCGATCAACGCCGACTCGCTGCCCCTGTTCGTGGGCGCCTTCGGGGTGGTGTTCGTCCTCACCGGCCTGGGCAACGGCTCGACGTACAAGATGATCCCGTCCATCTACGCGGCCCGGGCCCAGGACGCGGTCTCGCGGGGCGAGGACCCCCTGGAGGCCCACTCCTACAACAAGCGCATCGCCAGCTCCATGCTGGGGCTGATCGGGGCGATGGGCGCCCTGGGCGGTGTGGCCATCAACCTGGTCTTCCGCGAGTCCTTCCGGATGACGGAGTCGGCCGCCCCCGGGTTCCTCGCCTTCCTCGGCTTCTACCTGGTGTGCGCCGCGGTCACCTGGGCGGTCTACCTGCGCCGCCCCCGCACCGCCGCCCCCGGCGCCGCCGACCGCACCGACGACGCCGTGGAGTCCGCGCAGCGATGACCACCACCCACTGCCCCTACTGCGCGCTGCAGTGCGCCATGCACCTGGAGACCGGTCCGGACGGCCGCCCCGCCGCCCGGCCGGCCCCCTTCCCCACCAACCGTGGCGGGCTGTGCCGCAAGGGGTGGACCTCCGCCGAGGTCCTGGGCGTCCCCGACCGCCTCACCCGCCCCCTGCTGCGCAAGGACCGCACGGGGGAGTTCGGCGAGGTCGACTGGGACACCGCGCTGGACCACGTCGCCGAGCGCCTGCTGGCGCTGCGCGCCGAGCACGGCCCGGACTCCGTGGCCGTGTTCGGCAGCGGGGGGCTGACCAACGAGAAGTCCTACACCCTGGGCAAGTTCGCCCGACTGGCCCTGGGCACCTCCCAGATCGACTACAACGGCCGGTTCTGCATGTCCTCGGCGGCCGCGGCGGGGAACCGGGCGTTCGGCCTGGACCGGGGGATGCCGTTCCCGCTGACCGACGTGGGCGCCTCCGAGGTCGTCCTGCTGGCGGGCGCGAACCCGGCCGAGACCATGCCGCCGATGATGGGCCACCTGTCGGCGCCGCGCCTGATCGTCATCGACCCGCGCCGCTCGGCCACCGCCCGGGTGGCCCTGGACAACGGCGGCCTGCACCTGGCCCCGCGGCCGGGCACGGACCTGGCGCTGGCCCTGGGGCTGCTGCACCTGGCCGGGGTGCGGGGCTGGATCGACCGCGCCTACCTGGACGAGCGCACCACCGGGTTCGAGGACGCGTGGGCGCACGCCGCCGCCTGGTGGCCCGAGCGCACCGAGCAGGTCACCGGGGTGCCCGCCGTCCGCCTGCGCGAGGCCGCCGACGTGCTGGGGGCCGCCGCCCGGGCGCGCTCGGCCTACATCCTCACCGGCCGGGGCAGCGAGCAGCACGCCAAGGGCACCGACACCGTCACCGCCTGGATCAACCTGGCCCTGGCGCTGGGACTGCCCGGCCGCGAGGGGTCGGGGTACGGGTGCATCACCGGGCAGGGCAACGGCCAGGGCGGCCGCGAGCACGGCCAGAAGGCCGACCAGCTGCCCGGCTACCGCCGTATCGACGACCCCGCCGCCCGCGCCGACGTGGCGGCGGTGTGGGGGGTGGACCCGGGCGCCCTGCCCGGGCCGGGCCGCTCCGCGTTCGAGCTGCTGGACTCCCTGGGGGAGGGCGGCGGCGCCCGCGCCCTGCTGCTGTTCGGCTCCAACCCGGTGGTGTCGGCCCCCGACAGCACCCGGGTGCGCTCCCGGCTGGAGTCCCTGGACCTGCTGGTCACCGCCGACTTCGTGCTGTCGGAGACGGCGGCCCTGGGCGACGTGGTGCTGCCGGTCGCCCAGTGGGCGGAGGAGTCGGGCACCATGACCAACCTGGAGGGGCGGGTGCTGCGCCGCAACCGCGCCTTCGCGCCGCCCGAGGGGGTGCGCACCGACCTGGAGGTGCTGGCGGGGCTGGCGGTGCGGCTGGGCCAGCCCGCCGACCGGTTCCCCACCGAACCCGACGCGGTGCTGGCCGAGCTCGGCCGGGCCACCGAGGGCGCCCCGGCCGACTACTCCGGGGTCACCCCCGAGCGGCTGGCCGCCGGCGAGGCCCTGTACTGGCCGGTGCGGCGGGGCGCCGGGCCCACGCCGCGCCTGTTCCTGGACTCCTTCGCCCACCCCGACGGCCGGGCGCGCCTGGTCCCGGTCGCCCACCGGCCGCCCGCCGAGTCGGCCGACGCGGCCTTCCCGCTGATCGCCACCACGGGGCGGCTGATGGGCCACTACCAGTCCGGCGCCCAGACCCGCCGGGTGCCCGAGCTGGCCGGGGCCGAGCCCGAGGTGTACGTGGAGGTGCACCCCGACACGGCCGCCCGTGCCGGGCTGGGCGAGGGCGACGCGGCGCTGGTCACCTCGCGCCGGGGCGCCACGCGCGCCCGGGTGCGGCTGGAGCCCGAGGCCCGCCTCGACACGGTCTTCCTGCCCTTCCACTACGCCGGGGAGCAGGCCGCCAACAACCTCACCAACCCGGCCCTGGACCCGGTCAGCCGGATGCCCGAGTTCAAGGTGAGCGCCGTGCGCCTGGAGCCGGCCCCGCCGGAACCGGGCCCGTGACCCCGCAGAGCCCCGGGCACGCGCGGCCCGCGCCCCGTGTCCGTCCCCGCCCGGCCGACGCCGTCCGGCGCGACACCCCACCCCGTAGGAGGCAGCAGTTGAACACCGTGCAGGGTGCACGCCGGATCGTGGTCGTCGGCAACGGAATGGTCGGCGCCCGGTTCGCCGAGGAGGTGGCCCGCCTGGACCCGGCGGGCGAGCGCGTCCACGTGACCGTGGTGGGGGCCGAGCACCACCCCGCCTACAACCGGGTCCTGCTGTCGGGTCTGGTGGCGGGCGACTACACCGCCGAGCAGATCCGGCTGCCCGTTCCCGACACCCCGGGCGTGACCGTGCGCACCGGCCTGTCGGCCGTCTCCCTGGACACCGCGGCGCGCACCGTCGCCCTGGACGACGGCACCCGCCTGGACTACGACGAGCTCGTGCTGGCCACCGGTGCCCGTGCGGCCTTCCCGCCCGTCACGGGGGTCTCGGCCGCCGACGGCGCCCCGGGGGAGGGGGTGTGCGCCCTGCGCGACCTGGACGACTGCCGCCGGCTGCTGGCCCTGGTGCGCCCCGGCGCCCCCGTGGTGGTGCTGGGCGGCGGCGTCCTGGGCCTGGAGGCCGCCCGGGGGCTCCAGAGCCGCGGGGCCCGGGTGTCGGTGGTGGAGTCCTCGCCGTGGATCATGCGCCGCCAGATCGACCGCGCGGCCGCCGACATCCTGCGGCGCCGCTACGACGCGCTGGGCGTGAAGGTGCACTCCTGGCGGGTGGCCTCGCGCTGGATCCCCGGCACCGGTCTGGAGCTGGACGACGGGCGGGTGCTGCCGGGGGACGCCCTGGTGGTGACCGCCGGGGTGCGCGGCAACATCGAGCTGGCCAAGGACGCGGGGATCGAGGTGGAGCACGGGGTCCTGGTGGACGACGCCCTGGCCACCTCCGACGCCCGCGTGCACGCCATCGGCGACTGCGCCCAGCACCCCGGCGGCGGCGCCGGCCTGGTGCAGCCCGGTTGGGAGCAGGCCGCGGTGCTGGCCCGGCGGCTGACCGGGACCGAGCCGCAGGCCCGCTACACCGGTTCGCGGCCGGTGACGCGGCTCAAGGCCGAGGGGATCGAGCTGACGGCGTTCGGTGAGGTGCACACCGACGAGGAGGACGGCGGGGACCTGGAGATGCTGACCGTCAGCGACCCGCACGGGGGCCGTTACGCCAAGCTGGTGGTGCGCGCGGACCGGCTGGTGGGCTCGGTGCTGCTGGGGTTCCCGGAGGCCGCGGCGGTGCTGTCGCAGCTGCACGACTCCGGTGCCCCGGTGCCCGCCGACCGGCTGGCCCTGCTCCAGGGGACCGTGCCCGCGGCGCCCGCCGGGGACGCGGGGGAGCGGCCGGCGCCGGTGGTGTGCCGGTGCAACGCGGTGACCCGCGACGACCTGGAGCAGGCGTGGCTGGACGGGGCGCGCACCCGCGAGTCGATCGCCGCCGCCACCCGGGCGACCACGGGCTGCGGCGGGTGCGTGCGCGACGTCAACGCCCTGCTGTCGGGGTGGGACACCAAGGCCCCGGTGTCCTGAGGCCGGTGCGCTGAAAGGCCGCCGCCCGCAGCCCGGACGCCCTCCCTCACCTCCCCTCTCCGGGCGGCGGGCGGCGCGCACGGCCCCGTCGTCCCGGACGGGGCCGTGCCCTCCCCCGGGACGGGAGGGCGCGGAGCGGGGCCCGGGACACCGGCTGTCACCGGGCCGTGCCAGCATGCGGGCATGACCTTCGCCCTCCCCACCTCCCGCGACCGGGTGTCCCTGCTGGTCGACTGGACGCGCGAGAACCGCCCCGCCGACCTGCCCGCCGCCGAGAAGGCCCAGCAGGACATGCACGGGGAGCTCCCGGCGGCCGTTCACAAGGCCGACCGGTTCCTCCGGTTCATGGACCGCCGGGCCGAGGACCTGCCCCCGGAACTGCGTCCCTGGTTCTGGGACGGTGTCACCCAGGCGCTGCTGTTGCAGGGCGGGGACAAGTGCCGGTGGGCGGCGCCCCGCGCCCACGCCCGGGCCCGCCGGGCCGAGGCCGACCACGGCCTGCCCGTGGACCCCGACCACCACGCCTCCCACACCCTCTTCGTGGCCCGCAGCGGTGTCCTGCCCGCCAAGGAGGTGCGCGCCTTCCAGACGTGGATCACGCAGACCCTGCCCCCCGAGCGCGCCTACCCCGCCCTGACCGGGCTGATCACCGCCCGCGCCGCGGGCGGCAGCGCACCGGCGGCGGGCACCCACACCCTGCTGGCCAAGACCGCGAAGGCCGCCGGGGTGGGGGAGCAGGAGCAGTCCCGGGCGCTGGCCGGGGTGCTCGCCGCCTCCCGCGGGACCGCGGTCCCCTCCGCCCTGTTCACGGGGGCGGCCGGGGTGTTCGCCCGGACCCCGCCGCCCGCCGGGCACCTGGCGGCGTTCTGGGAGCTGTTCCCCCCGGGGCGCTACGCCAAGAACGACGGCGGTACGTGGCTGCGCATGCTCGACGCCTCCGGGGCGGTCGACGCCCTGGTCCGCGGCGAGGTGACCCCCGAGGCGGGGGTGGCGGGCTGGCTCCAGCGCTTCGTCCGCCTGCACCTGTTCGTCGCCTCCGGTGACGGGGTCATCGTGCAGCGCATGCCGCAGGAGCTGTACGCGCTCCTGCCGCGCCTGGCCCCGCGGTTGCGGGCGGAGGGCCGGCCCCTGGACACCTGGACCTCCGGCTCGGGCCACGGCAATCTCGACGGCATGCTGCTCGCGGCCTGCCTGGCCCACGGGATCCCGGTCCTGATCCCGCCGCGCACGATGGAGTTCTCCTACATCAAGGACTCTCCGCACCTGGGCTGCCTGCTCGCGCACCCCGTGCTGGGGCCGCGCGCGGAGCTCCAGATCTCCCGCCTGCACCGCCACTACACCGGCGCGCCGCCCGGCGTGCGCAGCGCGATCGGGTTCTACCCCGGGGTGCCCGAGGCGGTCCCGGTGGTGCGCGCCCGGGCCGAGGGGTGCGTCTCCCGGGTCGGGCGGGCGGGGCTGCCCGAGGCCCGCTTCGCGCTGGGGGAGCTGGACGACCTGCTCGACGGCGCCGCGGTCGCGGCGCTGGAGGGGATCGAGGACGAGCTGGCCGCGGTCGACCCGCTGCGCCCGCTGCTGCGCGCCCTGCACGGCGGCCTGCCCGAGGAACTGGGCTGGCCCGCCTTCGACGAGGCCGTCGCCGAGCTCGGCGGGCCGGGCGGGGTGCGGCGGCTGTGCCCCTCCTGGCCGGTCCTCACCCTGGTGGGCGCCGACCGTGCGATCGCCGTGGACCACACCGGCCGCCGGGACTCGATCGGGTTCTCGGCCGGGAGGGGCGAGACCCCGGTGGTGCGCTATCTGGACGGCCGCTTCCTCGTCGCGGTGTCCGGGCGCGCGTACTGGTCCGACCGGCCCGGCGACACGTTCGTCCCGGCCCCCTCCGCGGACCCGGACATCGTGAACTGGTCCGAGCAGCAGTCCCTCCGCGACGAGGGCGAGCGCTCGGGGTACCGGTTCGCGCCGAGTCCGTCACAGCACAGCGTCATGCGGCAGATGAGCGACGGCACGGCCGTCTGGGTCCACCACGATTACTTCGAGCGGTACACCTGGCATGTGCTGACCGGCGCGGGGGTCGAGCAGAGGACGTCCCTGCCCGGGTTCTTCTCGGGAGGCCCCGGTGAGGGGATGCGCTGGGATTCGGAGCACCTGTCCCTGGTCCGCCTGCCCGAGGGGGTGGACTCGCCGCTTGGCCACAAGGACGGGCTCAGCGGGTTGCGGGCCGCGGTCGAGGACCACCACGGCGGGACGGGGGAGCACGTCCTGGAGGGGGCCGACGGCCGCCGGGCCCGCCACCTGGTGCGGGGCGCCACCGGCGGGCCCATGGGGATCCTGCGGTTCCCCGGCACCGGGGTCGACCTCGTCGTCACCTGGGGGCCCCGTCACAGCGACCTGAACGAGGCCTTCGCCCTCGCGGTCGAGGACGACACCCTCCAGTGGGAGGTGCGCACGTCGCCCGGCTCCGGGCGTGGAGGCCTGCCGTTCTACCCGCCCGTCGGGTTCTGGCACTTCCTGCGGCCCCGCGACCCCGGCTCCTCCGCCGCGCTGCGCGGCGTGGAGCCGGACACCGCCCGGGCGCTGGTCGACGCCCACCCGGCCGAGGGGGCCGCGGGTGTGCTCAAGGCCCTGGACGAGCACCTGCCCGGGGTGGTGCGCGAGGAGGTCCGGGAGGGTGTGGTCCGCGTGGTGGCCGCCACCGCCGAGCTGGGGGTCCGACGCGAGAAGCTGGTGGAGCGCGTCCGCGCCGACCGCGCCGCGCTCACCGGCGCTCCCGCCGCCGGGGGCGCCGGCGCCTGAGCGCCCCGGGTCAGCCGGTGGTCACGGCCAGGGCCGTGCACAGCAGGGCCGCGGCGGAGGCCAGGGTGCGCAGGTGGTTCCAGCGCACCCACACCGCCTCGAAGTCGCCGCGCACCGCGGCCGGGTCGGCCAGCCGCTCCGCCGACCCGGCCCGGTCCAGGGCGTTGTTGCGCGGCACGTTCACGGCGAACGTCACCACCAGCACCAGGACCAGCAGGGCCAGGGCCGCCCCGGCCCACCAGGCCGAGGACGTGTGGCCCGCGGCCCAGTGCAGGACCGTCTGCCCCAGCAGGACCACGGGGGCGCCGATGAACACCACCGCGAAGAACGGGTTGAGGATGGCGACGTTGATGCCCTGCATCGCCTCGACCATGGACCGGTCGCCCGCCCGGCCCAGCCCCGGCATCACCGCGATGGAGAAGGCGAAGAACAGGCCGGCGAACAATCCCGTCAACACCACGGACAACACCGGCACCACCGCGTACACCATGCCCGCCAACAACCGGCCACCCCATGCTCTTTTTTCGTGAAGCCCGCAGTATCTGGGCGGATTGTACGCCCGGTGCCACCGTCGCGGCCATGTCCTCAAGGCCTGTAAGAATCGGCGGAATGCGCCGCACACCCGGCCGAACATGAATACTTTCTCCGTGGTTACATGAATATGACCACGGAATGTCACCATTATCCCTCTTTTCCGGAAGGTCGTATCGCTATACCGTCGGGTAATGTGCTCCTCCCCGCTCGTGGGGCGCGAGCGGGAACGACGGCTACTGCGCGCGGCGGCCACCCCCGGGACCGTGACCCTCCTGGCGGGCGCCGCCGGAACCGGCAAGACCCGCCTGGTCCGGGAACTGCACGACCCGCCCGGGACGGCGGTCCTGGCCGGACACTGCTCGCCGGGCGCCGAACCGTTCCCCTTCGCGCCGCTCATCGAAGCCCTGCGCCGGGTCCCCGTCCCCGGCGGGCTCAGCCCCCTGTGCGGAGCCCTGCGCGCCCTGCTCCCCGAACACGCCGACCGCCTCCCCCCGGCCCCGGAGCCGGCCGCCGACCCGGCGTCGGGCAGCCACCGCCTCTACCGCGCCCTCACCGAGCTCCTCGACGCGCTGGAGCCCACCGTCCTGGTCCTGGAGGACGTCCACTGGGCCGACCCGGACACCCGCGACCTGCTCGCCTACCTCACCCCCCGGCTGCCCGCCCACCTGGGCCTGGTCCTCACCTACCGGCCCGAGGACCTGCCCCGTTCCTTCCCGGTGGCCGCCCTGGCCGCCCGCACTCCCCCCGGCACCGGCCACCGGGAGCTGACCCTGGGCCCCCTCACCCCCCACGACCTGCTCGCCCTGGCCGAGCACGCCCTCCCCGGCGGTGCGCCCACCCTGGAGGACGCCCGCCGCCTGCACGCCTGGACCGGCGGGCTGCCCCTGGCCGCGGTGGAGACCCTGTACGGCCTGGCCGCCTCCGGGGACGGCTCCGACCCCCGGCCGCGGATCCCCGACCGGCCGCCCGTGCCGCCCTCCCTGCGCGACTGGCTCCTGGACCGCCTGCACGCCCTGGACGGGGACGCCCGCCGGCTGGTGCGCGCCGCCTGTGTCCTGGGCGGTCCCGCCACCGAGCCCCTGATCGCCCACGTCGCCGAGCTCACCCCCGCCCGTGCCGACAGGGCCCTGTCCCGCGCCTGCCGCAGCGGCCTGCTCACCCCCACCGCCCCGGCCACCCTGGCCCCCGCCACCCCGCTGCTCGCCCAGGTCTGCCACGCGTCCCTGCCGCACGGCAAGCGCCGCCGCCTGCACCGCGTCGCCCTGGCCGCCCTGGCCCTGTCGGCGGAGCCGCCCCACGCCCGGCTGGCCCGCCACGCCCGCGAGGCGGGGCTGCTGGAGGAGTGGACCGACCACGCCGAACGCGCCGCCGACCATGCCCTGGAGCAGGGTGAGGACAGCACGGCGGTGGTCCTGCTGCGCGATGCCCTGACCCGCCCCGACCTGCCCTCGCGGCGCCGCCGCGACCTGGCCCTCAAGCTCGGCCGGGCCGCCCTGACCGGTATCTCCGCCGAGCACGCGATCGCCCGGCTGCGCGAGGTCCTGGCCACCCCCGGCCTGCCCGCCGCCGAGCGCGGCGAACTGCGCATGGAACTGGGCCTGCTGCTGCTCAACCAGGCCGCCCAGAACCGCAGCGCCCGCGGCGAGCTGGTCCGTGCCGCCGCCGAGCTCGCCGAACGCCCCGACCTGGCCGCCCGCGCCATGTGCGCGCTGGCCGTGCCCCGCAGCACCCCCGACTCCGTCGACACCCACCGCCGCTGGATGGACCAGGCCCTGGCCGCCGCCCACAGCAGCCACGACACCACCGTCGCCCACACCGTGGCCGTCAACCACGCCACCCTGCTCGCCCAGGTCGGCGACCCCGCCGCCTGGAAGGTGGAGCTGCCCGCCCCGGGCACACCCCACGACCCGCCCACCCCCGACACCCTGGCCCGCCGCCGCGAGTTCGCCCGGGGCTCGCTCAACCTCGCCGACGCCGCCGTCATGCTCGGCCACTACGAGCGCGCCGACGGCCACCTCGACGACGCGGCCGCGTGGTCGGGCGCCGACGACGCCCCCTACATCCACGAGAGCGTGCGCGCGCTGCGCCTGACCCTGGACTGGGCGCGCGGCCGCTGGCAGGGCCTGGCCGAGGAGGTCGACCGCCACCGCGAATCGCCCCGCCTGGCCCACCTGCACTCGGTCACCGCCGAGCTCGGGCTGCTGCGCGCCGCCCTGGCCCTGGCCCAGGGCGACCCCGGGCTGGCCCGCACCCTGCTGGTCCGTATCCGCCCCGGGCCCGGCGGCGCTGCGGAGGCCCTGGAGGCCCCGGACGGTCCGGCGCGGGGCGGCGGGCAGGAGGCCCCGCCCGACTACACCGTTCCGGTGCGGGCCTTCGCCGCCGGGCTGCTGGCCCGCATGGCCACCGCCCAGGGCGAGCCGGCCCGTGCCTGGGAGCATGTGGAGGACCTGGTCTCCCTCATCGCGGCCAAGGGCATCTGGGTGTGGGCCGCGGACCTGCTCCCCGGTATGGAGGCCCTGGTGGAGTGCGGTCGCGGCGCCGTCGCCCGCGACCTGTGCACCCGCCTGCGCGCGGGGCTGCGCGACACCGACGCCCCGGCCGCCGCCACCTGCCTGCTGCGCTTGGAGGCGGCCCTGGCCGGCCACCGCGGCCACCACGACCGGGCCCTGCTGCTGTACGCCGAGGCCGAGGACGCCTACCGCGCCATGCCCCGCCCCTACGACGCCGCCCAGGTGCGCGAGGCCTGTGCCCGCGTCCACTTCGCCCGCCCCCGCGGTGAGGGCGCCGAACCGGGGGTGGCCGCCCTGCGCGCCGCCCTGAAGGAGTACGCGGGGCTGGGCGCGACCTGGGACGCAGCCCGGGTCCGCCGCCTGATGCGCTCCCACGGCGTCACCCCCGCCGCCGCCCCGGCCCGGCCCCACCACGACCGCAGGCTCTCCCCGCGCGAGGGGGAGATCGCCGACCTGGCCGCGCGCGGCCGCACCAACCGGGAGATCGCCGCGCTGCTGCACCTGTCCCCGCGTACTGTGGAGACGCACGTGGCCAACGCCCTGTCCAAACTCGGGCTGCGGTCGCGCCGCGACCTGACCCCTCCCCCCGACTGAGCACCCCGCACCGCCCTCCCCGCCCCCAGACCCGCGACCCGCGCTCCCCGGATCCGGCACGGCGGTGCCGACCCCCCGAGGAGACCGCGCCCGATGACCGCACGAGTGCCCGCGACGACCTGCGCCGCCCTGGCGTTGAGCCTGCTGCTGACCTCCTGCGGCATCGTCCCCGGCCTGGGCGCGGGGGGCGGGGACGCCGGCGATCCGGCCCCCTCGGCCTCGCCGGAGGCCGCCCCGGCCCACCGCGATCTGCCCCTGACCCGCCAGGGGCGCATGTTCCTGGAGGGTGGCAGCGACGTCATGCTGGAGGTCACCTTCCGCAGGCTCCAGCACAACGGCGAGTACCTCATGCTCGAGGTCGACCACGACTTCCTGGAGCCCCTGCGCACCGGCGGCACGGCCACCGACCGCACCGCCCCCCTCCGCCTGCTCGACCCGGTCACCGGCGAGGTCCTGAGCGCCATCAAGGACCCCGGGACCGACCTGTCGCTGGGCACCTACTTCAACGAGGGCTCCGACATCACCCCCGTCCACGAGGGCGTCCCCACCACCTTCCGGCGGTACTTCCCGGCGCCCTCCCGGGACGTGGAGCACCTGACCTTCACCGGTTCGGGGCTGGGGCACGTGCCGGGGCTGCCGGTGGAGTACGTGGACGAGTTCACCCCCTCGCCCGAGCCCGACATCCACGACTACTTCAACGAGTACGCCGAGAGGACCGCCGAGGAGCTGCCCGAGGAGCTGCACTACCCGGAGAAGGTGCCCGAGCCGGGGATGGACGTGTCCCGGTTCCGCCAGGGCATCGAGAGCTTCGTGGACACCCCGGAGTCGTCCACCACCCGGTCGGGGGACACCGAGACCATCTCCCTGCACGCCGACCGGATGTTCGACGTGGACGCCGCCGAGCCCACCGCCGAGGCGGCCGAGACCATCCGGCGCACCGCCCTGACCCTGCGGGAGAACCCGGGGTCGGGCGAGGTCACCGTGGTCGGCCACACCGACGGCAGCGGCTCGCAGGCCCACAACGACGAGCTGTCGCTGCGCCGCGCGGAGGCCGTGCGCGACCTGCTGGCCGAGGAGCTGGGGGAGGGCTTCACGCTCACGGCGCAGGGGCGCGGCTCCCGGGACCCGGTCGCCGAGGAGGGCGGCGCGGACGACGAGCAGGCGCGGGCCCGCAACCGGCGGGTGGAGTTCGTCTTCACGGTGCCCGACGCCGCCGCGGCGGGCGGGGACGGGGGGCTGGAGTCCGCGGCCCGGCACGTGGCCGGGCCGGCGGTGTTCTTCGAGGAGCTGGAACCGGTGGCCGCCGCCGAGCACGGGGACGTCGAGCTCAACGTGTACCCGCTGGTGCGCGACGGCGCGTACCTGTTCCAGATGGTGGGCCTGGGGAACTCGACCCTGGCGGACCTGGAGGCCGACCTGGGCGCCGCCGGGGAGGAGGCGGGCGGGCCGGACCGGGTCACCGAGGGCACCCTGGGCGGGTTCCGCCTGCTGGAGCCGGGCGGGACGACCCGGTACGTGGTGCGCCTGGTCACCGAGGACGGCTACGAGGACTTCGCGGACGAGGTCCTGACCCTGTCGCCGGGGGACGAGTACCTGGCCCTGGCGGTGTTCCCGGCGCCGGGGCCGGAGGTGGAGTCGATGACCCTGCACGCGGGCGCCTTCGGGGAGTTCCCCGACGTGCCCATCCGGTAGGAGGGCGCGGTGGCGGGCCGCACCCCGGCGCCCCACGGCCCGGCACGCGTTCGACCCGGGCGCCGCCGCGGTCCGGGCCGACGCGGCCCGCCGCAGAGCGGACGCTTCCCCGCAAAAGCACCTCCCGGCGGGTTAACGTGGCCCCGACGCACTCCCGACCCGAGGAAGCGGGTGCAGCCACCGTGCACGAGGACACCTCCCGGCTGGTCGCCCGGGCCACCGACGCCCTGATCCGGTCCATGGCCGGTGACGAGGCCCCGCAGTGGCGGCTCACCCTGGAGGGCTACGCGGAGCTCTTCGCCAGGGCGAGCCACGTGGCCGCTGCGGAGCTGCAGCGCTCCCGCGCCGAGGTGGCCGCCCGGCCCGACCTGGCGCCGGAGGCGGCGGGGGAGTGGCGGCCCAAGCTGCGGCGGCTGCTGGAGGCGGACCCGGGGGCGGCGGAGCGGCTCGGGGACCTGCTGCGGAGGCTGGACGCGCCCGCCCCGGAGGGGACGGCGAACACCGTCGACGGCGGTGTCTCGGGCGGTGTGGTGGTGCAGGCCCGCGACGTCGGCGGCGTCGGCGACACCGTCCGGGGGGACCGCATCGACCAGTCCGGGGCCACGGCGGGCCGCGACGTGATCGGCGTCCAGTACAACGGCGGCCGCGACCGGTAGCCGTCAGCGTCCGAGGACCCCCACCCCGCGGCCCCGAGCACTCTACGGGGCCGGCGCCCGTGCCTCAGCCGGTGAAGGGCTCGGCGACGAGGCGGCCCCACGCCACGAAGCAGTTCAGGGCGAGGTAGACCAGGTCGACCGCCATCAGCTTGAACTCGCGGCGGCGGATGCGCGTGATCGCCGCGCCGACCATGATCAGGGCCAGGCCGATGGCGGCCAGCGGCGCCAGCACCGGGGCGATGCCCAGCAGCGGCGGCAGGATCAGGCCCAGCGCTCCCAGCACCTCCAGGGCGCCGATGGCCTTCACCGTGCCGGGGCGGACGTCCTCGACCCACTGCGCGGCGGCCCCGGTCGCGAGGATCTTCTCCTTGGGGATGAGGATCTTGCCGCCGCCGCCGAAGAAGTAGGCGGCGGCCAGCAGTCCGGCGACGATCCACAGCGCGATGTCCACAGGGGTCCTCCTCGTTCGTTCTCACCCCTGTGGACACCGGTCCCCGGCCGAATGTGACAGGGCCCCGGCGGCGGCGCGGCTCAGCCCGCCCCCTTCTCCCCGGTCGGCGAGCGCACCGCGAGCAGGACGGCGGCGGCCGGCGTCTCCAGGGCGCGGTCGGGGGACGGGCGGCCGGGCAGGTCGGGCTCGGAGTGGAGGATGCGGTGGGCCGCCGCGTGCGCGAGGTCCGTCGGCGCAGGGGTTCCGGCCGCCGGGGTCAGGTGTCGGCGGCGTCGAAGCGGTCGCGGGCCCGTTCGATCTCGGGGGTGTGGTCCCGGATCCAGGCGAGCAGCACGTCCACCGGTTCCCGCATCGTCTTGCCCAGGGGCGTGATCCGGTACTCCACGGCGACGGGCCGGGTGGCGACCACCTCCCGTTCCACGATGCCGTTGCGCTCCAGGCGGCGCAGGGTGGCGGTGAGCGACTTCTGGGTGACGGCGGGGATCGCGCGGCGCAGCCCGTTGAACCGGGAGGGGCTCTCGCACAGCACGGCGAGCACCTCCAGCGACCACTTGTCCAGGACCTGGTCCAGGAGTTCGCGGTGGGGTGCGGTGATCTCCAGGGCGTCGTGGGCCCGCGGGGAGGTTTCCGGCATGACACCTGGTCTCGTTGAAGTTTCTTTCGGCTACCAGGTACCAAGGGTAAACCACTTCGGCACCCGTCACGAGGAGACCGCCATGGCCGTCCGCCGCTTCACCCCCGAGGGCATGATGCAGCCCGTCCCCTACCACCACGTCGCCGTCGGGACCGGTACCCGGCACGTGCACGTCAGCGGCCAGATCGCCCGCGCCGCCGACGGCTCCCCGTCGGCCCCCGGGGACCTGGCCGGGCAGGTCGCCCATGCCCTGCGCAACACCGCCGCCGGCCTGGCCGGGGCGGGGGCGACCTTCGCCGACGTCCTGCGCCTGACCTTCTACGTCACCGACTGGGAGCCCGAGAAGATCGGCGCCTTCATGGAGGGTGTGGAGGAGGTGTCGGCTGAACTGGGCCTGCCGCGGCCGATGCCCCCGGCCTCGCTCATCGGCGTGGACCACCTCTTCGAGCCCGACGTGCTGGTCGAGGTCGAGGCCACGGCCCTGCTGGACTGACCCCCCGGGGTTCAGGCGAGGCGGGCGGCCCGGTCCAGGAGGTACTTCTCCTCGACCGGGTTGACCGCCAGGGCGGCCGCGGCGCGGTAGGCGGCGACGGCGCCAGCCGCGTCCCCGGTCTCCTCCAGCAGGTGGGCCCGCACCGCCGGGTGCCTGCGCCGCGTCAGCGGGTCCTCGGCCAGTCCGTGGCGCCGGTCCAGGTCCGCGAGCAGGGCCAGCCCCCGCTGCGCGCCGTAGGCGCGGGCGACCGCCACCACCCGGGCCAGCCGTACCGGGGCGCTGGGGGAGAGGCGCTCCAGCCACAGGTACAGCACCGCGATCCGGGTCCAGTCGGTCTGTTCCGGGGCCGGGGCGGCGGCGTGCACGGCCGCGATGGCCGCCTGCAACCGGTACGGCCCGGTCTCGTGCGGGTCCCAGGCGGCGTCGAGCAGCTCCGTCCCCTCGTCGATCAGTGCGCGGTCCCACAGCGTCCGGTCCTGATCGTCCAGGGTCAGGAGTTCGTCGTCGTGCCCGGTGCGGGCGGGCCGCCGCGCCTCGGTGAGCAGCATCAGGGCCAGGAGTCCGGCCGCCTCGCCGTCGTCGGGGCGCAGGTCGCGGAGCATGCGGGCCAGCCGGATCGCCTCTGCGGACAGGTCCGTGCGGGCCAGCGATCCCCCGGTCGTGGCGGTGTACCCCTCGTTGAAGACGAGGTAGAGCACCCGCATCACGGAGGCCAGGCGCTGCTCCAGGTCCTCGTCGGTCGGCGGGGTGAACCGGGCGCCCGCGCGGGCCAGGCGCTGTTTGGCGCGGCTGATGCGCGTGCCCATGGTCGCCTCGGTCGTGCCGTGGGCGTGGGCGATCTCGGCCGTGGTCAGGCCGCCGACGGCGCGCAGGGTCAGGGCCGCCCGGTCCGCCGGGCCCAGCACCGGGTGGCAGCACAGCAGGAGCAGGGTGAGGCTGTCGTCGGCCGCCGGCGCCGGGGGCGCGGACCGGCCGGGGTCGAGCAGGACCGACTCGGCCGCCCGCTGCTCGCGCAGGCGCCTGGCCTGGTCGGAGCGCAGGAGGTCGACCATGCGGCGGTAGCCGACCCGGATGAGCCAGGAGCGGGGTTCGCGGGGGACCCCCTCCTCGGGCCAGGTCCGGCTCGCGGCCAGCAGGGCCTCCTGCACCGCGTCCTCGGCGAGGTCGAAGCGGCCGAAGCGGCGCACCAGGGCGCCGAGCACCTGCGGCGCCTCGGTGCGCAGCAGGTGCTCGGTCTCGGGGTTCACGCGGCGAAGTCCTCACCCATGATCGGCCGGATCTCCACGGGTTCCCCGAGCGCCTCCACGATCCGGGAGGCGATCTCGACGGCGCGCTCGTGGCCGGACACGTCGATCACGGCGAAACTGGCCAGGACCTCCTTGAGCTCGGCGAAGGGCCCGTCGGTGGCGACCACCCCCTCGGGTGAGCGGCGGACTGTGGTGCTGACGGCGGGGTGGCCCAGCCCTTCGGTCGAGACGAGCTCGCCGGTGTTGAGCAGTTCTTTTTCGAGCCGCTGGTAGGCGGCGAACGCGTCGAGCGCGTCCTGCGAGGGCGTGTCGGCGGTCGCGGCGTCCCAGGCCGCGGCCGGGGTGTAGCCCAGGAGTAGGTATTTCACGGTGTCCTCGTTTCCGGTGGCGGTGTGAGCACGGTAACCGTCCGGGCCGGTCGGTGCGGCCGCCGCGCCACCGCGGTCATCGGGTGGCGGCGACGGCGCCCGCGGGTCCTTCCCGGCGGTTCCTCTCCGGTACCTCGGAGCCGGCGCCGGGACTCCGACACCCAAAAAGAGTGATCTGGATCACATTGAAAACCTGTCGGAAGGCGCGTGCCCGCCGCGAGGTGTCGGTGCAACCCCGATCGAGGAGGACGGCATGAACGAGAACACCCGGCCGAGCGAAGCGGTCACGGCCCTGGGCCGGCTCGTCGGCACCTGGGCGGTGACCGGCGGCGCCGAGGGCACCGTGCGGTACGAGTGGATGGAGGGCGGGTTCTTCCTGCTCCAGCACGTGGAGCTCACCCAGTTCGGCGAGCCGGTCACCGGCATGGAGGTCATCGGCAACCTGCACCCGTTCGGGGAGCCGGTCGGCTCCGACGTGGTGTCCCGGTTCTACGACTCCCGGGGCAACACCCTGGACTACGTCTACGAACTGGTCGGCGACACCCTGACCATCTGGGGAGGCGTCCGGGGCGGCCCCGCCTACTTCACGGGGGAGTTCTCCGCGGACGGCTCCACCGTCACCGGCGCGTGGGTCTACCCCGGCGGGGGCGGCTACGACTCCACCATGACCCGGATCTGAGGCCGGGGACCGTCGCGCCCGGGGCCCGCACCGCACGGCGCGGGCCCCGGGCCGTGCGGCGCGGCCCTCAGCGCAGGCGGTCGTAGACCAGGGTGACCGTCCCGTGCTCGCCCGCGGCGTGGGAGGCCAGGGCCCACTTCTCGGCGGGCAGGCCGTCCTCGAACAGGCGCGGGCCGCCGCCGATGAACTCGGGGACGATCATCAGCGCCAGCCGGTCGACCCGGTCGGCGGCGAGCAGCGGCCTGATCAGGCTGGCGCTGCACGGCACGAGGATGTCCCCGCCCTCCTGTGCCTTGAGCCCGTCGACCACCTCGGCGGCGGGGGCGTTCTCGATCCGCGCGCCCTCCCACGGGGAGGCGTCCAGGGTCCGGGACAGGACCACCTTCTCGGTCTCGGCCAGCCAGGCGGCGAACCCCCGGTCGCGGGGGTCGGCCGTCTCGTCGTGGGCCACCGGCGGCCAGTAGCCCAGGAACCCCTCGGCGTTGACCCGCCCCATCAGCGCCGTGGTGGCGGTCCGCCACAGGTCCGTGAGGTGGTCGCGGGCGACGTCGGTGACGGCGTACGGCACCACCCAGGCGTGGTCCTGCGGGCCGCCGGGCCCGCAGTACCTCCCGTCGAGGGAGAGGTTCATGTTCGCGATGACCCTGCGGTCGGCGTGGCCGGTCATTTCGTGCTCCTCGGAGTGTCGGAAGGGGTGCCGCCGACGGTGGCGGCGAGCCGGTCCAGGGCCTGGTCCCAGCCCAGGCCGATGCCGGCGACGAAGTCGGCGGAGGCGACGGTGCTGTCGGTGATCCGCAGCCGCACGCGGAGCCGGGTCGCGTCCCCGGCGTCCTCGAGCGCGAACCCGTAGTGGCCGGTGAACGCGACGCCGCCCCCGGGCAGCAGCGGGGAGAGCCGGAAGGCGATCCGCTCGCCCGGGACGGCCTCGTCCACCACCCCCTCGGCGCGGCCCACGACACCGTCCGCGCCGGAGGTGTCGGCGGCGTCGCGGTAGGCCAGCACCGCCCGGCCGCCGGGCCGCGCCTCCAGGGCGGCCTCGGTGACGGCCAGGTCGTCCGGCGTCCACCAGCGGGCGAGCAGGTCGGGCTCGGTGAGGTGGCGCCACACGGTCTCCCGCGGCGCGTCCAGTACGCGTGTGAAGGCGAAGCTCCGCTCGTCGGCCCAGCGCTCCCGGTCGGCGGCGCGCGTCTCGGCGGCCAGCGACGCGGTGTAGGCGTCGAAGGACCCGCGGTGCTCGCGTGCCTGCCCGGCCAGCCCGTCCAGGAGGCCGGCCAACTCGCGGAGCGGGCCGGGCTCCAGGGCGTAGATGCGCCGGTTGCCGGTGCGGTGGGAGGTCACCAGGCCCGCCCGCTCCAGGCGTTGCAGGTGTTTGGTCGCCTGCGGTTGGCGCAGTCCGGCGCGTTCGGCGACCAGGCCCACCGACAGCGGGCGCTCCGCCAGGATGCGGGCGATGCGCAGCCGGGCGGGCTCGCCCAGCGCCTCCAGTCGTTCGTGCATGACCCGAGTATTCACTACAGAGAATATTCCTGTCAAGGAATGCTCTGGTTCGGGTGCCGGAGCCCGATCGGCCCGGCCCGATAATGTCCCGGTGACCACCCCCGAAATCTCGGCCCGTGAGGCCGAAGTGCTCGACCTGCTCGGCGGGCACCTCAGCAACGCGGAAATCGCCGCACGGCTGTTCATCTCCGTGCGCACCGTCGAGTCGCACGTCTCCTCCCTGCTGCGCAAGCTCGGAATGCCCGACCGCCGGGCGCTCGCCCGCGCCGCTGCCGAGCGCTCCCGCGGCGGGGGGCGGGACCGGTCGGCTCCGGCCCTGCCCGCGCCGCTGACGACGTTCGTCGGCCGGGTGGGGGAGCGCCGCGACCTGGCCGAGGCGGTCCGCGGGCACCGCCTGGTGACCGTGGTCGGCGCCGGCGGGGTGGGCAAGACCCGCCTGGCCCTGGCGGTGGCCGCGCAGGCCGCCGACGACTTCCCCGACGGGGTGTGGTTCGCCGACCTGGTCCCGCTCACCGAGCCCGGGCGGGTGGGGGCGGCCGTGGCCGCGGCGGTCGGCGTGGGCGAGCGCCCCGGCGGCGACTTCGACGAGGCGGTGTCGCAGGCCCTGGCCGACCGCCGGGCCCTGCTGGTCCTGGACAACTGCGAGCACGTGCGCGAGGGCGTCGCCCCGTTCCTGGAGCGGCTGCTCACCGCCTGCCCGCTGCTGCACGTGCTGGTCACCAGCCGCGCCCGGCTGCTGGTGCCCTTCGAGCGCACCTTCCCGCTCCCGCCGCTGTCGCTGGAGGGCGGCGAGGACTCCGAGGCGGCGGCCCTGTTCCTGGAGCGCGCCGCGGCGGTCGGCCCGCCGCCGGGGACGTCGGTGGGCGAGGAGGTCGCGGCCGTCTGCGAACGGCTCGGGGGCATGGCGCTGGCCATCGAGCTCGCGGCGGCCCGGTGGTCCACGCTGGGCCCGGACGGCCTCATGGCCGGGCTCGCCGACCAGCTGCGCGTGCTCACCGGCGGCCCCCGCGCCGACGACCGGCACCGGTCGGTGCGCGCGGTGCTGGACTGGAGCCACGGACTGCTGGAACCGGAGGACCGGGCCCTGCTGCGCCGGGTCTCGGTGTTCGTGGCGCCGTTCACCCCCGAGGCGGCCGCCGAGATCGCCGGGTTCGCGCCCCTGGACGGGGCCGCGGTGGTCGACGGGCTGGGCAGGCTCGCCGAGCAGAGCCTGCTCTCGGTCGCCCCCTCCTCGACCGGGACCCGCTACCACGCCCTGGAGACCATCCGCCAGTACGGGGCCGAGCACCTGGCCGGGGCCGGCGAGCAGGACGAGGTGCGCGCCCGCCACCTGCGCTGGTGCCTGGCCCGCGCCGCCGAGCTGGAGGGCGGCGGGGGAGCCGGCTGGCGCACCCGGTTCGACGCCGTCGCCGAGGACCTGCGCGCCGCCCTCACCGCCACCGCTGAACGGCCCGAACACCGCGCCGGGGCCCACCGGCTCGCCCTGTCCATGGGCGGCCTGGCCTTCACCCGCACCCTGCTCGGCGAGGCCCAGCAGCGGTACGTGCAGGCGGCCGGGCTCGCCGACCGGGACGGCCCCGCGGTCGCGGCGCTGCGCAGCGCCGCCGCGGTGGCCGGGTGCCGCGGGCTGGACGGCGACTCCTACCGCCTGCACCGCTGGGCCGCCGTGGCCGCGGAACGCGCCGGCGACGGCCCGGCGGCGGCACGGGACCTGGCCGACTCGGCCGTGATCGCGTACCGCTTCTCCACGTCCTTCGCGCAGCTGCCCCCCGCCGAGGAGGTCAAGGAGGCGCTCGCGCGCGCCCGCGATCTGGCCGACGACTCCCCGGCCTCGCGGGCGGCGCTCGCCCTGGCCGAGGCCGCGGTGGTCGCGGACGCCTTCGGGGCGCTCCAGGGGGATCCGGACAATCCGGCCTCGGAGACGGTGGCCAGCGCCCGGCACGCCGTCGACCTCGCCCGCGAGGCGGGGGACCCGGTGGCCGAGTCCGCCGCCCTGGACGCGCTCTCCGGCGCCCAGTGCTGGACCGGGGACTCCTTCGCCTCCGCGGAGGCGGCCCGGCGCCGGATCGAGATCCTGGACCGCGTCCCGCCCTCGCCCGCCGCCACGCACGAGCTGATGGACGCCCTGGCCATGGCCGCGGCGACCGCGATCGGCGTCGGCGACCTGCCCCGGGCCCGCCGGTGGGGCCGGCGGATGGCCGACCACCCGCTGCTGTCCGAGGCGGGGCACCACGCCGCCTCCTGGCTCCTGGTCGCCGACGCGTTCGCGGGCGAGGTCGAGGGGGTGCTCGCGGGCGCCGAGAGGTTCAGGGAGGCCTGGCAGCGCAGCGGCCGGCTGCGGACGCGCTCCCTGGGTCCGGCCGCGGCGGCGGTGGCGATGGTCCACGGCCTGCGCGGGGACCCCGACGCCCGGGCCGAGTGGCTGGAGGTCATCGACCGGGCGGGGCCCGGGGACGACCACCGCCTGGGCTACGGGGCGGTCTTCGACGCCCTGCTCCTGCTCCACCACGGGGACGCCGACAGCGCCCTGGAGCGTGTCGCCCCCGAGCCGGAGCGGGTGTGGAAGTGGGTGTGCTGGGTGTGGCTGCACTGGTACACGGCGCTGCGGGCGGAGGCGGCGGTGCTCGCCGGGCGCGCCGACGCCCGGGAGCTGGTCGACGCGGCCCGGGCGGTGGTGGCCGGGAACCCGGTGGCCACCGCCCAGGTGGAGCGGGCGCGGGCGCTCCTGGACGGCGACGCGCCGGGGCTGCCGGCCATCGCGGCGGCGTTCGAGGCGGCGGGCTGCCGCTACCAGGCGGCCCGCACCCTGGTGCTCGCCGGGGGCGGGCACCGGGCGGCGGGCGAGGCCGCGTTCACCGCCCTGGGCCTGGTCCCGGGGACCTGAGCGGCCCGTCCGGGGCCGCCTCCGCGAGGGCCTCCGCGGCCCCCGCGGAGGCGGCCCCGGCGGGGGAGGGCCTCAGCCCGCCGCCCGGCGCACCAGGTCGGCGATCCGCTTCTCGACCTCGTCGGTGACCTCCACCAGGGCGAACGCGGTCGCCCACATCGGCCCCTCGTCCAGCAGGGCCGGGTCGTTGAACCCCAGCGTGGCGTAGCGCGCCTTGAACTTGGCCGCGCTCTGGAAGAAGCAGACGACCTTGCCGTCCAGCGCGTAGGCGGGCATCCCGTACCACGTCTTGGGCGCCAGCGAGGGCGCCTCGCGGGTGACGATCGCGTGCACGCGCTCGGCCAGGACCCGGTCCTCGTCGGGCATCTCGGCGATCTTGGCGAGCACGTCCCGCACCGCCTCGGCGGCCTTCTCCTCGCGCGAGGCCCGCCGCGACGCCTTCTTCTGCTCCTGGGCGTGCTCCTTCATCGCCGCCCGCTCCTCGGCGGTGAACCCCTCGTACGTTCCCTTGTCGGCCATGGTCGCTCCCCGTCGTCGTGGATGGTGCCCGGCCGGGTCGTCCCGGCCCCTTGTGACCACCATCCTGCCCCGGCACGGGTCAGGGGCGCCTCCGTGGTGGCCACGGAGACCACCACGGATCGCGGTCCCGGTGGTCCTGCCGGGGCGGGCGGCGCCGCACCGGGCGGGGCGCCCTCGGCCCGGCGGCCGGCGGAGACGATAGAGGACCGCGCACCTATGGGACCATGCACATATGTGCGCTATCCTCTATCCATGTCATTGCGGCACGCCATCCTCGGCATCCTGTCCATCCGACCCATGAGCGGCTACGACCTCAAGAAGGCCGTCGACGGCAGCGTCGGCCACTTCTGGACCGCCGACCAGTCGCAGATCTACCGGACCCTCTCCGCCCTGGTGGAGGAGGGGCTGGCGTCCCGCGGCACCGTCGTCCAGGAGGGCCGCCCCACCCTGCACCCCCACACCGTCACCGAGGCAGGACTGGCCGAGCTCGACCGCTGGCTCGCCTCGCCCCTCAAGACCCCGCCCACCCGCGACGCCTTCCTGGCCCGGGTGTTCTTCGCCGACCGCCTGCCGCCCGAGGACGTCCGCGCGCTCCTGGACGCCCGCCGCCGGGAGATCGCCGCGGAACTGGCCGAACTGGAGGCCGTGGAGACCCCCGACCCCGCCGACCTGCCCGAGGGCGTCTCCGCGCTGGGCTACCAGCTGCGCCTGGCCGCCCTCGACAACGGCATCGCCCACGCCCGGGCCGAACTCGCCTGGCTCGACGCCACCGAACAACGACTCGAACGGATCACCCCATGAGCCCGCCCCCCGCCGCCCGGCTGCACCGGATCGCCGCCCGCTACGCCGCCAGACCCACCGTGTCGGCCTTCGCCGCCGCGATCGAGCAGCCCTCCACCGGGTTCTCCTGGAGCCACGGCGACACCGAGCGCCCCTACTTCATCGCCAGCATCACCAAGCTGTACACCGTCGCGGTCGTCATGCAGCTGCGCGACGAGGGCGCGCTGACCCTGGACACCCCCGCCGCCGACCTGATCGGCGCGGACACGATGCGCGGCCTCAACACCCACGGCGGGCGCGACCACGGACCGCGCATCACGGTGCGCGAGCTGCTGTCGCAGACCTCCGGCATCCCCGACTACTTCGAACAGAAGCGCCCCGACGGCACCACCTTCCTGGACGACGTCCTGCGCGCCGACGCCGCCTGGACCGCCGACGAGCTCATCGACATGGCCCGCCGCCTGCCGAGCCCGTTCGCCCCCTCCACTCCGGGCCGGGCGTACTACAGCGACACCAACTACCAGCTGGTCGGGCGCATCATCGAGACCGTCACCTCCGGGAGCCAGGAGGAGGCCCTGCGCACCCGGATCACCGGCCCGCTGGGCCTGCGCGACACCTGGATGCTCACCCCGGACACCCTGGACCGCTACGGCGAGGCCGCCCCGCTCCTGCACCGCCGCCGGGCCCTGCGCATCCCCCGCGCGATCGCCTCGTTCCCGCCCGACGGCGCGGTGGTCTCCACCGTCTCCGACCAGCTGCGGTTCCTGCGGGCGTTCACCGGCGGCCGGCTGTTCCCGGAGCACTACCTGGCCGAGATGACCGCGCGCTGGAACCCGGTCTTCTCACGCCTGACCCCCATCGACTACGGGACCGGGATCATGCGGTTCCGGGTGCCCCGCGTGCTGTCGCCGTTCGCGCCGGTCCCGACGATGGTCGGCCACTCCGGCGCCTTCGGCAACGCCCTCTACCACCTGCCCGGACGGGACCTGTACGTGGCCGCCACCGTCAACCAGATGGAGCCGCGCTCCCTGGTGCACGGCCTGGTCGCGCAGCTCGTCGCCCGGCTCTGAGGGGCGGCCCGGGGCCCGGTTCAGCCGGGGGTGTCCAGCCGCTGGGTGCCGACCACCGAGAGCAGGCGCAGGGCGCCCTCCGACGGGGAGCCGGGCTCGGCCGTGTAGATGACGACCCGCTGGTCCCGGTCGGCGACGTCCAGGACGTCGCAGTCCAGGGTGACCGGCCCCACCAGCGGGTGCTCGATGGTCTTGCGCAGGGCGGGGGCCGGGCCCACGTCGTGGGCGGCCCACAGCCGGGCGAACTCCGCGCTGCCCGCGAGGAGGTCGCCCACCAGGGCCGCCACCTCGGGGTCGTCGGGGTAGCGGGCGGCGGTGACGCGCAGGTCCCGGGCCGCGATCCGGGAGAACGCCGCCAGGTCCGACAGCCGGTACCGCCGCCGGTCCGATCCCGGCGGGGCGAGGAAGACCTGCCGCACGAGGTTGCGGTCCTCGCGGGACAGGGCGGAGAAGTCCCCCATCAGGGCGGCCGCCAGGTCGTTCCAGGCGATGACCTCGTAGGTCGCCGACAGCACGACCGCCGCGGCGCCCGGCAGTTTGCCCAGCAGGCGCAGGATGCTCGGGCGCACCTCGCGGGAGGGGCCGGCCGGCGGTCCGGGCGGGGAGCCGGCGAGGTAGTAGAGGTGGTCGCGTTCGGCGTCCGACAGGCGCAGCGCCCGGGCCAGCCCGGCGAGCACCTCGCGGGAGGGGTGCGGGCCGCGCGCCTGCTCCAGCCGCGTGTAGTACTCGGTGGAGATGAACGCCAGCTGCGCCACCTCCTCGCGGCGCAGCCCCGGGGTGCGGCGCCGCGGACCGGCGGGCAGGCCCACGTCGGCGGGGGTGATGCGCTCGCGTCTGCCGCGCAGGAAGCCGGCCAGCTCTCGTCTGTCCACCCTCCCAGTGTGCCCGGGCGGCGGGGCCGATCCAGGTACCGCCGGTACCTGGATCCGTTCCGCCGCCGGGCCCACGCTCATGGCCATGGACACTGTGAACGAACACGACACCCGCACCCTCGGCCTGCTGGCGGACCGGACCGTCCTGGTGACCGGCGCGAGCAGGGGCATCGGCGCCGCCGCGGCGCGCCTGTTCGCCGCCGAGGGGGCCCGGGTCATGCTCACCGCCCGGACCGGGGACCGGCTCAAGGCCGTGACCGAGGAGATCCGGGCCGCTGGCGGCACCGCCGAGTACACGGTCTGCGACCTGGGCGACACGGACGCCGTCCGCGCCGCGGTCGAGCGCACCGTCGAGGTGTACGGCCGGCTCGACGCCGCCTTCAACAACGGGGCGGTCGCCCTGCCGCCCGGCCCGCTCGACCAGGCCCCCGAGGCCGACCTGGACCTGATCTACACCGTGAACTTCAAGGGCACCTGGGCGGCCCTGGCAGCCCAGGTCGCCGCCATCCGCGCCACCGCGGGCACGGGCGCCATCGTCAACTGCTCCTCCGTCGGCGGCTGGCGGGGCAACGCCCTCCTGCCCGCCTACGGGGCGATGAAGCGGGCGCTCAACAGCCTCACCGAGTCGGCCGCGATCACCTACGGGCCCGAGGGCATCCGCGTCAACGCCGTCGCGCCCGGCACGACGCTGACCGACATGGTGGGCGCCTGGGAGGAGGTGTCCCCGGGCATCGTCGACGTCCTCAACGCCCGGACCCCGCTGCGCCGGGCGGCCGAACCCGGGGAGATCGCCCAGGCGGTCGCCTGGCTGCTCAGCGAGCGGGCCTCCTACGTGACCGGGGCGGTCCTGCCGGTGGACGGGGGGCTGCACACGGCGTGACCCGCTCTCGGCCGCGGGGGCCGACCGGCCGTGCCCGGCGCTTTCCCGGGTAGGGATCCCGGCGGCCCCCGCGGGGGGGCCTGCGAGCCGAGACCGGAGGGATGCAGCGCGGTGGGAGACGACAGTGCGGCCGACGAGGCGGCGGAGCGGCGGTTCTTCGCGGGCCTGCCCGCGACACGGGGCGCGGCCGGAGCGCTGATCCTGTCCCCGGCGGGGGAGGTCCTGCTGGTGGAGCGCACCTACAGGCCCGACGCGCCCTGGGGCCTGCCGGGCGGCATCGTCGAGCGCGACGAGTCCCCGCTGGCCGCCTGCCGCCGGGAGCTGGCCGAGGAGCTGGGGATCGCGGCCGCCGTCCGGCGGCTGGTCGCCGTGGACTGGGTGGCGGCCGAGGGGGTGCGCACCACCGCCCTGCACTGGCTGTTCACCGCCGAGCTGCCCGGGGGCGCCCGGCTCAGGCTGCCCCCGGAGGAGCTGTCCGGGTGGACGTGGGCGGACCCCGGCCGCGTCGGCGGCCTGCTGGCCCCGCACACGGCCCGCCGGGTCGCGGCGGGCCTGGCCGCCGCCGCGGCGGGGGAGACCGTGTACCTGCCGTCCTGGGCGCCTGAGCGCGCTCGCAGGGGCGGGCCGGTGCCCCATGGTCCGCGGCGGCCGGACCCTGAGGTGTTCCTGAGGCGGCCGTGAGCCCGTCCGGACCCGGGGCGGGCACTCTCACGGGTATGAGCACACCCGCCGACAGCGGCCCCATCGACAGCCCCGACCCCTCGGTCGCCGAACACGTGCGCCGGTACATCGCCACCGGCGGCGCCAGCGGCTACCTGGAGGGCGGGACGACCAACCTCGTCCTCACCCACCGCGGCCGCACCTCGGGGCGGCTCTACCGCACCGGCCTGTTCTTCGGCACCGACGGGGACTCGCTGGTGCTGGTCGCCTCGGGGGCGGCGATCACCCACACCCACCCGCAGTGGTACCTCAACGTGACCGCCCACCCGGAGGTGGAGGTCCAGGTGCGCGACCGGCGCCTGCGCATGCGCGCCCGCACCGCCCAGGGCGCCGAACGCGAACGCCTGTGGGCCATGATGGCCGGGCGCGCCCCGGTCTACCGCACCTACTACGAGCCCCGTACCCGCCGCACCATCCCGGTGGTCGTCCTGGACCCGGCCGACCCGGCCTGACCGGGGCTATGAGGCGGCAGCCTGGGCGATGGCCTGGGCGTGGAGGCTGAGCCGGTTCCGGTGAGTCCGGGGGGAGAGCGGCGCGGCGTCGATCGCCGCGCGCGCCGTGGCCGGGTTCCGTGACGGGGACGCGGCGCCGCGGGGCTTGACCCTGCCGCAGGGTCAACCCCCCAGCATGGGCCGCACCACCCGTACCGAGAAAGGCGGCGACCCCGTGCGCCACTTCACGATCCACCACGACGGAGCCGCCATCGCGGTCTCCCGCGGCGGCAGGGGCCGCCCGCTGGTCCTGTGCCCCGGCCTCGACACGACCCGGGCCGAGCTGGGCGAACTGGTCGGGCTGCTGCGGCGCGACCACGACGTCGTGGCCTTCGACCTGCGGGGCCACGGCCTCTCCCCGGCCGCCGGCCGCTACACCTTCGAGGCGTTCCTCGGCGACCTGTCCGCCGTGATGGCGCGCACGCGGCGACCGGGGGCGGCGCCCCTGCTGGTGGGCTACTCCCTGGGCGCGGACCTGGTCGTGCACTACGCCTCGGAGAACCCGGACGGCGTCGCCGGACTGGTTCTCATCGACGGGGCGAACCCGGTTCCCGAGCCGTTCGTCACCGAGGACCTCCTGCCGCTGTTCCGTGCGATGTGGGAGGACGCGGCGGCCCGGCGCGCGGCGGACCTGGGCACCGACCGGCAGGTGCTCCTCACCGGCCGCGAGATCCTGGACCTCAACATCGAGGTCGACGCGATCCGGGCGCGGATCCTCGACCGCTACCGGAGGATCGTCCCGCCCGTCACCGTGATCGCCTCGGCCTCCCTGTCCGGGGGCGGCGCGGGGGTGCACGGGGAGCGCCTGGACCGGAACTGGCGCGCCGGCATCGACCGGCTCGTGCGCGAGCTGCCCCGCGTCGCGGTCACGCGGCTCGACGCCGACCACCGGATGCCGTTCACCCACGCCGCGGAGATCGCCCGGATCATCCGCGGGGCGCACGGCGGTCCGGCGACGACCGCGTAGGAGGCTGGTCCGATGCTGACCATCGGAGAACTGGCGTCCTACGCCGGGGTGACGGTGCGCGCCGTGCGGCACTACCACGCCGAGGGGCTGCTGGCGGAGCCGGAGCGGGACCGCTCCGGCTACCGCCGGTACGGCGCCGACGCCGTGATCGAGCTGATCCGGATCCGCACACTCGCCCGGGCCGGGGTCCCGCTGTCGCGGGTGCGGGAGCTGCTGCGCGCCGACCGGGAGGGGTTCGCCGCGGCCGTGGACGACATCGACGCGCGGCTGCGGGCCGAGATCCTGCGGTTGCAGCACCATCGGGAGCAGATCGCCCGCCTGGCCGCCGGGGACGGCCTGGTGCTGCCGCCGGAGGTGGTCGGATACCTGGAGCGGCTCCGGGAGCTCGGGGTCGACGAGCGGATCGTCCGGGCCGAGCGCGACGGCTGGATCCCGCTGGCCGCGCACGCGCCCGAGCGGGTCCCGGCGTGGATCGCGCGCAAGACGGACCAGATCCGCGACCCGCGGTTCGCCGACTTCTACCGGACCCTGAGCTCGGTCCTGGACCGCGACGACGACCCGCGACTGGAGGAGCTCGCCGACGGGCTGGCGTCCTACATCACCGGGCTGGCCGAGGAGAAGGGCGACGCCTATGTGGACGACGTCGACGTGGAGCCGACGATGGCCGGCCTGATGGACGCGCTGGCCTTCGACACCGTGCCGCAGGCCCGCCGGCTGATCGAGCTGCTGCGCGGCCGGGGCTGGTCCGGCTGGACCAGACTGGCGCGGGTCGAGGGGGACACCGGCCCCCGGTGAGGCCGCGGGGGTGGGCGGCCCCCGGGCGCGGCGGACGGCCCGTGCGGCGCCGAACTTCGATCCCGCTCGTACAATGGCCGCATGCACACCGAGCGGATCCCACCGCACCCCGACGTCGCGGCCCTCACCCTGCAGCGGCTCCTGGAGGCGCTGGTGGACCCGGTGCGACGCAGCATCGTCGAGCAGCTCTACGACGCCTCGGCCGACGTCGCCTGCGGCGGCTTCGACCTGCCCGTCGGCAAGTCCACCGCCACCCACCACTTCCGGGTGCTGCGCGAGGCCGGGCTCATCCGCCAGTACTACGAGGGCACCTCGCGGATGAACACGCTGCGCCGCCGGGAGATCGACGCCGCCTTCCCCGGCCTGCTGGAGTCGGTCGTGGCCGCGGACCGGGCGGACCGGGCCGCCGCCCGCTGAGGCCAGCCGCGCGGGTTTGCGTTCGAGCGCGCTCGAAGGCCTAGCGTCCCGCGCATGACGACGACACCGAAAACCTGGATCATCACCGGCGCCTCCCGCGGCCTGGGACGCGCCCTGGCGCAGGCGGCCCTGGCCGCGGGCGAGCGCGTGGCGGCCGCCGTGCGCGACCCCGGCGGCGTCGCCGACCTGGCCGCCGAGCACCCCGACCGCTTCCTGGCCCTGGCCCACGACGTCCGCGACACCGCCGCCGCCCCGTCCCTGGCCCGGGCGGTCCTGGACCGGTTCGGGAGCATCGACGTGCTGGTCAACAACGCGGGGCGGGCCGTGGTCGGAGCGGCCGAGGAGGTCGGCGACGGCCCGCTGCGCGAGCTGATGGAGCTGCACCTGTTCGGCCCCGCCGCCCTGGTCCGCGCCGTGCTGCCCGCCATGCGCGCCCGCGGCGCGGGGACGATCGTGCAGATGAGCAGCCAGGGCGGGCGGATCTCCTTCCCCGGGGTGTCGGCCTACTCCGCGTCCAAGTTCGCCCTGGAGGGCTGGTCGGAGTCCCTGGCCGGGGAGGTCGCGCCGTTCGGGGTGCGGGTGATGCTCGTGGAGCCCAGCCGGTTCCGGACCGGCTTCAACGGCGCCGACGTGCTGGAGTTCGCCGCCGACTCCGCGGTCTACCGCGACGTGCTCGCGGCGGTGCGCGCCGACATGGCGGGGGCGGACGGCCGCCAGGAGGGCGACCCCGAGCGCGCGGCCGGGATCATCGTGTCCCTGGTGCGCGGCGGGGAGGTGCCGCTGCGGCTGCCGCTGGGCCGCGAGGCCGTCGAACGCCTGGGCGCGGCCCACCGGCGCGGCCTGGCCGAGCTGGAGCGGTGGGCCGGGACCGCCCGCGACGCCGACTTCGCCGGGGTGCCGGCCTCGGTCCGGCCGGTCTAGTCTGGCGCCATGGCCACCGATGAGCTGATGAACCGGGCCCTGGCCGCCCTGGAGGACGGCGCCCCGCCGTCGGTCGAGGCGATCCACCGGCTCACCGACCCGGCCGTCGCCACCGGGCCGATGACGATCGCCGAGGTCGCGGACCGGCTGGAGCTGTCCCCGCACACACTGCGCTACTACGAGCGCGTGGGGCTGGTCCGGGTGGCCCGCGACTCCGGCGGGCACCGGGTGTACGACGCCGGGGCGGTGCGGCGCCTGGTGTTCCTGACCCGGATGCGGCTGTCCGGGATGGCGGTGCGCGACCTGCGCCGCTACGTGGAGCTGGTCGACGCCGGGGAGCACACGGTGCCCGAGCGGCTGTCCATGCTGCTCGAGCACCGCGAGGCCACCCGCCGCCGGATGCGCGAACTGGCCCTGTCCCTGGCCGCGATCGACTACAAGATCGCGACCTACGGGGGAGCGGCCGGCCCCGAGGGGGTCTAGGCCAGGGGGCCGCCGGCGCCCAGGGCCAGGTCGGCGAACCGCTCGCCAATGCGGCGGTGCGCCGCGGTGTCCGGGTGCAGGGAGTCGGGCAGGGGCAGCTCGGCCGCGTCCGCCTCCCCGTACAGCTCCAGGCCGTCCAGGTAGTGCAGGTGCGGGTCGTCGGCCGCCCGGTCGGCGACGATGCGGGCCAGCTCGCCGCGGATGTCGGCGAGCGCGAGCCGACCGGCCGCACGTGCGGCCGCGTCGCCCCCGGCCCGGTAGGACAGCCGGCCCTCGGCGAGGGCGGACATGTCCATCTGCGTGGGCCCGGGGACCTCCTCGTGGATGGCGCAGTGGATCGGGGAGACCACCAGCAGCGGCGTGTCCGGGTGGCCCTCGCGGACGGTGTCCAGGAACCCGTGCACGGCCGGGCCGAAGGCGCGCCGGTGCATGGCGTCCTGGTTGACGACGTTGATGCCGAGCTTGACGCTGATCGCGTCCGCGGGGACCTCGCGCAGGGTGCGGGCGGTGAAGGGGTCCACCATGGCGTTGCCGCTCAGGCCCAGGTTGACCAGGTCGACCCCGGCGCGCAGCGCGGCGACGGCGGGCCAGGTGGCGGTGGGGCCCGCGGCGTCCGAGCCGTGGCTGATGGAGCTGCCGTGGTGCAGCCAGACGCGCCGCCCGCCGGCGGGCGCGGGGGCCACGGGGGCGTCGGTGCGCAGGGCGACGGGGATGGTGGCCTCGTTGTGCGGCAGCCAGATCTCCACGTCCTTGTCCCGGTCGGGCAGGCCGGTGAAGCGGACGGTCCCGACGGGGCCCCGGCGGTGCGCGACGGCACCGGTGGCCATGTCGATGACCAGGGTGTCCCCGCCGTCGACGTGCCCCTGGGCGGTGAGGCGACCGTCCACGAGCAGGTCGTAGACCCCGGCGGGGCGCGGCGGGGCGCCGGTGAAGGTGCGCTTGGTGGGCAGGGCGTCGAGTTCGACGACGGTGGCGCGGGTGCGCAGGGCCAGGCGGACGCCGGAGGTCTGGGCGGCGATGTGGTCCATCATCGGGTCGGGCGCCTGGGCCAGGGCCCGCCGGGGCAGGCGCATGGGGCGGGGGCCGTGGGCGGTGGGCCGGATCTCGACGGCTCCGCGCAGCAGGTCGGCGGTGACCGGGGTGGTGACGGGGTCCATGGCGGGTTCCTAGTGGTGGTCGGGTGCGGGCCAGTTCCGCAGCAGGGAGTCGAGGGCGTCGATGGTGCGCGACCAGGTCGCCTCGGTGTCGGGGGCGCTGTGGTCGAAGCCCCCGCCCATCTCCAGGCTCACGTAGCCGTGCAGGGTGGCGCCCAGCAGCCGGACGGCGTGGGTCTCCTCGGCACCGGGCAGGTCGTAGCCGCGCAGGGCGGCGCGGGTCATCCGGGCGTGCCGGGGTCCGGCGCTGGCGGCCGCGGTGGCGGCGTCGAGCCGGAACCGGGTGGCGTCGTAGCGGCCGGGGTGCTCGCGGGCGTAGTCGCGGTAGACGTCCGCCAGCGCAGCCAGGGCGTCCCTGCCCGAGCGCCCGGCCAGGGCGTCGGCGGCCCGGTCCGCGAGCTCCTCCAGAGCCAGCAGGGCGATCCGGGTCTTGAGGTCGTGGGAGTTCTTCAGGTGCGAGTACAGGCTCGCGACCTTGACGTCGAACCGGCGGGCGACCTCGGAGAGGGTGACGTGCTCGAACCCGGCCTCATCGGCGAGTTCGGCCCCCGCCCGGACGAGGAGCCCGGTGCTGAGCCCGGCGCGTGCCATCATGACCTCCCTTTTCGGCTGCAACGACCCTACATATGCCTAAAGACTTTAGGTAAGTACTGAATCCCTGTAGGGAGTGCGATCCCGGTCACGCCGACCGCACGCGCGGCCGCGCGGGGCCCTTCCCGCGGACCGGGCCGGAGCATGGGTTCGGCGGATGGACCCTCGGAAATGGACCGACGAGGCCGCGATCGCGCGGTGGGACGCCTCCGCCACCCGGGAGGCCATGGAGGCGCACGGCCGGGACGGCGACTTCGCCGAACGGCACCTGGCCGACCCGGCCCTGCTGCGGATGCTCGGGCCGGTGTCGGGGCTGCGGGTCCTGGACGCGGGCAGCGGCGACGGCTACCTGAGCCGGATGCCGGCCGCGCGCGGGGCGCGGGTGGTGGGGCTGGAGCCCGCCGGGGCGATGGTCGCCTTCGCCCGGGAGCGGGAGGAGCGCGACCCCCTGGGGGTGGAGTACGTCCAGGGGGACCTGGCCCGGACGCCCGTCCCGGGCGGGCCGTTCGTCTTCGGGATCGTGCACCCGGCCTTCGAGGGGCCGGCCGGGAGCCGGCGCCGGCACGGCGAGTACCGGCAGGGCCGCTACCTGGAGGAGTACGTGGTGCACGGCCCCGCCGCGCCGGACTTCCACCGGCCGCTGTCGGCGTACCTGAACGAGGTCGCCGCCCTGGGGCTGCGGCTGCGCGAGGTCGCCGAGCCGGGGCTGGACCCGGACGCGGCGCGCGAGGCGGTGGCGGCGGATCCGGGCGTCGGGGCGTACGTCAGGATGCCGAACTTCCTGTTCGTGGCGGCCGAGGCGCCCTAGGCCTCCAGGCCGCGTTCGATGCGGTACTGCTCGGCGAGTTCGGGGTACTCCTGCGCGGGCACCTCCACCAGGTGGGCCGGCCGGCCCAGGGACTCCCCGATGCGCTCGGCCGCCGCGCGGGCCGCGCCGGCGGTGGCGTACACCCCCGCGACGACGGTGTGGCCGGTGCCCACGGGGTCGGGCTCCTCCTCTTCCAGGCGCACGCCCGTGCTCCAGGGGATCGGGCAGGGGCCGTCGTGCTCGGGTTCGGGGCACAGCAGGCGGGCGACGGCCCCGCCCTGCGCCAGGGCCTCCTCGCCGGTGGCGAAGCCGGGGACGAGGATCTCGAAGGTGCGGGGCCGGTCGGTGCTCATGGGGTCCCTCCTCGGTGCGGGCCCGGTCGACGATAGTCCCGCCGCCCCGGCCGCGCACCCGGTTTTCACAGGTCGGCACCGCGGTCGGGTCCGCGCCGCCCCTGGCCGCGGTCCGGGCTCAGGAGCCGTCGCCGGTGAAGTAGTGGGAGATGTCCTCCCACGTGAAGGGCTCGCGCCAGGCGGGGGCGCCGGTGAGCCAGCCCGACATCGCGATGACGACCTCCTCGGGGGACTCGGTGTACGTGCGGTGGTGCTCGGTCGGGCCGCCGTCGCGGTACTCGAGCTGGTACCGGCCCTCCCGATGCCTCCACAGCACCTGCACGTAGTGGTCGTCGGCGCGTTCGACGATGAGGAACTCGTTGCCCGCCTCCAGGCCCGTCACCATCGTGTCCACGTCCCGGGGGGTGGGGTCGTGGACCGTCCGTCCGCTCTCGTCCCATGCCTTGGTGGTCATGGGGCGAGTATCGGCCACGGGTGCGACATCCGCGACCACTACTCCCCAACATTCCTTTTGACTCCCCACTAAAGGGAAGTTTAGAGTACAAAAAAGCACTCCAATGGGGAGTGATGGGGGAGGAAGGGGAGTTCCGATGAACGCCATCTACCGGTCCGAGGCCGGGGAGCGGGAGGTCCGGCGGCGGTACCTGGAGGCGCTGGACGCCTGGCCGGTGCCCGCCGAGCAGGTGCGCCTGCCCACCCGGGAGGGCGAGACGTTCGTCCTGGCCTGCGGCCCGCGCGACGCGCCGCCCGTGGTGCTGCTGCACGGCTCGGGGGCCAACTCCTCGGTGTGGGCGGGCGACGCCCCCACCTGGTCGCGGCACCTGCGGATGTACGCCGTGGACCTGGTCGGCGAGCCCGGGCTGAGCGCCCCCGCCCGCCCCGCCCTGGACTCCGACGCCGTCGCCCTGTGGCTGGACGACGTCATGGACGGACTCGGCCTGTCCCGGGCGGCCTTCGTGGGGATGTCCCTGGGCGGGTGGACCGCCCTGGACCACGCCGTCCGCCGGCCCGGGCGGGTCGAACGGCTGGCGCTGGTGTGCCCCGGCGGCATCGGCCGCCAGACCCCGCTGCGGCTGGCCTCGGCCCTGGCCTGGACCCCCTTCGGCCGGTGGGGCAGGCTCCGCTCGGTGCGCGCCGTCCTGGGGCTGCACGAGCCCCGGTACGCGCCGCTGGTGGAGGAGGTCGCCGCCGCCTTCGGGGAGTTCCGGCCGCGCACCGAGACCCTGCCCGTGTTCTCCGACGCCGACCTGCGCTCCCTGGACATGCCGGTGAAGGCCGTGATGGGCGACAGGGACCTGATGCTCGACTCGGCGGACACCGCGCGGCGGCTGCGCGCCCACGTCCCGCACGCCGAGGTCACCGTGCTGCCCGGCGTCGGGCACGCCGTCATCGGGCAGGGCCCCGCGGTGCTGGACTTCCTACGCGCCTGAGTGCTCCGGGACCTCCAGCTGCGCCTCCAGGGAGTCCAGGACGGAGGCCAGCCCCGCCCGGAACGTCTCGCGGGCCTCCTGCTCCAGGTAGGGCTCGGACTCGTCCCCGTTGGCGAACGCCCCCGCCCGCGCCATCGCGGTCAGGGTGGGGAAGCGCGCGCCGAAGTCCGGGGCGACCTCGTCCAGCAGGCCCGACCGCTCGCGCCACCACACGTCCTCGGGGATCCCGGTGACCGCCCCCGCCCGGCGGGCCTCGGCGGCGACCTGCACCTGGCCGCGCACCAGGTTGAACAGGGTCCCGTAGGCGGTGCGGATGCGCGCCGGGGGCAGGCCCGCCCGGTGCAGCACCGCCGCCAGCGACTCGAAGAGCCGGTACTCGTTGGGGCCCAGCACCGGGCGGGCGGTGGAGACCTCCAGGGTCCAGGGGTGGCGCAGGTAGAAGTCCCACAGCCGCACGGCCCAGGCCTCGGTCGCGGCGCGCCAGCCGGGGGAGCGGTCGGCCTCCGCGGCGTCGGCGGGCTCGCCGAAGACGTGGTCGTACATCAGCTCGACGAGTTCGTTCTTGCTGGCCACGTAGGTGTACAGGGACATGGCGGTGCGGCCCAGGCGCTCCCCGACCGCCCGCATGGACAGCGCCTCCATGCCCTCGGCGTCGGCCACCTCCACGGCGGTGGCCACCACCAGGTCCACGGTGAGCTCGGGCCGGCGGCCGGCGGCCGGGGCGGGGGCCGCCTCACCCGGGGAGCGCCACAGCAGGGACATCGTGCGGCGTGCGTCTCCGCGCCCGGGGTACACGACCACGAATGTCCTCCTTATGGCATAAACTCGACCGGTCTGAGAGTTTATCGCATAAGGAAACCTGGAGAACAGCGTGCGAACCGAGCATCCGGCCGACGGCCACGACACCATCCAGGTCCGCGGTGCCAGGGAGAACAACCTGGCGGGGGTCGACGTCGACATCCCCAAGCGCCGCCTGACCGTCTTCACCGGCCTGTCCGGCTCCGGCAAGTCCTCCCTGGTCTTCGGGACCATCGCCGCGGAGTCCCAGCGGCTCATCAACGAGACCTACACGACCTTCATCCAGTCGTTCATGCCCAACGTCGGCCGCCCCGAGGTGGACACGCTGCGCAACCTCAGCGCCGCGATCATCGTCGACCAGGAGCGCATGGGCGCCAACTCCCGGTCCACCGTGGGCACCGCCACCGACGCGGCCGCCATGCTGCGCGTGGTCTTCAGCCGCGTGGGCACCCCCCGCCTGGAGCCCTCCAGCGCGTTCAGCTTCAACAACGCCGAGGGCATGTGCCCCGAGTGCGAGGGCCTGGGCCGGGTCAACGCCATCGACATCGGCGAACTGGTCGACGCCGACCTGTCCCTGAACGAGGGGGCCATCACCGCCCCCGGCTACGGGGTGGGCACCTGGTACTGGCAGGTCTACGCGGGCTCCGGCCTGCTGGACCCGGACAAGAAGGTGCGCGACTACACCGAGCAGGAGCGCGAGACCTTCCTGTACCACCCGGTCACCAAGGTCAAGGTCGGCACCAACAACATCAGCTACGAGGGCCTGGTCCCCAAGATCAAGCGCACCTACCTGTCCAAGGACCGCGAGAAGATGCAGGCGGGGCTGCGCGCGTTCGTGGACCGCGCCGTCACCTTCTCCACCTGCCCCGAGTGCGAGGGCACCCGCCTCAACGCCGCCGCCCGCTCGGTGAAGGTCGCCGGGCGCAGCATCACCGAGTGCTCGGCGATGCAGATCGACGACCTGGCCGCTTTCGTGCGCACCCTGGACGAGCCCTCGGTCAAGCCGCTGCTGGACGGGCTGGGCCACACCCTGGACTCCCTGGTGGAGGTCGGCCTGGGCTACCTGAGCCTGGACCGGGAGTCGGGCACCCTGTCGGGAGGGGAGTCCCAGCGGGTGAAGATGGTCCGCCACCTGGGCTCCAGCCTCAGCGACGTCACCTACGTGTTCGACGAGCCCACCATCGGCCTGCACCCGCACGACATCGAGCGGATGAACAACCTCCTGCTGAGCCTGCGCGACAAGGGCAACACCGTCCTGGTGGTCGAGCACAAGCCCGAGACCATCTCCCTGGCCGACCACGTGGTGGACCTGGGGCCGGGCGCCGGACCCGCGGGCGGGCGCATCACCTACACCGGCGACGTGGCGGGCCTGCGCGCCTCGGGCACCCTCACCGGCGACCACCTGGACCACCGGGCGCGGCTGCGCGAGAACGTGCGCACCGGCCGCGGGGCGCTGTCCATCACCGGTGCCACCTCCCACAACCTCAAGGACGTCAGCGTGGACATCCCCCTGGGGGTGCTCACCGTGGTCACCGGGGTCGCGGGGTCGGGCAAGAGCTCGCTGATCCACGGGGCGCTGCCGGGCCGCGAGGGCGTGGTGGTGGTCGACCAGTCGCCGATCAAGGGGTCGCGGCGCTCCAACCCCGCCACCTACACCGGGCTGCTGGACCCGATCCGCACCGCCTTCGCCCGCGCCAACGGGGTCAAGGCGGCGCTGTTCAGCGCCAACTCCGAGGGCGCCTGCCCCGAGTGCAAGGGCGCCGGGGTCATCTACACCGACCTGGCGATGATGGCCGGGGTGGCCACCACCTGCGAGCAGTGCGAGGGCAAGCGGTTCCGCCCCGAGGTGCTGGCCCACACCCTGCGCGGCAAGGACATCAGCCAGGTGCTGGCCATGTCGGTGGTGGAGGCCCGGGACTTCTTCGCCTCCGGCAACGCCCGGGTCATCCTGGACCGGCTGCACGACGTGGGCCTGGGCTACCTGGGCCTGGGCCAGCCGCTGACCACCCTGTCGGGCGGCGAGCGCCAGCGGCTGAAGCTGGCGATCTCCATGGCCCGCCAGGGCGCGGTGTACGTGATGGACGAGCCCACCACCGGCCTGCACCTGGCCGACGTGGACCGGCTGCTGGCGCTGCTGGACCGGCTGGTGGACGACGGCAACACGGTGATCGTGATCGAGCACCACCAGGCGGTGATGGCCCACGCCGACCACATCATCGACCTGGGCCCGGGCGCCGGGCACGAGGGCGGCCGGGTGGTGTTCGAGGGCTCCCCGGCCGAGCTGGTCGAGAAGGGCGACACCCTGACCGCCCGCCACCTGCGCACCTACCTGGGCCGCTGACCCGGCGGGCGGCGGTGCCGCCGGCCCGCCCGCCGCGCACCCCGCGGCGGGCGGGTCAGCGGGAGGGGTGCAGGGAGCGGAAGGCCGAGCGGTAGGCCAGGGGGCTCACACCGACGGCGCGGTGGAAGTGGCGGCGCAGCGTGGCGGCCGTGCCCATGCCGCAGCGGGCGGCGATCTGCTCCACGCTCGCGTCGGTGCCCTCCAGCAGCTCCCGGGCCAGGCCCACGCGCTGGCGGTGCAGCCACTCCAGCGGGGACGTCCCGGTCTCGGCGTGCATGCGCCGGGCCAGCTGCCGCGGGCTCAGCCCCGCCCGGCGGGCCAGGTCGGCCACGGTCAGCGGCCGGTCCAGCCGGGCACGGGCCCACTCCAGGGCCTCGCCCAGCCCGTCGCGGGTGCGCGGCACGGCGGGCGGGGCGATGAACTGGGCCTGCCCGCCCGGCCGGTGGGCCGGTGCGACCAGGCGCCGGGCCAGCCCGTTGGCCGCGGCGGCCCCGTGGTCGGTGCGCACCACGTGCAGGCACAGGTCCAGCGCCGCCGTCTTGCCCGCGGCGGTCAGCACCCGCCCGCCGTCGGTGTACAGGACGTCGGCGCGCACGTCCACGCGCGGGTGGCGGCGGGCCAGCTCCCCGGCGTGCATCCAGTGCGTGGTGGCTTCAAGGCCGTCCAGCAGCCCCGCGGCGGCCAGTACGAACGCCCCCGTGCACAGCGAGACCACCCGCCGCCCGGCGGCGTGGGCGGCGCGCAGCGCCGCCAGGAACACCGGGTCGGGCTCCTCCAGCGGCCGGTGGGAGGCGGGCACGACCACGGTGTCCACCGCGGCCAGGTCCTCCCAGCGGCAGGCGGGCACCCCCGGCAGCAGGGGGGCGGGGGCGCCGTCGGCGGTGTGCGCGCTCAGCCGGTACCAGTCGCCGTCGGCGGACAGGTCGGAGCGGTCCACCCCGAAGACCTCGGCGGCGATCGCCGTCTCGTAGGGCATGGTGTGCTCGTGCAGGGCGATCCCGACCGTGTGCATGTCCGAAAGTGTACGCAGGGCGTCGGATCGGACGCTGGTCGGCGGGGCCTGCCGGGCCCGAGGATAGGGGTCATGAACTCCTCGACGACTCATCGGTCCGCGCGCGGCAGGGTAGTGGTGTACGGGGCCTACGGGCACACCGGCAGGTTCGTGGTGGCCGAACTGCTGCGGCGCGGGCTGGAGCCGGTGCTCTCCGGGCGCAACGCGGACCGGCTCGCGGACCTGGCCCCGGCCCACCCCGGCCTGGAGGTGCGCCCGGCCCCGGACGCGCGGGCGCTGGGCCGGGCGGTGGCGGGCGCCGCGGCGGTGGTCAACGCCGCCGGGCCCTTCCTGGACACCGCCGGGCCGGTGGCGGCGGCCGCCGTCGCGGCCGGGGCCCACTACCTGGACGTGACCGCCGAGCAGCCCGCCGCCGCGGCGACCCTGCGCGACCACGCCGCGTCCGCCGCGGCGGCGGGGGTGGCGGTGCTGCCCGCGATGGCGTTCTACGGCGGGCTGGCCGACCTGCTGGCCACCGCCGCGGCCGGCGGCGACCCGGTGCAGGAGGTCACCGTGGCCGTGGGCCTGGACGGGTGGCGGCCTACCGAGGGCACGCGCGTCACCGGCGAGCGCAACACGGCCCCGCGCCTGCTCGTCGAGGGGGGCCGGCTCGTGCGGCTGGAGGAGGTCGCGCCCGCCGGCCGCGACTGGGACTTCCCCGGGCCGCTGGGGCGCCAGGCGACGGTCCCCCTGCCCTTCTCCGAGATCGTGCTGCTCCACCGCCACCTGGGCGCGGACCGGATCACCTCCTACCTCAACGAGGGGCCCCTGGCCGAGCTGCGCGACCCGGCCACGCCCGGCCCCGAGGCCGCCGACGCCACCGGCAGGTCGGCCCAGCGGTTCGCCGTCGACGTGCGGGTGCGGGTGGAGGGGACCGAGCGGCGGGCCACCGCCTCGGGGCGGGACATCTACGCGGTGACCGCGCCGCTGCTGGCCGAGGCGGTGGTGCGCCTGCTGGACGGGCGCGTCCGCGCCGTCGGGGCCCTGGCCCCGGGCGAGGTGTTCGACGCCGCGGACTTCCTGTCGGCGCTGGCTCCCGACCCCCTGGCCCTCACCCTGCCCGCAGCGGTCCCGGTCCCCTAGGGCGGCCCCGGGGTCCGGCACCGCGTGTTCCCGGTGCGGCCGCCCGAGCGGGCGACCGCACCGGACCTGCGAGGGGACAGGTCAGGAACCCTGCTCCACCAGGGCCTTGAGGCGGCTCAGGCGCTCGCGCCAGAACTCCTTGGCCCCGGTGGCCGCGTCCGGGTCGGCCAGCCGGGACTGCTCCACCGCCACCGACACCCGGTCGGCGTCCCTGGCGGTGAGGTAGAAGACCACCCGGGTGCCGTCGCCCAGGTCGGCGGTGACCCGCTTGGGCGGGTTGTCCGAGCGCACCGTCAGGTCCAGGTCGGCCAGCCACCGCTCGCGGACGTCCTTCTCCGACAGCGCCGCGAAGACCTCCTCCGCCGGCGCGCGCACCGTCTTGGAGGCGTTGGCCGAGTAGCCGTCCTTGCGCTGGCCGGGGGCGCGCATCCCGCGCTCCTGCTCGTAGGCGACCGTCAGCGACTGCGCCCACCAGCCCGCGACGTCCCGCTCCCGGACCAGGTGGGCGGCGATCTCCTTGTGGGTGCGGCCGGTGGCGCCCCAGGCGTCCAGCACGGCGAACCACTCGTCGTAGCCGCGCCCGGTGCGCTCGCGCACCGCGTCGGAGGACACCCGGGCCCGCATGGTCGCGGTGGCCTGCCCCGGGGCGGCGGGCGCGGCCGGCTCCGGTGCCGTTGCGAGGGGTGCGGGGGCCTCTCCGGCCGCGGGGCGGGCCCCGTCGGGGAGCAGGTGGGCGCGGGCCGCGGTGTAGCTCTCCCCGGTCTTGGCCATCCGGGTGCGGACCTGCTGCTTGAAGGACTTGTGCCTGGTCATGACGGCTCCTCGGCGACGGCGGCACGACCCACGCTCGTCCACCCCGCCGGTAGGGCGCATCAGACCGGCGTCCCGAGGACTCTCAGGTCCCCTTTGCCCCCTCTCAGCCGGCGGCGTGGGCGCCGGAACCGGGGGTTGGGCGCGGGACGGCGCCACCTCCAGGGTACTCCGTCCCCACCGGTTCCTCCAAGCCCGCCCGCCCCTCGCGGGTGCCCCGACGGCCCTGTTCAGGGGCGGCGGGCGAGGAACAGGGCGTGTCCGCCCTCCCCTTCGGGCACGAACTCCTCCGCCTCCACCGCCGGCCCCGCCCCGGTGATCCACTCGCGGTAGCGGGCGGCGTCCGCCTGGCTCCACCACATGGGGACGCCGCCGCCCGGCCGGTCGGGGTCCGTCCCGGTCCAGGCGCGGTGCCCCGTGGTGGCCAGTAGGGTCCCGCCCGGCCGCAGCCACCGGCCGATCCGGCCCAGGAGGTCGGCGATCCACGGCCCGTACTCGGCACCGGCGCCGAAGGCCTCGTCGTAGCGGTGGGACAGGGCGTCGTAGCCGCGCCGCACGGTCTCCCTGGGGTCGGTGTCCATGCCGGGGACGCCGGCCGCTCGGCCGATGCGGGGCGAGGGGTTTTCCGCACCCGGGCCCCGGGGGCGGGTCGGGGGCGGCTCAGGGGCATCCCCGATGGATTCCAGGCCGCCCGTGTTAGATTCTGGCCATGCGGTCAAAAAATGAGACGGACGGTCAGAAAAGATCCTTCATCGAGGAGGCCCGGCGGAAGCAGATCATCGCGGCGGCGGTCGAGACCATCGCCGAGGTGGGCTTCCCGAAGGCCTCCCTGGCCCGGATCGCCGCCACGGCGGGCGTCAGCAAGGGGGTCATCTCCTACCACTTCGCGGGAAAGGACGAGCTGGTGGACCAAGTGGTCGTCACGGTGTACACCGAGATCGCCGACACGCTCCTGCCCCGGCTCGCCGAGCAGGAGAAGGCCACCGACGTCGTCCGCGCCCATGTCCTGGGGGTGGCCGAGTACGCCCTGGCCCACCCGGACCGGCTGCGCGCGCTCACCGAGATCTTCGTGCACGACCGCGGCGCCGACGGGGTCCCCCGCTACGGCGCCGTGGCCGCCGAGCCCCTGTACGAGTCCCTGGAGGGGCTCTACCGCGAGGGGCAGGCGCGCGGGGAGCTGCGCGAATTCGACGTCCGGGTCATGGCGGTCACCCAGCAGTCGGCCATCGACGCGATGTTCGGCTACTGGATCTCCCGCCCCGAGACCGATCTGCTCGCCCACGCCCGCGAGCTCGCAGACCTGTTGGTACGCGCGGTGCGGCCCGACTGAGCCGTACCCCCCATCCCCTTGGACGAGGACACCATGTCACAGCACGCCCCACCCCGCACCGCCGCCGGACCCGGCGGCGGGCCCCGCACCCGCCTGCACTACATCGACAACCTGCGGGTGGCGCTGACCGTCCTGGTCGTGCTCCACCACGCGGCCCTGACCTACAGCAACATCCCCGTGTGGTTCTACCTGGAACCGGTGGGGGACGCCTCGGCCGGGCTGCTGGACCTGTTCATCGTCCTCAACCAGACCTACTTCATGGGCCTGTTCTTCCTGCTGTCGGGCTACTTCACGCCCGGTTCGGCGGACCGCAGGGGCGTGCGCGGGTTCGTGCGCGAGCGCCTGGTCCGCCTGGGGGTGCCCTTCCTGCTGTTCGTGCTGCTGGTGCGGCCGCTGCTGATGATCCCGCCCTACCAGGACGCGGTGGCCCAGGGCCTGGCCGGCGACATGCCGTTCTGGCTGTTCGCGATCGTGGCCTACGACCCGGGCCCGATGTGGTTCGTGGAGGTGCTGCTGGTCTTCGGCCTGGCCTACGCGCTGGTCCGGCGGCTGCGCCGGGACCGCGGCCGGGCCCCGGAGCCCCGCCCGGCCGACGGCGCGCGGCTGCGCTGGCTGTGGCCGGTGGTGGGGTTCACCCTGGCGCTGGCCGTGGTCTCGTTCCTGTGGCGGTGGGTCAACCCGGCCCCCTACTACTGGCCGGTCCTGGGCCTGCCCAGCCCGAACTACCTGCCCCAGTACGTCTCCCTGTTCGCGGTCGGGATCCTCGCGTTCCGCGGCAACTGGGCCACCCGCCTGCCCGGCGCGGCCGGGTGGTACGGGGCGGGCACGGCGCTGACGGCCCTGGTCGCCTTCTTCGCGGCCCAGGGGGCGCTGGGCGGCGCGGAGGCCGCGGCGGGCACCCCGCAGGCGCTGGCCCTGATGGTGCTGGAGACCTTCCTGTCGGTGGGCACCATCCTGGCGCTGCTGGTGTTCTTCCGCCGGTTCGTCGCCGGCGGCGGGCCCCTCTCCCGGTTCCTGTCCGCCAACGCGTTCGCCGTCTACGTCCTGCACCCGCTGGTGCTGGTCGCCGGCGGGGTGCTGCTGGCCGGATGGGAGGCGCCCGCGGCGGTGAAGTTCCTGGCCCTGTCCGCGCTGGCGGTGCCCGGCTGCTGGGCGCTGGCCGCCGCGGTCCGGGCGGTCCCGGGCGTCAAGAGGATCCTGTGACCTGATCCGGAGGGGCCGCCCCGCACGGGGCGGCCCCTCCTTTTTCCGGGTGCCCGCGGGGAGGCGGGACGGCTAGGGTGCGGGGGTCGACCATCCCTGGGAAAGGACCCGTGTGGCCAGTCAGAAGGAACGCATGCTCGCCGGTGAGCTCTACCGGTCCGACGACCCCGAGCTCCAGGCCGAGCTGATCCGCGCGGAGAAGCTCGCGCACCGCTACAACACCTTGGAGCCGGACGACCCCGCCCGCCGCGAGGCGCTCGCCGAACTCCTGGGCGGGCTGGGCGAGGACACCTGGATCCGGCCGCCGCTGCGGGTGGACTTCGGCTACCACATCACCATCGGCCCCCGCTCGTTCGTCAACTGCGGGGCCGTGATGCTGGACGTGGCCCCGATCCGGATCGGCGCGGACGTGCAGATCGGCCCCAACGTCCAGCTGCTCACCCCCACGCACCCGATCGAGCCGGGGCCGCGCCGCGACAAGTGGGAGGCGGCCGAGCCCATCACCATCGGCGACAACGTGTGGCTGGGCGGCGGCGTCATCGTCTGCCCGGGCGTGAGCATCGGCGAGAACACGGTGGTGGGCGCGGGCGCGGTGGTCAGCCGCGACCTGCCCGCCAACGTGGTCGCGGTGGGCAACCCGGCCCGGGTGATCCGCGAGATCGACCCCGAGTCCTGAGCACGCCGCTGTGACGGGCCGCCGTGAGGGGCCCGCCCGCGGGCGGGCCCCTCACCCCTGGAGGCGGTCCATGTTCTCCTCCCCCCAGGCCCCCAGCGCGTTCAGCGCGGGGACGAGGGAGCGCCCGAACTCGGTGAGGGAGTACTCCACCCGGGGCGGGACCTGTTCGTGGACGTGCCGGTGCACCAGCCCGTGCGCCTCCAGTTCGCGCAGCTGGAGGATGAGCACCCGTTCGCTGATGCCCTCGACCGTGCGGCGCAGCTCCCCGAACCGGAGCGGCTTCTCCTGGAGCCACCACAGGATGAGGGCCTTCCACTTGCCGCCCATGGCGTGCATCGCCGCGTCGAGCCCGCAGATGTAGGTCCGCCCGCTCATCACCCCTCCTCACTGACGAAAATGCCGGTACCCGATAAAAATATCGGTACTTGAAGAAATGTTCGTGCCCCGACCAGCATGGGAGCGGACCCGGGCGCCGGCCCGGGGATTCCTTCGAGGACGGGGAGAACGACATGGCGAAAGAGCGGCGCACGGCGGTGACCGTCATCGGACTCGGGCTCATGGGCTCGGCGCTGGCGCGGGCGTTCGTCCGGGCGGGCCATCCGACGACGGTGTGGAACCGCAGCCCCAGCAAGGCGGCCGCGCTGGTGGCCGAGGGGGCCGGGGCCGCCGGGTCGGTCGCGGCGGCGGTCGCGTCGAGCCCGCTGGTCATCGCGTGCCTGAGCACCTACGACGCCACGCTCGCGGCGCTGGACCCGGCCGCCCCCGAGCTGCGGGGGCGCACCCTGGTCACCCTCAACTCCGGCACCCCGGCGGGGGCGCGGCGGATGGCGCGGTGGGCGGCCGGGCACGGCGCCCGGTTCCTGGACGGCGCGGTCAAGGACGTGCCCACCGCGGTCGGGGGAGCCGACACCCTGCTGTACTACGGCGGCGACCGCGAGGTGTTCGAGGAGTACGAGCCGGTCCTGCGGGTCCTGGGCGGCGACACCGTCCACCTGGGTTCCGAGCCCGACCTGGCCGCCCTGTACGAGACGGCGGTGGGCGTTCCGCTGCTGCCGGCCCTCCTCGGGTTCTTCGAGGGGGCGGCCCTGATGCGCGAGCGGGGACTGGAGGCGGCGGCGCTGGTGCCCTACTCCGTCAGATGGCTGGAGATGATCGCCTCGGTCCTGCCCCTGTTCGCGCGGGAGATCGACTCCGGGGACTACTCCGACCCGGTCTCCACGGTGGCGACCTTCCACGCGGGGATCCCCGAGGCCGCCCACGCGGCGCGGGAGGCCGGCGTGGACACCGCCTGGCGCGAGGCCATGGACGAACTGCTCGAACGGGCCGTCGCGCAGGGGCTCGGCGACCGGAGCATCGCGGCACTGTACGAGCTGCTCCGGCGGCCCGAGCCGGTGTCCTGACGAGGTGACCGCCCCCCGGTGTGGCGCCACCGGGGGACGGGGTCGGTCGGCCCCTCAGGAGGGGGCGGTGGCGGAGGGCTCCCCGGTGGCGAACTGGGTGCGGTACAGCTCCGCGTAGCGGCCGCCCCGGGCGAGCAGCCCGGCGTGGTCGCCGCGTTCGACGATCCGCCCTCCCTCCACGACCAGGATGGTGTCGGCGGCGCGGACCGTGGCCAGCCGGTGGGCGATCACCAGGGCGGTGCGCCCCTCCAGGGCCTCGGCCAGGGCGGCCTGGACGGCGGCCTCGGAGGTGGAGTCCAGCGCCGAGGTGGCCTCGTCCAGGATGACGACCTGGGGGTCGCTCAGCAGCAGCCGGGCGATGGTCAGGCGCTGGCGCTCCCCGCCGGAGAACCGGTAGCCGCGTTCGCCGACGACGGTGTCCAGCCCGTCGGGCAGGGAGGCCACCAGGTCGGCCAGGCGGGCGCGGCGCAGGGCGTCCCAGACCTCCTCGTCGCCGGCGTCGGGGCGGCCCAGGGTCAGGTTGGCGCGGATGGACTCGTGGAACAGGTGGCCGTCCTGGGTGACCATGCCCAGGGCCCCGCGGATCGAGGAGAAGGACAGCTCGCGCACGTCCCGCCCGCCCAGGCGGACGGTCCCGGAGTCGGGGTCGTACAGGCGCGGGGCGAGCTGGGCGATGGTGGACTTGCCGGCCCCGGAGGAGCCGACCAGGGCCACGGTCGTGCCGGGTTCGACGGTGAAGGACACCTCGTGCAGGACCTGCCGCCCCTCGGCGGGGTCCAGGACGGCGACCTCCTCCAGGGAGGCCAGGGACACCTTGTCGGCGGCGGGGTAGGTGAAGGAGACCCGGTCGAACTCCAGGGACGCCGGCCCGGGCGGCAGGTCGGCGGCGCCGGGGGCCTCGCGCACCAGCGGCTCCAGGTCCAGGACCTCGAAGACCCGGCTGAAGGCGACCAGTGCGCTCATGACCTCCACGCGGGCCCCGGCCAGGGCGGTCAGCGGCGCGTACAGGCGGGTGAGCAGCATGCCCATGGCCACGACGGTGCCGGCGTCCAGGCCGCCGGACAGGGCGCTGAAGCCGCCCAGCCCGTAGACCAGCGCCAGCGCCAGCGCCGAGACCAGGGTCAGGGCGGTGAAGAACACCTCCTGGACCATGGCGGTGCGCACGCCGATGTCGCGGACGCGGTCGGCGCGGCGGGCGAACTCGGCGGACTCGCGTTCGGGGGAGCCGAAGAGCTTGACCAGGGTGGCCCCGGGCGCGGAGAACCGCTCGGTCATCTGGGTGCTCATGGCGGAATTGTGCTGTGTGCGCTCGCGTTCGATGCGGGCCAGGCGGGCGCCCATGCGGCGGGCGGGGTAGACGAACACGGGCAGCATGACCAGGGCGGCCAGGGTGATCCACCAGGACAGGGTGAGCATCACGGCCAGCGCCAGGACGAGGGTGACCAGGTTGCTGACCACCCCGGACAGGACGCTGCTGAAGGCCCGCTGGGCGCCGATGACGTCGTTGTTGAGGCGGCTGACCAGGGCTCCGGTGCGGGTGCGGGTGAAGAACGCGACCGGCATGCGCTGGACGTGGTCGTAGACGGTGGTGCGCAGGTCCAGGATGAGGCCCTCGCCGAGCCCGGCCGACAGGCGCCGCACGATGAGGCCCAGGGCGGCCTCCAGCAGGGCGACGGCGGCGATGAGCCCGGCCAGCAGCAGGACGGTGCGGGGCGCCCCGCCGCTGACGATGGTGTCCACGACCCGGCCGGCCAGCAGCGGGGAGGCGACCGCCAGGACGGAGACGGCCACGCTCAACGCGAGGAACCAGGTCAGGACGCGGGCGTGCGGCCGGGCGAAGCCCGCGATGCGGCGCAGGACGGGTAAGGAGAAGGGACGGCGGTCCTCACGGGCGTGCATGGCGTGGTAGATCGAGTTCCACGCGGCCATCTCCATGCTCATGGGCGGTCACCGGTTCCGTTCGGGGAGTTGCGGATACCGGAACGTTACGACCTGAACCAATGTTGAGGTCAACTTCCGGGCCGGCCCGTGTCGGCGGATTCAGCCGACGTGGACCCCGAACCTCTCCAGGGCGCCGGTGAGCCACAGGCCCTGGCGCAGCACCAGGAAGCCGACGATGCCCACGATCCAGGGCAGCGCCTCGCGCCCGCTCGACTCGATCCCGGTCCGCCACTTCTCCAGCCGGGGGCGCACCCGCTCGCCCAGGGCCCGGTACCCCAGGTAGAGCAGGAGGCCCGGCGCGACCATGACGAGGTTGTAGGCGGCCAGCACCGGCAGCCACACGGCGGGGGCCAGGCCGGCGGCGGTCATGATGCCGATGGCGCCGAAGTAGGGCAGGGCGGTGGAGCCCTCCAGCAGCCCGGTGCCCAGCCCCAGGGCGACCATCGCCCCGGCGCGCAGGGACTCCGGGCGCCGGGGGCGCGGCTCGGTGGACATGAAGAACGAGTACACGAGGGCCGCGCCGCCCGCCACGGTCAGGACCCAGCCCAGGGCGGTGTCGTCGAGCAGGCCCCCGACCATCTCCAGGGCGGCCCCGGCGCCGAACATGAGCGCGCAGCCCAGGGCGAAGTAGAACGCGGCGACGGTGCCCAGGTAGGCCAGCAGCGGGCGGGCCGCCGAGCGCGCCCCGCTCAGGAGCACGTACAGGGAGACGCCGATGACGGCGGGGCTGAGGGTGTCCAGCAGGGCCAGTCCGGCGACCGGCAACAGGACGTTCAGAGACGGCACGGGGGGCTCCTCTGTTTTCTCACGGCTGTGCGAAATAAAATAACACAGGTGTGTTAGAAAGTACGCATGCCGAAGATCGTCGACCATGAACAACGTCGTCGCGAGCTCGCCGACGCCCTGTGGCGGATCGTCGCCTCCCAGGGGCCGGCCGGGGTGTCCATCCGCTCCGTCGCCGCCGAGGCGGGCTGGTCCCCGGGGGCGCTGCGCCACTACTTCCCCACCCGCGAGGAGCTGCTGCTGTTCGCGATGGACCTGTCCGAGGCCCGGGCCGTGGAGCGGATCACCCGCCTGCACGAGCACCTGGAGCCGGGCCTGTCCATGCTGGAGACGCTGGCCGCCTACGCCGAGCAGCTGCTGCCGCTGGACGACGACCGCCGGGCGGAGTACCGGGCCTGGGAGTCCGCCGGGATCCTCCGCGAACAGGACCGCGACCGCGCCCGGCGCTGGCAGCAGCAGCGCGGCCTGTACCGCCGCCTGGTCTCCGCGCTGGCCGGGGTCGAGGTGGGCGATGACCCCGAGAGCCCCCACACCGACCCGTGGGTGGAGGAGTGGTCCACGCACCTGCACTCGATCGTGGACGGCCTGGCCCTGCAGCTGATGGTCACCCCGGGCATGACCGACCCCGAGGACTGCCGCCGCAGGCTGCGCGCCTTCCTGGCCCGGGTCGCCGAGGCGGCGGAGTACCGCGAGAAGAACGCCCCGGACGATGACTGAAGCGACCTTTGGTGTCCTATGTGACCAAGGTCCGGATTCTGGGCACCGCGCCCGGGCCGTTAGGGTGTGAGCCCAGCGACACCACCACGGGGGGCACGGGTGACCACGGACAGCACGGAGAAGACCACCGGACCGGAGTTGACCTACCGCCACGCCGGCCGGGACGACGTGCCCGCCCTGGTCGAGCTGGTCAACTCCTGCTACCGCGGCGACTCCTCCCGCCGGGGGTGGACCACCGAGGCCGACCTGCTGGAGGGCCAGCGCGTGGACGCCGAGGGGCTGGCCGCGCTGCTGGAGCGCACCAACACCCTCATCCTGCTCGCCGAGGCCGACGGGGCCCTGGTGGCCTGCTGCGAGCTCCAGCGCGGCGTCAACGGCGCCTACTTCGGGATGTTCTCCGTGCGCCCCGACATCCAGGGCGGCGGCCTGGGCCGGCGCGTCCTGGCCGAGGCCGAGCGCACCGCCGCCCAGGAGTGGGGCTGCCGCCTGATGCGCATGAAGGTCCTCAAGCAGCGCCCGGAGCTGATCGCCTGGTACGAGCGGCGCGGCTACACCAACACCGGCCGCACCGAGCCGTTCCCCTACGGGGACGAGGCCTTCGGGCTGCCGCGCCGGGACGACCTGGCCTTCGTGGAGCTGACCCGGGAACTGCCCGCCTGAGCGGGCTCAGCCGGCGTCGGGTCCGGCCTCCAGGTTGGCCGACATCCGCTCCAGGACGCTCACGGCGGCCCGGTACTCCTCGGCGCCGATGCCGCGCGAGATGCGCTCGCGGGAGGCCCGGACCTTCCCGAACAGGTCGTCGTGGGCCCGGCGGCCGGCGTCGGTCAGGTCCAGGGCGACCAGGCCCTCCAGCCAGCCGCGCCGGCGCAGGTCCTCCACCGCGGGGGCCGTGCTCACCTCGCTGTCGTCCAAAAACGCGGCGAGCCTGCGGTCCAGGTCGGCCAGGGTGCCGGGCTCCTCGTACAGGGAGTGGAGCACCTGCCACTGGCGCCGGCCCAGCGACTCCGAGGCCAGGGTCCGGTCGAAGTCGTTCTCGATGAGCCGGTCCAGGTGCTTGAGCCAGTAGCCGATGGGCAGGTCCGACATGCTCTCCCCCTTTGGAGACAGTCACTTACTATCGACATCGGTAAAGATACATCTTTATGGTTCCGGTGTCGTCCCCCGTCTGTGTCCTACCCGCCCGCTAACCTGGCCGCCATGTCCGACACCCCCGCCCCGCTGCGCATCGTCCGCGGCGACGCCACCGTTCCCCAGGCCGCCGGGCCCAAGATCATCGCCCACGTGTGCAACGACCGCGGCGGCTGGGGCAAGGGGTTCGTACTGGCCCTCTCCAAGCGCTGGCCCGAACCCGAGCGCGACTACCGCGCCTGGCACCGGGAGCGGGCCCGCAACGGCTTCGGCCTGGGCGCGGTGCGCCTGGTGCGGGTCCAGGCCGACACCTGGGTGGCCAACATGGTCGGCCAGCACGGCACCAGGCGCGGCAGCGGCGGCCCGCCGGTGCGCTACGAGGCCATCGCCACCGGCCTGCGCACGGTGGCCGGCCACGCCCTGGAGCTGGGCGCCACCGTGCACATGCCGCGGATCGGCTGCGGCCTGGCGGGCGGCAGGTGGGAGCGCGTCGAACCGCTGGTGCGGGAGGAGCTGTGCGCCCGCGGCGTGGCCGTCACCGTCTACGACGTCGACTAGCCCGCGTTCTTTCGAGCAGCCGCGCTTCGGCCCGCCCGCCCAGTGGCGCAAGGCCCCCGACGGACGGCCTGCGGCCACGGGCTCTCCCTGGGGGGCCGCTCACGCGGGCCTCCCTCCTCCCGTGTTCCCGGCCTCTCGGATCAGTGCACCCGGCCCTCGGGCTCGTGGACGGTGACCGTTCCGGCGGCGCCGTCCACGGTGACCGTCTGCCCGGTCCGGATGCGCTCGGTGGCGTCCGGAACGCAGATCACCGCCGGAATGCCGTACTCGCGGGCCACGGTCGGCCCGTGCGCCATCACCGCGCCGGTCTCGGTGACGAGCCCGCCCGCGGTGAGGAACAGCGGCGTCCACCCCGGGTCGGTCGTGGGCGCGACGAGGACCTCGCCCGGCTCCACCGACGCCGTCGCCGGATCGCGCACCACACGGGCGCGGCCGGTGACCCGCCCGGGGGCCGCCCCGGTGCCGGTGAGCGCCCTGCCGTCCGCGGCCCGGGGCGGCAGCAGGGTCTCCACGTCGGTGCCGTCGTCGAGCAGGGCGACCGGGACCCGCCGGCGCCGCAGCTCCCGGGCGTGGAGCTCCCGGCGCCGGGCGACCTCGGCGCGCGGGTCCGCGCCGCCTTCCGCCACCGAGCGCAGCTCGGACGGGTCGAGGAACATGACGTCCCCGGCCCGGTCCAGGAGCCCCTGCCCGTGGAGCCGGGCACCGATCAGCAGCAGGCGCCTGCGCCGGTCGCGCAGCGCGTACAGCCCGGCGAACTTGCCCGCCTCGCGCAGCCCGCCCAGTTCGCGGGCCCGGCGCAGGAAGAAGGCGGCGACCCGGCCGCGCACCGGTCGGGCGCGCCGCGCCCGCCCGGAGAGTTCGGCGAGCATGGCCTCGGCCCTGGCGGCGGCCCGCCCGAACCTCTGGTCGGGGGCCTGTCCGGGGTCGGTGACCCGCAGGTAGCCGGCCAGGGCCGCGAAGACCGGTGCGGGGTCCTCCGACCAGCGCGGGACGCCGACGTCGACCTCGGCGGCCGAGCGGACGCCGTAGCGGTCCAGGAAGGCGTCCAGGCCGAAGTCCGGCAGTTCGCCGGCCAGGTGGGCGGCCGCGAGCTCCTGTGGCGGGGTGCCCAGCAGCCGCTCCCGGTACGGCTCGGCGTCGCGGGCCACCCGCCAGAGCGCGAGGTCCATCTGGAGGGTGACGTTGTGCGGCATGCCGCCCAGGACGGTGCGGATCTCCTCGTCGGTGGCGATCCCCCGAAGCAGCCGGGGCAGGGCGGCGCACACCGCCAGGCCGCTGACGACGGGCCACAGGACCGGGTCGGGGCGCTCCTGCGGGTGCGCGCCCTCCTCGACCAGGTCCAGCAGCTCCCCGACTGAGGGCGGGTCGGCGACGGGCCGGAGCCGCAGGCGTTCGAGCTCGTCGAACACGCGGGCGCGCGCGGCCCCGGGGCGGGCCAGCGCGCCGAGGATCCCGGCGGCCGCCCGCGGCGCGGCCGCCAGTGCGGCCGCGCCGCGCCTGCGTGCGGCGGGCAGCGGGGCGAAGCGGGGGTCGTCGAGCATGTGCTCGACCACGGCCTGGGCGCGCGGCCCGAAGTCGACCGCCATCAGCCCCACCAGTCGCCGCCGGGTCGCGGGGTCGCGCATCGCGTCGGTCAGGTCGCCGTAGAGCCGCCCGCCGATGTCGACGATCTCGACGGTCAGGCCGAAGGAGGCGAGCATGCCCGCCAGCACCGACTTCAGGGTCGCCATGCCCATGGGGGTGGCCGGGCGGAGCATGCCCTGGACGTGCCCGAACTCGACGTACAGCCGCGGGCCCGGCCCCGCGCCCCGCGGGGGCTGCGGGAACAGGGTGGTGATCGGCCGCGACTGCAGCAGCCACAGGGCGCCTTCGCGGTCGTAGGCCCACTCGAGGTCCTGTTCGGCGCCGAGGGCGTCGCGGAGGCGCTCGCCGGCCCGGCGCAGTTCGTCCAGGCGGTCCGGGGTGAGACAGCCGTGCCCGGCCGGCGCCGAGCCGTCCAGGACGTAGCGGTCGGCGGCCGCGGTCCCCTCGACCACGGTGGTGCCCGGGCCGGGGGCGGCCTCGACGACGGTCCGGCCGCGTGTGCCGGTGAGCGGGTCGGCGGTGAACAGCACGCCCGCCGCCTCGGCGTCGACCATCCGCTGGACGACCACGGCCATGTGCGCGTCCGCGTGGGCGATCCCGGCGGCCTCGCGGTAGGCCCCGGCGCGGTCGCTGTGGAGCGAGTCCCAGCAGGCGCGCACGGCCCCGAGCAGGTCCTGCGCGCCCTCCACCGACAGGAACGTGTCGTGCTGTCCGGCGAAGCCGGCCTCGGGCAGGTCCTCGGCGGTGGCGCTGGAGCGCACGGCGACCGGCCCGCCGCCGAGCCGCGCGTAGGCCGCGAGCACCTCTCGGCGGGGCACCTCGCCGCGCCGGTACGCCCGGGTCGTGACGCAGAAGCCCTCCGGGACCCGTTCGCCCAGGCGGATCAGCGCGGCCAGGCCCGCGGCCTTGCCGCCCACCAGGTCACGCCGGCCCGGGTCGACCTCCGACAGTTCGAGCACGTCCATTCCGGCACCCCCCTTTTTTTCAATACGACTGCAATGTACATGCGTGGCAATACAGTCGCAATGTAAGGTGGGCCGCATGCCCCGAAAGATCGACGACCGCGAGCGCCGGGAGCGCCGCGAACTGCTCGCCGACGCGCTGATGCGCCTGGCCGCCGCGCAGGGCCTGGAGAAGGTGAGCCTGCGGCACGTGGCGGCCGAGGCGGGCGTCTCGACCGGGATGGTGCAGCACTACTTCCGCACCAAGGACGAGATGATGGCGTTCGCCGTCGCGATGGTCATGGACCGGATCCGCGAGCGGTCATCGGCGCTGGAGGCGCCCCAGGAGCCGCGCGCGCTCGTCCGCGCCCTGCTGCTGGAGATCCTGCCGCTGGACGAGACGCGCCGCCTGGAGGGCCACGTCTCCCTCGCCTTCCTCGCCTACGCCGCGACGAAGCCGTCGATGGTCTCGGGGCTGGGGGAGGAGGCCGCGCAGATGCGCGCCTTCCTGGCCGGGCAGCTGCGGGCGGGCGGGGCGCGGGGGGTGGACCCCGAACGCGCGGCGGCCGGCCTGCTGGCGCTCGTCGACGGCCTGGGGCTGCAGGTGCTGGCCCGCCAGTGCGGGGCGCGGGAGGCGGTCGCCGCGCTGGACGCCCACCTGGACCTGGTCTTCGCCCCGGCGCCCGCGCCGGCGGGCGGCGCCCCGCCGGGGTGAGGCCGGGCCTACCCGTCCTGCGGGGGGTTGCCGCGGGCCCGCATCTGCCGCAGGGCCTCGTTGGCGGCGTTGACCTCCGGGTAGAACTGCCGGTGCACCTTGTAGGCGCCGCCGTACTCGATCCGGTGGTAGAAGCCGGTCGGGTCGCCGAAGTGGAAGTCGCGGGGCAGGCGCTGCGCGCCGTCGCGGCCCACCACCAGGATCGCGCGGTCGGTGACCACGAACGTCGCCGCCGGGACGGTGAAGATGCCCGAGCCGGTCAGCGCGATGAACCCCGTCTGGACCCGCTCGCCGGGCTCCAGGTGCGGTGCGGCCCGCTCCGCGACCATGGCGGCCCGCCGTTCCCTGTACCCCATGCGCTTTCCCCTCCCGGGCGAGATGTCCCCGTAGTTTAGGGCGGCCCCGCCCCGGGGCCCACCCCCCTGGGGCGGACGCGGGGCCGGGTGCGGCGCCGGCCCCCGCGCCCGTTCGCGGCGGGCCCGGTCAGGGCGCCGAGGGGGCCGTCTGGGAGTCCAGCCACTCCTCGAAGGTCGTCGGCGCGATGCGCGCCCCCTCGCCGGGCAGCAGCACCTCGCCCGCCATGGACGTCCCGAAGACCCCCGACCAGGTCGGCACCAGGCGCACCCGCCGCCCTTGGGCGTGCAGGGTGCGCCGGGCCATGTCCACCAGGTCCTGCGTCTGGGGCCCGGCGATGTCGGGGTGGCGGCCGGCCGGAGCGCCCACCGCGACCTCGGCGAGGATCTCGGCGACGTCGGCGGGGGCGATCGGCTGCACCAGCAGCGGGGCGATGGCGGCCGCGCCGTCCTGTTCGGTCCACCCGGCCACCATGGCGGCGAAGTCGTGGAACTGGGTGGCGGGCACGATGGTCCAGGGCACGGGCCCGTTCTCCACCAGGCGCTCCTGCTCGCGCTTGCCCGCGTAGTGGGGGTTGCCCTCCACCCGGTGGATGCCCACGATCGAGAGCAGGACGTGGTGGCCCACCCCGGCGCGCTCCTCGGCGGCGAGCAGGGTGCGGGTCAGGTGCGCGAAGCGCTCCACCGAGCCCTCGCGGTCGGCGGCCGCGATGTTGGTGGCGTCGACGACGGCCTCCACCCCGCGCAGGGCCGCGTCGAGCCCCTCCCCGGTGGCCAGGTCCACGCCGAGGGAGCGGCTGATCCCGACGACCTCGTGGCCCTGCCGGCGCAGCACGGCGCAGGTGAGGGAGCCGATGTTGCCGGTGGCCCCGGCGACGGCGACACGCATGGCGGTTCCTTCTTTCGCTCGGTGGTGGTCCCGGAGCCGAACATATCGTGGACCAAACAGATCCACAATGTCTTCGATAGGCTGGCGGTATGAAGCTTCCCGCGAGCACCGAATGGGTCCTGCACTGCGCCACCACCCTGGCCCAGCTCGAACCGGGGGACACCGCCTCCACGGCCCAGCTGTCCCTGTACTTCGACCTGCCCGCGCCCTACCTGGCCAAGCAGCTCAAGGCCCTGGTCAGGTCCGGTGTGCTGAGCGCGACGCCGGGCCCCCGGGGCGGGTTCCGGCTGGCCCGGCCCGCCCGGGAGATCGACCTGCTCCAGATCGTGGAGGCGGTCGACGGCGCCTCCTCGCCCTACCTGTGCGCGGAGATCCGGCAGCGGGGGGCGGGCGCGCTGCCGCCCGAGGAGTGCCGGGACACCTGCGTGCTGGCGCGCAGGATGGCCGAGGCGCACCAGGCGTGGCGCCGGAGCCTGGCCGGGAGCAGCCTGGCCGACATCCTCGCCACGCTGCCCCCGGGGGCCCCGGCCCGCACCCGCGCCCGCCTGGCCGCGGTGCGCTGACCCCTACCGCTCGCCGCCCAGGTGCCGGGCGAGGAAGCGGGCCGCGTCCTCCCCGGCCCAGGCCGGAACGCCGGTGTGCCCGCCCATGTTGGCGTTGAGCGCCTTCTCCGGGGAGCCGAAGGCGTCGAACAGGTCCAGGGCCGACTGGCGGTCGTTGCCCTCGTCGTCCCACTGCAGCAGCAGGTGCAGCGGAATGGTGACCCGGCGGGCCTCGTCGAACACCGAGCGGGGCACGAAGCTGCCGGCGAACAGGACGGCGGCGGCGATGCGCGGCTCGACCGCCGCGAGCCGGACGCCCAGGGAGACGATCCCGCCCGAGTAGCCGACGGGGCCGCCGACCCCGGGCAGGGCGAGGAGGGCGTCCAGGGCGGCCCGCCATTCCGGGGCCGCCGCCTCCACCACCGGCAGGACCAGCCGGTCCACGAGGTCCTCGCCGGGCCGCTCGCCGGCCGCCAATACGCGGCGCAGGTCGGCACGGACCTGCTCGGCCGTGTCCGACCGGGGCCGGTCGCCGCTCCAGGGGAGTTCGACGGCGGCCGCGGCGAAGCCGTCCGCGGCGCACCGCCGGGCCCGGGCCGCCAGGCGGGGGTACATCCCGCGCAGGCCGCCGGGGTGGCCGAGCAGGACCAGCGGGGCCGGTGAGGAGGCGGTCGCGGACTCCGGCGTCCACAGGATGCCGGGGACGTCGCCGAGGGTGAAGGCGCGCTCGAGGAGACCGCCGTCGAGGCGCTGTTCGGAGGTGAAGTGCATGGTCGTGTTCCTTCGGGAGTGCTCGTGGACGGCGCTCCCGGACGACCTATCGCCCGACCGTGACCCCGCAGGGGAGCACCCGTGTCGATACAGCGTTCACGGGTACCACCTCCTCGGTCTCTCGCACGGCCACGGGAAGGCTAACAACGGCCGCCTCCGCCCGCCACCGGTTTTTCCGCCCGCCGGGTCCCGGGGGCGGCCCTCACGGCCGCCCGCGCAGTCGGAGAACGCCCCGGACGCCGTCCGGTGGTGTACCCGGAGCAGGCCCTGCCGCGCCTGTGACCTGCTGGATCGCCCCGACGGCTCGGTGGCCTCCATCGCCCGTCCCCTCGGCGTCAGCAGGCCGATGAGGACGGGCGCGGTCGTTGTGCCGGTAGGGGTGGCGGGCATGGGCGGGCCCTTCGGGATGCGGTGATGCGTCCGGGAGTCGAGCCGAGCCCCCGAACGCCGTCGGTGGGCGGGGTTCGGAGGAAGCCCCGTTCTCGGAGCCCCGAGGTCCGGAGCTCCGAGAACGGGTTCAGGCCGTGCCGTGTGCCCGGCTCAGGGGCGGGTGTCGAGCCAGTCCTGGAAGGTCGGGCCGGCGAGCTTGGCGTGCGGGCCGGGCAGGAACCCGCCCTCGGCGGCGATCTCGGCATCGGGCATGCCCGAGCCGTCGACGCCGACGACCTCGATGCCTCGGCGAGTGCCCAGAAGGGCGGCCGCCTCCGCCAGGATTTCCTTTCGAGGTCCGGCGATCTCGGGGATCGGCGCTCCCGGAGCCGGTTCGCCGGGTCCCAGGGCCAGGTCGACCAGTTCCTCGGCCACGGTGCGGCAGGCTACGAGCTGGGTGGGCAGGGCCGGGATGTGGGCGACGCCGCCCTGCTGCCAGTCCAGGAGCTGACCGACGAACTCGTGGAACTGCGCGGCCCGCAGAATGCGGACGGGCAGCGGGCCGGACAGGAGGAGTTCCTCGTGCACCTTCTTGGCGGCGAGGAAGCCGGCGGTGGCCCTGTCGACACCGATGATGGACGCCGCGGTGATCCGGGCGACCCCCGCCTTCCGCCCGTACTCGTGCAGCCTGCGGGCCGACGTGCGGAAGAACTCCGTCGCGGCCTCCTGGTCGGAGGCGTGCCACGAGGCGACGTCGATGACGGCATCCACCCCGGCGAGCGCCTCGGCCAGGCCCTCACCGGTGATGATGTCCACGCCGGTGGCCCGTGACATCGGCACGACCCGGTGCCCTCGTTCGGTGAGGACGTCCACGACGTGGCGGCCCAGCCGCCCGGTCGCTCCCGCCACCGCGAACACGGTGATGCCCATGCTCTCAGCCCTTCTGTTCGCTGTAGTTCCGGCCGGGGGGCATGCCGGGGATCGGCTTGGCGATGAGAGCGGCGGGGGTGAAGAAGCCGATGTGGGCGATCGCCAGGATGAGCGTCCAGAGCGCCTTGTCGCCGTAGTGCGCGGACGCCTTGGCGTACAACTCGTCGGGGACGCGCTCCCCGTACGGGTTCGGGGTGAGGACGGCCTCCACGAGCTCCAGCGCGACCCGCTCGGCGTCGGTGAAGCAGGTGGCGTCCCGCCAGGTCGCCACGGCGGTGATGCGCTCCTCCGGTTCCCCTGCCCGGCGGAGGTCGCCGGTCTCCCTAATGGTGAAGTACGTGCTGCCGAGCAGCTGCCCGGCGCGCAGCTGCAGCAGGTGGACGGTGGTCTGCGGAATCGTGCCGTTCCTGATGGCCTTGTGTAGACCTTCGGCGACTTCCGCCATCTCGGGGATGAACAAGAGGGGGTCGGGCATGCGCGACCGGAGGCCGGTCTCTGGGGGTGCGGACATGGCGAGGGCTTCCCTTCTCGAATCTCGAACTCGGGTTTGTGGTGTCGCGTGCCGTACGGATCGTTCGCACGGCATCCCGACGGACACGAGACGCCGGCCGCCCGCCCCCCGTAACGGCGCCCTCATGTGACGTGGATCATCGATCGCGCGCGTTACGCAGCGGTCGAAAGCGGCGTCTCGTGCGTGTGGTGGAGCTGAACACGGACAGGCGGGGGCCGGGTATGAGCGGACGCAGCGAGCGAGCGACGGACACACCGGGACCGCTCGGTCGTGCCGAACGCGTGGACCCCGCCACGGAGGCGTTCGTCGCCCACCGCAACCTGCTGTTCACCGTCGCCTACGAGATGCTCGGTTCGGCCGCCGACGCCGAGGACGTCCTGCAGGAGACCTGGTTGCGCTGGGTGGGCGTCGATCTCGACACCGTGCGGGAGAAGCGTGCCTACCTGGTGCGGATCGTCACCCGGCAGGCGCTGGACCGGCTGCGCGTGCTAGGCCGGCGCAAGGAGTCCTACGTCGGGCCGTGGCTGCCCGAGCCCTTGCTGACCGCGCCTGATGTGGCCGAGGACGTGGAGTTGGCCGACAGCGTCTCCATGGCGATGCTGCTGGTGCTGGAAACGCTCCAGCCGGTCGAGCGGGCGGTGTTCGTGCTCCGCGAGGTGTTCGATCTGGGATACGACGAGATCGCCGAGGCCGTCGGCAAGAGCCCGTCCGCGGTCCGCCAGCTCGCCTACCGGGCACGGGCGCACGTCGCTGCGCGGCGGCCGCGCGGCACCGGCTCCCCGGCCGAGCACCGAGCCGCTCTCCACGCCTTCCAGCGGGCGGTCGAAACCGGCGAGCTGCAGAGCCTGCTCGACATCCTCGCGCCGGACGTCGTCGCCTTGAGCGACGGCGGCGGTGTCAAGCATGCCCTGCTGCGGCCCGTCGTGGGGGCCGACAACGTCGCTCGCCTGCTGGCCGTCGGCTGGTGGAAGCGCGACGCGGAGAGGTCGGTCGAGTTGGTGCAGATCAACGGCGGCCCAGGGCTGCTCGTCCGAGCCGACGGAGAGATCGACGGCGTGCTGGTGGTGCGAGTGGAGAACGGCCACGTCACCGGCGCCTACCACGTGCGCAACCCCGAGAAGCTGTCGCGTATCGGCCGGCAGACCACCGTGACCCGCTGAGAGCGCGTCGACTCCGCAGGGGACCCGTGTGCTCAGGGGGCGCGGTCCGGGGGGCCGGGGGCCGTGCCGAAGGGGCCGGGGTCGATGGCGGCGAAGGCGCGGTCCAGCGCGGCCCCGTAGCCCTCGGTACCCAGGCCGCGGATGAGCGGCGCGAGCGCCTGCTGGACGTCGGACAGCACCTTCTGCTCCACCGGGCGCTCCGGCTCGATCGAGGTCAGGTCGTTCGCGAACTCCGCGAAGGCGATCAGCTCGTGGAGGACCGTCGCCTCGGCCTGCGACATGCTCAGGGTCACCGAACCGTCGGGGGCATCGGCCGCACGCATCGCATCGCTCCCCTTCCGCACCTGTGATCGTGTCGGGACCCTACAGCGTCGCCGTGGGCCGCCGCGCACCCGGGCCGGAGCCGGGACCGGGCGCGTGCGGCGGCCTCAGGCCGCGAGGGCGGGGGCGTCGGCTCTGCGGCCGCAGACGGGGCAGGGGACGGCGACGGCGTCGCGCCCGTCGGGGGTCAGGCGGACGACGGTGCGGTAGCGGGGCGAGGCCCTGTCGGGGTTGCAGTGCTCGTTGGCGCATTTGGGTGCGGTGAACCCCTCGTCGACGTCGGGCGGGCCGAACAGCCGTTCCAGGACGCCGTCGCGCCGGGCGGCGGCGAACGGGTGGACGGCCTCATCGGGCCGGGTGCGGCAGGGGGCGCCGCACACGGAGCAGGCCCCGCCGGGGATGTTGCGGATGGACGGGTGGTCCGGGCAGGTGTGGGCGGCCCTGCCCCGGGAGTCCAGGGCGAACTCCGGGAGCCGTGGGAACGCCTCCCCGGGCTCCTCCGGCCGGGACAGGGGCCTCAGCAGGGCTCTGGCGTTCCAGTCCCGGACGGTGGCGGGTGAGGCCAGGCGGGTGTGCAGGGCGGCGAAGGGCCGGTCGGTGTGCTCCCAGCCGGCCAGTGCGCGGGCCAGCTCCTCGACGGACACGCCCTGGGCGCGCAGCTCGACCAGCCGGGTGGCCAGCAGGTTGCGATCCACGTGGGGGCGGTAGAGGGCTCCGTCCGGGATGCGGGCCAGCAGCTCCAGCGCCCACGGGGCCGGGCCCGGCGAGGTCCGCGGCCGCGAGAGGGGCGCCGGCCCTGTGGTGGACCGCTCACGGACCGGATCCGGAGAGGGGTCGCCAGGGGAGGGGTCATCAGGGAAAGGGTCTGTGGGTCGCTGTGACCCGTCGCGACGGTTCACCGTGGACCGTCGCGGGGGTTCGTCCCGGTCCGCCGCCGCGAAGTCGGGCCGGCCGGCGGGGGTCAGGGGCTCCTCGCCCAGGCGCGCGCGGACCTCGTTGATCTCCTCCAGGACCTCCGGGCCGTGGCGGGTGTAGGCGCTGGCCGGGATGAGCAGCTCCAGGACGTCGGGGAGGTTGTCGGCGCGGCGCCGCCCGGCGGCCAGGTCCTCGGCGAAGAACGCGGGCAGCGCCGCGCGCGGGAGCTTGCGGACCACGCCCGCGGCGACCAGGTCCTTGAGCGCGCGCTTGGCGGTGGAGCGGCTGAGCCTGCCGCAGGAGCGGGCGACCAGGGTGTCCAGGTACAGGAAGCACCAGCGGCCGTCGCGGTCGGCGGCGTCGGCGATGATCGAGGCGACGGCGAAGGCCGGCAGGCTGGGGAACACATCGCCGCGGAAGGCCTCGCACACCCAGATGGCCGGGATGAACCCGATGCCGTCCATCGCCCCCTGAGGGCGTTTGCGGGGGATTGGGGCCGAGATGCGACCCCGGTTTTGGACATGCGTAATCGAGGGACTAGAATTCACGCCTAGCCACCTTCCTGCTCTTATCAGGACGGTCGGTCAGGAGCCGTCATGGTGTTGGCGCACCAGGCGGCTCCGAACTTTTTCCGCGGCCTTCACGCCGCGGATCGTGTTCTCGTGTGCAGTCTAGGGCCGGTCGAACGGCCGCGAAGCCCGAATTCGCTTCTTTATCGTTCGCCTTTTCGATTCACCGTGTATTTCGACGGCTTATGTCCTGATATGAAATGCCCCGCGGGCGAACCGCCCGCAGGCCGGCCCCCCGGGGGGCCGGCCAGGCCGGACACCCCGCGCGGGGGCACGCCGGCGCCCTCCGATAGCGTTCGGCCGTATCGGAGCACGCCGGGACGGCGGAGGAACAGCGCCGTGCGCCCATCCCCGCCCCCGCCCGCCCGGGCGGTGCCCGCGTGAGCGAGACGGACCCGACCACACCCGCCCCCGCCGACCGCGCCGCCCGCGGGACGGCCGGTGAGGTCTTCGGCGCGTTCCTGCTGCTGGGCCTGACCTCCTTCGGCGGACCGGTGGCGCACCTGGGCTACTTCCGCGAGGCGTTCGTCGTGCGCCGCCGGTGGCTCTCCGAGGCCGCCTACGCCGACCTGGTGGCCCTGTGCCAGTTCCTGCCCGGCCCCGCCTCCAGCCAGGTCGGCATGGCCCTGGGGCTGCGCCGCGCCGGATACGCCGGGATGGCCGCCGCCTGGGCGGCCTTCACCCTGCCCTCGGCCGTGCTCATGGCGGGCTTCGCCCTGGGGGTGCAGGCCATCGGCGCCGAACCCGGGGCCGGGTGGCTGCTGGGCCTGAAGGCGGCGGCGGTGGCCGTGGTCGCCCACGCCGTCCTGGGCATGGCCACGACCCTGGCCGCGGGGCGCCGCCCGGCCACGATCGCGGTCGCCGCACTGGTCCTGGCCCTGCTGGTGCCCTCGGCCCTCGGCCAGGTGGCGGCCATCGCCCTGGGCGCCCTGGCCGGCCTGCTCTGGCTCTCCTCCGGGGCGCCGGCCGACCGCGACGCGACCGGAGCCGGCGTGCCGGTGCGGCGCCGCACGGCCCTGGCCTGCCTGGCGGTGTTCGCCGTCCTGCTCGCGGGCCTGCCCGCGGCGGCCGCGCTGACCGGCAACGCGGCGCTGGACACGGCCGACGGCTTCTACCGCGCCGGGTCGCTGGTCTTCGGCGGCGGCCACGTGGTCCTGCCGCTGCTGGAGGCCGAGACGGTGGGCTCCGGAGCGGTGGACCACACCTCGTTCCTGGCCGGCTACGGGGCGGCCCAGGCCGTACCGGGACCGCTGTTCACCTTCTCCGCCTACCTGGGGGCGCTCATGCCCGTGGCGGGCAGCCCGCTGCTGGGCGCCGCGCTGGCCCTGGTGGCGGTCTTCCTGCCCTCGGCGCTGCTGGTGGTGGGCGCTCTGCCGTTCTGGGAGCGGCTGCGCGGCGACGCCCGCGCCCGGCGGGCCCTGGCGGGCGCGGGCGCGGCGGTGGTGGGGATCCTGGCCGCGGCGCTGTACGACCCGGTCTTCCTCCAGGGCGTGGTCTCGCCCGCGACGATGGCGCTGGCCGCGGCCGCGTTCGTTGCGCTGGCGGTGTGGCGGGCCCCGGCCTGGGCGGTCGTCGCGGCGTCCGGCGCGATCGGCCTCCTGCTCCTGTGACCCGGCCGGCCGTCCGGTCCCCGACCGTCCGCGCCGCCCACGCGCACCCGGCCGCCGACGCCACCGCCCACCTCACGGCGCTCACGCAGCGGCACGCGCGCCGTGCCCCGGAGACCGCCCCGACGCACTGAGGGGCGTCCCGGGGCCACGGGCCGACCGCGCACGGCGGCCGGCCCGCGCCCTGGGGCCCGGGGGAGCCGCCCCGGAGCCGACACGGGTCAGCGGGGCGCGCCCATGAGGCCGACCTCGACGGACTGAACGGTCCCGTCAACGCTGAACAGGACGCGGGCCTCGTAGAGGCCGAACAGGCCGCCGAGCGCCTCGGGCCCGTACATGTTCAGGGTGGGCAGGCCGAACGCCTCGAAGTAGCCGCGGGCCAGGGCGCGCATGTCGCGGCGCAGACTCTCGCGGGAAGCGACCGGGTGCACCAGGTTCGCCGCACCCAGGATCACCTCGGCGACACGCTCGAGGTCGGCGCGGGCGGCAGGGACGGCCGGATCGGTCACCACCACGTAGCGGGTGCGCCCCCCGTCCGCCGGCACGGTCGCGACGCCGCGCCCCGAACCCAGGCCGGCGGCGGTGCGGGTCAGGATGTCGACGATGTGGGCGGGGCGCCGGTACCCCGACAGGTCCACCCCGTCGGCCGCGAGCTCCGGGTGTCCGCTGTCGCCGGCCGCCGCCCGCAGCGGTTCGGCGCCCTCCCACCCCGCCCACTCCCAGGTGGCGGTCGCGGGGTCGAACACGCCGATCTCACGCCCCGCGACCACGACCGCGCCGGGCCCCTCGGCCGCCGTCGGGTAGCGCAGGGTGGCGGTGTCGGCGTCCCATTCGACACCAGCCCCGGCACTCCACCCCGCCTCGCGCAGGTGATCCTCCAAAGCCAGGTCCTGGGCGAGGGCGAGGGCCAGCCGCGGCAGCACCGTCGGCAGCAGCCCCGAGGGGAACGGTTCCGGCTGCGGTCCGGCGTCGGTCCGCCGCAGACCGGTGGCCGCGACGGTCGGCCCCGGCAGCGGTTCGCCCCCGTCAGGTCCGGTGATCTCGACCCCGTCGAGGGTGTCGTCCGCACCGATCCGCACCGTGAGCACGTTGCCGTTGTCGAACACGCCGCCGATCCCGCCCTCACCGACCCTCTCGGTGAGCCCGTGGTGGGCGAGGTATCCCCGGACGACCGCGGTGGCGTACCCGCGCTCCCCGTCCCAGGCGGAGTCCCCGAAGAGCAGGGAACCGTTGCGCAGGCACGCCTCCACCCCGTCCGCCGCCCCCGGCCGGGCGAAGGGGATCCCGGGGTCCGTCACCACGAGGAAGGTGCGGGCGCGACCGCCGTGGTTGAAGATGACCAGCCCTCGCGCCCCGAGCAGCCCCATGGCGGCCAGCGCCAGGTGGTCCGAGCCCAACCGCGGGTCGGGCAGGTGATTGAGGTCCACCAGGCCCTCCGCGAGTTCGGGCACGCCCGGTCCGGCGGCGCCCAGGGTGCGCAGACGCTCCGTCTCCGCGATGACCGGCGCCCCCTCGAAGTGCGGGTTGGCCCAACCCCACAGCCACGTGCCGTCCTCGGCGTAGCTGCCCAGCAGCCCCACCCGCAGCTCGTACCCGCCCCGCCGCACCGTGCACGCCGCGAAGTCGACGTTGACGTCACCGTTGGGGACGAGCTCGTCGAACAGGTTGTACTGCTCCAGCACCCACCCCAGGTGCGGTCGGGCGAGGTCGTGGAATTCCCGGCTGTAGAACGGGCTCATGGGCGTGGTGTCTCCGGATCTCGTGTCACGGTCGTCGGCGGGGGGTACGACGCCGCGGGCACCGACCCGGTTCTCCGACCGGGCCCGGGCCGGCTGCGTGCGGGCTCAGGCCGGCCGCGCCTCCGCGTCGGCGGCCGAGCGCGCCCGGGACCGGAACCGGGCCGGTGACACGCCCACCACCCGGCGGAACGCGGTGCTGAACGCGCTCTCGGACCGGTAACCGGTCGCCGAGGCCAGCTCGGGGATCGACAGTGTCCCGTGCCGCAGCGCGTCGCGCGCCAGGCTCATCCGCCACTGGATCAGGTACTCCAGCGGCGGCACCCCCACCCGCTCCTTGAAGGTCCGGGCGAAGGCCGAACGCGACATGTGCCCGGCCTCGGCGAGCTCTCTCAGAGTCCAGGAGCGCGCCATGTCCGCGTGCATGGCGCGCAGCGCCGCACCGATCCCGTCGTCGTTGAGCGCGCAGAGCCAGCCGACGGGGCGGCCGGTGCGGCTCGCGTGGGCGCGGAGCATGTGCACGAGCATGATCTGCCCCAGGTGGTTGAGGACGAGGGGGCCGCCCGCCGCGTCGGCCTCCAGCTCGATGACCAGCAGCTCGCAGACGAGCGCCAGGTGCCGGGCGCGCGGGTCGGTGGAGGGCACGACCACCAGCCGCGGCAGGATGTCGGTCAGCACCGACGCGTTCGCGTCCTCGAACGTGAACCGCCCGTCGCACACGTAGGTGTCGTCCTCGGCCTCCGGGCCGATGCGGACCACCCCGCCCGCGGCGTTCCCTCCCACCCGGACCGCCGAGCGCGGGTCCGCGGTGGGCGTGCCGGAGAGCACGTACGGGTCGGGGTTGCCCAGCAGGTAGTAGTCGCCCCGCTCCAGCCGCACGGGTTCGTGCCCCTGGAGGAGCAGCCAGCACCCGCCGCGCGCGACGAAGCCGGTCCTCATGTGCGCGGACCCGTCGAAGCGCGCCGCCCACTCCCCGGTGGCCTGCACGCTGGGCCCGATCGACGTGCTGGGCCGGAGCAGGCCGATCGCGTCGGCGACGGGGTCTCTGAAACCGAGCAACACACGGCCCCCCTGGACGATCTGTAAAGAATCAGGGATCTTACATTATGGATCTTGCCTGTCGGGCGCAGCATGATCGTTGGCGGAGCGGATCGGCCGAGATCCGCGCGGACAGGGGCAGGGGAGTTCCCATGGGACAGCTCGACGGCAGGACATCGCTGGTCACCGGCGGCAACGGCGGCATCGGCCTGGCCACCGCCCAACGGTTGGCGGACGAGGGTTCACACGTTTTCATCACCGGTCGGCGCAAAGTGGAGCTGGACGCCGCGGTCGAGGCGGTCGGCGCGGACCGGGCCACGGGCATCGTCGGCGACGTCTCGGATCCGGAGGACCTGGACCGGCTCTACGCGGCGGTCCGGGCCCGGGGCAGGGGGCTGGACGTGCTCGTCGCCAACGCGGCGATCGGTGAGTTCGCGACGCTGGAGCAGACCACCGAGGAGCACTTCGACACGACCTTCGCGGTCAACGCCCGGGGCGTGGTGTTCACCGTGCAGAAGGCGCTCCCGCTGCTCAACGACGGGGCCTCGGTCGTCCTCATCGGCTCCACGGCCGCCGACCGCGGCATGGAGGCGTTCGGCGCCTACGCCGCGTCCAAGGCCGCCGTCCGGTCGTTCGCGCGGACCTGGTCCGTCGAGCTCAAGGGGCGCGGCATCCGGGTGAACGTGGTCTCGCCGGGCATGATCGAGACCCCCGGCGCCACCGCCCTCCTCGGTGGTGAGGAGGCGGCGCAGGCCGTCCGGACCGGTGCCGCCGAGACCGTGGTCAAGGGCCGTACGGGCGAGCCCGAGGAGGTCGCCGCGGCCGTCGCCTTCCTGGCCTCGGAGCAGAGCGGCTATGTCGTGGGGGCGAACATCTACGTCGACGGCGGCGTGAACCAGGTCTGAGGACCGGGTCCGGGAAGCCTCCGCGCGTCACGGGGGTTCCGGGGCGGGCGCCGGTCGCGGGGACCGGCGCCCGCGGGGGCCGCGCGGTGCGCGGCCCCCCGGTGTCAGTCGTGCTGAGCGGGGTCCAGCACGAAGACCGGGATGCGCCGGTCGGTCTTGGTCTGGTAGTCCGCGTACGGGGGGAACGCCTCCACCGCGCGCTCCCACCACAGCTCCCGTTCGGCGCCGGTGAGCTCGCGCGCCACCATGTCGTTGCGCTCGGGCCCGTCCTGGAGCTCCACCCGGGGGTCGGCCTTGAGGTTGAAGTACCAGACGGGGTGCTCGGGCGCGCCGCCGAGCGAGGCGACGACGGCGTAGCGGCCCTCGTGCTCGACCCTCATCAGCGGCGTCTTGCGCAGCTTCCCGGTCTTGGCGCCGATGGAGGTCAGCAGCACGACGGGCAGGCCGTTCATCGTGGTCCCCTCGGTGCCGCCGGAGGACTCGTAGAGTTCCGCCTGCTCGCGGGCGCGGGCGGAGGTACTGGGTTCGTATTCACCGTGCAAAGGCATGCGCCCAGTCAAACAGCAACGGCGGCCCCGGGGCACCACCGGCTCGCGGGAGGGGCCGGCCCCTCCCGCGAGCCGGTACGGCTACCCGCCGGTGGCGCGTTCCGGCCCCGCGTCCTCCAGAGGCGCGTCCTGCCCCGACGGCGCGGGGGCGAACCGCCCGGTGGCGACGAGGACCGCGACGAACGCGAGCGGCACGATCCACCCGCTCCAGCCCAGGATCGTCGCCTGCGTGGTGTCGATGTGCTCCCCCGCCGCGGCGAAGAGGAGGTAGGTCCCGCCCGCGCCGTTGAAGGCCGCGTGGGCGAGGGCCGCGGGCCACACCGACCCCGACCGGAGCCGCAGCCAGCCGAAGACCGCGCCGACCACGGTGCACATGCCGGTCATCATGACCACGGCCAGCCAGCCCGGCGCGTCCGGGTAGTTGTACCCCAGGAGGATGAGCGGGGCGTGCCAGGCCCCCCAGATCACGCCCGAGACCAGCAGGGCCGGCAGGGTGCCCAGCGGCATCAGTTTCGGGAGCAGCCACCCGCGCCATCCGAGCTCCTCGCCCAGCGCCGGGAGGAGGTTGACGAACGCCGCCATCGGGAGCGCGGCGACCTGGACGGCGACGAGCACGCCGACCGGCACCGGGATTCCGTCCGCTCCCAGGGCGCCCGCCTGCTCGTCGAGGACCTCCCGGAAGGCCGAGAAGCCCGTGAAGTCGGCCGGGTAGACCCCCAGCAGCGCGCCGACCGGGAGCGCCGCCAGGACGAGCGCGATGGGCACGAGGATCCCCGCCGCCGCGTAGCCCAGCACCCTGCGGGCCGGCCGCAGCGGCCACAGTCCCAGCGTTCGCGCCTTGTGCGGCGGCCGTTCCACGAAGAACACGACGACGAGGGCGGCGATCGCGGGGGTCCCCATCACGGCGACGGCCACGGGGGCGAACCAGGGGTCGGCGATCCCCTCGCCCAGCCAGAGCGGGAGCGCCAGGAGCCAGGCGAGCGCGAACGCGAGGCCCGTGAAGACGGCGACGGAGCGCAGGTCGCGGCGGCTCGTGCGGCGCCCGCCCGGGGGCGCGGCGGCGGTCACGGCCGCCGGCTCTCGTCGAGGATGTGCAGACCGGCGATGGTCCGGTCGTCGCGGAACGCGATCCGCGCCGTGTAGTCGCCGGCCTCCAGCGAGAGCGGCGTGTTGGTGACCGTCACGTCGGCGGCACGGGCCACCTCCGGCTCCCCGTGCCCCTCGAAGGCCCCGGACATGCCGACGATCTGCGCCCAGGCGGCGGCGAGCGCGTCCTCGGACAGGCCGTCGCGCATGGCCGGGTCGAACCGGTCGGTGATCCGCGACCACCGGCCTGCCGCGAGGTCCTCGATCACCGAGGCCGCCAGTTCGGCGGCACCGGGGAGGGGGGTGGTGTCCATGGGTTCTCCCGTTCTGGGGTCGACCGGTCTGCCGTAGCGCTGGAACGCCGCCTGCCGGCTCACGCCGAGCGCGTCGCCGATGACCTGCCACGTGACACCGCTGCGCCGCGCCTGCTGCACGACGGCGCGCACGACCCCGTCGGCGTCCGCCTGCATGCGCAGGGCGAGTGCGATCGAGCCGGCCCAGTCCTCGTCCGCGGTCCGGAAACGCGAGGCGAGGAACTCCTCCGTGTGCGTTTTCAGCGACCGAAGCGCATTCGTCAAATTTTCTTGCACTTGTAAAGCATAGGTTTACAAGCGGGCCGAGTGCAAGCAGGGGCCGGGGCCCCGGGCCCCGGCCCCGGAAGCCCCGGGCGGCGCTCAGTCCATGAGGCGGTCGAACATCCCGCGCACGTCCGCCGCGGAGTAGTCCGAGTCGTACTCCCCGGGCACGATGTCGAGGAAGTAGGACTCGTACTCCAGCTCCTCGGGGCAGGGGTCGCCGATCTCCTCGGTGTACTCCTCCACCAGCTCGCCGCTGTGCAGCTCGTAGGCCTGGAGGGTGAACGCGCTGGCGTAGAAGTCCACGTCCGTCGACCCCGAGAACGGGAGCAGCAGCTGGTCCTCACCCGGCTCGTAGGCGCACGTCCGCTGGAAGGAGCCCCGTTCGGGGCCCTGCACGCAGACCACCAGGACCGTCTCCTCGACGGTGTCGGCCCGCCAGGAGTCCGGGAAGCCGTACTCCTCGGGGTCCAGCCCCGACACGCGCATCGCGTGCGGGCCCTCCCCCTCGTAGGCGGGCGCGGCCGGGAACGCGGCCGGGTGCGCGCAGTACTCCTCGGTCGCGATCAGGCTCTCGGCCGAGCGCGCCGCCAGGGGGTGCTCGGGATGGGCCGCCAGGAACTCCTGGTGGGCCCCCGCCCCCTCCTCGGGCCGGACCGAGGCCAGGGCCTCCGCGCAGTCGAACATCCGGACCGGCGCCTGTTCGGCCTGGGGTTCCATCACACGGGCCAGCGCGGGGTCCTCCCAGTCCTGGGCGAGCAGCCAGCCGTCGATCTCCCGGGCCCGGCACGGGGCCATGCCGTCGAGGGAGGACAGGAACGACTCCGCGACGGCGCCCACCCGCCCGCTCTGGCCGGGGGCGTCCTCCAGGGTCCGCGCCAGCTGCGTGAAGGCGTCCTCCACGGCGGCCACCGCGGGGCCGTGGCCGCCCAGCGCCTCGCCGGCGGCCTCCTGCTCCCGGGCCCGCGCCACGACCGTGTCGAGCAGGAGTTCGGCGCGTTCGGGGCCGGCACCGTCCCAGAGCGCGCCCGGTTCGGCCAGGTACCGCTCCAGCTTCTCGGCCGCGGCCGCCGGGTCGGGGTCGGACAGGGCGGCGGTGAGCAGCTCACAGGCCTGGCGCTGTTGGACGCCGCGGTCGGCGGCCGGGCCGTGGGCGATCCCGTGCGCCGGGAGGAGCCAGCGCAGGGAGGCCAGGGCGCGGTCGCAGTCGCCCGCGGTGTGCGCGGCCTCGGCGTCCCGGGTGATCGCCCAGGCGTCCAGCCGCAGCCACGCGAGGGCGACCAGGAGCACGCAGGCGCCCGTGAGCACCCGGGTGCGCCACCGCGGCGGGGCCGCCCCGCCCGGGGCCGGGGGCGGGACCGGGGTCCCGCCGGGGCGCCGGGTGAGCCACCAGGCGTGCACGACCGCGCCCGCCCACACCAGCCCCAGGAGCACTCTCCAGGCCGTGACGTGCGGGAACAGGGCGATGAGCGCGACCAGGGCGAGCGCCGCGCCTGCGGCGGCCAGGGCCCAGTGAGGGCGGCGCACCAGCAGGTAGCCCAGCCCGAGCAGGGTGGCGTTGCCCAGGACGGCCGAGAACGCGTCGGGGCCCCCGGGCGGTTCCGGGCCTTCTGCGGGTCCGGCCTCGGGGCGGGCTCCGGGATCGGCGGGGGGCTCGGGGGAGGGGAGGGGGTGTTCGGGTTCGGTCATGGAGGGCTCCGGCCGTGACGAGGGGTGACCGTGTGTTCTCCACCCAATCAGACCGGGGGCCGCCCCGGGAGCCCCCGCCGGTCCGCACCGGCGGGGGCCTTGTTCGTCCGCCGTCTCAGACCCGGCACAGGACGGTGCCGCGGGGGATGACGAAGACCGCGTCGGGGTCCCGGCTCCAGGCCGCCCACCCGGCCGAGATGCGTTCCAGGTCGGCGGGGGAGGCCAGCCCCTCGGCGACCGCCTGCCGGGCCAGGTCCGACTCCAGGATGCGGCGCGACCACATGCCGCCCCACCAGGAGCGCCGTTCGGGGGAGGAGTGGTCCCACACCTCGGCGGCGTAGGTGACGTCCTCGAACCCGGCGGCGCGGGCCCAGGAGAGCAGGCGCCGCCCCGCGTCGGGCTCCCCGCCGTTGGCGCGGGCCGCGCGCTGGTACAGGTCCATCCACTCGTCCAGCTCCGGCGACCGCGGGTACCAGTACATCCCCGAGTAGTCGCTGTCGCAGGCCGCCACCACCCCGCCAGGCGCGGTCACCCGGCGCATCTCGGACAGGGCCCGCACCGGGTCGGCCACGTGCTGGAGCACCTGGTGGGCGTGCACCACGTCGAACGAGGCGTCGGGCAGGTCCAGGTCGTGGACGTCGCCGACCCGGAAGTCGATGTTCCCGGCGCCCTCCTTCTCCGCCGTGGCGCGGGCCAGCCCCACCGCCTCGGCGGAGGAGTCCACGGCCACCACCCTGCCCGGCGCGACGCGCGCGGCCAGGTCGACGGTGATGGTGCCCGGACCGCACCCGATGTCCAGCAGGGAGCGCCCCGGGGTCATCTCGGCGAGCGCGTACCCGGCCGAGTTGGCGGCGTTGCGCCAGCGGTAGGAGTCGGTGACCGAGGGGTGCTGGCCGTGGGTGTAGCGCGTCATCGTCGCCCTTTCCGTCGGGGGACCGCCGTGTTCGCGGTACCCCGACCCTACACCCGCCGTCTCTAAAGATGAGATCTCAATATCAGAATGTGAGACATCAATTCTGTGCGACCCGGTCCACCAGGTCCAACAGGGCCGCGGTCCCCGCCGCGTCCCCCAGGATCACCAGCCGCAGGCTGCGCGCGCCCGGGTCGTGCACCGCCTGGACGTGCACCGGCGGGCGCCCCTGCCCGGGGGTGGCGGCCGCCGCCGTGAGCAGCGTCGTCACCCGGTCGGCCCGGTCCCGGTCCACCCCCTCCAGGCGCACCACCGCCGACACCTCCGCCGACGCCGGCCCCTGCGGCTCCGGCGCCTCCACCGGGCCCCCGCCGAACGCCTCCAGGTCCTCGCGGCGGATCCGGTACTGCTTGCCGATGCGCGTCGCCGCCAGCCTCCCGTCGCGGATGTAGCCGCGCACGGTCTTCACGTGCAGCCCCAACAGCTCCGCCACCTGGTCCACCGAGTAGTACCGCTGCTCCACGAAACGCCCCTCCACTTCCGGATATCCCCTGATCCTAGGTCTCCACGGGGGAGGATGAGGAAGCTTGGAGGACTGCGGAGAACGCCGGAGAAAACCGTCCGGACCGCGATGAGTTCCGGCCCCGCGCCGGGTCGGTACCTGTGACGGAGCAGCACGCACCGAAGGGACACCACCATGACCGAGCTCGAGATCACCCCGTGCCTGTGGTTCGACGGCCGGGCCGAGGAGGCCGCGGAATTCTACGTCGGCGTGTTCGACGACGCCCGCATCCTCAAGGTCGTCCACAACGGCCCCGGCATGCCCGGCCCCCAGGGGTCGGTCCTGACCGTCGACTTCGAGATCCAGGGCCAGCGGATCACCGCCCTCAACGGCGGCCCGGAGTTCACCTTCAGCGAGGCATTCTCCCTCCAGGTGCCGTGCGCCGACCAGGCCGAGTCCGACCGCTACTGGTACGCCCTCCTGGAGGGCGGCGGCCAGGAGAGCCAGTGCGGGTGGCTCAAGGACCGCTTCGGGTTCTCCTGGCAGGTGTTCCCCCGCGAGCTGGACGACCTGGTCACCGACCCCGACCCGGGCCGGGCCGAGCGGGCCGTCAAGGCCATGCTCGCGATGCAGCGCATCGACATCGAGGAGGTGCGCCGCGCCGCCGACGCCGCCTGACCGGCCCCGGCGGCCCGGGAGCGGTCCCCGGGGGCAGGCCCCGCGGCCGCGGGCCGTCGCGGGCGGCGCCGGGCGGCGCCGGGCGGGCCGCAGCGCGGCGAAGGCGTGGAAGAGCACCGTGCGGCCGGGGCGGGCCCCGGCCGCACGGGCCCGCCTCACACCCGCACGAGCGTCAGGTACGCCATCCCCATCACCTCGCGCCAGCCGTCGACGCGGGCCACCCGGTGCCGGTCGGACAGGGCGCGGACCTCCTCGGCGTCGGGGGAGCCGGGGTTCTCCACCAGCCACTCCTCCCACGCCTTGGCGTGCCGGTTCTCGAAGTCGTCCCACTCCTCCAGGGACGCCTGCGACAGCGCCCACAGCCGGAACCCGTAGGACAGCGCCATGTCCACCAGCCCGCGCATCGTCCGGTACTGCTCGCGCGGGGTGTCGTACATGGCCGCCAGCTCGGCGTCGGTGGGCTCGCGCACCCAGAAGCACTCGCCGAACAGCAGCCGCCCGCCCGGCCGCAGCAGCCCCGACAGCGCCTCCAGGGCGTTGGCGGTGTGGGTCACCGGCTCGCCGCCCCAGGCGTGGGTGGCCCCGATGTTGAACACGACGTCGGCCCCGCCGCCCGACCACTTCCCGGCGTCGCCCACCACCAGCTCCACCCGGTCGGCCAGCCCGCGCGCGGCGGCGTTGGCGCGGCCGTGGGCGATGGCCCCCTCGCCGATGTCGATGCCGAACCCGGTCGCGGTCGGCGCGCCCTCCAGCGTGCGCAGCAGCAGCTCGGCCCACCCGCAGCCCACGTCCACGACGTGTCGGCCGTCGAGCGGCCCCAGGGTGTCGATGAGCCGGGCGGCGTGGGCGTCCGACAGCGGCCCGTTGAAGTCGCAGTCCCGGTACAGGGGAGGAATCTCAGGAGTGGTCATCCGGGCAGCGTGGCACGCCCTCCGCCCGGTGTCACCCCGATTTCCCCGGCGCGGCGAGCGCGCAGTCGCCGCAGTACCCCGCCCCGGGCACCCGGTAGTACAGGCAGCAGGTGGTGCGCCGGAACACCGCGGCCCCGCCGGCGTCGCGCCCGGTGTAGGAGCCGGTCCCGGCCAGCGCCGGGGACGCCGCCAGCAGCCGCACCACCTCCTCGGCCGCCTCCCGCACCGCGGGCCGGGCCAGGCCCAGCGAACGCGCCGCCCCCGCCAGGGCCGAAGCGGTGTTGCCGCGCAGCAGCCCCGGCGCCACCCGGCCCGTGCCGCGGGGCACCGCGTCCAGGGCGGCCGCCACCGGCTCCAGCACCCCGGCCAGGACGGTCGCGGCGATGTGGCCGGCCACCGCCGCGGGGTCCTCGCGCGCGATCGGCTCCGCCCACCGCTGGGAGGTGCGCAGCACCATGGGCCCCTTCGCCCCCGGGTCCCGGTGGAAGGCCTCAGCCCGCAGCGCCGCACCGTGGCACAGCGCCGCGGCCAGCACCGGCGACAGCGTCCGGGTGGCCAGCCCCTGCTGGAACAGCGAGGCGCCCACCCGCCACTCCACCTCCCGCGCCGGGACCCCGGCGAATCCCGCCAAGCTCCCGCGCACCCGCTCCACCTCCGCCGCCACCGCCCCCGGGCCGGGGGCGCCCAGCGCCCGCCAGCGGGGCCCGGGAGGCGCCGCGTCCAGGGCGAACAGCATGTTGATCCGGCCGACACCGGCCAGGACCGGCCCCACCTCGACCCGCCCGTCGCCCACCCTCGCCCCTCTCCCGCGGACCCCGCACGCCCCGGGTAGTGCCACCACCACCCCGTGTCCACGTGCTGATGACATCGTGTCCCGGCCGCCCCGAACCTAGATTGGGACACGTGACCGGTCACAGTCCATCCATCGCACGCCCCGGCGGCCCGCCCCGGGCCCCCGCCGGGTCCGCGGGCACCTCCGCAGCGGCCCGCGGTGCCCCCTGGCGCACGCGCGCGATCGAGACGGCCCACCTGATGACCTCGCTCGCGCTGTCGCTGTTCTACCTGGTGCCCGCGACCCTGATGGTCGTCTCCGCCTCCTGGGTGGGGTTCGTCATCGCCCCGGGCACGAACGGCCCCCTCCAAGGGGGGCCGCTGAACATCCTCACCGAGGCCCTGGCCATGGTGGTCCTGCTGCCCGCCGCCGCGACCCTGCTCTCCCGGCTGGCCTGCCGGGTGCAGCGGCACCGGCTGGGCACGGTCTTCGGGATCGTGGAGACCGCGCCGCCCGACCCGCTGGCCCCCGACGGCCGCTGGTCGCGGCTGTGGCGGTTCGTGTTCGGGCGCGAGGCCTGGTCCATGGTCGTGTACACCACCGCCGCCGGCCTGCACGGGCTGCTGTTCGGCGGGATCGTGGTGGCCCTGGTGGTGTGCGGACTGGCCGTCGCCGTCGGCGCCCTGGTCGGCATCGTGTTCATCCTCGTCCAGGGCCAGCCCTCCGACCTGGCCGGCCCGCTGGTCCAGGTGGTCCTGGCCCCGCTGTCCGTGCTCGTGGGGGTGCGCCTGGCCCCGTACGCGGTGTCCACCGAGGTGGCGCTGCACCGGGCCCTGCTGTTCGACGCCCCCGAGGTGCGCATGCGCCGCCGCCTGTCCCACGTCCAGGACAGCCGCCTGCGCATGGTCGACGCCGCCGAGGCCGAACGGCGCCGCATCGAACGCGACCTGCACGACGGCGCCCAGCAGCGCCTGCTCGCCCTGACCCTGACCCTCACCCGGGCCCGCGCCCGCGTGGGCACCGACCCCGGCGCCGCCCTGGAGCTGATCACCGAGGCCCAGCGCGAGTCCCGCGAGGTCATGGAGGACCTGCGCGAGGTCGCCCGCGGCCTGCACCCCCGCGTGCTCACCGACCGCGGCCTGCCCGCCGCCCTGCCCGTGGCCGCCGGACGCTCGCCCGTCCCGGCCAAGGTCGAGGTGGACCTGCCCGAACGCCCCTCCGCGCGCGCCGAGGGCGTCGCCTACTACGTGGTGTGCGAGGCGCTCACCAATGTCGCCAAACACTCCGGCGCCTCCCGCGTCACCGTGTCCGCCCACCGCGTGGAGCGGCCCGCCCGCCAGGGCGGGGACCTGCTGCGGGTCGCCGTCACCGACGACGGCGCCGGCGGCGCCGAACCCGACTCCGGCAGCGGCCTGTACGGCCTGTGGGACCGGGTGGACGCCGTCGACGGCGTCCTGACCGTGCACAGCCCGGCCGGTGAGGGCACCGTCCTGACCGCCGACATCCCTTGGGAGGCATGAGAACCGTGTTCCACGGCCACGACGCGCGAACGGTCCCCTACGGGGCCGCGCAGGACACCGGGGCCCCGGACAGGGGGCCGCGGGTCATCATCGCGGAGGACTCGGTGCTGCTGCGCAGCGGCATGGTCCGGCTCCTGGAGGACGCCGGGGTGGAGGTGCTGGCCCAGGTCGGCGACGCCGACACGCTGATGGCCGCCATCGCCGAGCACCCGGACGTGGACCTGTGCCTGGTGGACATCCGCATGCCGCCCACCTTCTCCGAGGAGGGCATCAAGGCGGGCATCCGCATCCGCGAGGAGCACCCCGACGTGGCGGTGCTGCTGCTGTCCCAGCACGTGGTGAGCCGCTACGCCGCCGAACTGTTCGGCGGACGCGACATGTCCAGGGTCGGCTACCTGCTCAAGGACCGGGTCGCCGACATCGACGAGTTCCTGACCGTGCTGCGCCGTGTGGCCGGCGGCGGCGCGGCGATCGACCCCGAGGTGGTGTCGCAACTGCTCAGCGGACACCGGGGCAGCGCCCTGGACCGGCTCACGCCCAGGGAGACCGAGGTGCTGGAGGTGATGGCGCAGGGCCTCAACAACGCGGGCATCGCGGCCCGGCTGACCGTCACCGAGCGCGCGGTGGAGAAGCACATCCGGTCGATCTTCACCAAGCTCGACCTGGGCCAGGACGACCACGACCACCGCAGGGTGCAGGCGGTCCTGCACTACCTGCGCGACCACGACCGGAACTGACCGGCACCGGGACACAAGGGGGCGAGAGCCCGAACGGAGAGGAAGACAGTGAGTTTCAAGGCACGGGGCCTGTACGCCTCGTCGAGCAAGGAACCCGGCACGGGGTTCCGCATCGGACCGTGGCTGGTGCTGGGCGGCGTCCTGGTGGTGGCCCTCATCGCGGTCACCGCGGTCTCGGTCCTGGGCAACGTGGGCGTGGACCGGGGGGACCGGCGGGACTCCTTCGCCGCCCCCGAACGCGTGGTCGTCGAGAACGGCACCGGGGGCCGGGTGGCCTTCTCCGCCGCCGGGAACGACGAGGTCCAGGTGGACCGGGAGCTGCGCGGCACCCCCCTCACCGAGCCCGACGAGGACATCGAGGCCGAGGGCGGGGACTTGCGCATCGAGGCCGAGTGCTCGGGCGTGTGGTTCCTGGGCGGCTGCTCGATCGACTACGACATCGCGGTGCCCGCCGGGGTGGCCGTGCTGGTGGAGACCATCGGCGGCGAGGTCACCGCCACCGGCATCGAGGGCGGGGTGGAGGTGTCCACCGTCAGCGGGGCCGTGGAGCTCGCCGACATCACCGGCGACGTGGAGGTCGAGACCACCAGCGGCCGGATCGAGGCCGAGGGGGTCACCGGGTCCGCGGAGCTGGAGTCCACCAGCGGGGCCGTCAGCGCCTCCGGCGAGGGCGAGCGGCTGCGCGCCGTCAGCACCTCGGGCGACGTGGACGTGACCGGGTTCGCCGCGCAGTCGGTGGAGGCCGAGTCCACCAGCGGCGGGGTGGCCGTGGGCGGCGGGTTCGACACCGCCGAGATCTCCTCGGTCTCCGGGAGGGTGGAGGTCGCCACCGACGCCCCGTTCCGGACCCTGGTGGTGGAGACGACCAGCGGCTCCGTCGACGTCCGGGTCCCCTCCGGCGACTACGACGTGACCGGCGAGTCCGTCTCGGGCGGGCGCGACATCGAGGTGGGCACCTCCTCCGACGGCCCGCGCGTCCAGGTGGACACCGTCAGCGGCGGCGTCCGGGTCCACGGGGGCTGACGCTCAGCCGCGGGTGAAGCGCAGCGCCGCCCAGTCCGAGTCGATCGGCACCTGGGCGGCGGGGCGCCACCCGTCGTCGACCAGGACGTCCCAGCCCCGGTCCGAGCGCAGGTCGGTGATGATGGTGCCGCCGGGCTGGGGGTAGCACACCCACACCGCCGCGGCCGGGGACAGGGTCTTCAGGATCGGGTGGACCTCGCGGTCCACCGTCGCGCGGTCCAGCGCGAACAGGTGCACGGAGTCGTACTCGGCCCCCTCGATGGGGCCCAGGTCGATGTGGGTGTCGGGCGGCGGCTCCAGCAGCCGCAGGTACCGCTCGGGGGCGTTGAGGACGAGCAGCCGGTCCCCGGCGCGGACCCCGAGCCTGTGGGCGAGCGTCTCCGACATGTCCCCCTCCGATTCCTGCGGACGGACCCCTTCGCGTCCTAGGGGACACGGTAAGGGCCCGGCGGCCGGAAACCGAGGACCTGCCCCCCGTCGACCCGGAGATGACCGGGTTTTTAGGATGCCCCCGGCCGGGGCCCCGGACCGGGGCCGTGGGGCGCGAATCCGCCGGGAGAAGGGCGATCCCGCCCCCCGGGGACGGCCGGGGGCGTATCCGCCCCGGCTCCCGCCGCCCGGTCCGGGGCGTATCCGCCCCTCTCCGACCCGCGTTTCCCGCGGGGCCCCGGCGTGCGATGTGTAGCCGGAGGGCGGCACGGGTAGGCGCGGCCCCAACCGAGGAGACGACCGGCTTCGAGGAGGCTTGGTGATGCACTCGAACGAGGCAGCGGGCGGGGCCGGAAAGGTCGAAGAGCTGGCCGGGACCGCCCGGGAGGCGGCCGGGGAGGTCGCGTCGACAGCGGGAGAGCAGGCTCGCTCCTTGACCGCGGAGGCCCGTTCGGAGGCCGTGCACGTCGCGGAGGACGTCCGGTCGCGGCTGCGCGAGGAGGCCCGGGAGCAGACCCGGCGGGCCTCGCAGAACCTGCGCCAGTGGTCCGACGAGCTGTCGTCCATGGCCGACCAGGGGGTCCCCGGGTCCCCGGTGCGCGACGTCGTGCGCCAGGTGGCGCAGGGCGGGCAGGGCGCCGCGGACTTCCTGGAGCGGCGGGGGATCGACGGCCTGATCGAGGAGACCAAGGACTTCGCCCGCCGCAGGCCGGTGGCCTTCCTGGCCGGTGCGGCACTGGCCGGGTTCGTGGCCGGGCGCGTCCTCAAGGCGTCGTCCGACTTCACGGACCAGGGCGGGGACGAGCGGCCCGAGGCGGCCGGCTCCGGTGAGCGGACGCCGAGGCCGCGCCAAGGGGACACCGGGCCCGACACCCCGGCCGAGTGGCTCCACCGCCACGAGGAGGGGCATCCCGGGGCGTCCGGCCACGAGCCGCCCGGATACGGCGCCCCGGAGCCGGACGAGGTCGCTCCGCCGCCCGCCGCCCCCGGTACGCCGGGGCGGCCCTACTGAGGGAGGCCGACATGGCGACAGTTCCGCAGCCACCGCCGCGCGATGAGGACGACGGGCGCGACCCCACCTTCTCCGAACTGCTCGGCAAGGTGACGGGCGACCTGCAGACCCTGTTCCGGCAGGAGGTCGCCCTGGCCAAGGCCGAGGTCCGCGAGGAGGCGGTCAAGGCCGGCAAGGCCGCGGGCCTGCTCAGCGGCGCCGGGTTCTCCGCCTACATGGCGCTGCTGCTGCTCAGCCTCGCCGCGGTGTTCGGGCTGGCGGTGTTGATCGGATCGGGCTGGGCCGCGCTGGCCGTGGCCCTGGTGTGGGCGATCGTCGCCCTGATCCTGTTCGTCACGGGCCGCAAGCGCATGCGCGAGGTCTCGCCCAAGCCCGAACGGACCATCGAGACCCTGAAGGAGGATGTCCAATGGGCGAAACACCCGACGAGATAAGGCAGGACATCGACCGGACCCGCACCGAACTGGTCCACGACTCCGACCGGCTCGTGGACCGGGCCCGGCCCGGCAGCATCGCCGACCGCGGCACCCGGCGGATCCGGGACAGGGGCCGCAGGCTCAAGGAGCGGGTCATGGGCGCCGCCCCCTCCCGCGACGAGGTGACCGGGCGGGTCCGGCACACCGCCGACCAGGCAGCCGACCTGGCCAGGTCGGTGCCCGAACAGGCCGTGCGTCGGACCCAGGGCAGCCCCGTCGCCGCCGGGCTGATCGCCTTCGGCGCCGGCTTGCTGGCCGCCTCGGTCCTCTCCGAGAGCCGTGCCGAGCAGCGGGCCGCCCAGCGCCTGGGCGAGCACGCCGGCGAGGCGGTCGAACCGGTCCGCCGGGCGGTGGCCGAGTCCGCCGAACACGTGAAGGAGCAGGCCGTGGAGTCCGCGCGGACCGCGGGCGAGCACGTCAGGGACAGCGCCGCCGAGGCCGCGCGCACCACCGGTGAGCACGCCCGGCACGAGGCCGGGGCTGCCGCCGAGGAGATGCGCGGTTCCTGACCCGGCCGCCCGCGCACGTTCCGTCGTGCCCCGGGCACCGGGGCGACACGACGGGGCCGGACGGGACGGCGGCGGCCGGACGTCCGCCCGGCCGCCGCCTCTCCCGGCCGGTGTGCGAGGACCCGGCGGCCGGGGACGAACGAGGAAGGAGCGGAAGATGGCGGGACACGATCCCGAAAAAGCGCGTGCGCGGGACTCCGCCCGGCAGGAGGCCGACGCGCCGACCCACATGCCCGCCTCCTCGTGGTGGGCCTCCCTGCGCCGGACCGTGACCGAGTTCCGCGCCGACTCCCTGACCGACCTCGCCGCCGGTCTCACCTACTACGCGATCCTGGCCCTCTTCCCGGCGCTGTTCGTGCTGGTGTCCCTGGTGGGCCTGGCCGGTCCCGAGGCCACGCGGACCCTGACCGAGAACATCGCGGGGACCGTGCCGGCCGACGTCGGCCGACTCCTGACCACGGCGATCGAGAACCTGCAGGCCAACCGGGCGGCGGCCGGGATCTTCGGTCTGGTCAGCCTGGCCGTGGCCCTGTGGTCGGCCTCCGGCTACATCGCGGCCTTCATGCGCGCGTCCAACGTCGTCTACGACGTCCCCGAGGGACGGCCGATCTGGAAGACGCTGCCGATCCGTGTCGGCGTCACCCTGCTGATGGTCGTGCTGCTGACCCTGACCGTGGTCGGCGTCACCCTCACGGGGGGCGTGGCGGAGCGGCTCGGGAACCTGCTGGGGCTCGGGCCGACCGCGGTGACGGTCTGGAACATCGCCAAGTGGCCCGTGCTGCTGTTCATGGTGGTGTTCATGATCGCGCTCCTGTACTGGGCCTCGCCCAACGCCAGGCGCGGGTTCCGGTGGGTCAGCCCCGGGAGCGTGCTGGCGATCGTGCTGTGGATCCTGGCCTCGGCGGCCTTCGCCTTCTACGTGGCCAACTTCGCCTCCTACGGCAGGACCTACGGCAGCCTGGCGACGGTGGTGATCTTCCTGGTGTGGCTGTGGATCAGCAACATCGCGATCCTGCTCGGCGAGGAGTTCAACGCCGAGATCGAGCGCGGACGGGCCGTCTCCGGGGGACTCCCCGAGGGCGTGGAGCCCTACGTCGAGATGCGCGACGATCCCAAGGACGGGCGCGGGCGCCGTCCGCGGGACCAGGGGCACGAGGGGGGTGTCCCGCGCCAGGGGATGTCCCGGGAGGACCGCCACCGGGAGCAGCACCGCTCCTGAGGTTCCCCGGCCCCGGCGCGCGAGGCTGCCCGCGCGCCGGGGCCCCTCCGTGTCCGGGCCCGCGGCGGCGGCCGGGGCGGGCCCGGGGACCCGCCCCCCGTCGACCCGGAGACGACCGGGTTTTTAGGATGCCCCCATGACAGATGAGAACGGCGTACTGCGCTGGGGCGTGCTCGGCACGGGCGGGATTGCCCATTCCTTCATGGAAGGCCTGCGGGCCACCCCCACGGCGCGGGTCACCGCGGTCGGCTCGCGCACATGGGAGCGCGCCCAGGAGTTCGCCGCCGCCTGGGACGTGCCCCGCGCCCACGGCTCCTACGCGGAACTGGCCGCCGACCCCGACGTGGACGTGGTCTACGTGGCCACCCCCCACCCCTGGCACCACCCGCACACCCTGCTGTGCCTGAACGCGGGCAAGCACGTGCTGGTGGAGAAGCCGATGGCGATGAACGCCCTCCAGGCCGCCGAGATGACCGGGGCCGCCCGCGACAACGGCGTGTTCCTCATGGAGGCGATGTGGACGCGCTTCCTGCCCGCCCACCGCCTGGCCCGCGAGCTGGTCGCCGACGGGGCGATCGGCGAACTGCGGCAGATCTCCGCCGAGTTCGGCGTCAACGCCCCCTACGACCCCGACCACCGGCTGTTCAACGCCGACCTGGGCGGCGGCGCCCTGCTCGACCTGGGCGTGTACCCCCTGATGCTGGCGTCGTGGTACCTGGGGGAGCTCACCGTGGTGGGGGCCACCCGCCGGCTGTCGCCGGACCACATGGTGGACACCCACACCACGGTGCTGGTGCGCGGGGAGCAGGGGGCGACCGCCACCCTGTCGTGCGCCTCGCTCACCACCCTGCCGGACCGGGCCGTGCTGGCCGGGACACAGGGCAGGGTGGAGCTCCCGCTGTTCTGGGCGGCGACCGAGGTGGTCCTGCACCGCGAGGGCCGCGAGCCGGAGACCTTCGAGCGCCCCTTCCGGGCCAACGGCTACGAGTACGAGGCCGAGGAGGTCGCCCGGTGCGTCGCCGCCGGGCTGTCCCAGAGCCCGGACATGCCCTGGGAGGAGAGCCTGCGCCTGGCCGCGCTCACCGACAAGGTGCGCGACATGGGCGGGCTGGTGTACAGCGCGCCCACCGTCAAGGCCGTGCCGCTGTGAGCAGGTCCGCGGTGTCGGGGTGGACCGGCGCGGCCCCGCCGCGCCGGGGCCGCCCGCCCAGGGCCGGCATGCGCCGCACCCGGGAGCGGGCGGCGCGGGCCAGGGCGCAGCGCGCCAGCGCCGCCGCGTCCAGGTGCGCCACCACCATGAGGGCGTCCTTGGGGCCGACGGTGCGGGCGAAGAGGTCGTCGATGTCGCTGTGCCCGCTGCGCGGCCGCACCCCGTAGACGTCGCCCTCGAACACCCGGTAGGCGTCGCGCACCACCAGGGTGTCGGGATCCAGGCCGGGGCCGTCGCCGAGCCAGTCCGCGGCCTCGGCCGCCACGCGCCGGACCCGTGCGGGGAGGGCCCGGCGCGTGTTGGGGAAGACCCGGTGCGGGCCCAGGCCGTGCAGCCACCCGGCGTAGACGGCGGGGTGGCGGGTGCGCATGACCACGTCCATGCCGCGCAGCGGCCGGGTGCGGATCTCCCGGGTGAGGAAGTGGGTCATCAGCGCCGAGGTGAGCCCGGTGCGGCGGTGGGCGGGCACCACGCCGGTGGCGTCCAGGTACAGGGCGGGTCGCCCGCCCAGCCGCAGCCGGTGGTAGCCGCCCCAGCCCACGGGGACCCCGCCGTGGTCCAGGATCAGGGCCAGGGAGGTGACGCGGTCGAAGAACCCGCCCTCGACGCGGGCGTGCCAGTAGGCGGAGTGGTCGGCGCCGAAGGCGCGGGCGGCCAGGCCGCGCAGGATCATGTGGAGGCGTTCCCGCCGGTCCGCCGACAGGGAGGCGGGGGAGTCCCAGCGGGCGATCCGGTAGCCGGGGCACAGGTCGCGGACGGTCGGCGGGGGGTCGAGGGCGGGCGTCGGTCGGAGGGCACGGTCCCGGGTGAGCACGCGGATCCCACTTTCATCACTCTAGGAAGTCATGTAACTGCCCACAGTAGTTGTTCTGGGATGTGCCCGCTCGGACTTCCCGCAGGAGGCCCCCGCGGGATCAGTCGGCGGCCCGGCGCAGGCGGGCGGCCAGGGCGGCCATCTCGGTGCGCAGCTCCTCCGGTTCCTCCACCCGCATCTCCACGTCGAGCATGGCCAGGTAGCAGGCCATGGTTTGGAGCGAGTCCCCCGCGACCTCCAGGACGCAGGAGGTGTCGTCGACCGGCTCCAGGCGGCCGTACTCGCCGATGCCGCGCCCGGCGGCCTCCTCGGCGCCGATGAGCAGCCGCACCCGGGCCCGGTGCGGCCACATGTGGAAGTTCATTCGCTCGGCCAGGTAGGCGGCCACCCCCTGCTCGGGCGGGTCGCGCGGGGGCACCCGCGGCCCGGTCGGGGTGAGCGGGCGCATCCGGTCCACCCGGAAGGTGCGCCAGTCCTCGCGCTCGTTGTCCCAGGCCACCAGGTACCACAGCCGCCCCCGGGAGACCAGGCGGTGCGGCTCGGTGACGCGGCGCGAGACGGTGCCGTCGTGGCGCTCGTAGTCGAAGCGCAGCCGCTCCCCGTCGCGGCACACGCCCGCCACCAGGGCCAGCACGTCGGCGTCCACGCTGGGGCCCCGGCCCGGCATGGGGACGGTGAAGGTGCCCAGGGCGTCCACCCGGCGGCGCAGCCGCGAGGGCAGCACCATGAGCAGCTTGGCCAGGGCGCGCACCGAGGTCTCCTCGATACCGCTCACCCCGCCCTGGGCGGCGGTGCGCAGGCCCACTGCGACGGCGACGGCCTCGTCGTCGTCCAGCAGCAGCGGCGGCAGGGCGGCGCCCGCGCCCAGCTGGTAGCCGCCGCCGGTGCCCATGGTGGCCTGGATCGGGTAGCCCAGCTCCCGCAGCCGGTCCACGTCGCGGCGCACGGTGCGGGCGCTCACCTCCAGGCGGTCGGCGAGCTCGCTCCCGGGCCAGTCCTTGCGGGTCTGGAGCAGGGACAGCAGTCGCAGCAGGCGTGAGGACGTGGTGGTCGACATACCCGCAGTCTGCCAGGAGTGCAGGACAGGATGTGTCCGCTACCGGTGGGGGATCAGGGCGGCGGCCAGGTGCAGCGCCGCCGCCGCGCCCAGGCACGCCGGGAGCGAGACCTGGGCCAGCGGCCCGGCCAGGGCGGCGCCGGCGGCGAACGCCGAGATCTTCAGGCTCGCCCCGGTGGTGAACACCCGCGCCCGCAGGCGGTCGGGCGCCTCCCGGTGGCGGATCGCGAACAGGGCGGTCAGCTGCGGCCCCTCGGCGGCGCCCACCAGGGCCAGGCACACCAGCAGTGCCGGCGGCGCGGCCGCGAGCGCGGCGCCCGCCGTGCCGAGCCCCTGGACGCAGACGCACACCCGCAGCAGCGCGTCGGGGGAGAGCGCGCCGGGGCGGCGGGCGAGCAGGAGGTTGGCGGCCAGCGAGCACACCGCCATCCCCGACAGCAGCAGCGCCCCCTGCTCGGCCCCGCCCAGCAGGCGCGACCCCAGCAGCGGAGCGCACACCACGAGCATCCCGGTTCCGGCGATGGACAGCGAACTGGAGGCGGTGGCCCGGCGCAGCGCCCCCGGGGCGAACACCGCGCGCACCCCCTCCCACAGCCCGGGCAGGACCGGGCCGGCGGCGTGCGCCGCCGGGGTGCCGGGCAGCGCGAGCGCGGCCGGGACCGCCAGGGCGATGAGCACCGCCGCGGCGACCACAGCGGCGCCGGCACCGGCCCCCGCGGCCACCACCCCCGCCAGCGCCGGACCCAGCAGGGAGGCGGCGCCGAAGGTCATCGCGTCCCAGGCGTCCGCCCGGGCGCGCCACCGGGCCGGCGCCACCCGGGGCAGCTGAGCCGTCCACCCGCCCGAGAGCACCGGGCCGAGCAGCCCCACCGCCACCGCCGCGCCGACCGCCCACGGCAGCGGGACCCGGCCCAGCGCCAGGGCGATGAGCGCGAACCCGGCCGCGTACCCGCCCAGCGCCCACGCCAACACGCGCCCCGGCCGCCGCGAGCGGTCCAGCAGCGCGCCCACCAGCGGCCCGCCCACCGCCGCCGCCCCGGTCAGCCCGGCGAGCAGCGCCGATCCGGCCACGGCCTCACCGGTCAGCGCCACCCCCAGCAGGAGCAGCGCGGGCCCCGACATCTCGTCGCCCGTCCGGGCGGCCGTCGCCCCGCCCAGGTACCTCATCACGTCGCGCACGGACCGGACGCTACGGAGTAACGCCTCAAAACAGAAGAGGCGTTACAGTGGCCGCATGCCGACCTCCACCGCCCTGACCGGCCGCTCGGTGCGGGCCGTCGCCGCCCGCACCGCCGACCTCGTCAACGCCCTGGCCGCACCGGACACGGACCCGGTCCGCGTGGAGGAGGTGCTGCGCGCCCACGGCGAGGACGACCCCGTCACCGGCCGCGACCTCGCCGCGCTGCGGGAGGCCGCCGCGCGGATCCGCGGCGTCCTGGAGGCGGGCACCACCGCGGCGGCCGCCGCCAAGGTCAACGCCCTGCTGGCCGCCGCGCACCCGCCCCGGCTCACCGACCACGGCGGCGCCTCCCACTGGCACGTCCACACCGACTCCCGCGACGACGCGCCCCTGGCGGAGTGGTTCGCCGCCTCGGCCGGCCTGATGCTGGCGCTGCTGCTCACCGACCGCCAGCGCCCGCCGGGCGGGGTGTGCGGGGCCGAGGGCTGCGGCCGGGTGTTCATCGACACCGGCAGCGGCAGCGCGCGCCGGTTCTGCTCCAAGCGCTGCGCCACCCGCTCCCGGGTGCGCGCCCACCGCGCCCGCGCCTGACCGGGAACCCGGGTGCGGCACTCCCAGGAGCGCCGCGGCCTTCCCCCGGCCGTCCGCGGCCGCGAGGGTGAACCCCATGAGCACACACGCAACGACCACCGAAGACACCGACGGCACCCCGGGCGCGCACGGCACGCACAAGGTCGTCCTGGTGACGGGCGCGGGCAGCGGGATCGGCGAAGCCGTGGCCCGGCGGCTCGCCGGCCAGGGGCACACCGTCGTCCTCACCGGGCGCCGCGCGGACCGCCTGCGCGCCGTCGCCGACGAGCTCACCGGCGCCGGGCACACCGCCCTGGCCCGCACCCTGGACGTGACCGACCGGGCCGCCTTCGCCGACCTGGTCGCGGACGTGATCGCCGAACACGGGCGCCTGGACGTCCTGGTCGCCAACGCCGGGGTGATGCTGCTCTCCCGCCTGGAATCGCTGCTCGTCGACGAGTGGGACCGCATGTTCGACGTCAACGTCAAGGGCCTCTACAACGGGATCGCCGCGGTGCTGCCGCGCTTTCGCGACCTGGGCTCGGGGCACGTCGTCACCATCGCCTCGATCGGCGCACGCGAGGTCGTGCCCACCTCGGCGGTCTACTCCGCCACCAAGTTCGCCGCCCGGGCCCTGACCGAGGGGCTGCGCCTGGAGTCCGACCCCTCGATCCGGGTGACCACCGTCTCCCCGGGGGTCGTGGAGTCCGAGCTCGCGGACCACATCACGGACCCGCACGCGGCCGGACTCATGGTCGGGTACCGGGCGGCGAGCATCCCGGCCGACGCCATCGCCCGCGCCGTGGCCTACGCCGTGGACCAGCCCGCCGACGTGGACGTCAACGAGATCGTCGTGCGCCCGGCCGCCCAGCGCTGAGCCCTCACCGGGCCCAGCGGTCGATCCAGTCGGCGACGCGCTCCATGAGCAGCTCCCCGGCGGCCTCGCCCTCTGTCAGCGCGAGCAGCGAGAACGCGTGCGGCAGCCCCTCCAGGACGTCCACCCGCACCCGGGTGCCCGCCGCGTGCGCGGCCGCGGCGTAGCGCAGGGTGTCGTCCAGCAGGGCCTCGGCCCCGCCGACCACCATCAGCAGCGGGGGCAGGCCCGCCAGGTCGCCGTGCAGAGGCGACTGCGGAGCCCGGTCGCGGGCGGCCCCGCCCAGGTAGCGGCCGGTGAGGTCGGCGATGAGGGCGCGGTCCACCCCCGGGTCGCCCGGGGTGTCGGCGGACAGCGAGGGGCTGCCCAGGGTCATGTCGGTGACGGCGGACTGGGTCACCACGGTCCCGGGCGGCGGGTCCCCCGCCGCCTTGAGCACGAGCAGCGCGGACAGGGCCAGCGCCGCGCCGGAGGACTCGGCGACCACCGCCACGCGCCCGGGCGCGAACCCCTCGGCGAGCAGGTAGCGGTAGGCGGCGACCACGTCGTCCAGGGGGGCGGGGAAGGGGTGGTCGGGCGCCAGCCGGTAGTGCACGGCCAGGGCGGGGCGGCCGGTGGCCGCCGACAGCCGCCGGGCGGCCGCCGTGATCAGCCCCGGGTCGCGGTGGACGAACCCGCCGCCGTACACGTACAGCAGCACGCCGCGTTCACGGGAGGCGCCCGGGGCGTTCGCCCACACGCCTCCGGGCGCGGGCTCGCCCCCGCTGTCGCGCAGGGGGGCCGGGTCGGTCAGGGCCGCCGACACCCGGGCCGCGGCCTCGGGGTCGGTGGGAAGGCGGTGGACGTCCATGGAGGACAGGTCTACCGCCTTCCCCTTCGTCCTGTCATCGGATTATCGGCTCAATCGGCCACCACGGCCACGGCCTCCACCTCCACGAGCTGGTCGTCGTAGCCCAGGGCGGCCACGCCGAGCAGGGTGGAGGGGGCGTCGTGGTCGCCCATGTGGGCGCGCACCACCTCCCAGGCGGCCACCAGGTCCTCCTGGCGGGGGGAGGCGACGTAGACGGTGGTCTTGACGATGTCGGCGAGCGAGGCCCCGGCGTCGGCCAGGGCGGTGCGCAGGTTGCGCATGACCTGCTCGGCCTGGCCCGCGACGTCGCCGACGGCGACGGTGGCCCCCTTCTCGTCCAGGGGGCAGGCCCCGGCGGTCCACACCGCGCGCAGGGGGCCGTTGACGGTGGCGGCGTAGGCGTAGTCGACGTCGGGGGTGAGGGTGGCGCTGCGGACGAGGCGGACGGCGGACATGGGTCTCCCGGGGTCGGTGGTGTTCTCACCCGTCTCCAACGCGGAAGGGGCGGCGGCGGTTCTGGTTTCTGCCGACGGCAGATGCGTCAAGATTCCTTGACAGGAAAAGCGTGTCAACATATCTTGACACCATGGAAGAGGGAATGCCGCTCGACCCGGCCACCGGCCTGACCGCCGTCGCCGCACTGCGCAAACTCGCCGACCACCTGGAGTCCCTGCACGTGCGCGCCGCCCGCGAGCAGGGCCTGTCCTGGCAGGAGATCGCCGACCGACTGGGCGTCACCCGCCAGGCCGTCCACCAGAAACACGCCCACCGGGAGTGACACCGTGTTCGAACGCTTCAGCCGCACCGCCCGCGCCATCGTCTCCGACGCCGTCGCCACCGCCGCCGAGCAGGGCGACGCCAAGGTCGGACCCGCCCACCTGCTCCTCACCCTGGCCCGCGCCGGCGGCACCGGCGCCCGCATCCTCGCCGACGCCGGGATCACCCCCGCGATGCTCGCCGACCCGCCGACCGGCCCCGCCGGGCTCAACGACCGGGAACTGCACGCCCTGCGCGCCGTGGGCATCGACACCGACGCCCTGTTCCGCCGCCTGGAGGAGGCCTTCGGCCCCCAGGCCCTGACACCGCCCGCCGAACCCGCCCCGCCCAAACGGCGCGGCCGCCTGGGCGGCCCCTTCGACGCCAGGGCCAAGAAGGTCCTGGAGCTGTCCCTGCGCGAGACCATCGCCGCGGGCCACACGTCCATCGACTCCGCCCACATCCTGCTGGCCCTGCTCCGCCAGGGCCTGCCCGAACCCGCCGCCTCGGTCCTGGCCGAACACGGCCTCACCTACGACCACGCCCGCGACCGCACCCGCGAACTCCTCGACGAGGCCGCCTGAGACCCCGCCCGAAGCCGACCGGGTGACCCGTGCCCCCGCCCGGCGCGGGGACCGTGACGCCGTGTCACTGGTGGGGGCGGCCCGGCCCCCGCCAGACTGGGAGCGCGCCGCGCCGGGTCCGCGGGCCGGCGCGCCGACGGCCGCGGACACGGGGGGACGCGCATGGGGCCGGAGCAGACCGAGGAGACCCAGGGGCGCCTGCGCAGGCTCAACATGGACATCGTGTCCGGGGCGATCGCCGCCGTCGGCGCCCTGCTGATCGCGACCGACGCCGGGACCTGGCAGGAAGCGGTCATGATGGGCGCGGCCCTGGCCGTGACCATGCTCATCGTCAACCGGTGGGCCGCCGGCCGCGAGCCCCGCGCCGCGGTCCTCCTCCCCGGCCTGGCCTTCGTCGCGGCCGTGTGGGTCTTCGGGGTCCTGACCGCCGATTCCGCCACGGCCGTCTACAGCGTCGCGGCCGTGGCCACCATCACCGTCTCCGAACTGTCGCGCCGCCCCAGGACGGCCACCGCGGCGCTCGTCGCCGCCGGCGCGGCCCTGGTCGCGGTCAAGGCGGCGCTGGCGCCCGAGGGCCCCGTGGAGGCCGCGCTCCGGTACGGGGTGGCCACCGCGGCCGTCGCCGCGACCGGGTTCGTCCTCGTCTCCCTGGTCTTCGCGGTCCGCGACATCCTCACCGAGCTGGAGCGGGCCCGCGAGCGCGAGGCGGAGGTGGCCGTCATGCGCGAGCGCGTGCGCTTCGCCGGCGACCTGCACGACATCCAGGGCCACACCCTGCACGTGGTCAAGCTGAAGGCGGCCCTGGCCCGCAGGCTCCTGCGCACCGACACCGACCGGGCCGAACGGGAACTGGGCGAGGTCCACGACCTGGTCGGGGACACCATCGCCCGGACCCGGGAGCTCGCCTACGCCCAGCGCAGGCTCAACCTGTCCGCGGAGCTGGAGAACGCCAAGAACCTGTTCGAGGCCGCGGGCATCCGGGTGGAGGTGGAACGCGAGGGAGAGGTGGACGAGCGCTCCGCGGAACTGGTCGGCCAGGTGCTGCGGGAGACCACCACCAACATCCTGCGCCACGCCCAGGCCGGCCGGGTGGGGATCACCCTGGTCGAGACGGGCATCATCATCACCAACGACGGCGCGGGCCGGGGCCCCACCCCCGCCCTGCGCGGGCTGGCCGCCCTGGCGGAACGGGTCGCCGGGGCCGGGGGCACCCTGACCGCGCGGCGCGAGGACGGCCGCTTCCTGACGGCCGTGTCCTTCCCCGCCGCGGACACCGGCCGCTGACCACGACCCCGAGAGGACGCCCATGACCACCACCGTGGTGCTCGCCGACGACGAGGCCCTGCTGCGGTCGGCACTGGCGGCGCTGCTGCCCCTGGAGGGGGACATCTCCGTGCTCGCCGAGGCCGCCGAGGGGGCCCAGGCCGTGGAGGCGGTACTGCGGCACCGGCCCGACGTGCTCGTCATCGACCTGGAGATGCCCGGCACCGACGGCCTGGAGGCCGTCGCCAGGCTGCGGCGGGAGCACCCCGGACAGGTGGTCCTCATGCTGACCCGGCACGCCCGCCCCGGGGTGCTGCGCCGGGCGCTCAAACTGGGGGTCCAGGGCTTCGTCAGCAAGGCGGCCGATCCCGCGCACATCGCCGAGGTCATCGCGGCCCTGCACGCCGGCAGGAGGTGGATCGACCCGGACGTGTCGGCGCTGGCCGTCATCGACGACTCCCCGCTCACCGACCGGGAGGTCGACGTGCTGCGCGAGACCCGGGAGGGGTACTCGGTCGCCGAGATCGCCGCGCGCCTGCACCTGGCCGAGGGCACCGTGCGCAACTACCTGTCCAACGCGATGCACAAGACCCAGACCCGGACCCGGCACGAGGCCGCCCGCTACGCCCGCGAACACGACTGGCTCTGACCGGGGCGGGCACCGCCCGCCCCGGTCCCGGCCTCAGGCGCGGCGGCGGGCCCGCAGCACCGAGTCGTGCAGGACGGCCCCGTGCCCGCCCCGGTCGACCTCGCGGCTGCGGGACTCGCTCACCAGCACCTCCCACTCCCTCCCGTCGAGGCCTTCGGCGATCTCGGCGGCACCCACCCGCGAGTGCTCCAGCGACCCGCCGTGCCCGTGGCCGTGGTCGTCGGCGTGGTCGTGGCCGACGATGAACAGCGTGCCGCCCGGGGCCACCGCCGCCGCCAGCCGGTCGAAGAACGCCCGGTACCCGCCGGTGGGGTGCGCGTAGTGGCTGCACACCAGGTCGAACCCGGACCCGGGGATCTCCTCGGTCAGGTCCGCGCGCACCCAGGTGATGCGCCCGGCCACAGCCGTGTCCAGCGCGGCCGCGCGCTCGCGGGCGGCGTCCAGGGCCGCCTGGGAGATGTCCACGGCCGTCACCTCCCACCCCTGCCCGGCCAGCCACCGGGCCTCGGCCCCGGTGCCCGCCCCGGCGTCCAGCGCCCGCCCCGGGGCCAGCCCGGACACCTCGGCCACCAGCTGCGGGTTGGGCGGCGCGCCGTACCCGTGGCCGTGCTCCCGGTAGCGGTCCTCCCAGTAGGCCCGGTCGAACTCCTGCCCCATACGTCCCCCTCGTTCCATTCCTGCGTCACAGTCCGTGGCGGCTCTCGCCCGCCACCGCCTCGTGCACCCGCGCCTCGGCCCCGGCCGAGAACGGCCGCCGCGCGCGCATCCGCTCGACCGCGCGGTCGGTCTCCTCCATGACCAGGTCGCCGTTGATCTGCGCGCCCGCCATGGTGCCCGCCGCGGCGGCCGCGCCGACCTGGGCCGTCAGGTCGGTGACGTTGCCCGCCGCCCACACACCCGGCACCCCGGTGCGGCCGCCGGCCTCCACCGGCACGTGCTCGCCCACCCCCATCGGGTGCTCCCGCACCTCCAGTCCCAGGGCGGCCAGGAAGCCGGCGCGCGCCACCATGCGGGTGGCCACCGCCACGGCGTCGCGCTCCACCACCCGGCCGTCGGCCAGGCGCACCCCGCTCAGGCGGTCGCCGTCGGTCTCCACCGCGACGACCTCGCCCTCGACCACCTCCACGCCGCGCGCCTCCAGCCGCTCGCGGTCCTCGGCGCCGATGGGCGCCGCGGTGTGGGCGAAGAACACCACGTCGTCGCTCAGCTGCCGCATCAGCAGGACCTGGTGCACCGACATCGGGCCCACGGACAGCACACCGATGCGCTGCCCGCGCACCTCCCAGCCGTGGCAGTAGGGGCAGTGGATCACATCGCGCCCCCACCGCTCCCGCAGACCCGCCACGCCGGGCAGCTCGTCGACCAGGCCGGTGGTCACCAGCAGGCGGCGCGAGCGCAGGGTGCGCCCGTCGCCCAGCGCCACCGCGAACAGGCCGTCGTCGCCGCGGGAGGCCCCCACGACCTCGCCCTCGACCACCACACCGCCGTAGGAGCGCAGCTCCTCGCGGCCCCGGGCCACCAGCTCGCGGGGGGAGACCCCCTCCCGGCCCAGCAGCACGTGCACACCCTCGGCGGGGGAGTTGCGGGGCTCGCCCGCGTCCACCACCACCACCGAGCGGCGCGACCGGGCCAGGGCGACCGCCCCGCTCAGCCCGGCCGCACCGCCGCCGATCACCACCACGTCGTAGTCGTAGGCGCCGTTCTCCGTCACCTCGATCACCTCCACGGCCAGGATGCGGCCCGGCCCGCAAAAAACACAAAAATCTTTGCCGCAATGGCAAACGGCCTGGAGGTGAGGCCGGTCACAGGTCGGGGACCAGCACGCTCAGGCAGGTCACGCACGCCTCCAGCTTCTCGAACTCGGAGATGTCCACCGGCAGCACCCGCCACCCCTGCCCGGCCAGCTCGTGGACGGTGCCGTGCGCCGCCGCGCTGATCAGCACGTCCCGGCCGCCCAACGGCAGCACGTGCGCCCCGGGCTCCTCCGCCGGACGGCGCACCGGCGGCAGCGCCGAGGCGTCCACCAGCTCCTCCAGCCCGATGAGGGTCCCGTCGCCCAGCGCCGTCACCGCCGACTTCAGGTGCAGGACCGCGCCCAGCGGCACCCGCCGCACCTCCCGTCCCAGCGGCTTGAGCAGCCGCTCCAGCTGCGCCGCGCCCGCCTCGTCGGTGCGCCCGCCCAGGCCCACGTACACCGTGGCGCCCACCTGGAGCACGTCGCCGCCGTCCATCACCCCCGGCGCCTCGATCCGCGCCACCCGCAGCCCCAGCCGCCGCACCGCGGCCTCCACCCCGTCGACCTCCCCGCGCCGCTCCGGCGCACCCGACCGGGTCAGCACCGCCAGGTCCCCGCACACCACCACCGAGTCCTCCACGAACACCGAGTCGGGGTGCTCGGGCGCCGGTTCCACCTCGAACACCCGCCACCCCGCCGAGGACAGCACCTCCTGGTAGATGGTGTACTGGCGGGCGGCCAGCACCGGATCGACCTCCACCCGCTCGATGTGGGTGACGATGCCCTGCGCCAGGCCCGGCCCGGGCCGGCGCATCAGGGCGACCCCGGGAGAGTGCGTGTTCACGTGTTCTACCTCCGGAAACGGGTGTGCTCCTCGCTGGAGCGCACAACCTATCGCCGCTGCCTACCCCGCCCCCGGATACGGCACGCGGGTCTTTCGGCTCGTTCGCGCCGCACCGCGCCCGGCGGGGCCTCCCCGCCCACCGCGCGGACCGGGCCCGGGCCCCGACACGTGCCCGAACGCTTGGAGGGCACCGCACCGGCGGCATAGTGTGGTCGACCGCCCCGGAGGACCCCTGGAGGATGCGATGGACGTGATCGTGGTCGGCGGCGGCATCGTCGGCGCCAGCGCGGCGTTCCACCTGGCCGGCAAGGGCGTGTCCACCGCGCTGGTGGACTCCGCCCACACCGGGCAGGCCACCGCCGCCGGGCAGGGCGTCGTCTTCCCCTGGCCCTTCCCCTGGGAGGACCCCGGGATGCAGGCCTTCAAACGGGGCGCCGCCGCCCACCTGCCCGCGCTCATCGCCGAACTCGCCGACGACGGCCAGGCCACCGGGTACGAGCGCGTCGGCGGCATGTCCGTGGACCTGGAGGGCGACGACGCCGGGTACGACCTGGTCTCCACCCTGGCCGCCATGCCCGGGTACGAGGGCATGGGCCGGGTCGAGCGCCTGGCCCCGGGCGAGCCCCGCGAACGCTTCCCCCTGCTGGACGCCGCCTACCGCGGCGTGTACGTCGAGGGCATGGCCCGCGTCCACGGCAGGGTGCTGCGCGACGCCCTGTTCAACGCCGCCGAGGAGCGCGGCCTGCACTACCGCAAGGGCGACGCCCACCTGCTGTGGAACGGCCGCAGGGTCACCGGGGTGCGGGTGGGCGGCGAGGACCTGGAGGCGCCGGCGGTGATCGTGGCGGCCGGGGCCTGGTCCGGGCGCCTGCTGTCGGTGGCCGGGGTGGAGCTGCCGGTGTTCCCGGTGCGCGGCCAGATGACCCACTTCGCGCTGCCCGGGACCGACACCCGCCCCTGGCCGGTGGTGCGCTTCGGCGAACATCAGAGCCACACCGTCGCGTTCGGCCCCGACCGCGTCGTCACCGGGGGCACCCGCGAGCCCGAGGCCGGGTTCGACCGCCGCGTCACCGCCAAGGGGCTGGCCGAGAACCTCACCTCGGCCCTGGAGCTGATGCCCGGCCTGGCCGACGCCACCGTGGTGGAGACCCGGGTGGGCTTTCGCCCCGGCACCCACGACGGGCTCCCGCTGCTGGGCCCCCTGGAGCGGCTGCCCGGGGTGATCGTGGCCACCGGCCTGGGCGGGGAGGGCCTGTCCCTGGGCGCCTACCAGGGCGCGGTCGCCGCCCGCCTGGCGATGGGCCGCGAACCGGGACAGGACCTGGCGGCCCTGCGCCCGGACCGGCCGACCGCCCCGGCCTGACCGCGCGGACCGCCGCCCGGGCGGTGCCGGGCCGGTACTGAGTAGGCGTACTCAGGCGCGCCGCCCGCGCCCCGGAGACCATGGGCCCATGAACCCGTTCGCCCCCACCCCCCGGTCCACCCCCCAGTTCTACCTCCAGTCCGTGGTCTCCTTCGCCGCCGCCTCCGTCGGCCTGGGCGTCGGAGTGGTCCTCCTGCCCGTCGACCTGTGGATGCGCGCCTTCCTGGGCATGGGCCTGCTCTACGTCATCACCGCGACCTTCACCCTGGCCAAGTGCGTGCGCGACCGCCAGGACGACCAGGCCGCCGCCGCTGCCGCCCGCCAGTACCAGGAGTGGAACGGCACCGAGCAGGTCCCCCAGCCGCGCTGAGCCGCCGGTTCCGGGCGGGGACGGCGCCCGGAACCGGTGTCAGGCGTTGGGCGGAAGAGCGGTCCCGGCGCCCCGGCGGCGCGGCCGCAGCAGGTCGTGGCGCTCGGCGGGCAGGGTCGGCTCTCCCGCCCCCTGCACCTCGAACCCGGCGTCGGCGATCATCTCCAGGTCCGCCCTGCCCGCCTGTCCCTCGCTGGTGAGGTAGTCGCCCAGGAACAGCGAGTTGACGATGTGCAGCGCCAGCGGCTGCAGGGTGCGCAGGTGGATCTCCCGCCCGCCCGCCAGGCGCACCTCCACGTCCGGGAACACGAACCGGGCCGCGGCCAGGATGCGCAGGCACCGCTGCGGGGTCAGCTCCCAGGTGCCCTCCAGCGGGGTCCCCTCGAACGGCATGAGGAAGTTGACCGGCACCGAGTCCGGGCCCAGCTCCCGCAGCGCGTACAGGGCGTCCACCAGGTCGTCGTCGCCCTCGCGCATCCCCGCGATCAGCCCCGAGCACGGCGAGAGCCCCGCGTGCGCCGCCCGCTCCACCGTCTCGACCCGGTCGGCGAACCCGTGGGTGGTGCAGATGTCGGCGTACCGCTCCTCGGAGGTGTTGAGGTTGTGGTTGTAGGCGTCCACACCCGCCTCCCGCAGCCGCTCGGCCTGCCCCTGCGACAGCAGCCCCAGGCAGGCGCACACCTCCACCCCCGGGTGCTCCCTCTTGATGTCCTCGACGGTGGGGGCCAGCCGTTCCACGTCCCGGTCGGTGGGCCCGCGGCCGGACGCCACCAGGCACACCCGGGTGGCCCCGCCCCGCACCCCCTGCGCGACCGCCTCACGGGTCTGTTCGGGCTTGAGCCAGGTGTACTTGACGATCTCGGCCCGCGAGCCGAGCCGCTGGGAGCAGTAGGAGCAGTCCTCCGGGCACAGGCCGCTCTTCATGTTGACGAGGTAGTTCAGCTTGACCCGGCGGCCGAAGTAGCGCAGCCGCACCCGGAAGGCGGCGGCGACCACGTCCATCAGGTCGTCGTCGGAGGAGCCCAGGACGGCGCGCAGTTCGTCGCGGGAGGGGGGTTCTCGGCGCAGCGCCTTGTCGGCGAGGTTCTGGTAGGTCGTCACAGCACACGATCCTGAGGGCGCGGCCCCGGTCCGCGCACCCCCCGGACGCGCCAAAAACACCGGTCGACTTCTTGTAAGGGCGCACCCGTTCCCGCCCCGGGCCCGGGTGGCCGCGCGGGCCCGCCCCGCCGCGCACAGGCCACGCCCCGCCCCCGAACGGGCCAAGCGTCGGCCATCGTTGCCCCGCCACCGGTAGCGCATCCGTGACGCATCGTGGGTAGGAGGACCACCCTGGAGAGAACGCCCACCGGAAGGAGCGAACGTGAGCACCGTCAACGGGGGAGCGGGGGCGGACGTCAACATCGTCCACGTGACCATGATCGCCGCCGCGGCGGCCATGGGCGGATTCCTGTTCGGCTACGACAGCGCCGTCATCAACGGCGCCGTCGACGCCATCCAGGCCAGGTTCGAGGTCGACTCGGCGACCCTGGGATTCACCATCGCGTCGGCGCTGCTGGGCTGCGTGCTGGGCGCCGCCACCGCGGGGTCGCTGGCCGACCGGTTCGGACGCATCCGGGTCATGCAGGTCGCCGGCGTGCTCTTCGCGGTCAGCGCCATCGGGTCGGCCCTGCCCTTCGGGGTGTGGGACCTGACCGTCTGGCGCGTCCTGGGCGGCGTCGCCATCGGCATGGCCTCGGTCATCGCCCCCACCTACATCGCCGAGGTCTCGCCGGCCGCCTACCGCGGCCGCCTGGGCTCCCTGCAACAGCTCGCCATCGTGCTGGGCATCGCCTGCTCGCAGCTGGTCAACTACGGCATCGCCCAGATCGCCGACGGCAGCGCCCACAACACGATCGGCCCACTCCAGGCCTGGCAGTGGATGCTGGGCGTGGAGGTCCTGCCCGCCCTGCTCTACCTGCTGCTGAGCCTGCTCATCCCCGAATCCCCCCGCTACCTGGTCCGGGTGGGCCGGCTCGACAAGGCCCGCACCATCCTCGCCGAGGTGGAGGGCGGCGGCTCCGAGCGGGTCGAGCGCCGCATCGCCGAGATCCGCCGGGCGCTGGGCTCGGAGGTGCGCCCCAGGCTGAGCGACCTGCGCGGCCCCTACCTGCTGCTGCCCGTGGTGTGGATCGGCATGGCCCTGTCGGCGTTCCAGCAGCTGGTCGGCATCAACGTCATCTTCTACTACTCCTCCTCGCTGTGGCAGTCGGTGGGCGTCGCCGAGTCCGACTCGCTGCTGCTGAGCCTGTTCACCTCCATCGTCAACATCGTCGGCACCGTCATCGCCATCTCGCTGGTGGACCGGATCGGCCGCAAGCCCCTGCTGCTGGTGGGCTCGGCCGGCATGACCCTGGCCCTGGCCACCGCCTCCTACGCGTTCGGGCACGCGGTCGTGGAGGGGGACGCGGTGAGCCTGCCGTTCGCGTGGGCGGCCGTGGCGCTGGTGGCGGCCAGCGCGTTCGTCCTGTTCTTCGCCCTGTCCTGGGGTGTGGTCGTGTGGGTGCTGCTGGGCGAGATGTTCCCCCTGCGCATCCGCGCCGCGGCCATGGGCGTGGCCACCGCCACCCAGTGGCTCGCCAACTGGCTCATCACCGTCACCTTCCCCAGCATGCGCGACTGGACCCTGAGCGGCTCCTACCTCATCTACGCGGGGTTCGCCCTGCTCTCCCTGCTGTTCGTGTGGAGGTTCGTCAAGGAGACCAAGGGCAAGACCCTGGAGGAGATGACCGGCTGACACCCGGCGCCGCCCACCCCGCACGCCCGGGCCCGGACCAAGGCCCGGGCATGATCGCCCCCGGGTTCGCCCCGCCCCGGGGTGTCGCGCCCGCCGGCCCCGCACCCGCCCCGCCACCCTGACCGGGACCGGCGGCGCGCGCCGCCGCGGAAGGGAGCGGGTGTGACCGGGAAAGGCAGCGCGGGGGCGACCGAGGGCCTCGCGGAGGGCGGAGGCGACCTCGCCAAGGTGACCATGATCGCCGCCGCGGCGGCCATGGGCGGATTCCTGTTCGGCTACGACAGCGCCGTCATCAACGGCGCCGTCGACGCCATCCAGGCCAGATTCGGCGTCGACTCGGCGACCCTGGGGTTCACGGTCGCCTCCGCCCTGCTCGGCTCGGCGGTGGGCGCGGCCGTCACCGGCTCGCTCGCCGACCGGTACGGGCGCATCCGCACCATGCGCATCGCCGGCGTGCTCTTCGCCGTCAGCGCCGTGGGCATGGCGCTGCCGTTCGCGATCTGGGACCTCATCCTGTGGCGGGTGCTCAGCGGCATCGCCATCGGCATGGCCTCGGTCATCGCCCCCACCTACATCGCCGAGATCGCCCCCGCCGCCCACCGCGGCCGCCTGGGCTCCCTGCAACAGCTCGCCATCGTGCTGGGCATCGCCGTCTCCCAGCTCGCCGACTACCTCATCGCCCTGGCCGCCGGCGGCAGCGCCTCGAACATGCTCGGCCCCCTCCAGGCCTGGCAGTGGATGCTGGGCGCCGAACTGGTGCCCGCCGCCGTCTACCTGCTGCTCACCCTGGTCATCCCCGAATCGCCCCGCCACCTGGTGCGGGTCGGACTCGTGGACCAGGCCAAGGAGATCCTGGCCAAGGTCGAGGGCGGCGGCCCCGCCCGGCTGGACCGGCGCATCACCGAGATCAGGTCGGCCCTGGGCTCGGAGACGCGCCCCAGGCTGAGCGACCTGCGCGGCCGGCTCGGACTGCTGCCCATCGTCTGGATCGGCATGGCCCTGTCGGCGTTCCAGCAGCTCGTGGGCATCAACGTCATCTTCTACTACTCCTCCTCCCTGTGGCAGTCGGTGGGCGTGCCCGAGGGGGACTCGCTGCTGCTGAGCCTGTTCACCTCGATCATCAACATCGTCGGCACCGTCGTGGCCATCACCCTGGTCGACCGGGTGGGCCGCCGCCCCCTGCTCCTGGTGGGCTCGGCCGGCATGGCACTGGCCCTGGCGGTGGCCGCCTACGCGTTCGGGCACGCCACCGCCGTCGGCGAGGAGGTGACCCTGAGCTTCGGCTGGGGCGTGGTGGCCCTGACCGCCGCCAGCGCGTTCGTGCTGTTCTTCGCCCTGTCCTGGGGCGCCGTGGTGTGGGTGCTGCTGGGCGAGATGTTCCCGCTGCGCATCCGCGCCGCCGCGATGGGCGTGGCCACCGCCACCCAGTGGATCGCCAACTGGGCCGTCACCGTCACCTTCCCCAGCATGCGCGACTGGAGCCTGAGCGGCTCCTACCTCGTCTACACCGGCTTCGCGGTGCTGTCGCTGCTGTTCGTGTGGAGGTTCGTCAAGGAGACCAAGGGCAAGACCCTGGAGGAGATGACCGGCTGACCCGCCGGACCGCCGACCCGCGCGGGCCCGCTCTGTTAGCGTCGAAGGCATGGACGAGCCGGAGCGGGCCTGGGAGTTCGCCACCGCCCCCGCCGGAACCGCCCCCGGGGTCGTGTCGATGGTCGGCTACCGGGCCCTGGCGGTCCCCGAGGCGGTCCACCTGGGCCTGCCCTCGGCGACCGTCACCTTCATCGTCTGCCTCGACGAGGGCGTGCGCGCCGCACCCGACGCCCGCTCCCTGGCCACGGCCCGACCCGCCCCCGTCCTCCTGGGCGGACTCCACCTGAGCGCCTCCCACGTGCGCCAGCAGCCCGGCCAGGCCGGGGTGCAGCTGGCCCTGCACCCCCTGGCCGTGCGCTCCCTGTTCGGGGTCCCCTGCGCCGAACTGGGCGTGGAGGACTACGACGGGCTCGCCCTGACCGGCCCGCGCGGCCGGGAACTGCACGAGCGCCTCACCGCCACCTCCACCTGGCAGGACGGGTTCGCGCTCATCGCGGACCACCTGCGCGACCGCTACCGCGACCGGCGCCCCCGCCCCGAACTCGCCCGCGCCTGGCGGCTGCTGGAGGAATCCGGCGGCCGGGCCCGCGTGGAGGACATCGCCCGGCAGGTGGGCCTGACCCCCCGCCACCTGGGCACCCTGTTCCACCGCGAGGTCGGCCGCCCGCCCAAGACCGTGGCCCGCCTCATGCGCTTCGACCACGCCCGCCGCCGCATCGCCGCGGGGATCCGCCGCAACGGGCACGCCGACCTGGCCGGCGCCGCCGCCGCGGCCGGGTACACCGACCAGGCCCACCTGAGCCGGGAGTTCGGCCGCTTCGCCGGGCTGCCCCCGGCCGCCTGGGCCGCCCGGGAGTTCCGGAACGTACAAGACACCGCTCCCGGCCCCGGGGGAGCCTGGGACCATGAGCACACACGACACCACCACCCCGGCCACCGCGGCCCTGCGGCCGCGCGTATGGGCGACCCTGCAGGCGCGTGACGCCGCGGCGCTCATCGACTTCTACACCGGGGCCTTCGGATTCACCGCCACCGCCCGCCACGACGACGCCGACGGACGGGTGGCCCACGCCGAACTCCTGTGGCCCGAGGGGGCCGGCGGGATCATGCTCGGCGACCACACCCCGGGCCGGACCTGGTCGCGCGAGCCCGGCACCGCGGGCACCTACGTCGTCACCGCCGACCCCGACGCCCTGTACCGGCGGGCCGCCGGCCACGGCGCCGACATCGTCCGTCCCCTGGAGACCACCGACTACGGGGCCCGCGAGTTCACCGTCCGCGACCCCGAGGGCAACCTGTGGTCCTTCGGCGACTACCCCGGCGCATGACCGGGCGCGCCCCGCCGCGGGTGCGGCGGGGCGCGCGGCGTCACTCCGCGGGCTCGCCCGCCAGCAGGGCGCGCACCCCCTCGGCGGTGGTCTCCACCAGCTCCTCGCCCACGAACAGCCACCGGGTGATCCCGATCGACTCCAGGAACGGCAGGTCGTGGCTGGCCACGACCAGCGCGCCCTCGTAGGCCTCCAGGGCCCCCGTCAGCTGCCGGACGCTGGACACGTCCAGGTTGTTGGTGGGCTCGTCCAGCATCAGCAGCTGCGGAGCCGGCGAGGCCAGCAGCAGGGCCGCCAGCGCCGCCCGGAACCGCTCACCGCCCGACAGGGTCCCCGCCACCTGCGCCGAGCGCGCCCCCCGGAACAGGAACCGGGCCAGCTGGGCGCGGATGCGCTGGTCCTCCACCCCCGGCGCCAGCCGCTCGACGTTCTCGGCCACCGTCAGGGCGTCGTCCAGCACGTCCAGCCGCTGGGGCAGGAACCGGGCCGGGACGAACACCCGCGCCGACCCCTCCCTCGGCTCCAGCTCCCCGAGCAGGGTGCGCAGCAGGGTGGTCTTGCCCGCCCCGTTGCGGCCCACCAGGGCGATCCGCTCGGGGCCGCGCACCCACAGGTCCGCGTTCGCCAGCGCCCCGTGCACCGGGGTCAGCCCCTCGGCCTTGAGCACCTCGCGCCCCGAGGGCACCGCCGTCTCGGGCAGCTCCACCTTGATCTCGGCGTCGCTGCGCACGGCCTCGGCGGCCTCCTCCCGGCGCTCGCGGGCCTCCTGCATCCGGTCCTCGTGCACGCCCTTGAGCTTGGCCGAGGACTCCTGGGACCAGCGCTTGAGGTTGCCGGCGGCGATCTTGGGGATGCCGCCCTGGGCCTGCACCCTGCGGTTCTGCTTCTGGCGTCGGGCCAGTTTGACCTGTGTCTCCTCCAGTTCCCTCTTCTGGCGCTTCATGTCGGCGTCGGCGGCCCGCAGGGCGCGCTCGGCCGCCTCCTGCTGCACCGCCAGCGCCTCCTGGTAGTCCGACCAGCCGCCCCCGTACCAGGTGACCGACCCCGAGCGCAGCTCGGCGATGCGGTCCACGCGCTCCAGCAGGTCGACGTCGTGGCTGACCACGATCAGCGTGCCGGTGCGCCAGGAGTCCACGGCGTCGTAGAGGCGCTTGCGGGCGAACAGGTCCAGGTTGTTGGTGGGCTCGTCCAGCAGCAGGACGTCGGGCCGCTCCAGCAGCAGGGCGGCCAGGCGCAGCAGGGTGGCCTCGCCGCCGGAGATCTCCCCGACGGTGCGGTCCAGGTCGATGCCGTCCAGACCGAGCCCGCCCAGGGTGGCCAGGGCGCGCTCCTCGACGTCCCAGTCGTCGCCGACCGCCTCGAAGTGCTCCTCGGACACGTCGCCGGACTCGATGGCGGCCAGCGCCGCCCGGGTGTCGGCGATGCCCAGGGCCTGGTCGACGCGCAGGCCGGTGTCCAGGGTGATGTTCTGCGGCAGGTAGGCCAGGCGGCCGCCGACGGTGACCGACCCCGAGGCCGGCCGCAGCCTCCGGGCCAGCAGCCGCAGCAGGGTGGACTTGCCCGAGCCGTTGGTGCCGACCAGACCGGTGCGGCCGCGGCCCACGGTCAGGGACAGGTCCTCGAAAACGGCCGTGCCGTCGGCCCAGGCGAAACCCAGGGCGGAAACGGCCACGGAGGCACCGGCGACAGTGGGTTGGGACATGGTTCTCTCGCAATACGGAAGCGAAGTGACAGGGGCTTCGTATGCGAGCACCACGCGGCCGGGGCCGACAGGAGAGGTGAGAGGGTCCCGTTGGGGGACGGCTCGTGCACCGAGGTTCCATCCACGCGGATCCGCCGACGGCCCGGGGCCGTGGCGAACGGCCGGTCGGGGCCGTGCCGCGTGATGATCGCGAACCTCAGATGCGCAACGTCCACCTCATTCGTAGACAACAGGACGGGGCACACCGTACACGACCCCTCCGCGTTTGTCACCCCCCATCCGCCACCGGATCCGGCACCCGCCCCGGCCCGGGCGGGGGCCGGGGCGGGCGCGCTCGGGCGTACCGGGACCGACCCGAGCCCGCGGTGCGCCGCCCGCCGCCGGCACCGCCCCCGCGGCCCCGGAGGCGGCGGGCATCCGCGCACCCGCACGCGAAGGCGCCGTGCGGGTGCGCGTCAAGGGGGGTTCAGCGACGAGGACCGCGCCGTCCCGCCGCACACCGGGGCCGGCCCCCTCGGCATCCCCCCGCCGTACCCCGGCCGCCCCTGGAGGGCACGCGGGTCCGGGAGCGCTCTCAGCTCGCCGTGCGGGACCCGCCGCAGAAGACCTCCGCGACGAGCCGCCGCTTCGCCTTCTCGAACGCCTGCGCCACGGCGGCGAAGTCGAGCTCGCCGTCCCCGACGGTCAGTGAGGCGGTGAGGGTCGTGCCTCCGTCGGGCGTGCTGTACATCAGCGCCGCCCAGCCGGCGAAGCCGCCGTTGTGGTGGAAGACCGTGCCTCCGCAGTCGGTGTCCTCCACGAACAGCCCCAGGCCGTAGCGGAAGTCGCCGCTCTCAGGGTGGGGCGTGCGCATCTCGGCCAGCAGCGGGGCCGGCAGGAGCCTGCCGCCCATGAGCGCGGAGATGAACGTGTGGAGGTCCTCGGTGGTCGAGATCATGTCACCGGCGCTGGACGCCCAGGAGGGGTTCATGCGGGTGACGTCGGCCAGCTTCGACCGGCCCTCGTCCTCGTACCGGTAGTAGCCGTGGGCGTGCGGCTCGGGGATCTCCGGCGAGCCCTCCGGAGACACGGTGTTCGACATCCCCAGCGGTTCCAGGATCAGCCGCCGCATCTCGGAGGCGAGCGTGCGGCCGGTGACCTCCTCGACCAGCAGCCCGGCCAGCACGTAGTTGGTGTTGGAGTAGCTCCAGCCCGTTCCCGGCTCGAACCGGGCCGGCTCGGACAACGCCAGCAGGACCAGCTCCTGCGGCCGGTAGGTGCGGGACAGGCCGTCCACGTACTCCCGGCCCTGCGCCGGGATCCCCGGCCGGAGGGTCCCGTCGGGTTCGAACTCGCCGGTGAAGTTGAACACCCCGCTGGTGTGCTGCAGCAGCATCCGCACCGTGATCCTCCCGTCCAGCCCGAACCCGGGCAGGGAGTCGGCCACCGGGTCGTCCAGCCCGATCACGCCCTCGGCCACCAGCCGCAGCACCACGGTCGCGACCAGGGTCTTGGTCACGCTGCCGATCCGGAAGTGCCCGTCGGTCGGCGGCTCACCGCTCTCGCCCAGCTTGCGCACCCCGGCGCTGCCGACCCACTCCCGGCCCCGGTCGTTCACCCGCAGCTGCACCCCCGCGAACCCGGAGTCGACGATCTCCTGGAGGGCCGCCCGCAGTTCCGGGCGGTCCTGCCCGCCGGTGGTCTCGTTGTTCCGGTCGGTCTTGTTCGTTTCGCTCATGCCCCGAGCGTCGACCTTGACCTCGGGGCAGGGTCAAGCCCCGATTCTCCGCGTCGTTCCGACGACCCGTGGCCGAGGGGCGGCGCGTCGGGGCGCGGGACCGTGCGCGCCCCCTCGGTCCACGGCCGCGCGGGTTGACCCCGCCCCAGGGGCAGGGTGCACACTCACCATGTGACCACAGCGAACCCGCCCCGTTCGGGGAGATCTCCGGATCCGACCCCGGGCACGACGCTCTGCGAGCACACCCCGGCCGAGGCCGTGGGCACGACGCCCGGCCGCGACCGCACACCCGGGCCGAACCGATGACGGGGGACCGGGCCGAGGGCGTCACGATCGGGCAGGCGGCGGCGTTCGCGGGGGTCACGGTCAAGACCGTGCGGCACTACCACCGGCTCGGCCTCCTCGCCGAACCGCGGCGTGACGGCTCCGGCTACCGCAGGTACGGCTCGGACGACCTGCTGCGGCTGGTCCAGGCCCGGACACTGGCCACCGCAGGCGTACCGCTGTCGGAGATCGCGTCCCTGCTCGACGCCGACCCGGAGCGGTTCGCCGACGCCCTCACCGACGTCGAGCGGCGTCTGACCGACCGGATCACGGACCTGATCGCCCGACGGGACGCGCTGTACCGGCTCGCCGACGACCGTGCCCTGCTGTCCGACCGCGCCCTCGCGGTCCTGGACCGGATGGCCGGACTCGGCTTCGGTCCCGACTACGTGGCCGGCCAACGCGAGGCCCTGGTGCTGTTCCGGGCGCTGGCACCGGAGGGCCTGGACCACTTCCTGACCAACCTCGAACACCGGCTGGACGACCCTGGGTACGTCGACCTGATCAAGCGCAGTGTGGAGGCGGAGTCCTGGGAACCCGAGGACCCCCGGATCGAGGAGCTCGCCACGGCCATCGCCGCCAACCTGCTGGCCGACCGCGAGCTGCTGGCGGTGCCGGCGGACTTCAGGATCGGACCCGACACCGCCACCCGGTACGGGATGATCGACCACCACCGCGAGGGCCGGTCGCCGGCCTGGGCCCGGCTCAACGCACTGGTCGAGGCCGAGCTCCGCTCCGCGGGCGTTCCCATCCCGCACCACTGAGACCCGGCCCACGGCCGGGCCACCGCGCGCCCGGCCGGGCCGCACCGCGGCCCCTGGGCGGGGCTCACTCCAGGTCGATCTTGCGCTGCAGGTACTCCTCCCGGCCGATCTCCCCGCGCGCGTACCTCAGCCGCAGCTCCTCCTGGGCCCGGTCCACCGGTGGGCGCCGCGGCCCCGGGTCGGCCCTGCCCGCGCCCACCGAGGCCGAGACGGTGACCGCGAGATAGACGCCCAGCGCCACCAGCACCAGGACCGCGACCGTGACGAACAGACCGGTCACCGCGTACTCCCTTCAACGAGGGGAAGTCCCCACTTCCTGTGTACCCGGGCCGCCCCACCCGCACCAGGGGGCACCGCGCCCCTGTGGACGACCGGACCCCGGCAGGCTCCCCGTATCCTGGAATGTCGCCATCCACAGGAGAAGGGGCGGGATGCGCGTTCTGCTCGTGGACAACCACGACTCCTACACCTACAACCTGTTCCAGCTGATCGCCGAGGTCGCCGGGGCCGAGCCCGCCGTGCTCACCAACGACGACCCCGCCTGGGACGGGTTCGACTTCGCGGACCTGGACGCCGTCGTCGTCTCGCCCGGCCCGGGCCGCCCCCAGCACCCCCGCGACCTGGGCCGCGTCCCCGAACTGCTGGCCGCCACACCCCTGCCGGTGCTGGGCGTGTGCCTGGGCCACCAGGCCATCGCCCACCTGGCCGGAGCCGACGTCCAGTCCTCTCCCCAGCCCCGGCACGGCCACCTCACCCGCGTCCGCCACACCGGCACCGGCCTGTTCGCGGGGATCCCCCAGGACTTCACCGCCGTGCGCTACCACTCGCTGGCCGTCCCCGAACCCCTGCCCGCCCCCGTGGCGGCCACCGCCTGGGCCGAGGACGGCGTGGTCATGGCCCTGGAGCACCGCGACCTGCCCCGCTGGGGGGTGCAGTTCCACCCCGAGTCGATCGCGGGGGAGCACGGCGCCGCCCTCATCGGCAACTTCCTGGACCTGGCCCGCCCCCACCGCCCCGCCCCGGCACCGCCCGCGCGCCCCGCACCTCCCGCCGCCCTCCCCGGGGCCGCCCCCGCACCGCGCACCCGCACCCTGGAGGGCGCGGTGGACACCGAGGCCGCCTTCGCCCGCCTGTACGGCGACGCCGAGTACGCGTTCTGGCTGGACAGCTCCCGCCCCCAGGGCCCGGCCCGCTTCTCCTTCCTGGGCGCGGCCACCGGCGAGGTCCTCACCTACCGGGTCGGTGGCCCCGTCCATGTCCGGCGCCCCGACGGCACCGCCGCCACCGAGCCCGGCACCGTGTTCGACGCCCTGGAACGCCGCCAGCGGCCGCGCACCCCCGCCCCGCTGCCCTTCGAGTTCACCGGCGGGTACGTGGGCTACTTCGGCTACGAGCTCAAGGCCGACTGCGGCGCCCCCGCCGCCCACACCCCGCCCACCCCCGACGCGGTGTGGCTGCGCTGCGACCGGTTCGTCGCCGTGGACCACCACACCGGCCGCACCCACCTGGTCTGCGCCGACGACGGACCCGACGGCGACGCCTGGCTGGCGGCCACCGCCGCCGCCCTGGCCGACCTCCCCCCGCTGGGCGCCCCGCCCCCGGCCGCCGCCCCCGAAGACCCCGCCGGCCTGCTGGAACGCCCCCGCGAGGGCTACCTCAACGACATCAAGGAGTGCCTGGCCCAGCTGGCGGCGGGGGAGAGCTACGAGATCTGCCTGACCAACCGCCTGCACACCCGCTACACCGGCACCGACCTGGACTTCTACCGCCGCCTGCGGGCCGCCTCCCCGGCGCCCTACGCCGCCCTGCTGCGCCTGGGCCCCACCAGCGTGCTCAGCGCCTCACCCGAGCGCTTCCTGCGGGTGACGGGCGAGGGCGAGGCCGAGAGCCGCCCCATCAAGGGCACCGCCCCCCGCCACCCCGACCCGGCCACCGACGCCCGCCTGGCCCGGGAGCTGCGCACCGGCGCCAAGACCCGCGCCGAGAACCTCATGATCGTCGACCTGCTCCGCAACGACCTGGGCCGGGTGTGCGAGGTCGGCACCGTCGGCGTGCCCGCGTTCATGTACACCGAGTCCTACGCCACCGTCCACCAGCTGGTGTCCACCGTCCGCGGGCGGCTGCGCGCCGACGTGTCGGCGGTGGGCGCCGTCCGCGCCTGCTTCCCCGGCGGGTCCATGACCGGCGCCCCCAAGCTGCGCACCATGGAGATCATCGACGCCCTGGAGGGGTCGGCCCGCGGCGTCTACTCCGGCGCCCTGGGCTACCTGTCGGACTCCGGCGCCGCGGACCTGAGCATCGCCATCCGCACCGCCGTCCGCCGGGGCGAGGAGCTGACCGTCGGCGCGGGCGGCGCCATCGTCCTGGACTCCGACCCCGAGGACGAGTACGCGGAGATGCTCCTCAAGGCCGCCGTCCCCCTGCACGGCCGCTGACCGCCGCGAAATCGGCTTGCGGGGGCGGGGCGGGTGCGGCCAGGGTGAACACCGTGAACACCGAGGTCCCGCTCCACCAGATCCGCGCCCGGTACACCGACACCACGGTGACCGTCTACCAGGCCTACTCCCCGCGCCTGGGGCTGCCCGCCGCCCGCGACGGCCGCTTCCCCGCCGACTGGAAGCGCGGCCGCATGACCTGGATCAAGCCCTCGTTCCTGTGGATGATGTACCGGTGCGGATGGGCCCGCAAGGAGGGCCAGGAGACGGTGCTGGCGGTGGAGATCACCCGCGAGGGCTTCGAGTGGGCGCTGCGCCGCGCCTGCCTGTCCCACTACAGGCCCGGGGTGCACGCCGACCGCGACGCCTGGCGGCGGGAGCTGGCCGCCGCCCCCGCCCGGGTGCAGTGGGATCCCGAACGCGACCTGCGCCTGCGCCCCCTGGAGCACCGCTCCCTCCAGCTGGGGCTGGCGGGCGAGGCCTCCACCCGCTACGCCGACGAGTGGATCGTCTCCATCACCGACGCCACCCCCGCCGTCCACCGCGTCCACGACCTGGTCCGGCGGGGAGAGACGGAGGCGGCCGCCGCCCTGCTGCCCGCCGAGCGCCCCTACCCCGAGACCCCCGGCCTGCTGGACCGCCTGCGCCCCGGAGCCGCGGCATGACCATGACGGTGACCGTGCTGGGCACGGCCTCACCCGCCCCGCTGCCCGGCCGGCCCTGCTCGGGGTACCTGCTGCGGGCGGGGGAGCGGTCGGTGTGGGTGGACGCCGGGTTCGGGACCCTGGCGGCCCTGCGCGCCCACGCCGACCCCGCCGCCCTGGACGCGGTGTGGATCTCCCACCTGCACGCCGACCACTGCGCCGACCTGGCCGCGGCGTTCTACGCGCTGCGCTACGGCGGCCTCGCCGCCGCGGGGCCGATCCCGGTCTACGCCCCCGCCGGGCTGGCGCGGCGGCTGGCGGGGTTCTTCGGCCGACCCGACACCGCGTTCCTGGAGAACACGTTCTCCTTCCATGACCTGCACGACGGCCACCGGGTGCGCCTGGGCGACCTGGAACTGACCTCGCACGCGGTGGTGCACGACGTGCCGGCCTACGCGCTGCGCGCCCGCCACGACGGGCGCACCCTGGCCTACAGCGGCGACAGCGCCCCCTGCCCGCAGCTGGCGGCCGCCGCCCGCGGCGCCGACCTGTTCCTGTGCGAGGCCGACCACGACGCCCCGCCGCCGGGGGAGGAGCGGGCGCATCTGACCCCGGAGGAGGCCGCCGCCGCGGCCGCCGAGGCCGGGGCGGCCCGCCTGGTCCTGACCCACACCGGCCCCTCCCTGACCCCCGAGCGGGCCGCGGCCCGCGCCGGCGCCGCCCTGGGGCGCCCGGTCGCCCACGCCCGCGAGGGCGAGACCCTGCGAGTGTGAGCCGCACAGAACTAGAACACGTTTCATAACGGTGTTAGGTTCCGTGCATGCGAGTCGACGAATACCTGCAACACGATGCCGTGGGCCTGGCCGACCTCATCGCCACGGGCCGGGTGAGCGCCCCCGAGGTGCTGGAGGCCGCGATCCACCGCGCCGAACAGGTCGAACCCCGCCTCAACGCCCTCGTCCTGAAGATGTACGACGAGGCCCGCCGCCGGGCCGCCCACCCCCCGGCAGGCCCCCTGTCCGGAGTGCCCTTCCTACTCAAGGACCTCTTCCAGGACTACGCCGGATTCCCCACCTCCGCCGGCAACCGCGCCCTGCGCCACGTGCCCGCCACCGGCCACGCCGAGATCGTCCGCCGCTGGCTCGACGCCGGCCTGGTCCCCTTCGCCAAGACCAACGTGCCCGAATTCGGAGCCAAGGGCATCACCGAACCCCGCGAGTTCGGCCCCGCGCGCAACCCCTGGAACACCGCCCACACCCCCGGCGGATCCTCCGGGGGCTCGGCCGCGGCCGTCGCCGCCGGCGTCGTACCCGCCGCGGGCGGCAACGACGGCGGCGGCTCCATCCGCATCCCCGCCGCCTGCTGCGGCCTGTTCGGCCTCAAACCCGGCCGGGGCCGGGTCCCCTTCGGCCCCGCCTGGGGCGAACCCATGCACGGCGCCTCCGTCAACGGCGTCCTGACCCGTACCGTCCGCGACAGCGCCCTGCTCCTGGACGTCATGGCCGGCCCCGAACCCACCTCGCCCTACCCCATCGCCCCGCCCGAACGCCCCTACACCGCCGAGACCGGCCGCGAACCGGGAAGGCTGCGCATCGGCTTCACCGACCGCTCGCCCCTGGGCACCCGCGTCCACCACGAGGCCGTGCGCGCCGTACGCGACGCCGCCGCCCTGCTGGAGGACCTGGGCCACGACGTGTCCGAGGCCGAACCCGCCATCGACGGCCGCGCCCTGACCGAGGACTTCCTCACCCTCTGGTACGGGTCCATGGCCGCCCTGGTCGACGGCGTCAAGGCCGACACCGGCTGCACCGACGACGACTTCGAACCCGACACCCTCATCCTGGCCGCCATGGGCCGGGCCCGCAGCGCGGGCGACTACGTGCGCGGCCACGACCGCTGGAACGCCCACATCCTGGCGCTGGCCGACTTCCACTCCCGTTACGACCTGCTGCTGACCCCCACCATCGCCGGCCCGCCGGTGACGATCGGACGCCTGGACCCGCCCGCCTGGCTGCGCGGCGCCGAACGCCTCCTGGTGCGCACCCGCACCGAATGGCTGGTGACCCGCACCGACCTGGTCACCACCGAGGTCATGAACAACCTGACCGCGACCCCGTTCACCCTCCTGGCCAACCTCACCGGCACCCCCGCCATGTCCGTGCCCCTGCACTGGACCGACACCGGACTGCCGCTGGGCGTGCAGTTCATCGCCCCGGCGGCGGGGGAGGGGCTCCTGCTGCGCCTGGCCGCCCAGCTGGAACGGGCCCGCCCCTGGGCGCACCGCCGCCCCGCCGGAGTCCCCTTCCCCGAACCCGCCACCGCCTGACCGGTACACCCGGCCGGCACACGGGAAAAGGCGACCGGGGGAGGACCGGTCCGGCGACCCCGCCGGGAAAGGCGCAACGACCGCGGCCACACCGCCGTACCGGCCGGAACCCCGCCGACCGACGACGAGACCGCCGGGCGACCCCCCGGACCCGGCCCGCACACGGGCGACGCGCGCTCTGGCATCGGGACGCTCTGACGTGTTCTCTGGAATCGGGGACCCGCCCCGGTCCCGGGTGTTCACCCGTGGCCCGGGCCCGGACCGGCGGGTTCCCCGGAACACCGACCGACGACAGGAAGGCCGGCGGAATGGCACAGCCCCTTGAGCGGATCCAGGACGCCTTGATCAACCGGCAGAGCCCCGCGGAGAGGGACAAGATCATGCGACGCCTGCCGCCCGACAGCGGCCTGGACGCGATCGGTGTGCGGATGCGGGAGGTGTTCGACACCGCCGAGGAGTGGGAGGACATCGACCTCTCCCACGTCCCCGGCCTGTTGGCCGGCCCGTGGTACGAGATGCGCATGGTCGGCGTCTCGATCCTCGACTTCAAGGCGCGGCACCGCAGCCTGGACGACGACGGGCGGCGTCGGCTCTACGAGACCTACATGAACCACCACGAATTCATCAACATCTGGGACCTCGTCGACCGCTCGGCCCCGCGTGTCGTCGGCTGGTACCTGCTCGACAAGTCGCGTCGACCGCTGTTCGATCTCGCGAGGTCCGATGCGGCGATCGAGCGGAGGACCGCGATCACCGCCTCCTTCTGGCTCATCAGGCAAGGGGACCTCGACGACCCGCTCGCCCTGGCCGATCTCCTACTCGACGACCCCAGTGAACTCGTCACCAAACCGGTCGGCACCGCTCTGCGCGAGGCCGGCAAGATCGACCGACGACGCCTGCTCGACTTCCTCGCCGAGCACCGGCACCGGATGAGCCGCCCGACCCTGCGCCTGGCGACGCACCTGCTTCCGGCCGACAACGAGTGATCCCTTCGAGAGCAGGCGCGGTCCCGGCCCCCGCCGCGAAAGAGGCCGAAAGCCGGGGCCGCCCCGGACAGGGGCGGCCCCGCGGTCAGACCTCCAGCACCAGCTTGCCGGTCACGTGCCCGGTATCGCCCAGCGCGTGCGCCCGGGCCGCCTCCGCGAGCGGGAACACCTCCTGCACGTGCGCCCGCAGCAGACCGCGCTCCACCAGATCGGCGATCGCCGCCATCCCCGCGTGGTCGGCCTCCACCAGCAGGCCCGCCACCCGCACCCCCAGCTCCCGCGCCCGGGCCCGCTGCCCGGCGGTCACCGCCAGGATCGACACCGCGATCCCGCCCGGCCGCAGCACCCCCAGCGACCGGTCCAGCACCTCACCGGCGAACGGGTCCAGCACCACGTCCACATCGCGCACCACCTCGGCGAAGTCCACCTCCCGGTAGTCCACCGCCTCGTCGGCGCCCCACTCCTTGAGCAGCCCGTGCTTGGCCGCACTGGCGGTACCGATCACGTACGCCCCGCGGGCCTTGGCGATCTGCACCGCCACATGCCCCACCCCGCCCGCGGCGGCGTGCACCAGCACCCGCTGCCCGGGCCGCACGTCGGCGGTGTCCACCAGGGCCTGCCAGGCGGTCAGCGCCACCAGCGGCAGCGCCCCGGCCTGGAGGTGGTCGATCCCGGCCGGCTTGCGCGCGAACGCCCGTGCCGGCCCCACCGCGTACTCGGCGTGCGAGCCGACCCCGTACGGGTACGGCAGCATCCCGAACACCTCGTCGCCCGGCTCGAACAGGGTGACCCCGTACCCGACCGCCTCCACCACACCGGCCACGTCCCAGCCCAGCACCAGCGGGAGCCGGTCCAGGAACCCGGCGTTCGCCCGGTGCTTCCAGTCGGTGGGGTTGACCCCGGCGGCGCGCACCCGCACCAGGATCCGGCTCGGCCCGGGCACCGGCCGGGGCAGGCGCACCTCCCGCAGCACCTCGGGGCCGCCGTAGGCGTCCTGGGAGACCGCCCGCATCATCGCGTCATCGCTCGTGTGACTCATGGGAACCAGCCTGCTCCGCGGCCGACCGACGGACAATGGCATGATCGCCATCTTTCGATACGATCGTGCCATGAGCGCCGAACCCCGCCCGCACCTCGTCGCCGTCCTGGCCCTGGACGGCGTCTACCCCTTCGAACTGGGCATTCCCGCCCGGGTGTTCGGCTCCGCCGACGGGCGTTACCTGGTGCGCACCTGCGCCCTGGAAGGCCCCACCGTCCCCACCAACGCCGACTTCTCCATCACCGTCGACCACGGCCCCGAACTCCTGGCCCGGGCCGACACCGTCGTCATCCCCCCGTTCGACACCGGGCGCATCACCCGCGAACCCCCGCCCGCACTGCTGGCCGCCCTGGCCGGACTGCGCCCGGGCACCCGCCTGGTGTCCATCTGCACCGCCGCGTTCGCCCTGGCCGCCGCCGGCCTGCTGGACGGGCGCCCGGCCACCACCCACTGGGCGCTCACCGACGTCTTCCGCGCCTGGTACCCCCACGTGGACCTGGACCCGGACGTGCTGTTCGTCGACGACGGCGACCTGCTCACCTCCGCCGGCGCCGCCTCCGGAGTGGACATCTGCCTGCACCTGGTCCGCCGCGACCACGGCAGCGAGGTCGCCAACCACGTCGCCCGCATGTGCGTCGTCCCGCCCTGGCGCGACGGCGGCCAGGCCCAGTACATCGAGCACCCGGTGCCCGACCCCGACCGCACCGGCACCGCCGCCACCCGCCAGTGGGCCCTGGAACACCTGGACGAACCCCTCTCCCTCGCCGACCTGGCCGCCCACGCCCGGATGAGCCTGCGCACCTTCGTACGCCGCTTCACCGACGAGGTCGGCACCAGCCCGGGCCGCTGGCTCACCGCCCAGCGCGTGGAACGCGCCCGCCACCTGCTGGAGACCACCGACCTGGCCGTGGAGGAGGTCGCCTCCCGGGTCGGGTTCGCCACCGGCGCCTCCCTGCGCCAGCACCTGCGCGCCGCTCTGGGCGTCTCCCCGGCGGCCTACCGGCGCACCTTCCGCCGCGCCGTACCCGCCGGCTGAGTCACCCGGCCCGGGACAGCGCCAGCCCGACCGCCGCGGTGGTGCGCTCCACGTCCCCCGTCGCCAACAGGTCCAGCAGCGCACCGCGCAGCACCGCCAACACCAGGGTGCGCCGCGCCACCCCCTCGGGGGACCCCCGCTCCCCGACGTCCTGCGCCTCGGCCAGCAGCTCCAGCCAGTCCCGCACCGTGGCCTCGGCGAACCCCGCCCATGGCCCCTGCGGCTCGGTCAGCGAACGCACGTAACTCTCCGCCCACAGGGTCAACAGCGCCCGGTGGGCGTCGTCGGCCAGCCACCGCCACAGCTCCAGCGCCGTCGAGGCCAGGTCGCCGCCCCGCCCGCGGGCCCGCCGCCCGACCCGGTCCACCAGGTCCAGCTCGTCCCGCCGCGCCCGCGCCAACAGGGCGCGGATCAGCCCGTCCTTGCTCCCGAAGAGGTAGAGCAGCACCCGCGGACTGGACCCGATCGCCGCCGCCAGGGGACGCAGGGACAGCTCGGCCAGACCGTGGCCGAGCGCATAGGTGTAGGCCGCCTCCAGCAGTTCGCTCTCGCGCGCCGAAGGGGCGTTTGTTCCCGCCGCCGTCACGGGGCTATCATCGCACTGAAACGAGTGTTTCAGTGACGGAGGTGCGGCCATGGGAGAACCGAAGGCCGAGATCAGGCCCCTGGACCGCCCCGGAGACCTGGGATGGACCATCCAGGCCCACGGCGAGGTCTACGCCCGCGAATACGGCTGGAACACCGACTTCGAAGCACTGGTCGCCCGCATCGTCGCCGACTACACCGACCAGGACGGCCCCCGCGGCGCCTGGATCGCCGAAGTCGACGGCACCCGCGCCGGCTGCGTCTTCTGCGTCCCCGACCCGGACGCCCCCGACACCGCCCGCCTGCGCCTGCTCCTGGTCGACCCCGCCGCCCGCGGCCTGGGCCTGGGCACCCTCCTGGTCCGCCGGTGCCTGGACTTCGCCCGCCAGGCCGGATTCACCCGGATGACCCTGTGGACCAACAGCGTCCTGGCCGCCGCCCGCCGCATCTACCAGGCCCACGGATTCACCCTCACCGCCGAGAACCGCCACCACTCCTTCGGCACCGACCTCACCGGCCAAACCTGGTCCCGCCTTCTCTGACCCCCGCCTAGAACGCGTCCCACGCAACCTGCACCCGCTCGTACACCGCGCGCACCACCGGCTCCCTCACCCGCGGGAGCCGGGCCAGCACATCCAGGAACACCCCCCGGTCCGGCCGGAACCGCCGATGGGGCAGCACCCCCACCGACACCTCATCGAGCAGGGCCGGCTCCGGCGCCCGCCCCCACGCCAGGGCCGACGCCGCCCCGCCCGGCAGCGCCAGGTGCGCCCAGGCGCCCGCGGCGAGCGGCACCACAGGCGCACCCCCACCGGGCCGCCACACCTCGCCCGTCTGCGGATGCACCGGCACCACCAGCACATCCGCGTCCGGCACACCGAGCCCCGGACCCGCCAGCGCCGTCCGCAACCCCCGGTCCCCGGCCGGGAGAAGCGCCTCGCACGCGGCCGAGAACAGCACCGCCGCCGCCCCCTCGCACACCACGCCCACCCCCGCCCCCGCCACCACAAGATGCGCCAGCGCCGCCCCCTCGGCGGCCTCCCACACACCCTCCAGGGCCGAGGCCCTCGGCCACGCCCCCGCCCCGGGCCCCGGCGCCGCCCCGCCCGGAGGCTCCTCCCACCGGGCATCCGCCAACGCCCGTGCCCACCCCGAAGGCACGGACCCGGAACCCACCGCCCGCACCGCGTCCGCCTCCAGGCGCACCGACTGCCACAGCGAACAGTCGTCGATCCGGGCGCCCACCGCCCGCCCGCACCCGGCGCACGCCAGGTTCGGCCCCGCGGACCCGTCCAAGCCGCAGCAGTAACCGGCGCACCACTCCGTCACCAGCACCGTTCCGCGGACGTCACCCGGGGCCAGCACCACCGCCCCCGCCGCCCCCAGGGGCACCGAGTGCACCGGGGCGAGAACACCGTGGGCCGCCGCCTCCGCCTCGTCCACCGCCTCCCACGGCAGCCACGGCGGACCCGACCGCCGGGGGTCCACCGCATACGTCCCCGAACGCATCAACACCGGCATCAGCACACCGTTGCCCCACTTCTGGTGCGCGTGGTCGGGCAGCACCACCCGCTCCACCGGCGCGCTCAGCACCGCCCCGCACCCCGCGCACACGAATTCCACCACCGGCGACCTCCACCCGAGCGGGCCCGGCGGGGGAGGGGCCACACCCCGGGCATCGGACCGACACGGCCGATCCTGTCAGTACCGGGCACCCACCAATGGGGGAGGGCCGGCCCCGGGCGGCAGGGCCGGCCGAACGGAACGCACCCGCCCTACGACGCGACACCCCGCACCGGCGCGGGGGAGCGGCCCCCGGCGGTCTCGGAGCGGTGGGAGTGGCCGACCTCGGCACCGAGCCCGAAGTAGTGCCGGAAGCTGTACACCAGCGGCCGCCAGCGCTCCGGATCGACATGGTCGGTCCCGGGCACCACCACATCCTCCCGGGCATGCACCCGCACCACCTCGGCCTCCACCACCACATGGGCACCGGAACCGTCCGGCCGCACCTCGCGCACCACCGCCTCCAACTGCAACGGGCACTCCACCACACGCGGGGGACCGACCAGCTCCGACTCCTGCGCCGTCAGGCCCGCCGCACCGAACTTGTCCGCCTCGAACCGGCAGCCCGGCGGCTTCCCCTCGGGAACCGGGTACCGCCCCGTCAGCGGCGCCAACCGCTCCACCCGCTCCCACAGGTCGGCAGAGGGCAGGTTCACCACCAGCCCGGCACCTTCCCCCAGGTTGCGCGCCGTCTGCCCGGTGGCCCCCAGCCCCAGCACCACCGTCATCCCCAACGCCCAGACCGACGAGACGGGCGCCAGATTGGGCGTCCCGTCACCGTTGAGCGTCGAAAGCAGGGCCACAGGGGTCCCGAAGTAGAGGATGCGGGGTTCGATACGCAGATGTCCGTCGGAAGTCATGGTCGAAAACCTAGGCACGACTCGTTTCGCCGGCCGACGAAGTGTCCCCGCTCCCGGAGGCCCCCGCGCGACGCGGCGCCGCGCAGGGGCCCTCTCGGAGCGCCGTCACCCGGTTCCCCCCGGACCGGGGCTACGGCGCGGCCACGCACGTCACCCCCCGATCGGCGCGCGGCCGGCACTCGCGCTCGACACGCCCCGGGACTGCGGAACCCGTACGGGACGGAGCTGCGAGTGCACCAGCCCACTACCCGAACACCCAACCGCAAACGCCATCCCAGAGTGACGCACATCACCGAACACCCGTCCGATGCCTACGGCGCCCGCACACACGACGGGCCCGCGACACCCGCCGCGCGACCGCTCTGTAGGGTGGCCCTGAAATTCCACGCAAAGGGTTCGCGGCGGCGCGACCGGGCGGAGACGTCCGGGCGGCGGACACACCACAGAAGGAGTCCCCGTGCCGACCGGCTTCGTCCCCGACACAGACCTGTACCCCTTCCAGTCGCGCTGGTTCGACTCCTCCGCCGGCAGGGTCCACTACATCGACGAGGGGACCGGGCCGACCATCCTGTTCTGCCACGGCGCCCCGGCATGGAGCTTCCTCTACCGCCACCTCGTGAAGGACCTGCGCGACCGCTACCGCTGCATCGCCGTGGACCACCTGGGCTTCGGGCCGTCCGAACGCCCCGCCGCCTTCGGCTACACCGTCGCCGAACACACCACCGTCCTCGGCGAACTCATCGACCACCTCGAACTCGACGGGTTCGTCCTGATGGGACACGACTGGGGCGGCCCCATCGGTCTGGGAGCGGCCACCCGCCGAGCGGACCGCCTGCGGGGGACCGTCCTGGGCAACACCGTGTTCTGGCCGGTCGACGCCCTGGCGAACCGGGCCTTCAGCGTCATCATGAGCAGCCCTCCCATGCAGCGGCGGATCCTCGAACAGAACTTCCTCATCGAACGGGTCATGCTCTCGGAACTGAGGCGCACGCTCACCGCGAACGAGGCCGACCACTACCGCGCGGTACAGCCCACCCCACAGGCCCGCCGCGGCCTCGCCGCCATGCCCGGGCAGATCCGCGCCGCCCGCCCGCTGCTGGACCGGCTCTCCCGGGACGTGCCCACCCTGCTCGGCGACAAGCCCGCCCTGGTGGTGTGGGGAATGAAGGACATGGTGTTCCGCCCGAGGACCTCGCTCCCGCGGATACGCGCCGCCTTCACCGACCTGGAGGTGGTCGAACTGCCGAACGCACGGCACTTCATCCAGGAGCACGCGCCGGAAGCGATCACGGCGGCGATCCGCAAGCGATTCCCCTGACCACGACAGGCGGAGGACGCCCCAGGAGGCCGCGCGCATGCGGCGCCGGGCACCGGGGGAGGGGCACCACCCCTCAGGCGTGCGGACCCACCGACACGGTGCCGAACGTCAACCGCGGCACCGCCTCCAGAATCTCGCCGATCCGCTCCACCCGCTCCGCGACGGCCTCGCGCCGGGCCGCCGAGAGCGGCACCAGCGCCTCCACCGTCACGTCCAGCCGACGCCCCGAACGCCGCTGGTGCCACACGCCCGCGGCCACCCCGTCCAGGTACAGCACCGGAAAGTTGCCCGCCTGGCCCGCCGCCAGCGCACGCCGCCCGACCGCACCGGGAAAGACCACGTCACGGGGGTGCGACCCCACCGTGTAGGCGTCGAAATAGGGGAGGAGCAGCACCTCCGGCACCGACCCCGGAGCCTCCCCGGCGTCCCCCGCCACCCGGTAGGCGACCGTCCCCTCCACCTCCACGGGCTCGATCCGCCCCTCCAGCGACGCGAACAGCGCGCTCGCCCACCGCCGGGGAGCCGCCATCCACTGCGCGAAGTGCTGCGGCGTCGCCGGACCGTACGCCCGCAGATAGGACAGCACCACGTGCTCCAGCGCCGCCCCGGCCTCCGCGGGCGCGAAGTCCGGCAGCCAACGGCGCGGACTCGTGTAGGTCACCCTGCGCCCGCGCATCGGGCCGAAGCACAGCGCACCCCGGTTGGCCAGGGTCTGCGTGGCCGCCCGCCAGCGCGGCCACCTGTCCTGGAAGGCCTCCATGACCCGGTCCGCCGCCCAGGGGCCCGCGTGCTCGGCCAGCGCGTCGGTGAGCTCGTCTACGGTCAGCTCCCGGTCCGCGAGGACCTCGGTGACGGCGAGCTCCAGCTCCCGGACCTGCTCCGGCGTGAGCAGGCCGTTGTGGGCGCCCTTGCCTCCCCGGGCGCTTTCGGCGGACTCCAGCGCCGCGGACCACAGGGGGAGTTCCCGGGCGGGCAGCAGGTGCACGGTCCCGCGCGGCCCGAAGGTCTTGACGAGTTCGTGGGTGTCCCACAGCGCGGACCGCACGCGGGTGCGGTCCGCGCCCTTGAGACGCAGTCCCACGGACAGCTCGGCCGCCGACATCACCTGGGCGTGGGCGCCGCACATCGCCGAGACGACGTCGGCGGCGCTGTCGCCGGGGGCGGCGAGCCCGTGCCGCCACAGGCGTCGCGCGGTCATGTCCTGCCAAGTGGTGGGGGTGCCCATCGTGCTCCTCGGGGGTGGCTCCGTGTCCGTGGATCCACCCTAGGAAGAGTGGAGGTCAGGTTCTGTCCTCGAGATGAGAGCCGGGAAACCCTGTGGGGAGGGCGCTCCAACGTTTTACTTGACATAATGTGCATTATCGGCGGTGTGTACAGGAAGGCCGAGAGGGGCTGGAACGCCCGCACCGCAGGCGTTCCGGTGCTCCGGCCGCCGTTCGGGGCCTCGAGCGCCATCCCGCCGCGCGGCACACGGACGCCCGGGGCTCGACGAACGCCCGCGCGCACGAGCGCCGACGGAATCCGGGGCGAGCCGACAGGCGGCGCGCCCAGGCGGCACGTCGGCCACAGGATCGATGACCACGGAAGGTGATCGGCGAATCCGGAGAGTCATGTCCTGCGGTCCGGGCGCCCGCCCGCGACATCGGCCCGCCGGCCATCGCCCGCGGCGTCTTCGACCGCCCGCGCACACTCGTCACCTGGGCTCCCGCGCCACCGGTGGGATCACTCCCGGGCGACGCCGCCCGCTGCGTTCCGCCGGCATTGACCCATGCCCCCCAGGGCCACCTCCGTCGGCCCCCGGAGATCCCGGCCCCCGACTCCCCGCACCCCCAACAGCCGGAAGCAGCCGGGTGCCGAACGGCGGGCGTCCCCCGCTCCACCCCCACCCCCATCCGCCGAGTTTTGATGCATAACATGCTTTATGCATCATTTGCGTGTCCTTGTGAAGTTCATGCCCATGGCGCCCTCCATCCCATCGAATGACCGTTTCAGGGCGCCCGAACCCCGCATCCCCCCGAAGGTCACCGGACCGGCTCGGCGTCTGGAGTTCGGCGATCCCCCGCGGTTACCGTGGCCCTGATCGACGAGCCCCTCCCCCTCACCCGGGAGCCCGCCGATCCCCGCACTCCCCCGACCACACCATCCAGGGAGAAGAGCATGGGACTCGGCCAGGACGAACTCCAACGCATCGACGCCTACTGGCGCGCAGCCAACTACCTCTCCGTCGGCCAGATCTACCTGCTCGACAACCCCCTCCTACGGGAGGAACTGCGCCCCGAGCACATCAAGCCCCGCCTCCTGGGCCACTGGGGCACCACCCCGGGGCTCAACTTCTGCTACGCCCACCTGAACCGGGTCATCAAGGCCCGCGACCTCGACATGATGTACATCATGGGCCCCGGCCACGGCGGCCCGGCCGCCGTGGCCAACGCCTGGCTGGAGGGCACCTACAGCGAGGTCTACCGGGACGTCAGCCGCGACGGGCCCGGCATGAAGCGCCTGTTCCGCCAGTTCTCCTTCCCCGGCGGCATCCCCAGCCACGTCGCCCCGGAGACCCCGGGCTCCATCCACGAGGGCGGCGAACTGGGCTACGCGCTCGCCCACGCCTTCGGGGCCGTGTTCGACAACCCGGACCTGGTGGTCGCCTGCATCGTCGGCGACGGCGAGGCCGAGACCGGGCCGCTGGCGGGCAGCTGGGACTCCAACAAGTTCCTGGACCCGGTGCAGGACGGCGCCGTCCTGCCGATCCTGCACCTGAACGGCTACAAGATCGCCAACCCGACGGTGTCGGCGCGCATCCCCGAGGACGAGCTGCTGCAGCGGTTCCGGGGCCACGGCTACCACCCGATCATGGTCAGCGGCGACGACCCGGTGTACATGCACGGGCGGATGGCCGAGGCCCTGGACGAGGCGATGGACCGGATCGCCGACATCCAGCGGGTGGCGCGGACCTCGGGGCTGGAGCGGCGGGCGACGTGGCCGGTGATCGTCCTTCGCTCCCCCAAGGGGTGGACGGGCCCGCGGGAGGTGGACGGGGCCCCGGTGGAGAACACCTGGCGGTCGCACCAGGTGCCGCTGGCGCAGGTGCGCTCCAACGAGGAGCACCGGCGGATGCTCCGGGAGTGGATGCTGTCGTACCGGCCGGAGGAGCTGTTCGACGAGGCGGGCGCCCCGGTGGAGGAGCTGCGCGGGCTGCCGCCGCAGGGCGGGCGGCGGATGAGCGCCAACCCGCACGCCAACGGGGGCCTGCTGCTGAAGGACCTGCGGCTGCCGGACTTCCGGCGCTACGGGTCGGTGTTCGAGGGGCACGGCACCCACACCAGTGAGGCGACGCGGGTGCTGGGGCACTTCCTGCGCGACGTCATCCGCGACAACCCGGACAACTTCCGTCTGGTGGGGCCGGACGAGACGGCGTCGAACCGGCTGTCGGCGGTGTACGAGGCGACGGACAAGGTGTGGGGGGCGCAGATCCTCCCGGTGGACGAGCACCTGGCCCGGCGGGGCCGGGTGATGGAGGTGCTGAGCGAGCACCTGTGCCAGGGGTGGCTGGAGGGCTACCTGCTGACGGGGCGGCACGGGCTGTTCAGCTGCTACGAGGCGTTCGTGCACATCGTGGACGCGATGTTCAACCAGCACGCGAAGTGGTTGAAGGTGACGCAGGGGCTGGCGTGGCGGCGGCCGATCGCGTCGTTGAACTACCTGCTGACCTCGCACGTGTGGCGGCAGGACCACAACGGGTTCACGCACCAGGACCCGGGGTTCCTGGACGTGGTGCTGAACAAGCCGTCGTCGGTGGTGCGGGTGTACCTGCCGCCGGACGCGAACACGCTGCTGTCGGTGGCGGACCACTGCCTGCGGTCCAGGGACTACATCAACGTGGTGGTGGCGGGCAAGCAGCCCGCGCTGGACTACCTGTCGGTGGAGGAGGCGGTGCTGCACTGCACGCGCGGGATCGGGATCTGGGAGTGGGCGAGCACGGACGGGGGCGGGGACCCGGACGTGGTGCTGGCGTGCGCGGGTGATGTGCCGACGCTGGAGACGCTGGCGGCGGCGGACCTGCTGCGGAGGCTGTTCCCGGAGCTGCGGGTGCGGGTGGTGAACGTGGTGGACCTGATGCGGTTGCAGCCGGCGAGCGAGCACCCGCACGGGATGCCGGACGCGGAGTACGAGGCGCTGTTCACGTCGGACCGGCCGGTGATCTTCGCGTTCCACGGGTATCCGTGGCTGGTGCACCGGTTGGCGTACCGGCGCCGGAACCACCGGCACCTGCACGTGCGGGGCTACAAGGAGGAGGGGACGACCACGACGCCGTTCGACATGGTGATGCTCAACGACCTGGACCGGTTCCACCTGGTGATCGATGTGATCGACCGGGTGCCGGGGCTGGGCGAGCGGGCGGCGCACATCCGGCAGCGGATGGTGGACGAGCGGTTGCGGCACCGGCTCTACACGCGGGAGCACGGTGAGGACCCGGCGGATATCAGGGATTGGGTGTGGCCGTACTGATGCGGGTGCTGGTGGTGAACGCGGGGTCCTCGACGCTGAAGTTGAGCCTGCTGGACTCCGACGACGCGGTGCTGGGGTCGCGGACGGTCGAGCTGGTGGACGGCGGGTGGGATCCGTCGGCGGTGCGGGATTTCCTGGAGGGGCTGCCCTCCCCCGAGGCGGTGGGGCACCGGGTGGTGCACGGGGGTCGGGAGTTCACGGAGCCGGTGCGGTTGGACGCGGGGGTGGTGGAGCGGTTGGCGGCGCTGACGCCGTTGGCGCCGCTGCACCAGCCCAAGGCGCTGGCGGGGGTGGAGGCGATCACGGAGGCGGTGCCGGGGGTGCCGCAGGTGGCGTGTTTCGATACGGCGTTCCACGCGTCGTTGGGGCCGGAGGCGTTCACGTACGCGGTGCCGTCGGAGTGGCGGGAGCGGTTCGGGGTGCGCAGGTACGGGTTCCACGGGTTGTCGCACGCGTACGTGTCGGGGGTGGCGGCGCGGCGGACGGGCGGGCGCCGGATCGTGACGGCGCACCTGGGTGCGGGTGCGTCGTTGGCGGCGGTGGCGGAGGGGCGGTGTGTGGACACGACGATGGGGTTCACGCCGCTGGAGGGGCTGGTGATGGCGACGCGTTCGGGGGACGTGGACCCGGGGATGGTGCTGTGGTTGCAGCGTGAGGGCGGGTTGGGCGCGGACGAGGTGGCGGAGGGGCTGGAGCGGGGCGGGGGTCTGGTGGGGTTGGCGGGGACGGCGGACATGCGGGAGGTGCTGGCGGGGGTCGGCCGGGGCGAGGAGCGGTCGGTGCTGGCGTTCGGGGTGTACGTGCACCGGTTGCGGGCGTCGGTGGCGGCGATGGCGGCGTCGTTGGGCGGTCTGGACGTGCTGGTGTTCACGGCGGGTGTGGGCGAGCGGTCGGCGCCGGTGCGGTGGGCGGTGGCGCAGGGGCTGGGTTTTCTGGGGGTGGTGGTGGACCGGGCGGCGAACGAGGGGGTGTCCGGGGAGGCGGACATCTCGGGTGCGGGGGCGTCGGTGCGGACGCTGGTGGTCCCCACGCGTGAGGACGTGCAGATCGCGCGGGGGGCGCGGGAGGTGGCGGGGGTGTGAGCCCCCTCCCCCGGTGGGACGGGCGCGGGCCGCGGGGTCCGCGCCCGTCGTGGTGTGCGGGGTCTGCTCCCCCGTGGTTCTCCCTTGCCGGTGGCGGGGGTGGGGGGTATCGTCCGGGGTCCATGCGTGTACGGCGGGAGGTGATGGGCGTGAGGTTCAGGACCTGGCCGCCCGTCCGGAGGGTCCGGGGTGCGGGCGGCGGGTTCCGGAAGGAACGAGATGTCCCGTACGGACGCCACCAAGCCCCTGTGGGTGCGCCATGCCGAGCATGGTCCCGGGGCGGTGCACGATCACCGCTTCGGCCCGTGTGATCTGCCCGAGCGTCCCGGTCCCCGGGACGAGGGGACGCGGTGCCGGTGGGAGGACCCCGGTGTGCTGCTGTGGGGTCGCACCTGCTGTTCGGGGTGCAACGACCGGGCGTGCAGGGCGGAGTGGCAGGCGATGGTGAGGGCGGCCAACCGCAGGGAGCGTTATGCGGGCCGGCGTCTGGTGCGCCGTTACCTGGCCGGTCTGGAGACGGAGTGAGGGTCCGCCCGTAGGGGCGGGTCCGGTGGGGGCTTTCGCGGCGGGTGCTGCGGGGGCCCCTTCGTCGTGTGCGGGGAAGGGGTGTTCCGGTCGGCGGGTCCGTGCCGTGTGGGCGGTGGGGGCCGGGATCGGGAATGCTGTGGGCATGAGCGAGCGTCTGGTGGATGCGGTGGAGGAGTATCTGGTGGCGCGTCGGGCGGCCAAGCCGTCGGAGCACACGGTGGCGGCCTACCGGCGGGACCTGCTGGGGGTGCTGGGGTGCGCGGCCGGGATCCGGGGGGCGCGGCCGGAGGAGCTGCGGTGGGCGGACCTGGACGTGGCGACGCTGCGGGGGGCCTTCGCGGAGTTCGCGGCGTCCAGGGCGGCGTCGAGCGTGCTGCGGGCGTGGTCGACGTGGAACGGGTTCTTCGGGTTCTGGGTGTCGGAGCGGGTGCTGTCGGGCAACCCGATGCCGGCGGTGCCGCGGCCGCGGGTGCGGCCCTCGGGCCCCAAGCCGCTGCGGGGCGAGGACACGCCGGAGCGGCTGCTGGAGGCGCTGGCGCGGGGGGCGCGCAAGGCGCGCGACCCGTGGCCGGAGCGGGACCTGGCGGTGCTGGCGCTGGCGCTGCTGACGGGGATGCGGTCGGCGGAGATGCTGGCGTTGCGGGTGGACTCGGTGTCGGGGCGGTCGGGCGAGATGCGGGTGCGCGTGGTCGGCAAGGGGGGCGGCGAGCGGGTGCTGCCGATCGAGCGGCCGCTGGAGGTGCTGCTGGAGGCGTACCTGGCGTCGCGGCGGGAGCGGTTCGGGGCGGTGGCGGGGGCGGACCCGCTGCTGGTGGACAACCGGGGCGAGGGGCTGCGGCGGGGCGGGCTGCAGTACCTGGTGCGGCAGTGCTACCGGCACGCGGGGGTGAACGACCGGGTGGCGCGGGGGACGCTGGTGCACGCGCTGCGGCACACGTTCGCCACGCGGCTGGCGGAGGACGGGGCGTCGGTCACCGAGATCATGCACCTGCTGGGGCACGCCTCGGTGGCGTCCTCGCAGGCGTACATCGAGGTGACGGCGCGGGCGACGCGGGACGCGGCGTCGTCGAACCGGACGTACGGGGTGGTGCGGCGGTTGGCGGGGGGCGATCGCGGCGAGGTCGTGGGCGGCGCTGGTTAGGCTGTGTGCGTGCAGCAGACGATGGTGATCTCGACGGTGAACGTGAACGGGCTGCGGGCCGCGGCGAAGAAGTCGCCGGGGTTCGTGGACTGGTTGTCGGCCTCGACGGCCGATGTGGTGTGCCTGCAGGAGGTGCGCGCGGAGGCGGCCCAGCTGCCTCCGGAGGTGGCCTCTCCCCCGGGGTGGCACGTGGCGTTGGCCCCGGCCGAGGCCAAGGGGCGCGCCGGCGTCGCGGTGTACTCGCGGGTGGAGCCCGACGCGGTGCGGGTGGGGTTCGGCGAGGCCGAGTTCGAGGCGTCGGGCCGGTACCTGGAGGCGGACTTCGGCCGGGTGTCGGTGGCGAGCCTGTACCTGCCGTCGGGCGAGGTGGGGACCGAGCGCCAGGACGAGAAGGAGCGCTTCATGAAGGCGTTCCTGCCCTACCTGGTCAGGCGGCGCGAGGAGCTCCGGAAGCAGGGCCGGGACCTGGTGGTGTGCGGGGACTGGAACATCGCGCACCGGGAGGCCGACCTGAAGAACTGGCGCGCGAACACGAAGAACTCGGGGTTCCTGCCCGAGGAGCGGGCGTGGATGGACCGGGTGTTCGGTGAGGCCGGGTACGTGGACGTGGTGCGGGCGCTGTTCCCGGACCAGGAGGGCCCGTACTCGTGGTGGTCGTATCGTGGGCGTGCCTTCGACAACGACACGGGATGGCGCATCGACTACCAGGTCTGCACGCCGGAGTTGGCCGGCCGTGTGGTGGAGGGTCGGGTGGAGCGGTATCCCGACCGTGCGGGGCGTTGGTCCGATCATGCGCCGGTGACGGTGCGCTACCAGGTGTGAGGGGTGGGGTGCATGGGCGTTCCGGTGGGTGTGCCGATCGTGCTGGTGCACGGTCTGCGGGTGTCGGGGAGCATGTGGCGGCCGCAGGTGGACCTGTTGACGGAGCAGGGCCGGCGGGTGGTCGCGCCCGACCTGCCGGGCCACGGGTCGCGGCGGGGTGAGGACTTCTCGCTGGGCCGTGCGGTGGACGCGGTGGTGGAGGCGATCGACGGCGTGGGCGGCCGGGCCCTGGTGGTGGGGCTGAGCCTGGGCGGGTTCGTGTCGATCGCGACGGCCGCGGCGGCGCCGGGGAAGGTGGCGGGGCTGGTGGCGGCCAGTTGCACGGCCAAGCCCGCGCAGGCGCTGGCGCAGGTGTACCGGATCCCGGCGGTGCTGATGGACCGGCTGCCGGACAAGGGGGCGACGCTGAACGAGCGCTTCCACCGGTTGACGTTGCGCGACACGGCGGCCGAGGCGGTGCTGGACGGCGGTCTGGCGGTGGAGGCGGCCACGGCGGTGATCGACGCGGTGGCGGAGATGGACGCGCTGGCGGCGCTGGAGCGGTACCCGGGGCCGGTGTGGCTGGTGAACGGGGCCCGGGACCACTTCCGGATCCACGAGCGGCAGTTCTTCGAGGCGTGCGCGGAGGGGCGTCTGCTGAACGTGCCGCGGGCCGGGCACATGGTGAGCCTGGACCAGCCGGTGGACTTCACGCGGATCGTGTCGGACGCGGCCGACGTGGTGTGGGTGCGCGAGAGCGCGGCCGCGCGTGAGGGGCGTTCGCTGGAGTCCGACGGCGTGTGAGCGCGTGCGGTGGGGGGTGGCCTGGGGCCGCCCCCCTTTTTTTCGTGCGCCGGGTCAGTGGGTGGCGTGGGCGCGGGGCCGGGTGGTGGCCGGTGAGGCGGGGTGGGGGCGGGTGGGCAGGTGGAAGAAGATCGCGGGGTCGGTGCGGGTCGGGTGCAGGGGGGCGTCCAGGCCGAGGGCGGCCTTGAGGTCGGTGAGGGCGCGGTGGGCGTGGGGCGCGCGGGCGGCGGAGGCGGTGAAGTAGCCGGTGGTGTTGTTGGCGAGCCAGGACAGGACGAGGGCGCCTTCGGTGAAGGGCGGGGTGTGGGGGTGCTGGAAGACGCCGTGGACGGCGATGGGGGTGTGGGGGTCCAGGGTGGGCAGGAGGTGGTGGAGGTACCAGCGGGCGAACCAGCCGCCGTGGGTGCTGTCGAGGGCGAGCAGTCCGGTGTGTTCTGGCAGGTGGGTGAGTTTGGCGCGGACGTCGCCCTTGGTGTGGGTCCAGCGGTCGGGGTCCATGCCGGGCGGGAGGTGGTGGGGGTGGGGGTCGTGGGTGTCGAAGGTGTGGAGGCGGCCGGTGCCGTTGTGGTGCAGGGCGGCGAGGGTCCAGGCGGTGGCGGTGCTGTGGGCGGTGCCGATGCGGACGACGTGGTCGGGGGCGTGGTGGCGGACGAGGAGGTAGGTGATCTCGGCTTCGATGTCGTGGGGTGCGGGGGCGGGTGCCGGGGTGGCGGGCAGGGCGCGGATGTGGTCGCGGGCGTGGGCGAGGCCGTCGCGGTGGGTGCGGTAGAGGGTGCTGATGTGGTCCAGGTCGATGGTCGGCACGGTGCTGCTCCCGGTGGTGCGACGGAGTGTGATTGCCGAACGTAGCAGTCCGGTGACCGGGTGCCGGGGTTGTGGTGGGCGTGTCGTCGCCGCGGGCCCGGGGCGGGGCGGGTTCGTCGGGGTTCGCCCCTTCTCCCCCGCCGTGGCCCGGTCCGGCCCTCCCCCGTCGCGGCGCGGTCGCGGTCAGCGGCGGGCCTGGACGAGGCCGGAGTCGTAGGCGGCGATGACGGCCTGGGTGCGGTCGCGGGCGCCGAGCTTGGTGAGGATGTTGGAGACGTGGGTCTTGACCGTCTCGGTGCCCAGGTGCAGGCGGTGGGCGATCTCGGTGTTGGTGAGCCCCTGGGCGATGAGGGTGAGGGTCTGCGATTCGCGGGGGGTGAGGGTGGCCACGGCGCGGGCGGCGGGGGTCGGCCGGGAGGGGCTGGTGGCGGCCAGGTCGCGCAGGGCCGTGGGGAAGAGCAGGTTCTCGCCGCGGTGGGTGATGCGGATGGCGGCCAGGATGTCCTCGGGCGGGGTGCGTTTGAGGAGGAACCCGGTGGCGCCGGCGCGCAGGGCGTCCCAGACGTAGGCGTCGTTGTCGAAGGTGGTCAGGACCAGGACGCGGGGGGCGTCGGGGCGGGCGGTGAGGGTGCGGGTGGCCTGGATGCCGTCCAGGCGGGGCATGCGCACGTCCATGAGGACCAGGTCGGGGCGGGTGCGGGCGACCAGGTCGGGGACGCCGGCGCCGTCGTCGGTCTGGCCGACGGCCTCCATGTCGGGTTCGGCGTTGATGAGGGCGGCGAGCCCGGCGCGGATGAGGGCTTCGTCGTCGACCAGGGCGATCCGGATCATGGGGTGTCGGTGTCTTTCCAGTTCAGGGTGAGGTCGAGGGTCCAGTGGGTGGGGTCGGCGGCGGGGTGGGGGCCCGCGGTGAGGGTGCCGCCGAGCAGGTGGGCGCGTTCCTGCATGCCGGTGATGCCGCGGCCGCCGGTGCGGCGCCGTCCCAGGGGGCGGCGGGGCGGGAGGGGGTTGGTGGCGGTGAGGTGCAGGTGTCGGGGGGCGATGTCCAGGGTGAGGTCGAGGGGGCGGCCGGGTGCGTGGGTGAGGGCGTTGGTGAGGGCCTGTTGGGCGATGCGGTAGGTCTCGCGGGAGAGCAGGGCGGGGACGGTGCGGGGGTCGCCGTTCAGGGCCAGGTGCAGGGGCGTGCCGGTGTGGGAGGCGGTCTCGGCCAGGTGGGTGAGGTGGGTGAGGTCGGGGGGCGGCGCGGTGGGGGCGGTGGTGTCCTCGCGCAGGATGCCCAGGGCGTGGTCGAGGTCGGCGGTGGCGGTGCGGGCCTGGTCGGCGATGTGGGTGAGGGCCTGGCGGGCGAAGTCGGGGTCGGTGTCGATGAGGCGGGCGGCGGTGGCGGACTGGAGGGTGATGACGGACAGGGCGTGGCCCAGGGAGTCGTGGAGTTCGCGGGCCAGGCGGTTGCGTTCGGCCAGGGTGCGGGCGCGGGCCTGGGCGTCGGCGAGCAGGCGGGCGGGCGAGGGGCCCAGCAGGCGCGGGGCGAGCCGGGCCATGAGGTGGCCGGTCAGGGCGACGGCGGAGATGACGGCCAGGAGCAGGGTCAGGCCCGCGAGGGGGCCCAGCGGGCTGGGGACCGGGTCCGGGGAGGGGCCCAGGACGGTGAGGGGCCCGGCGGGGGCGAGGGGGTCGCCGGTCAGGGGTGCGACGGCGAGCAGGGCGGACTCGGTGAGGCCGACCATGGTGGCCAGGCAGACCGCCATGCCGGTGAAGGTGAACAGGCACAGCCACACGAAGGTGCGCACACCGGGTGCGGGGGGTGTGTCGGGCAGCAGGTTCAGGGGGCCGCGCAGCAGGGCGCGGGCGAGCTGGTGCTGTGCGCCGGCGACGGCGGGGACGCGGGCGGTGGCGGCCAGCGCGGCCAGGGTGATGAGCAGGCCCAGGGCCCAGCCGGCGGGGCCGGGGCTCTCCTGGGCGGTGCCGCCCTGGGTGATGAGGGTGGCCAGGACGAGGCCGGCCATGGCGTAGGGGGTCAGGAGCGCGCCGCCGATGATGAGGTAGGCCCAGCGGCGGTAGGTGTGGGCGCTGGTGAAGGGTCGGGCGGCCGTGGTGAGCGGTCGGTGGAGGTGGCGCACAGGGTGATCGTCGCACGCCGGGGCGGTGGTGCGCCTCCCCCGTGGTGGGGAGGGTCCGGACCGGTACGGACCGGTGGCGTGGCGGCGCTCACGCCGTGTGGTGGCGGCGGTCGCCCGTGTGGGTGTCCCCGGTCATGTGCGTGCCGGTTGGCCGGATTTCACTGTGATTTGCCCCATATTGGTGGGTTGATGGGGTGTTTTCTGTGGGGTCGGTGCTCACCGGGGTGACGGTGTGCTCCTAGTGTTGGGGATGTGACGAGCAGTACAACGCCGCCCAACCCCGCGGCGAACACCCCAGATCAGTCCACCACCACCGGGCTGGCCCACACCCTGCGGCGCCGCCACATGGCGCTCATCGCCATCGGCGGTTCGGTCGGGGCGGGCCTGTTCATCGGCTCCGGCGCGGTCATCCAGGCGGCCGGCCCCGCGTCCGTGGTCTCCTACCTCATCGCCGGCGCCCTGGTCTTCCTGACCCTGCGCGCCCTGGGCGAGATGGTCGTGTCGGTCCCGGCCGCGGGCTCCTTCTCCGACTACGCGCGCCTGGCCTTCGGCCCCCGCGCGGGCTTCACCATCGGCTGGGTCTACTGGTGGATGTACGCGGTCCTGGTGGCCGCCGAGTCCGTCGCCGGCGCCACCATCCTGGCCGGGTGGATCCCCGGCGTCCCGGCCTGGATCCTGGCCCTGGCGGTCCTGCTGTCGATGACGGCCGCCAACCTCATCTCCGTGCGCGTCTTCGCCGAGACCGAGTCGTTCTTCTCCCTGGTCAAGGTCGCCACCATCGTGGCGTTCCTGTTCATCGGCGGTGCCTGGGCGCTGGGCCTGTGGCAGGGCGCCGACGGCTCCTCGGTCGCCAACCTGTGGGAGCACGGCGGGTTCGCGCCCCAGGGGTGGACGGCCGTGCTGGCCGCGACCGTGGTGGTGCTGTTCGCCTTCGGCGGCGTGGAGATCATCACCGTCGCCGCCGGGGAGAGCGCCGAGCCCGAGCGCGGGGTGGCCACGGCGGTCACCAACGTGCTGTGGCGCATCGGCCTGTTCTACGTGGCCTCGATCCTGGTCATCGTGGCGGTGCTGCCGTGGGGCACGGTGGATCCGGGGGCCAGCCCCTTCGTGGCGGTCATGGAGCACGTCGGGATCCCCGGCGCGGCCCTGATCATGGAGATCGTGGTGTTCATCGCCGTGCTGAGCGTGCTCAACGCCGCGATGTACACCTCCTCGCGGATGCTGTTCACCCTCACCCGCCAGGGGGACGCCCCGCGCGTGCTGCGCGGGACCAGCCGGCGCGGCGTGCCGGTGCGGGCGATCCTGCTGGGCACGGTGGTCGGGTACGTGGCCGCGGTGGCCGAGTACCTGTTCCCCGGGCACGTGTTCCCGTTCCTGGTGGCCTCCATCGGCGCGATCCTGCTGGTGCTGTTCCTGACGATCTGCGCCTCCCAGCTGGTGGTGGGGCGCCGGGTCCGCGAGCGCGAGCCGGAGCGGCTGGGGTTCGCCATCTGGGCGTTCCCGTACCTGACCTGGGCCACGCTCGTCGGCCTGGTCGTGATCGGGGTGGCGATGCTGGTCATCCCGGACCAGCGCCCGGCGCTGCTGGCGTCCCTGGGCGCGGTCGCGGTGGCCCTGGCCGCCTTCGAGGTGCGGCGGCGCTTCGGCAGCCCGCCCTCGGACCGCGTCCTGCCCATGGACGGGCGGGCCGGGGCGGACGGGCTGCGCCGGGACCCCGGGGCCCCCTGACCCGTCGGACGTCCGGACGCGGGCGCCGCTCCCCCACCGGGGTGCGGCGCCCGCCGCGCGTCCGGGGCACGGTCGGCGGGCCGGGGGCCGGGTGGTCCCGTTCGGTGGGGGTTCGGGTGCTGGTCACCTGTTTTGTCGCTAAGGTGTCGCGCAACCCCTGAGAGGAGCACCCCCGTGCGACATATCGTCGGCTTCCTGTCCGGTCTCATCCTCGCCCCCGTCCTGCTGCTGGCCTGCGGTTGGGCCTTCTCCCACCTGCGCTCCCTGCACGCCGCCGAGCGCGGTGTCCTGGAGGGCAGCGGCCCCCTGGTCCTGGCGGGCCTGGTGGGCGTGGGGGTCATCGTGGCGCTGCTGGCCGTCCCCCCGCGGCTGACCCCGATGCTGCCGCTGTCGGTGGCGCTGGTGCTGGGCTCCGCGACGGGTGTGGCGCTGGTGCGCGGCCACCTGCTGGAGCGCCTGCCCCCGGTGCCCGGCCTGGAGGGCGCGCTGGACCTGCTGCCGCTGGGCGTGTTCGTGCCGGTGGCGCTGGTGCTGGCGGCCACGGTGTTCGTCGGCGGGCGCTGGCGGCGCACCGAGGAGCACGAGGTCACCGAGGAGGAGTACTTCGAGGGCCTGTACGAGGAGGGCGAGGAGCGGCCCGCGGACAAGCGCGCGGAGCCCGAGGCCCAGCACGTGCCCCGGCACCGGGCCTGAGCGCCCCGTCCCCCGCACGGCCGCGGGCCCGCATCCCCGGGAAGAGGGGGGGGGGGGGGCCGGCCGGGGGGCGGGGGGGGGGAGCGGCCGGTGGGGCGCCACGCGGGGCGGTGTGGGACCCCGGGGGGCC